>NZ_JAQCMU010000003.1:0-280715 GCF_030272855.1 Streptococcus sp. SC1 | reverse complement strand
TGTTGTTGTCTACTACCTTAGCTAGTGGAGATTTACCATCCTTACCATCTTTAACGATAGTAGATGAGGTTACTTCATCTGGATCCAACTGACCGTTGCCATTCTTATCAAGACCAACTTTAACAGTATGAGTACCGTCGTTGTTGTCTACGACTTGAGCCAATGATGGCTTACCATCTTCACCTTTTGCTCCTGTAGCTCCAGTTTCACCTTTATCGCCTTTAGCTCCGGTCGCACCTGTAGCACCAGTGGCACCGGTTGCGCCAGCTTTTCCATCCTTACCATCTTTGATGATTGTAGATGATGTTACTTCGTCTGGATCAAGCTCACCATTACCGTTCTTATCAAGTCCGACTTGAACTGTGTGCGTGCCATTGTTGTTATCAACAACTTTAGCCAATGGAGACTTGCCATCCTTACCGTCTTTAACGATGGTAGATGAGGTTACTTCGTCTGGATCGAGCTGGCCATTACCGTTCTTATCAAGACCAACTTTAACAGTATGAGTACCGTTATTGTTGTCTACGACTTGAGCCAATGATGGCTTACCATCTTCTCCTTTAGCACCAGTTGCGCCTGTTGCTCCAGTTTCACCTTTATCGCCTTTGGCTCCGGTCGCGCCTGTAGCACCAGTTTCACCTTTATCGCCTTTTGGTCCTGCTGCACCGGTTGCTCCTGTTGCGCCCTTATCGCCTTTAGCTCCAGTTGCTCCTGTAGCACCGGTTGCACCAGCTTTTCCATCTTTAATGACTGTAGAAGATGTCACTTCATCTGGATCAAGCTGGCCGTTGCCGTTCTTATCAAGACCAACTTTAACAGTGTGTGTACCGTTATTGTTATCGACTACTTTAGCTAGTGGAGATTTACCATCCTTACCGTCTTTAACGATGGTAGATGAGGTTACTTCGTCTGGATCGAGCTGGCCGTTATTGTTCTTATCAAGACCAACTTTAACAGTGTGAGTGCCGTTATTATTATCCACGACTTGGGCTAATGATGGCTTGCCATCTTCACCTTTGGCACCAGTTGCGCCTGTTGCTCCAGTTTCACCTTTATCGCCTTTGGCTCCGGTCGCGCCTGTAGCACCGGTTGCCCCAGCTTTTCCATCCTTACCATCTTTGATGATTGTAGATGATGTCACTTCATCTGGATCCAACTGGCCGTTATTGTTCTTATCGAGTCCGACTTGAACAGTATGGGTGCCGTTGTTGTTATCAACAACCTTAGCTAGTGGAGATTTACCATCCTTACCGTCTTTAACGATGGTAGATGAGGTTACTTCGTCTGGATCGAGCTGGCCATTACCGTTCTTATCAAGACCAACTTTAACAGTATGAGTACCGTTATTGTTGTCTACGACTTGAGCCAATGATGGCTTACCATCTTCTCCTTTAGCACCAGTTGCGCCTGTTGCGCCCTTATCGCCTTTAGCTCCAGTTGCTCCTGTAGCACCGGTTGCACCAGCTTTTCCATCTTTAATGACTGTAGAAGATGTCACTTCATCTGGATCCAACTGGCCGTTATTGTTCTTATCGAGTCCGACTTGAACAGTATGGGTGCCGTTGTTGTTATCAACAACCTTAGCTAGTGGAGATTTACCATCCTTACCGTCTTTAACGATGGTAGATGAGGTTACTTCGTCTGGATCGAGCTGGCCGTTATTGTTCTTATCAAGACCAACTTTAACAGTGTGAGTGCCGTTATTATTATCCACGACTTGGGCTAATGATGGCTTACCATCTTCTCCTTTAGCACCAGTTGCGCCTGTTGCTCCAGTTTCACCTTTATCGCCTTTAGCTCCAGTGGCGCCAGTAGCGCCCTTATCACCTTTTGGTCCTGCTGCACCGGTTGCTCCGGTTGCGCCAGTAGCGCCCTTATCACCTTTTGGTCCTGCTGCACCGGTTGCTCCGGTTGCGCCTGTAGCACCCTTATCACCTTTTGGTCCTGCTGCACCGGTTGCTCCGGTTGCGCCTGTAGCGCCCTTATCACCTTTTGGTCCTGCTGCACCTGTGGCTCCGGTTGCGCCTGTAGCGCCCTTATCACCTTTTGGTCCTGCTGCACCGGTTGCTCCGGTTGCTCCGGTTGCGCCAGTAGCGCCCTTATCACCTTTTGGTCCAGTTGGTCCCGCATTACGTTTGACAACCATGATGGTATCTACAGGATCAACGTAATTATGTCCCTTAAATCCTCTTACAGTTCCACCATTTTTAAGTGTCTCAAGTTCTTGAGCTGTAAACTTAGGATTCGGTACGTCATTTAGGTTTTCTGGTTTTGGTCCTACAACAATAACCTGTCCGTCTTTACCTTGTTGGTAAACAATCTGAGAACCAGTTTGATTGTCGAAGGCGCGTTTTTGATCTGGAGTGGCATTCTCATAATCTACGACTCTGACATTATGTGGAATGTCCATAACAAATCTGTCATAAGATTTTTCTGGTTCTGGTGCTGGAACTTCATTGACATAAGCTGCTGGAGTATAAGTCAAAGTAGGGTTAGTTACGACGTTATTCGCTTTTACGTTGGTATTGAATGAGAACCATTGGCGAACTGGACGTGGCCAGAATCGACCAGGGTTAGTGGTGGCAATATCAAAGCTCAATGATGTACCACTTGTAACTTTTGCAGCACCCGCTCCCCAGAATTCATTTGGATTACCTTGTTGGTCCCATTGATATTCAGTTTGGCCTTTATAAGAGTTATTCTTACCATTTGCATAGTACCAACCATTTGCCTGTGGAACGATAGAAGAACCTACAATTTGTACATTCTGCATATTTGAGCTCAAATTACCATAAATTTCAGCGTAAATATCGTCCCCGTGGTGGTTACGTGAAGCGAAAGAAACAACACCAGGTGTTCTGCCAAAGTCTACCTTAGTGCCATCCGCATAATAGAATTCCCATTCCATATGCAACTGGTTTCCAGTTCCTTTACGATCATAGCTAGAGCCATTCCAAACTGTCATAGTTGGGTCTTTATGGATAGCCATTACCATACTATCATCATAAGCCGAACTCTTCTTAGGCGTATATCTAGCAACAGCTTTCGTAATAGGTCGACCACCAGCAAATGAGTTGTTCAAGGTGTACTCCACTGTTGTGGTTCTACCAACTTGCGTATGAACCATGTAGTAGCCATCTGTGGCATCTTTGATGATTCGCTCTGCTGGCGGTTGACTTGTGTCAGCTCTGGTTATAACCGCATTCGGTTGAGTTCTTGTCCCATCACTCCACTCGTTATAGCTTCGACTATCCAAGGCTTCACGAACATATTGATTGCGGGCTAAGAGTGTACTGTCTTTGACGAACCAGTCTCCTTGTGCCAGGCTAATCTTAGCCGTTGCGTTTGGCTCATCAGAGAACACGAGGTTTTGTGGAGCAATTTGTTGCAAACTTCCTTCTTGACCAGTTAGTTGTTGAGCTCTTCTTTTATCTGCCAAGTATTTATTGATCTTTTCGCTCATGGTTCGAGCTTCAGCATTTTGAAGGTCAGCTGCTTGACGTTCTAACTTGCGTCTTTCTTCATCAGTTGTTGCAGTACCAAAATTTCGAAGTGGATTCGGTGTAACCGGCAAATTCTCTGATGCCGCGGAGTCCAACTGAGTTTTCAAGGCATTCGCTTGAACTGTAGCTAGATTACCATCTTGAGTAACAGTATAGTCAGATCCTTGGCGAGCAGCACCAGTATTTCTGAATCCTGATGTGCCACTAACACTTCTGAATCCTGATGTGCCTGAACGCTTAGGTTGTGCGGCTGCACTAGTTTCAGAACTTGTTGTTTTTGCCTCTGATTTTTCTTCTTTTGGCTCAGTCTTTTCTTCTGCTTTAGCTTCTTTCGGAGCGCTTGTTTCTTCTGACTTTTCGTCTTTTGAAACAGCAGCTTCTTCTGCTTTAGCTACTTCTTCAGTGCTAGGCGCAGCTTGTTCTTTAGCTTCAGTTGCTTGAACATCTGCACTTACTGACGCAGTATTCTTTTCAGGTTCAGCTTGTGCTTCAGTTACCGGTTTATCAGACTCTTTTTCATCTGAAACTCTAGCAGCTTCTGCTACTTGAGCTGCTTGGTCTTGTGCAGAAGGACTAACTTCTTGTGCACTTGCAACTCCCCCTCCTAGAAAGAAAATACTTGATCCTAGAAAAACTGAACATGCGCCCCATGCTCTCGTCTTACGAATTGTAAAACGTTGCCTTTCTATTTTCTTCCAGTCTTGTCCCATGTATCGGAACCCTCCTTATTATTTAAAATTGTCACTCCCTACAGTGTAACATATAAGTGGGATTTAAGCAATGATAATCCCCTGTTTCCACTCCATCATTTTTTTACCAGAATGTTTAAATTTGGAGTGCTTTTATTTCAGATATATATCATATTATATAAGTGTTTTCTATGTCTTTTGGGACAAAATTTTTGTCCATTTTTAACTTCAAGATTTAATTAATTATTCCAGTCATATAAAAGATCCTGAAAATAAATTTCAGGACTCTGATATGTTCAATATGATCAAAGAAAAACTTTTTTAGGTTTATAACATTCTTCCCTTTTTTCTAAGATGGCGATAAGCTTACCTTTATGAAAACCAGCCAAGATTGTTGCCGCATTTTCAATGAAAATAAAGCGACCAAAGCGGACTTCCTCTAGCTGTTCAGCCGTCAGTTCAATCTTGGGTAGATCACCTGTCCCCAACTCCAAAGGCTGAAGAAATGTAAAATCCTCCACTGCTACTCGCTCCGCTATTTCCTCCAAGGTCAAGGCATCTTCTAAGCTCATACCTGCTGAAGAAGTCCTTGTCAGCTGGGACATGTGACTGGCAAAGCCCAACTTGGCTCCCAAATCAACAGACAGGGTTCGAACATATGTTCCCTTGCTGCACTTGACCCGAAAGCGAAAACGAGCTTGCTCATCTTCATAGGAAATCGGACTGGTGCGTTCAAAGCTATAGATGGTCACTTGCCGCTCGGGACGCTCCACTTCTTGACCTGCACGCGCATACTCATAAAGCTTGCGACCATTGACCTTGACTGCAGAGTACATAGGCGGAATCTGGCGAATCTCACCAGTCATGGACTCCATCGCTTCATCGATGAGAGCTTCTTCTAAAAGTTCCGTCACTGGCGTCCGCTCAAGAATGTCTCCGCTGGCGTCCTCTGTCGTCGTTGAGCAGCCCAGAGTAATCTCCCCCTCGTAGATCTTTCCTTCCTCCTGCATAAACTCGACCAAGCGTGTCGCCTTGCCCACAGCAATCGGAAGTACCCCGACTACATCTGGATCCAAGGTGCCCCCGTGACCAATTTTCTTCGTTCCTAAAATTTTGCGCAGCTTAAAGACAGCGTCATGCGAAGTCATTCCCGCTTCTTTTCTTAAGTTGATAATTCCGTTCATTGTCTTTTTTTCTTACTTCTCCTTTAAAGCTTCAAACTTAGCTTTCATGGTAGGATTTTTGCGAGTCAGTTTTTTGACAGAGACATCGTCCAGTTTGTTGTTTGCTAAGCGCAGCTGGTTTTCAGAGGTCGTCAGGAATTTCTTGATTTCTTCCATCCGACGGATAGCCTTGTCAATCTCTTCGATGGCCTTGCCAAAGTTGGTCGAAGCAGACTGATAGTTCTTGGCGAAAGCTACTTTAAAGGCATCCAAATCTTCCTCAAAATGCGTAATATCAATATTCTGCTCCCGCACCAAGGCCAGCTCCTGCTTGTATTGGAGCGAGTTGAGCGCAGCATTACGCAAAAGGGTAATCATGGGCAGGAAGAACTGTGGTCGGATAACATACATCTTCTCATAGGCATAGGACACATCGACAATACCTGAATTGTAGAGCTCGCTGTCAGTCTCAAGAAGTGTCACCAAAATGGCATACTCACAGCCTTTCTCCCGCCGGTCCTTATCCAGCTCTTTGAAGAAATGCTCGTTTTTCTTCTTGGTCGCTGTCTCATCGCCTTCATTTTTCATCTCAAACATGATGGAGAGGATTTCTACACCATTTTCATCCACCTCACGGTAAATGTAGTCACCCTTGCTGCCTGTTCTGGCATCATTGTCCTTGCCAAACTCCGCTCGCGGAAACATGGCCATACGATTCTTGTTAAACTCGTACTCACAGTGCTGTTCCAAACTCTCGCCTATCATTTTAGTAGACTGCTTGGCTTTGAAATCCTTATAGAACTCTATGGTCTCATCTTTCTGCCGCAGCTCTACCTCATAGCGCTCTTTAAGCGAGGTCTGAGCCAGCGCTGCTTCCTTTTCTTGCAAAACTAGCTGATTCTTAACCTCGTCGCGCTCTTTTTCCAGCGCAGACAAGGTCTTTTGCAATTGATTTTCATGCTCCAAGCGCAGAGTTGTCAGCTGACTTTCCAATTGCTGGACTTCCTTATCCTTCTCCTGCAATTGAAGACTAGCTGCCTGCTCAGCCTCTTTCTTTGCCAATTCCTGCTGGGTCTCAAACTGAGCAATTTGACTTTGAAGATTGCTAATTTCCTGCTCTTTCTGCGATAGCAGGGCTTGTTGAGCATTCTGGGATTTTTGCTCTGCTAAAGCCAGTTCCTGCTCAATCCGAGCATGAATTTCCTTGTCAAACTCTGCAGTCCGAACCTGCGACAAAAGCTCACTGTACTGGCTCTCATTGACAGTAAAAACCTCCCCACAGTTGGGGCATTTGATTTCGTTCATGGCTACCTCATTCAAGATTTTTCTCTACTTCATTATATCATTCTTCCCTTTAAATGAAAAACAGCAAGCCGTTAGCCTGCTGTTTCAGGTTATCACTCCTCCATCTCAATCCGCCAGCTGGCGGCTGTTTTTCTTTCTTGGATAAATTTGCTGTAGATACCTTGTTTGGCCAGTAAGTCTTGGTGTTTGCCTTGCTCGACAATGCGGCCTTGATCCAGCACCAAAATCTGGTCTGCATGCTCAACTGTCTTGAGTCGGTGGGCAATCATGATAATGGTCTTATCGCGAGTCAGAGCCTGAATAGCCTGCATGAGGGCTTCTTCGTTTTCTGGATCAACATTGGCTGTTGCTTCATCCAGAATGATAATAGGCGCATCCTTGATAATAGCTCGCGCAATGGAAATGCGCTGACGCTCACCTCCAGAAAGACTGGCACCTCCTTCACCAATCTTGGTATTATAGCCATCAGGCAGTGAGAGGATAAAGTCATGACAGGCGGCTTTCTTGGCAGCCTCTATTACTTCTTCCTGACTGGCCTCCGGCTTGCCAAAACGGATGTTATTAGCAATAGTATCCTCAAAGAGATAGACGCTTTGGAAGACAAAGCTGAAATTGCGAATCAGGCTGTCATAGCTGTAATCCCTAACATCATGTCCGTCCAGACTGATACTTCCTTGATCCACATCCCAGAAGCGGGCGATGAGGTTGCAGAGCGTTGTTTTGCCCGATCCAGATGGTCCGACCAAGGCAGTTGTCGTTTTTTCTGGAATGGTGAGGGAAACTCGGTCAATGATTTTCTTATTTCCATAAGAGAAGCTAACGTCTCTCAGCTCAATCCGGCTGCTCTCAGGCTCAATATCCTGACCGCTGATGTCCATCGGCTGGATAGCTAAGACTTGATTGACCATATCAACCGACAGATCAACAATGCGTAGGAGAGAAGAGAAAGAGCCAACGCCGTCTAGATTTTCATAAATCATAAAGCCACTGACAATCATCATAATGGTTACCAGCAGCTCCATACTGCCATTGAGATAAAAATAGATAGAGAAAAGACCCATAAAGAGACCGGTCAGCTTGGTCACCATGCCCTGGAGGGCAATGTAAGGTGAGGTCACGAGTGTCATTTTAGTATCTAGCTGACTCTTTCCTTCAATAGCCTTGGACAGCTTCTTGACAGAACGGTTGACCAGATTGTAGTTCTTAACTTCAGCAATTCCTTGGCTGTACTCCAAAACAACGGCTACCAGGTCCATATCCGCCTGATACTTGTCATCAGAAACCTTGCCAACTTGCCAACGCATGAGGGTATTGGGCAGGAGAAAGAGGACGAGACCCGCCAAGAGAACCAGTCCAACCCGCCAGTCATAGAGAAAGACCAAAATAGTGATGAGGCCAGTCGTCAGAAATCCCTGCACAGTTATCATAACCACTCGCGTAGCTACATCAGACAACCCTTCCAGCGTATTAGTCGTAACACTGGTAATCTTGCCCAAGCTATTTTGATTAAAGTAACCCATGGGCAGATAGCGCATGTGCTCGGCAATTTCAATCCGCTTCTGAGCACAGGTATGATAGCCCGCTTCCGTCTGAAGCATGGTGATTTTTAGAGTAATCCAGACGTTTAGTACAGTGGATACCAGCATGATAGCCAGAGCCAGCCAGAAGGTCTGCATAGAGAGATTCTTCTCAATCAGTCCCATAACGACTAGACCGATTGCTGGGATACGCAGAGCGATGATAAAGGACTTGATGACGCCCAGATAAATGGATTGATAAAATTTCTTACGGTCCTCTGCCGTACAGAAATCAAAGAATTTCTTCAGTATATTAAGCATGGGTCAGCCCTCCTTCCATCTCATCACTATCCCTAGTAGCTATATGGGCCTGCCACATGGAAGCATAAAGTGGACTGGCTGCCAGCAATTCTTCATGCCGGCCTCTAGCTTCAATCCGACCATCATTGACCAGGACTATCTGATCTGCACTCATAATCGTAGACAGCCTATGAGCAATGACAATCAAGGTCCGTCCCTCAATCAGACGAGCTAGACTGGACTGAATCCGTGCTTCATTTTCCGGATCTGTATAAGCAGTCGCTTCATCCAAGATAAGAATCGGCGCATCCTTGAGCATGGCACGGGCGATGGCAATCCGCTGACGCTCCCCACCAGATAGATGACTGCCACCAGAGCCTACCTGAGTTTCAAAGCCATCTTCCAAGTTCATGATAAAGTCATAACAGCCACAGCGACGGGCAATTTCGATAACCTCTTCATCAGAAGCTGCTGGATTTCCCATCCGGATATTTTCCATAATAGTCTCATCAAACAGATAGTTATCCTGGGTCACGTAAGCAATCTGCCGACTGTAATAGTCTAGCGGAAGCTGACGAATATCCAAGCCACCATAGGTAATCTGACCAGAACTGACATCCCAGAAAGAAGCCAGGAGCTTGGCAATTGTAGACTTACCTGAGCCTGATGGCCCAACTAAAGCATTGATGCTGCCAGCCTTAATATTTAGCGAAATACCATGCAGTACTTCCTCTTCATCTTTATAGCCAAAGCTGACATCCGTCATGACCAGATCCCTTCCTTTTGGAAGTTCTCTCAGCTCCTGAGGCCTTTTCAAATCAGGCTTTTCCAAAATATCAATGACTTGGCCAAAAATAGTCCCGATTTTCCGTAAATCATCCATGTAACTAGCCACTAAAATCAGAGGAGTCAGAAGACTAAGCGACAGAATAATCATCAGAATGAAATTGCTAGCAGTCAAGCTGCCTTGCAGATAGAAATAACAGCCAGCCGGCAGCAGAAAGAGTAGGCCTGATGGCAAAAATGCAGTCACAATGCCCATCTCTAGATTAAACTTGCGCATCCATTCAATAAAGCAGTCTGCTCCTTCTCTAGCAGCCGTCACAAACTTATCGTATGAAAACTTTTCTTTGCCAAAGACCTTGATGACCTCAATCCCATTGATGTATTCCACCGCTGTATCATTGAGTTTTTTGGTCTTGACCAGAGTATTTTGATAGTCCGCTTCGCTATTGACAGCCATTCGCATATAGGCCAGCGCCACGATGGGAATAGTCAGGAGAGACAGCAAGGTCAGCCGCCAATCAATAACCAGCATGACAATGAGAACAATAATCGGACCAAAAATCCCAGCGGTAAACTCTGGAATCAGGTGAGCCAAGGTCGTTTCGGTCGCATCCACCCGCTCAACGATAATGTTTTTATAACTGCCTGATGACTGACTAAGCACTGTACCTAGAGGCAGCCTAGCCAGCTTGTTTGTCAGGCGGTGCCGCATTTCCGCTAAAATCTTAAAAGTAGCCATATGTGACAGCATGGTGGAAATACCGTGGAATCCCCAGTAGCCAATCCAGGCCAGACCTGCCCACGCTGACTGCTGCAGGTAGAAATCCCAGTTTTTATTGCCAGCCAAGAGCTGATTAATCATTCCGCCAATAAAGAAATAAGGCAGAAATCCTGAAAGCACAGAGGCAAAGGCAAAGATCAGACTGAGCACAAAATATATCTTATGAAGGGAAACAAAGTCCCAGATCCAAGCAAGAACAGATTTTTTCTTCATAGAATTTCCTTCTTTCTATCAAAAACCTAGCAAACCTCCCCAGTCAAACAAGTCCATGATGGAATGGCAAAATTCCAGCGCCTGCTCTTGGGGCCAGTCTTGAGCCAAGGGCTCAAATACAGCTGTGTAATAAGCTGTCATGCACGATCGCAGAAACTCGTGTTTGACCAAATGATTGATCTTCCCCTCTTTGTAAGCCAGCTCCAAATAGCGATAAGTCTCGTCTGCAGCCACATGAGGCAGACGCATCCTGAAGCCCGCTTGCGAAGACCCCTGAGATTTAAAGAGCAAAAGCTGCACAATATCCTTATGCTCATAGAGAATCCGCATCAGGGACTGGAGATCCTCCAAGCGATGGGCCCACATATCAGACAGATGTCCCTCTTCTAGGAAAGCATAGTCACGTCGCTTCTGCTCTTCCCCATACTGGTCTAAGGCTGTCAGAGTAGGCTCAACCAGGGCAACAAAGAGACTGTCCTTACCCTCATAGCGCTTATAAAGAGCCCCAGTCGTCAAGCCAGCCGCGCTACAAATTCTCCGCAGTGAAGCATCCTGATAGCCATAAGCTAAGAACTCACTCCTCGCGCTTTCCAAGATTTTTTCGTTTAACTCATCTGTTTCTTTTTTCATGCTTTCGATTTGATAACACTGTTATCACCTTTCTCCTTTTATTATAAATTCTGACAATTTAACTGTCAAGGAAAAACAAAAGAAATATGGGCTGAGCTGTTGATTTTTTAATCTACTTCTTCTTAGAGCAAAGTCTCCATCTATGTCATCCACAGGTTTACTTTCACTTGACTTAGTAAGGATAAGTTTTTTGAAAAATAAAAAGACACTCGTACTGGCTTTAAACAAGCCATCTACGAGTGTCTCTCTGCACTACTTATATGATGATATATCATATCTCTTTACGATTCTATTTTTTCTTCAAAAGAAGCAAAATGTCAATTCCTCTACTTACCAAGTTCTTGTGTCCTTTGATAGGCAGCTTGAACGGCTGCCATGACCGTTCCTCGAAAAGCATTTTCTTCCAGACTAGCTACCCCGGCGATGGTCGAACCAGCCGGACTGCAGACTTGGTCTTTGAGTTGAGCCGGATGTTGCCCACTGACCTGACTAAGCTTAGCAGCGCCTAAAAGGGTCTGATTGGCCAGTTGAAGGGCTATGTCGCGACTAAGTCCTGCTCGGACACCAGCGTCCGCTAAGGCCTCAATAAAGAGATAGACGAAGGCTGGTCCACAGCCAGCAAGAGCTGTCGCCGCATCCAACTGTTTTTCCTCTAATTTGACCAAAAGGCCAGCAAAAGAAAGAAGTTCACGCAACATGTCTTCATCCGCTTGCTTCGCCTGCTGGGATAAGGCATAGCTAATAACGCCCTCACCTACGGCTACTGGTGTATTAGGCATGATCCGAAGCCAACGATGGTGGCTAGGTGTCAATTTTTCTAACGTTCCCAAAGGCAGACCAGCAGCCATCGAAACCAGCAGAAGAGAATCCCGTTTGTCTAGAATTTCTTGATACTCAGCCAGCAAGTCAGCAAATTGAGCAGGTTTGATGCCCAGAAAAATCACCTCTGCCTGAGCAAAAACTTCTGCATTACTGACCGGCTGCCCACCAACTTCCGCAGCAATCTTTTCAGCTTTGTCTCGACTGCGGTTGGCTAGAAGTAATTTGCTTCTATATCTTTCATCTTGGGCAACTAGGCGAGCAAGACTGCCGCCCATATTTCCCAGACCGATAAATCCAATTTTCATCATTATTTCCTCACTTGACCAGTTCCTTGGATGACGTATTTATAGCTGGTCAACTCTTTCAGCCCCATAGGACCTCTAGCATGCAGTTTTTGAGTAGAAATCCCCATTTCGCAGCCAAGGCCAAATTGACCGCCGTCTGTAAAGCGGGTTGAAGCATTGACATAAACTGCTGCGCTATCCACCTGCTCTGTGAAGTAAGACGCCGCTGCATGGTTCTCTGTCACAATGGCATCCGAGTGATGGGTGCTGTGAGCTTCAATATGTTCCACCGCTTCTTCCAGCGAGGAAACCAGCTTGACCGCTAAGATATAGTCCAAAAATTCGGTATCAAAATCTTCCGATTTAGCTTGTGTTCCTGAGATATACTGAGCTGCTTTCTTATCCAAACGTAGTTCAACAGGGTTTTCTTGCGCAGCATCTCGATCTGTTACCAAGGTCTTCTGCAAACGTGGTAAAAAGTCAGCTGCAATCTCTTCATGAACCAATAGTACCTCCATAGCATTGCAGACTGAGGGGCGACTGGTCTTAGCATTCTCAATAATCGCCAAAGCCTTGTCTTGATCAGCATTCTTATCTACATAGATATGGACAATTCCAGTACCTGTCTCGATAACTGGCACGGTAGCATTTTCCACGACCGCCTGAATCAATCCGGCACCTCCACGAGGGATGAGCAAATCCAGATAGCCCTTGGCCTTCATCATAGCCTGGGCGGAAGCACGGCTAGTATCAGAAACCAACTGGATACAATCCGGCGAAATCTTCGTCTGAGCCAAACCTTCTTTCAGAGCTGTGACAATAGCTAGCGCTGTCTGATAGGCATCCTTGCCGCTTCTGAGAACGACTGCACTACCACTTTTTAGGGCAAGAGCCGCAGCGTCAGAGGTGACGTTAGGCCGGCTTTCGTAGATAATGCCAATCACGCCCATAGCCACTCGCTTTTTACTGATGACGAGGCCGTTCTCAAGCTCGGTCCTTTCCAAGACTTGGCCGACATGATCCTCCAAGGCAATCAGCTGGCGAATGCCCTCTGCCATGGCGGCAATCCGCTCCTCATCTAGATAGAGGCGGTCCAGCATGACATCTGAAATTTTACCTTTAGCCGCTGCCATATCCAGTTCATTGGCTGCTAAAATATCAGCACGAGAAAGCCAGAGCTGCTTTGCCATTTCTTCCAAAGCATGGTTTTTCTCAGCAGTTGTAGCCGTGTTGATTGATTTTTTTGACTTTTTTACAATTTCAAATAATTCTTGTGTCGAGGTCATAGCGCCTCCTTTCGTAAGATACAATAATTTCTTTTTACAATTGATAAAGATCTCGGAGAGTTCGGGAAAAGGAAATAACTAAACTCCTATTTCCTCTTAAAATTCAGAAAAGAGCAATTGAAGCTCTGGAGTAATAGAAATCCAATCGTCACGATGAATCACGACTCCTTTTGGCTTGCTAGATCGAAGCATGTCCTTGAGGGCAGATTTACCAAAGCGCACGCGCCCCTTTCCTAAAATCGCACCAGTCTCTTCCTCGTACACTGTCACCGTATCTTGATAGGAAAAATGCCCCTCTAACCTGACAATTCCTGATGCCAGAAGGCTTTTACCATCGTAGCGGAGTGCCTGTGCCGCTCCCTGGTCTACATAGATGGCGCCTTGGCTCTTAGCATAAAAGGCCAGCCACTGCTTTTGCGTCTTCAATCCCTTATCCTGTGCCGAGAAAAAGCTTCCATCTCGAGTCTGGCTCGCTGCCTCCAATAAAGCATTGCTTTTAAGTGATGAGCAGATATAGACTGGTACACCAGACATGGTTGCCAAAGTCGCTGCTTTGATCTTGGTCAACATGCCACCAGTCCCATTGCTGGAGCCCGCCCCGCCTGCCATGTCAATCAAATCGCTAGAGATCGCCTCAATTCTTTCAAGACGTTGGGCAGTTGGATCTGAAGCTGGGTTGGCCGTGTAAAGCCCATCAACATCTGTCAAAAGTACCAAAAGATCCGCCTGAACCATGGCTGCCACCTGAGCACTAAGCGTGTCATTATCACCCACTTTTAGCTCCTCGATAGAAACTGTGTCATTTTCATTGATAATGGGAATGGCACCCCGATTAAGGAGGACTGACAAAGCTTGGTGGGCATTTTTGTAACGCCGTTTATCCGCAAAATCATCCTGCGTCAGCAAGATCTGGGCAGATACAATCTTCTTCAAGAGCAGATTAGTGGTGTACTCCTCTAGGAGAAGCCCCTGACCAACAGCGGCCGAAGCCTGTTTGTCGGCTACTTTGGTTGGACGTTTTTTAAAGCCCAGAGAAGAAAAACCAGCCGCAATGGCTCCAGACGATACCAAAATCAACTCATGTCCGGCTTCATGCAAGACCGATAATTGGTGGGTAATTTCCCGCACCTTCGCCCGCGACAGACTGCCGTCAGGATTTGTCAATGAGCTCGTTCCAACTTTAAATACGATACGCTTTGCTTTCATAGATTCTCTTTTCCTTACTAGATTTTCTTATTATACCACAAGGAGAGGAAAAATTAAAAAACAACCTTTTCCCATTTCTGCTCTCCTAGCGATAGAAAATATGCTATAATATTCACAAATACTATTGGAGAAAAACTATGATTAAACTAATTGCCCTTGATATGGACGGAACCTTGCTAACTGAGGAAAAAAAGATTCCTCAAGCTCATATTGATGCCATTCACCAAGCTATCCAAGCTGGAGTCCAGCTTGTCCTCTGTACAGGCAGACCGCTCGTGGGTGTCAAGCCTTACTTTCGGGAGCTGAGCTTGGAGAATGAAAATGAATATGTCATCGTAGACAATGGCTGCGCTATCCATCAGACTAGCGATTGGCAGGTTGTTGATTGGCAAGAATTAAAGCCCGATGATATTCGCTACCTCTACAGTTTGGCCGAACAGAGCCAAGTACAGTTGACCTTGTTTGATGAAGAGCATTACTTCGTCGTAGGAGAGAAAGCCAGCAAAATTGTGACAGATGATGCGGCCCTCGTCTTTACGACTCCTACTGAAATCAGCCTTGAAGAAGCTTGCAGCGGCCAGCATCGAATGTTTCAAGCTATGTTCCTAGGAAATCCTGAGCAGGTCGATGATTTTGAGAACAAGTTCGCTCAAGAACTCTGCCAGCGATTCAGTGGCGTCCGTTCCCAGCCTGTCATCTACGAGGCGATGCCAAAAGGTGTTACCAAAGCCTTTGCCCTAGAGCGTCTAGCGCAACGCTTAGAGATCAATCCTGAGGAAATCATGGCACTGGGCAATGCTAATAACGATATTGAAATGCTTCAATTTGCTGGCTTGGGCGTTGCCATGGGAAATTCTAGCCAACATGTCAAAGACTTGGCCGACTATGTAACAGATGGCAATGAAGAAAATGGCGTTGCTACAGCTATTGCTAAGTTTATCCTAGGACACTAATCCTGTACTCCACATATTTCCATAAATTAAAAAGACAGTTGTAGGAGAGAGAGCAACTGTCTTTTTTTGATATAAATCAACTAAGTTTAGAGAGTGAACTGTTTTCCTTTGGCTTAAAACAATTCTTTGTATAAAGCAATGGTTTCTTCCAAAGTCGGCATGAAAGGATTACCCGGTGCGCAAGCATCAATCAAAGCATTCTTAGAAAGGTATTCAAAGTCAAAGTCCTTTTCTTCAATACCAAGCTCCGTCAATTTCTTAGGAATACCGACCGTTTCGGACAAGGTTTCGA
Source organism: Streptococcus sp. SC1 (assembly GCF_030272855.1). Classification (NCBI taxonomy): domain Bacteria; kingdom Bacillati; phylum Bacillota; class Bacilli; order Lactobacillales; family Streptococcaceae; genus Streptococcus; species Streptococcus sp. SC1. The sequence goes on along the minus strand of NZ_JAQCMU010000003.1, from coordinate 264,985 downwards.
TTTCTGAAATGGCATATGCTGCACATTCTTCATCAGTCTTGCCTTCTGTATGCAAGCCTAAAGCTTTAGCTACATTTCTAAAGGCTGCTGGTACACGTTTGGCATTTTCACGCTCGACTACTGGCAGGAGCATAGCACAGCAAACGCCATGAGGCAAATGATAGACCGCACCAAGCTGGTGAGCCATCGAATGTACGTAGCCCAGACCTGCATTGTTAAAGGACATTCCGCCAAGGAAAATAGCATTGACCATAGCTTCACGCGCTTCTATATCATGGCCATTAGCGACTGCTCGCGGCAAATATTCCTTAATCAACTCAATAGCACCGATAGACAGTTTCTTGGTCACGCCATAAGCGCCAGGAGTTACCAAGGCCTCAACAGCATGAGTCAAAGCATCCATCCCAGTCGCTGCCGTTAAATTAGCTGGTTTGGAAACCATGAGCTCTGGGTCATTGACAGAGATGAGAGCTAGGCTATTTTTATCAACCATCACCATCTTAACCTTACGCTCTTCGTCCGTGATAACATAGTTGATAGTGATTTCAGCAGAAGTCCCTGCCGTGGTGTTGATGGCTACAACTGGCAGACCCTTTTCTTTAGACTTATGGAGCCCTTCATAATCCTGTGGCTTGCCCCCATTTGTCGCCATGATGGAAATACAGCTAGCAGCATCTTGAGGTGAGCCACCGCCGACACTGATTATAAAATCACAGTCATTTCCTTGAAGAGTAGCTAAGCCATCGTAGACATTCTTACAGGAAGGATTTGGGTCTACACCTTCAAAAACCACATATTCAATGCCTTCTGCTTCTAGCGGCCTGATGACTTTTTGTAAAATGTCACTGGATGCAATGTAGTGGTCTGTTACGATTAGAGCTTTCCTGAAGCCCAACTCTTTGACATGACCACCAAATTCATTGATGACACCCTTACCAATCAAATTAACTGATGGAACGTAGAAAACTGACATAATGATTTCCTCCTTAATTGAGTATAAAACCCTATTGCATATGTTAATATAATTTTACTACTTTCTCCTCTGCTTTTCAAATAATTATACAAGTTAAAATATAAAAAAGAGAGTGGGACAGAAATCAGTAATTCGTTAGAATTCGATTTCGTCGTCCCACCTCCGCACAGTTGAGTAGGGCTGTAAACGCTGATGAAATCAGCGTAGTAGAGCCCACTCAACCCCTGCGCCTTGCTTGATAATCCAAAGACAATTGAGAGGCTAGGACTTTTGTCCCAGCCTCTTCTTTGGCTACTTGCGATACATTTTGACTTGAAGATAGAGGTCATTGTATGTTCCGAGCCATTTTGGTCCTAATTGCTGATAGACTTCCAGATGCTTCATAGTTTCTTCGGTTGGATAGAAAGCCTCGTCTTCCTGTACTTCTTCTGGCAGCAGGGCCTTGGCAGGAAGGTTTGGCGTTGAATAGCCAACATAAAGGGCATTTTTATAAGCATTTTCTGGTCTCAGCATGAAATTGATAAACTGGTAGGCAGCTTTTTTATTTTTGACCGTCTTTGGAATAACGATATTGTCAAACCAAAGATTGCTAGCTTCTGTCGGAACGACATAGCGCAAGTCTTCATTGGCCTCCAGCATTTGACGAGCCTCACCAGAGAAAGTCACGCCGATAGCCGCGTTATTCTGAATCATATACCCCTTCATCTCATCAGCGACGATGGCCTTGATATTTGGCGTCAGAGTGTAAAGCTTATCGACAGCCTCCTGCAGCTGGTCTGCATCTTTAGAGTTAAGACTACGACCATTGGAATTCAGACCAATCCCCATGACTTCACGGGCTCCGTCAATCATCATGATGGAGTTTCTGTATTCTGGCTTCCATAGATCGTTCCAGTGTTCAGGCGCATGCTCGACCATTTTAGTATTGTAAACAATGCCCAGCGTTCCCCAGAAATAAGGAATGGAATACTGATTCCCTGGATCAAATGGCTGATCCAAAAAGTCTGAGCCAATATTTTCCAAGCCCTTGATCTGGCTATGGTCCAATTTCTCAACCAAGTTTTCCTTCATCATCTTGGCAATCATGTACTCACTTGGGATTGCGATATCGTAGGTCGTTCCACCTTGTTTGATTTTCGTGTACATGGCTTCGTTAGAGTCGAAGGTTTCGTACTGAACCTGCACGCCTGTTTCCTTGGTAAACTCAGTCAGCAATTCCGGATCAATGTAATCTCCCCAGTTATAGACAACCAATTTATCACTGCCCTTGCTGTTGGCTTTACTCTCAATCCGATAGCTAATTCCCCACAAAATCAGGATAATCGTAAGAATCCCTGCTAAAAACGAATAGAGTTTTTTCATGCTGCTTCCTCCTTCTCACGCGTGATAAAGTAATAGCCAATGACTAAAACGATACTAAAGAGAAAGACCAGAGCAGACAGGGCATTGATTTCCAAGGAAATTCCTTGCCGTGCACGGGAATAAATCTCTACGGAAAGAGTTGAGAAGCCATTTCCTGTTACAAAGAAGGTCACAGCAAAGTCATCGAGTGAGTAGGTGAAAGCCATAAAATAACCGGCAATGATCGCTGGTGTCAGATAAGGCAGCATGATTTCCTTGAGCATCTGGACTTGACTGGCTCCCAAATCATAAGCAGCCTTAATCATGTCGTCATTCATTTCTTTCAGCCTTGGCAAAATCATCAGCACAACAATAGGAATTGAAAAAGCGACGTGGCTGGCCAAAACGGACACAAAGCCAAGCTGGAATTTAGCCGTGGTAAAGAGAATCAGGAAGCTAGCCCCAATCATAACATCAGGCGCCACCATCAAAATATTATTGATGGATAAGAAAGCATCCTGATACTTCTTGCGGGCTTGGTAAATATAAATAGCACCGAAAGTTCCGATAATCGTAGCGATGAGGGAAGAAAGAAAGGCTAAGAAGAACGTCTGCGCCAAAATCAAAATCAAGCGTGAATCTTCGAATAACTTTTGAAAATGAACCAGATCAAAGCCCGTAAATTTGTTCATATCATCGCCAGCATTGAAAGCATAGGCAATCAAATAAAAGATCGGAAGATAAAGGATTAGAAACACAATCGCTAAATAGAGATTAGCAAATTTTTTCATCGTTCTCTCCTTTCCTTGGTTGCCCACATGGTGAAGAGCATGGCAATAATCAGAACCACTCCGATTGTTGAGCCCATTCCCCAGTTCTGCGTTGTCAAGAAATGCTGTTCAATAGCAGTTCCCAGCGTGATGACACGATTTCCACCGATCAAACGCGTCAGCATGAAGAGGCTGAGACTGGGAATGAAAACGGACTGCACGCCACTTCTTACACCATTCATTGAAAGCGGAAAGACAACATTGCGGAAAGTCTGCCAACGATTGGCACCCAAGTCATAGCTGGCATTGATGAGGTTGGGATCCAAATCATCCAAGACATTGAAAATGGGCAGAATCATAAAGGGCAGCTCAATGTAGCTGGCAACAAAGATAAAAGAAAAGTCAGTGAAAAGAATCTGCTTGGGACCGATACCGATAAAGGTCAGAAATTCATTCACCGAGCCATTTTGTCCAAAAATGCCGATAAAGGCGTAAGCTTTGAGCAAAAGATTGATCCAAGTCGGCAGGACAATCAGCATGAGCCAGAGCTGGCGATGCTTGAGCTGGGTCAAAAAATAAGCAGTCGGATAAGAAATGAGCAAGGTCACCAAGGTGATGATCCCTGCGTAAAATACCGAGTTAAAGCTCATTTTCAGATAGGTCAAATTCTGCGAAGTGAAATAAATCCGATAGTTTTCCAGCGTGAACTGACCTTCGATATTAAAGAATGATTTCCAGACAATCATCATCACTGGAGCTAGAACAAAGAGTAGAATCCAAAGAAAATATGGAACCAGAAAAAGGTTAGAGGTTGTTTTCTTCATCTCTTTCCTCCTCAATGGCATTGATCAGCCCTGCTTCTTGCTCTTCGATTTCTACGTATTCTTCAATCCGAGCATCGAATTCTTCTTCGGTTTCATTGAGGCGCATGATATGGATATCCTCTGGCTCAAAGTCCAGACCGATTTCTTCTCCGACGATGGCCTTGCGGGTCGAGTGGATCATCCACTCATTGCCAAGCTCATCGTAGGCGATAATTTCATAATGAACCCCGCGGAAAAGCTGGGTATCCACTTTAACCTGCAGTTTTCCTTCTTCAGGCAAGGTAATGCGCAAATCTTCTGGACGAATCACTACTTCAACGGATTCGTTTGGTCGCATTCCTCCGTCAACTGCTTCAAAACGCTTACCATTGAACTCGACCAAGTAGTCTTCGATCATCTTACCTGGCAAGATATTCGATTCTCCGATAAAGGTCGCAACAAAGTGGTTAATCGGCTCATCATAGATGTCCACTGGCGTTCCTGACTGGACAATTTCCCCTTCATTCATGACAAAAATCCAGTCACTCATAGCTAGGGCTTCTTCCTGGTCGTGGGTGACAAAGACAAAAGTGATCCCGAGGCGCTGTTGGAGTTCACGGAGCTCATATTGCATATCCGTCCGCAGCTTCAAATCCAGCGCAGAAAGTGGCTCATCTAGTAGGACAACACGTGGCCGATTGATGATGGCACGAGCAATGGCTACCCGCTGACGTTGACCACCTGAGAGTCTCCGAATTGAACGACGCTCATATCCTTCCAGCTGAACCATTTTCAGAACTTCAGTAACCCGTTCTTCGATTTCTTTTTTGTCCACCTTCCGCAACCGCAACGGAAAGGCTACATTCTCAAAGACATTCATATGCGGGAAAAGAGCGTAGGACTGAAATACGGTGTGAACATCCCGCTTATTGGTAGGAATGTCATTGATGCGGACACCATCCAAAAAGATGTCTCCCGTAGTCGCATCCAAAAGTCCTGCAATAATATTAAGGATGGTTGACTTCCCAGAGCCAGAAGCCCCTAGAAGCGTATAAAATTTTCCTTCTTCTAATTCAAAGTTAATATCTTTGAGAACGACGGTGTTACTGTCTTCAAAAACCTTCGAAACGTTTTTGAACTCAATAATTGGTTTTTTCAATTGGCATAAATTCCTTCTTTTCCATGTATTAACAGATTTTTGGCTCTGTCAGACCAAAAAAACCTCTCGAGGGCTACTATGGCCCTGCATACTTGCGATATCGATAGGCTTTCACCCCCTTTACTAAAGACACATGGATATTGGCTATCCCAAAGACTTGGACAATTGCATATCGGACTCTTATGCTTCCCCAATAATTCGAACTTCTCTTTCCAGAGTGACACCTGAATGCTCTTTGACTGTTTTAATGACATGAGCAATCAACTTTTCATAATCGCTAGCTGTACCATGATCGACGTTAATCATGAAACCAGCATGCTTTTCTGAAACCTCTACACCACCGATTCGGTAGCCTTTTAGACCAGCCTCACTGATGAGCTGGCCAGCAAAATGTCCCAGAGGACGCTTAAAGACAGACCCACATGATGGGTATTCCAAAGGCTGCTTGAGTTCACGCAGATAGGTCAGACGTTCCATTTCCTGATGAATGTTTTGGTGGACACCTGGTGCCAGACCAAACTTAGCTGAAATAACAATGTCACCTGTTTCTTGAATAAGTGAATGACGATAGCCAAAGCGCATATCACGCGCATCCAAGTTCTTAATTTCGCCTTCAGGTGTCAAGACCTTGCAAGAAACAAGCACATGGCCGATTTCACCGCCATAAGCGCCAGCATTCATAAAGACAGCACCGCCGACACTACCTGGGATGCCACAGGCAAATTCAAAGCCAGTCAAACTATGATGCAGGGCAATACGAGTGGTCTGAGTTAGATTTGCACCAGCTTCTGCCTCAATCGTATAGCCATCTACTGTTACATTATTTAGCTTGTCAAACATGATGACAAAGCCTCGAATACCGCCATCTCGAACAATAATGTTACTTGAATTCCCAAGCACCAACCAAGGAATATTTTCACGATTGGCCAGCTTGACAATCCGAGCCAATTCATAACGGTTGCGTGGAAAAACTAAGAAATCGGCAGCTCCGCCTACCTTCGTATAAGTGTATTGACTCAAAGGTTCATTGAAACGGATGTCGATTCCTTCTAATTCCGCAGAAAATTTTTCTAGGTTTTGCATGACTTACTCTCTTCTTTACAAATTACACTCTATTATATCAAAATTAAATGATATTTACGATAGACTGAGGGAAATAAAGATTCTTTTTCAAAGCAAAAAGAAAGAGGAGAACGAAGATTGTAGACCAACACTGCGTCCACAAGTTCGTCATCCTCAAATTCTCTTCTATTTTTCTACACGTACACCCTGAGTATCGACTTGCAACTGGAAGACTTCCCCATCAAAGCCTTCTTCCTTGATTTGCTGATAAATCTGCTCAGCCTTGTCTTTCGGAGATAAAACCATAACAGTCGGACCAGCTCCAGAGATATAAGTCGCAAAAGCGCCCTGTTTTCTGGCTAAGAATTTAATATCAGAAAATTCTTTGATAAGCGGTTGGCGATATCTCTCATGGAAACGATCAGATTCGATGGCACGACCAGCTGTTTTCATATCGCCCTTTAAGAGCGCTGCAACAGCGACATTGGCTACAGAGCTTGCCGCAACAGCTTCCTTATAAGAAAGGCGATTAGGCAAGACACGGCGGCTTTCAACTGTTCTCAACTCATAATCGGGAATAAAAGCGATAAAGCTGACCTCTGGGAAATCTGACACGACAGCCGAAACTTGATTTTGGAAGGAGCTTGCAATCACTAGATTTCCATAAATTGCTGGGGCCACGTTGTCAGGATGGCCTTCGATTTTTGTCGCAATTTTCAACTTTTCATGATCCGATAAGTTCAGATTTGCCAACTGATTAGCCAGTTCAATCCCAGCAACAATAACGGAGCTAGAAGAGCCAAGACCGCGAGCCAAAGGAACATCGCTAGTCATTTTTAAGCGATGAGGCTGAAGGTCTGGGGCCAATTGCATGGCAATTTTGATTAGTAAATTACGTTTATCAGTTGGAATTCGAGGATTGAGATCATGCTCAATGACCCACTCCTGACTTTCTTCCAAGACTTCGATTTCTAAATATTTGGAGACTGCGACACCAACTGAGTCAAAACCAGGTCCGATATTGGCACTGGTTGCTGGTACAATAATTTTCATCTTATTCTCCTAATACTTTAAAGGTATTGAGCAATTCAAACTCTGGTACCTCACGGAGCTTGGCCACGACATTTTCTAGCTGAGTCTTGCTGACAGCATGTGTGATGATGACTACACGAGCTGTTTCACCATCCGTACCTTCTTGCAGAATTTGCTTGAAGGAAACTTCTTCAGCATTGAAGATTTCAGCCAAATGCAATACTTGACCCTTGGCATCTGGAGCCAAGATAGAGAAATAATAGTTGCTCTTAACATCCTCAGGTTTAGCCAAGACAAGCTCGCGACTAAATTCATTGAAGGCTTTGCCAATCGTGCCTTCATTTAGGCGACGGACGATACGGACGATATCTGCAACGACACTGGTCGCAGTTGGTTTTTGGCCTGCACCTGGACCATAGTACATGGATTCTCCAATACCAATTGACTCAACAAAGACCGCATTCATTACGCCGTTTACGCTAGCTAGCGGATGCGCTTTTGGCAAGAAAGTCGGTGTTACTTCCGCAGCGATTCCTGATGGTGTTTCCTCAATTGAGCCAACTAATTTCACCACATAGCCCAAATCTTGAGCAACTGCGACGTCTTCTGGAGTGATATTGCGAATGCCTTGGTGATCAACATCTTCAAACTTGATGTTCATACCGAAAGCAAATTGGCTGAGAATGACCATTTTATAGGCTGCGTCAATTCCATCAACGTCGTTAGTCGGATCGCTTTCAGCAAATCCTAAACGTTGCGCTTCCGCAAGAGCATCCTCGTAAGACCAACCTTCTTCTACCATCTTGGTCATCATGAAGTTAGATGTTCCATTGACCACACCCAAAACGCGGGTAATCTTGTCAGATGCCAATGAATTAACCAAGGTGCGCAAAATTGGGATACCGCCGGCAACAGCAGCTTCATAATAAAGGGCAACGCCATTTTTCTGAGCAATGTCTAACAATTCAGAACCATGAACTGCCAGCAAATCTTTGTTAGCAGTTACCACATGCTTACCTGCTTCAAGTGCTCGTGTGATAAAGGTTTTAGCTGGTTCAATCCGTCCCATCAGCTCCACTACGATCGCAATTTCGCTGTCATTTAAGATTTCATCCACATTGGTTACAAAGTTATAATCATTTCCAGCTGCCAATAGACGTTCTTTTTCAGCATCATCCTTGACCAAAACTTTAGCAACTTCAATCTCAGAATGAGCAGCCTGAACGATCTTTTCTCCATTTTCTTTCAACAAGAAAGGAACACCACTAGCAACTGTTCCAAAACCAAGTAAAGCAATTTTAATAGACATGAGGAACTCCTTGAATATTTCTTATATAAAAAACATTATAACAAAAATATATAGAAATGCCTACAAATCTATTTGTATATTTGTTATAATGTAAGTAAAAATTTTAAACTCATGAGATTAGAAGGAGATACCATGACAGATAAACACATTGGAAGACGCATGCAAAGACATAAAGCTAAGAAAAAGGCATTCCTTTTTTCTATTATCAATCTTTTCTTGCTCCTTGCCCTAATCGTAGGCGGAATTTATCTTTGGAAGACTCAGTTCTCTCCTAGCAAACAATCTTCTGCAGGCAACCAAACTGTGCAATCCACCTCGAAGCCAGACTCTACCTCAACAAATGAAGAAGCTTCAAAAATCAAGTGGGTAAAACAAGACGAGCCTGTTAAGATTCCAATTTTGATGTACCATGCGATCCATGTAATGGATCCCTCTGAGGCAGCCAATGCTGGTTTGATTGTAGATCCAACTACTTTTGAAAGTCATTTGCAGGCTCTGAAAGAGGCTGGTTATTATACTTTAACCCCAGATGAAGCTTACAAAGCTTTGACAGAGAATGTCCTGCCTGAAAATAAAAAGGTAGTCTGGCTGACCTTTGACGATAGTTTGAAAGACTTTTATACCAATGCCTTTCCACTACTTCAAAAATACCAGATGAAGGCAACCAACAATGTCATTACTGGCTTTGTCCAAGCTGGCCGTGAAGATATGCTGACGCTAGATGAGATCAAAGAAATGAAGGAAAAGGGAATGTCCTTTGAAGACCATACCGTCAACCACCCTGATCTATCAACTGCCACTACTGATCAACAAACCCTTGAACTACGTGATTCTAAAGCCTTTTTAGATGACAATCTTTCGCAGAAAACTACGACTGTTGCATATCCATCTGGCCGCTATAGTGATGCGACCTTGCAGATTGCTGAAAGTCTAGGCTATAAGATGGGATTGACGACCAATAACGGCCTGGCTTCCCTGTCTAATGGGCTGCTCTCACTCAATCGTGTTCGAGTGAACCCAACTACTACTGCAGAAGATTTATTAAACGAAATCGCTACAAATTAATCTTAGAAAGCTTGCTTCAGACGAAGCAGGCTTTTTCTATTTCCGATAGCAGCTTTTTCCAATCACAAAAAACACCAGTTCCAAAGAACTGGTGTAAAAGGTTATTTAGACTTGATATAGTTGATACCGTCTGCTTTCGGAGCAACAGCTTTACCAAAGAAGGCTGCAAGAACCACAATCGTCAAGACGTATGGCGCAATCTGTAGATAAACCGTTGGCACTTTTGAAAGAAGAGGCAACTGGTTTCCGATAACGGCCAAACTTTGAGAAGCTCCAAAGAAGAGACTTGCCAACATAGCACCGATAGGGCTCCATTTACCAAAGATCATAGCTGCCAAGGCGATAAATCCTGGACCTATGATAGTAGTGACAGCAAAGTTAACAGAGATTGACTGAGCATAAATAGCCCCACCAATACCACCAAGCAAACCAGAAATCATAACGCCGTAGTAGCGCATGAGGTAAACATTGATTCCTAGTGTATCTGCTGCCTGCGGATGTTCTCCAACTGAGCGAAGACGCAATCCAAATTTTGTCTTAAACATGATAAACCAAGCAAGGAAAGAGAAGGCGATGGCCAAATATCCCATCAGACTTGTATGTTTGAAGAATATATCGCCTATGACCGGAATATCAGACAAAATAGGAAAATTAAATTTGCCAAATGAACGCTGAATGTTGTCTGTTTGCCCCTTGTTGTAGATAGCTTTAACAAGGAAGACTGCCAATGCTGGTGCTAATAAGTTTAGAACCGTACCACTAACGACGTGGTCTGCACGGAAGTTAATAGTTGCTACAGCATGGATAAGTGAGAAGAGCACTCCGACTAAACCAGCAGCAATCAAGGAGAGCCACGGAGTCAAGCTGCCAAAACTACTTTCGAAAGTCAGGTTAAAGAGAACGCCTGTAAATGCCCCCATTACCATGATCCCTTCCAAACCGACATTGACGACTCCAGCATGCTCCGAATAAGCTCCACCGATACTTGTGAAAATCAAGGGAGCCGCATAAATCAGCATAGATGATACTAATAAACCTAATATCGTTACAATATTCATCCTAGTTTCCCCCTTTCACTTTACCAGCTTCTTGCTTACGGTTTTTAAATAATTCAAACACTGTCTTACCAGTCAGACGCTCAATCAAGTAATGGGCGCTAACAAAGAAGATAATCGAAGCTGTCACAATATTGACCAATTCTGTCGGAATCTGAGCCACATTCATACCTGGCGCACCGACACTTAAAACTGCAAAGAGGAAAGCCGCAAAAAGGATACCAACTGGAGAATTGGCTGCTAAAAGGCTAACCGCCATACCATTGAAACCAACGCTCAATGAACTTCCTTGCACAAAGACATTCTGATAAGTACCTAGTCCTTCTACTACTCCTCCAAGTCCTGCAAGGGCTCCAGAAATAATCATGGACAAGATAATAGTCCGTTTAGAGGACATCCCTGCGTATTCAGCTGCATTTGGGTTAAGACCAACAGCACGGATCTCAAAGCCAAGCGTTGTTTTCTTCAGCATATACCAGATCAGCACAACTGCAATCAAAGCAAAGAAAATACCAATATTCATCCGAGAGTTAGCTGTCAAACTTCTCAGCCATTCTGTTTGATAAATGGCATTGGCACCAACACGCTTACTAGAGTCAACACTCTGCATCACAGATTTTGGAAAGCTGCGGATAAAGGCATTTCCAACGAAGAGGACGATATAGTTCATCATAATCGTAACGATGACTTCACTCGTTCCTAAATAGGCACGCAGAACTCCTGGAATAGCACCAATAATCCCACCAGCAACTGCAGCAATGACTACGGTTGCTAACAACATCAGAGGGCGAGGTAGGTCAGGGAAGGAAAGGGCAAACCAACCAGCCAGAATCCAACCAGCCAAGGCCTGACCTGGAAGTCCGACATTGAAAAATCCAGCCCGACTAGCAACGGCAAAACCCAGACCAATGAGAACTAGAGGTCCCATCGCCCGAGAAATTTCACCCAAACTTCTCAAAGAACCAAATGCTGTTTTAAAGAGGGATTCATATCCCCAGATGGCATCATAGCCAAAGATAGCCATGACAATTGCTCCCAATAAAATCCCCAAAAGAACTGAGATTAAGGGAACTGCAATCTGCTGTGTTTTCTTAGACATTTGAATCTCCCTTCTAAATCTTACCACCAGCCATGAGAATACCAAGTTCTTGCTTATTGGTTTTCTCTGGAGTCACGATTCCTTGAATCTTGCCATCATGGATAACGGCGATTCTGTCAGAAAGATTGAGTATTTCATCTAGCTCAAAGCTGACAACAAGTACTGCCTTACCTTGAGTACGCTCCTCAATCAAGCGTTTATGGATATATTCAATCGCTCCAACATCAAGACCGCGGGTTGGCTGACTGACAATCAACAAATCTGGATCACGATCCACTTCCCGAGCAATGATAGCCTTCTGCTGATTTCCTCCTGAGAGGGCTGAAGCAGGTACATACTCGCTAGCTGCCCGCACGTCAAACTCTTTCATCAGGTTGCACGCGTAAGAGTAAATATTATTGTAATTCAAGATGCCGTTTTTGCTAAGTGGTTCCTTGTAGTAAGTCTGCAAAGCAATATTTTCAGAAATGGACATCTGCAGCACCAAACCATCGCGATGGCGGTCTTCAGGGACGTGGCTGACCTTCATCTCTGTAATCTGACGTGGTTTCTTACCAATCACGGACTGGTTCTTGATCAAAATTTCACCCGAACTTACTTTTCTAAGTCCTGTGATAGCTTGAATCAACTCAGTCTGACCATTTCCATCAATTCCTGCAATCCCAACGATTTCACCAGCACGAACATCCAGTGAAAGTCCTTTAACAGCTGGAACGCCGCGATTCTCTTCAACGACAAGATTCTTGATGGAAAGAACCGTCTCTTGCGGATTAGAAGGTTTCTTCTCAGTCTTGAAGGAAACGGCGCGTCCTACCATCATTTCTGCCAAGTCTTGGTTGGTTGCACCAGCAATTTCAACGGTTTCGATCGATTTTCCTCGACGAATAACGGTCACTCGGTCAGAAACTGCACGAATTTCATCCAACTTATGAGTAATAAGGATGATAGACTTACCTTCCTTGACCAAGTTTTTCATGATTTTCATCAATTCATCAATCTCAGATGGTGTCAAAACAGCTGTTGGTTCGTCAAAGATTAGGATATCTGCACCACGGTAAAGGGTCTTCAAAATTTCAACACGTTGTTGGGCTCCAACAGAAATATCCTCAATCTTGGCAGATGGATCGACCGACAAACCATATTTCTTAGACAAACGCTTAATTTCTTGCGTAGCGCGTTTCAAGTCTAAGATACCATTTTTTGTAATCTCACTTCCAAGAATAATATTTTCAGCAACAGTGAAGGCTTCCACAAGCATAAAGTGCTGATGCACCATCCCGATACCAAGTGAGGCCGCCTTTGATGGAGAGTCCAGCTTAACTGGCTTTCCGTTTACTACAATCTCACCACTAGTCGGCTCAAGTAGGCCGGCCAACATATTCATCAAGGTTGACTTCCCGGCACCATTTTCTCCTAAAAGAGCGTGAATTTCACCTTTTCGGAGTTCCAAATTGATTTTATCATTGGCTACAAATTCACCAAAAACCTTGGTAATTTCTCGCATTTCAATGACATTTTCATGTGTCATGGCTCTTTCCTTTCCAGAATTTCATTTTATGTCGATATAACCTCCTCGGACTCCTATCCTAGTAGGCTTAATCGATGCAAAGGCATCAGAATTTAAAAATGAGCGACCCTAGTAGGTCGGATCGCTCAGCATTCAATTATTTATCAGGAACTGTGAGGCTGCCGTCAAGGATTTTTGCTTTCGCTTCTTCAACAGCTTTTTTAGCATCTTCAGAAAGGTTGGTTGTTGTCAAATCAACACCACCGTCTTTCAAACCAAAGGTTGTAGTTTTACCACCTGGGAATTTACCTTTAGCAGTTTGGTTAGCGATGTCTTGGACAGTCTTACCAACTTGTTTCAAGCTTGATGCCAAAACAAAGTTAGACTCTTTACCATCTTTAGATTTGTATTTACCTTCTTCAGTTTGGTCACGGTCAACACCAAGTACCCAAACTTTTTCATTTTCATTTCTTGTTTCGTTGATTGACTTAGCTTCGTTAAATACTCCAGCACCAGTACCACCAGCTACTTGGTAAACAACATCCGCACCACCAGCATAGTGAGCAGCAGCAATTGTTTTACCTTTAGCTGCATCGCCGAATGAACCAGCATAGTCCACTTTAATCTTGATAGATGGATCAACTGATTTCACACCAGCCTCGAAACCTTTTTCAAAACGTGTGATAACTGCGCCTTCTATACCACCTATGAAACCAACTTGTTTTGTCTTAGTCGTTTTTGCAGCTGCAACACCAGCAAGGTAAGCTGCTTCATTATCTGCAAAGACTGCTGAAGCAACATTCTTTTGACCTTCAATCACATCGTCAATAATAACGTAGTTAATACTTGAATTATCTTTAGCAGCAGATTCAACGGCATCACGAAGGGCAAAACCGATACCAAATACTAAGTTGTAACCATCCGTAGCAGCTTGGTTTAGGTTGTTCGCGTATTGTGACTCGTCTGTTGATTGGAAGTAAGTATAGCCGTTATCTTTTGAAAGGCCATTTTCTTTCCCCCAAGCTTGCAAACCTTCCCATGCAGATTGGTTAAATGATTTATCATCAACACCACCTGTATCGGTTACGATAGCAGCTTTTAAATCAGTTTTAGCGTTAGAGCTATCTGATTTAGACGCACGATTCCCACATGCAGCAAGTCCGATTGCTGCGACAGACACTAGACCAAGACCTAGCCATTGTTTCTTGTTCATTTCTGAACCTCCTATATAAGATGTGCAACTTAGTTGCAAGTTTAATTTTGGTCAGTTGACCAGCAACAGACTCAAGTTAAGTCTGTAAAAGAGTATGGAAGTAACTCCTTGACCGTCATCACGACCGTCGATTTATCTTTAGCGACCAAGGTCACTGGTAAATCCTGATTAAAAAACTCTGCCATTACTTGGCGGCAGGCACCACACGGAGAGATCGGTTTTTCCGTTTCTCCGTAAACAATTAATTCCTCAAAGTCTAAAAAGCCTTCAGAAACAGCTTTAAAAATGGCTGTTCGCTCTGCACAATTGGTCAAGCCGAAACTAGCATTTTCGACATTGACACCTGTGAAAACTTGTCCATTTTTAGCTACTAAAACAGCTCCGACAGGGAAATGAGAGTATGGAACATAGGCATTCTTCGTGGTTTCTACAACTAAATCAATCAAATTAGTAGTCGCCATTAGCCACGTCTCCCTCCATAATCGCTACACCAGAGGATGCTCCAATGCGAGTCGCACCAGCTTTGATAAAGGCAAGTGCATCTTCGTAAGAACGGGCACCGCCAGAAGCCTTGACTCCCATATCTGGCCCAATTGTCTTACGCATCAAAGCTACATCCGCAACGGTTGCACCACCAGTTGAGAAACCGGTAGATGTCTTGACAAAATCCGCCCCAGCTTTCTGAGCAATTTGACAAGCTTTTACTTTCTCATCATCTGTCAAGAGGCAGGTCTCAATAATGACCTTGACCAAGGTTCCTTTGGCAGCTTCCACAACAGCTCGAATGTCTCTTTCAACTAAGTCAAAGTTTCGAGACTTTAAAGCACCGATATTGATGACCATATCGATTTCATTCGCTCCGTTTTGGATTGCATCACTCGTTTCAAAAGCCTTGAGCTCCGGAGTATTTGCTCCCAGAGGAAAACCAATGACCGTACAGACTTTAACATCCGTAGCTTTTAGTGCTTGCGCAGCAAAATTCACCCAAGTCGGATTGACACAGACGCTCGCAAAGTCGTATTTCTTCGCTTCCTCAATTAAGGTTTCAATCTGCTCCTGACTTGCATCAGGTTTCAAAAGCGTATGGTCAATGTATTTGTTTAATTTCATGTTGGATTCTCCTAGAATTAAGCGATCACTTCGATAATCTCGCTTACTGCAACGCTTTCACTACCTATTCTAACATTTTTTTGGAATTCTGTAACTAGTTCTTGAGAAATTTTTTCATTTGCGTATATTTTTGCAACAATTTCCCCAATTTCGACTGTTTCGCCAATCTTCTTTTCGAACACAATTCCAGTTTCATAATCTAGTTTATCAGATTTGACGGCTCGACCTGCTCCTAATCTCATCGCAAACAAGCCAAATTCCATAGCTGGAAGCTCTGTGATATAACCAGATCGCTCTGCTTTCACTTCAGCCACATAAGCCGCCTGGGATGGTCGATACAAGTCCTCTAGATCACCACCTTGAGCCGCAATCATCTCTTCAAATTTTTTCAAAGCTGCTCCATTTGTCAAATGTTCTCTAATTTCAGAAACTGATTTCTCAACATTAGCTAAACCAAGCATAATCCGAGCGAGCTCACAGATAAACTCCGTAATATCTTCGCGTCCTTGTCCTTGAAGGATTTCCAGTGCTTCCAAGATTTCCAAACGATTGCCAATGCTGGTGCCCAAAGGCTGACTCATGTCCGTAATAACTGCAACCGTCCTGCGTCCGACTGCCTTGCCCAAGTCTACCATGGTACGGGCTAGGACACGGGCATCCTCTAGATTTTTCATAAAGGCACCTTCACCGACGGTTACATCCAGCAAAATGCTGTCAGCACCAGCGGCGATTTTCTTGCTCATAACTGAACTGGAAATCAAAGGAATCGTATCAACTGTAGCAGTCACATCACGCAGGGCATAGAGAAGCTTGTCTGCCTTGACCAGCTGGTCTGACTGACCGATGACGGATACACCAATATCCTGAACCTGCTTGATGAAATCTTCCTGACTGCGCTCTACTTGGTAGCCCTTGACAGACTCGAGCTTGTCTATGGTACCACCCGTATGCCCCAAGCCTCGACCGCTCATCTTAGCAACGGGTACTCCAAAGCTAGCTACGAGAGGAGCCAAGATTAAGGTAACCTTATCTCCCACTCCACCAGTCGAATGCTTGTCGACCTTAATCCCTGAGATAGCTGATAGATCAAACTGCTGGCCCGTCCCCACCATAGCCATAGTCAAATCAGAAATTTCCCGAGTAGTCATCCCTTTAAAGTAAACAGCCATAGCAAAGGCTGACATCTGGTAGTCTGGTACTGTTCCAGCTACATAGCCCTCAATCAGCCATTCGATCTCTTGATTGGACAATTCTAATCCATCTCGTTTCTTTTGAATAATATCAACTGCCCGCATCTTTATTTCACACTCCTTAGGATATAATAACCTTTGTCCTTCTTGAGAGTCTCGCAGTTGCCAAACACTTCTTCCATCTTGGTTTTAGCGCTGGGAGCTCCTTGTTTCTTTTGGATAACAATCGTCAAATCCCCATCCGCTAGCAAGTGAGCATAGCTACCTGAAATAACCTCGTGCACCACCTGCTTACCGGCGCGAATCGGTGGATTGCTGATAATATGATGAAATTGTCCGGTCACATTTTCGTAAACATTGGACTGAAAAATATCTGCAGATACTTGGTTCGCATCCGCATTTTTTCTAGCCAAGTCTAGCGCTCGCTGATTGATATCCACGAGAGTGACTTCCAGCTCTTGCGCTTTAGCCAGAGTCAAGCCCAGCGTTCCATAACCGCAGCCAACATCCAGCAGCGTTTCTTTTTTGTTAAATTGCAAGGCAGACAACAAAACTCGACTGCCATAGTCGATCATTTTTTTACTAAAGACGCCAGCATCCGTTAAAAAGGTCATCTGTTGTCCTAATAGTTCCACTTTTAATTCATGAATGTCATGTTTGGCATCCGGATTTTCTGCAAAATACATTTTAGTCATAAAACCATTTTATCATAAATTTTCTAGATTTGTAAATCGTTTTCATTTCTCCAAAAGTATGTTATACTAAAATCCATCATATAGGAGTAACTTATGACTAACGAATTTCTTCATTTTGAAAAAATTAGCCGCCAAACTTGGCAGAATCTGCATCGAAAGAAAAATCCACCGCTCACTGAGTCCGAACTCAATTCTATCAAGAGTTTCAATGACAAAATCAGTCTACAGGATGTAACAGATGTTTATCTACCTCTGACAAATCTCATTCAAATTTATAAACGTTCTAAAGAGGATCTCGCCTTTTCAAAAGGTATTTTTCTACAAAAGGAGAGTAAAAGACAGCCCTTTATTATCGGAGTATCTGGCAGTGTTGCCGTTGGAAAATCAACGATTAGCCGCCTATTGCAAATCCTCCTATCGCGGACTTTTACAAATGCCACCGTTGAATTGGTGACGACCGATGGTTTCCTCTATCCCAATCAAACTTTGATTGAAACGGGGATTTTAAATCGCAAGGGCTTCCCCGAAAGCTATAATATGGAACTCTTGCTAGACTTTTTAGACCGCATTAAAAATGGTCAAAACTATGAAATTCCCGTCTACTCGCACGAAATTTATGATATTGTCCCAAATGAAAAGCAGGAAATTAAGGCAGCTGACTTTGTCATCGTAGAAGGCATCAACGTCTTCCAAAATCCGCAAAATGAACGCCTTTATATGACTGACTTCTTCGACTTCTCTATCTACGTAGATGCCGAAGTCGAAAATATCGAGTCTTGGTATCTAGATCGTTTTAAAAAATTATTGGCACTAGCCAAGCATGACACGGACAACTACTACCATCGCTTTACAACCCAGCCTGAAGAAGAAGTCATGGCACTTGCCCATAATATCTGGGAAACAATCAATCTGGTAAATCTGATAGACTATATCGAGCCAACACGTAACAGGGCTGAAGTGATTTTGCATAAGGCTAAAAATCATGAAATTGATGAAATCTATCTAAAAAAATAATTTAGACTTGTCAAATCACAACTTTTCATATATAATTAGATAGTTAGTATTTTCAATGGAGGTGAATAACTTGGCAAACATTAAGTCAGCTATCAAACGCGCTGAATTGAACGTTAAACACAACGAAAAAAACTCAGCTCAAAAATCAGCTATGCGTACTGCAATCAAAGCATTTGAAGCAAACCCGTCTGAAGAACTTTTCCGTGCTGCTAGCTCAGCTATCGATAAAGCAGAAACTAAAGGTTTGATCCACAAAAACAAAGCAAGCCGCGATAAAGCACGTCTTTCAGCTAAACTTGCTAAATAATGCATCGCGCATACAAAGGAGCTCCACGGAGCTTTTTTTGTTGCTCACTGTAATTAGGAGAATGTATATGAAGATTGCTATCATCGGCTACTCCGGCTCTGGCAAGTCAACCTTAGCCCAGCAGTTAGGCCACTTCCACCATATTCCCGTGCTTCATCTGGACACGATTCAGTTTGAAGAAAACTGGCAGACTCGTAGTCAAGACCAAGTCAAGGCTGATTTAGCGAATTTCCTCAAGCGAGAACAATCTTGGGTCATCGATGGTAACTACTCCTTTGCCTACTTTGAGGAGCGTATGGCGCAGGCTGATCAGATTATCTTTATGAACTTTTCTCGCTGGAACTGCCTCTATCGCGCCTTTAAACGCTATCTAAAATATCGCAATCAAGTACGAGAGAGTATGGCATCTGGCTGTACCGAAAGACTGGATTGGGAATTTATCCGCTGGATCCTTTGGGATGGTCGGACAAGAGAGACTAAGAGTCGCTATGAAAAAGTTCGCCAAACCTATCCTGAGAAATTCATCGAATTGCAGAATCAAAAGCAATTATCAGACTATGTAAAAGAATCTGGGACAAAAGTCTAACCATAAATATAAAAAGCGAACAAAACGGAGTTATCTGACACTCAGAATTCTGTCTTGTTCACTTTTTTGTTTAATCTATCAATTTTAAAAATTTATAATAAAGAATTCCTAAAACCAAAATCTTTTTGTCCCAGCCTTTTCAGTCTTATTTGTCAAGAAAAAATTAGAAGTATTCATCGAAGAGGTAAAAAGTCGAAATTCCAACTTACAAAATTGTAAGAAAAATGAGAGAAATGTAAGCTAAAGAAATAGAAAGAAGAACCTCTTTCTTGTATCATAGGAAAGGAAAAAGGAGGATCCTATGAAAAAAATAATTGACAATAGCAGTTTGAAACTGCTTGCTATGCTTGCAATGCTGATTGACCATATCGCCTGGGTATCTTTTCCACTGGCTACCAATATGAATATTCTCTCTCCTAACTGGCTGGCCAATAGTATGCACATAATAGGCCGCCTGGCTTTTCCAGTCTTTGCCTTTTGTATTGCGGAAGGCTATCGGCACAGTCATGATGTGAGCAAGTATATGAGACGATTGGGGCTGCTGGCTCTTATCAGTATCATCCCTTTCTCTCTGATGGGCTGGGTTACTGGTCTTGGCTTTATCATGCAAAATACGGTTGTTACTCTCTTTTTGGGGCTCTGTGCTCTTTATTACAGTGATCAGCAAACAGCAACCTGGAGAAAAGTTCTAATTATTCTACTCTGTTTTACTCTGTCCATTATCGCTGACGGCGGACTGACGGGAGGAGTTTTTGGTATCTATTCCTTTGCAAAGATTAAAGACCCAATCTTCCGAAAAATTGACGGTGTCTTGGCACTAAACAGTGTGCAAATCCTAATTTTGGCCTTCAATTTCTCCTATGATGGTCTGGCTGATCTGGCTGCCACCTGTCTTCTGTTTCTCCTCGTGACCTCTTTCTACAACGGTCAAAAAGGGGCCAATATTGGAAAAGTATTTTACTGGTTTTATCCCCTTCATTTGCTCGCCCTGTCTCTGTTTCGAATTGCCTTTCTCTTATTTCTAATGTAGTTAATGAATGTATTAAAAGTTGCAGTAGAATACCTGTTAAGTTAATTTTTCTTTTGGTAAGTCTAAATAATAGAGTAAAAGAGTCTGGGACGATAGTCTCTTTGCTACAAAAAAGAGTTTGGGACAAAAATATTTCAATTTTTAAAAATCATAATTATTAAGCCCTTCAAATCTATAATTAAATGCGAAAAGCGAACAAAGCAGAATTCTGATTACCAGAAAACTAGTTTTGTTCGCTTTCTATATTTGAGGTCGGACTTTTGTCCCAGCCTCCTTTTCTTATTCTTCTTTTACAAAAACTAATTCTTTAGCATCTGAAAGATCTGCTCGATAAGCAAAACCAGCAAAAGAGAGCTGTTTGATGTGCTCAAGAGTATCTACCTGCGCTTCCATCAAAGCAGTCAAAAACTGCCCACGCGCTTTTTTAGAAATAGTAGAATGACTTTTGAATTTGCCAGCCTTTTCTTCTAAAAATTTGAAGCGAAGCATCTTCTCTCTGACTGATTTTTCAAAAACTTCCTCAAATTCACTAGACAAGAGCGAAAGTAGTATATCCTCATCCGCTACTGCTTTTGTATAATCGTCCCGCCAAAATTTTTTCAGCGTTTGACCATTTGGCTTCAGCCCCACCAAAAAGTCCAGCCGATGAGGAGCAATCGGACTAAGGGCAGGAATGACCCCATATAGACTAGACGTTAACAGCAAATGCTCTTGAATGTAGGATTTCTCCTCTTGTGTCCAATCTTTTCGCTTGATATTACGATACATGAGCCCGTCAAATAAGTGCAAGGCTGGATAAGTCTCCGCTTCATTCTTGCTTAGATTTTGAATCCGCTGGTATTCTATTTCAGCCATTTGCGGACTGATTTTGTATAATTTTTCCAGCTCTTTGGCTGAGAATTGCAACAACTCTTCTATGATGATTTTGTTTTTAGACGTCAACTGGGAGCGACCCAGCGAGCTCTGCTCTTCATTCATTTCTTTGGCAGTCGGAATTAAAATTTTCATATGTTTCCTTTCTTATCTTGGATTTCGAGTCCATTTTCCTGTTTTCCTTACTCATGATTATATCAGATTTTGGACTAATTGGATTTCTTCTTGACTTTAATTTTCAAAAATGATAATATCTAGTTATAAAAACTAGATATTAGAAAGTTTAAAACTTGGAAACAAAAAATCTGTTCCCTAGATGGGATGAATTACCTGTTCTTGACCTGTATCTGGACCAAGTCCTGCTATACGTCAACAAGGTCTGTAAGCCAGCTTTTACCGCATCTGACAAAGGCTTGACCGCATCCATGATCAATAATTATGTCAAGCATGGCTACCTTGAAAAACCTCTAAAGAAAAAATACAATCGCCAGCAAGTTGCCCGTTTGATTGCCATTACAAGCTTGAAAACTGTTTTTTCTATTCAAGATATTGCTGCGACTTTGGATATGCTCAACGCCCAGACCCAGTCTGAAAAGCTCTACAATGACTTTGTGGATTATATGAACGGACGGAAACTTGAAGTGACTCCCATTATTGCCAGTGCCTGTCAGACCTTAAAACTCTACCAGCAAACCCTTGCTTTTATCCAAGTACCCGAAAAGGAGGCCGATAACGATGAACTACGCGCTTAAACTCAGTAAACAACTCTCTTTTGGAGAGGAAATTGCCAATGCTGTCACTCATGCCGTCGGAGCTGTTTTGATGCTGATTCTTCTCCCCATCTCTGCTATTTACAGTTATGAAGAGCATGGTCTCGTTTCTGCTGTTGGCACTTCTATCTTTGTCATAAGCCTTTTTCTCATGTTTCTTTCTTCTACCATCTACCACTCCATGTCCTATGGCTCTACCCACAAATATATCCTGCGGATTATTGACCACTCCATGATCTACATCGCTATCGCAGGCAGTTATACACCTGTCGTCCTTTCACTCATGAATGACTGGCGGGGCTATCTGATTATCGCGATTCAGTGGGGAACGACCATCTTTGGTATTCTCTACAAAATCTTTGCCAAGAAGGTTAATGAGAAATTCAGTCTGGCTCTCTATCTAATTATGGGCTGGCTGGTGATCTTTATCATCCCGCAAATTATCGGACAAACTGGGCCAGTGTTTTGGGGACTCATGCTAGCAGGCGGGCTTTGTTACACAGTCGGCGCTGGTTTTTATGCCAAAAAGAAGCCCTATTTCCACATGATTTGGCACCTCTTCATCCTTGCTGCTTCTGCCCTCCAGTACCTAGCGATTGTTTATTTCATGTGAGAGTGGGACAGAAATCGGTAATTCATTAGAATTCGATTTCGTCGTCCCACCTCCGCACAGTTGAGTAGGGCTGTAAAAGCTGATGAAATCAGCCTAGTAGAGCCCACTCAACCACTGCGTCTTGCTCGACAATCCAAAAACAATTGAGAGGCTAGGACTTTTGTCCCAGCCTCTTCTCTATGATATAATGCAGCTCTTCAACTAAGCCTACTACTGATCTGCAAAATCTCCTCTCAAAAGCAGCAACTTTGAAAATAATAAAAATTTAAGCTTTTTCTGCTAAGATAAAGATAGAAAAGATGATCTCTGGAAAATGAAACTGCTAGTTATGGAAGGAAAACGAATGACTATTTTATCAAAAATCCGCCCATCACAGCCTCTGAAAGAACTGAAATGGTTCGATATTCTTGTGATTACTCTGCTCATGTTTGGTCAGTTCATCTACACATCAACCGAGCTTTACCTAGCTAACTTTGCACCAGCTTCTAGCGCAGGAGCGACCGAAACGGTCAGCAATACAGCTAGCGAAGGCGCAGCATTCTCAAGCAATTTCAATCTTCAGCTCCTGATGCTGGTCTTGACCATTCTTTACCTATTGCTTCGACGCTTTGACTTTAAGCAGCTTCCCATCCGCCTGACTTGGTCGGTTCTGCTTTGGACACCTCTTATTTTTGTCGCAGTGGGGTTCTTTGGTGACATTGTTACGACGCTGAGCGGCGAGTATAATTACTTTGATCCAACTCTCTGGTCTTATGTAGATGTGCTAGAAATCTTCCGGAAATTTGCTGATCTGACACCAATGGCCATCCTCTACGGACTGCTCAATGGCTTCTATGAAGAATTCTTCTTTCTGGGCCTTATGACCTCAGTCAAGGATAAGTATAAGTGGTGGGCACTGGCCTATTCTACTATCATTCGGATTTCTTTCCATACTTATCAAGGAATGCTCTGGGCCTTGGTTATCGGAGTGGTCTACGGACTCTTTTACTATTTCCTTTACAAGTACAAGGTCAAGAACCTCCTGCCATTCTTCCTCATGCACGCCTTGGCGGATATGTTTGGCTCCAGCTTGATGTATGTACTGATTAATTGGCGTTCCTAAAAGGATAAATATCAGCTAACAAAAAACTGTAGAATAAATCGCAACTAAAAAGCTTAGAAACAAGGTATCAAGTAACCTCGCTGCTAAGCTTTTTATTATGGTCAATTAGCAATTAAAACTAGCAATTTCGCTATCAAGTTTTTTCATATAGTAGCGATAGATCAGATAAGAGACAAGTCCAGAAATCAAAATCAGCAGAAGTGAAAGGAGATAGAGAACTGCGAGAGGCAGGAAGTATGAAATCGCATAGAGAACGCCAATCACGATCATCACTCCAATAGTAAAGGCTAGTGCCAATAGGGTCTTACCCATACTGTTATCTCGAGTCATCAGCTCGTTGACATTGGACCAGTTGGTCACCAGATGCTTATAATCACGATGATAGCCCCAAGCGCTCCAAGCTAGACTGGCCATAAACCAAACCAGCAGCATAACGAGAAACGTCACCAAATGAACATGAAAGATAAGACTAGTCACCAAAAGAAGAAGCACTGGTAGAATGGACTGAATAGCAAAGAGATACCAAAATTTGAGACGAACGTATTTTCGTAGCTCAAAAGGTAAGACCTTCAGATAATCAAAATTTTCCCGCTCCAAGGATAAACCTATAGAGGTCAGATTATTCCCACCCGAATTGAGGGTGGCGATAAACATAGATAGGAAGCTAAGCGGAAGTAAAAATCGTGGAATCAAGAACGGGCTAACATCCAGACCTGCATTGATTGCCCCCATGACCATACTAAAAATGATGATGTAAGGTATCAGTGCCGACATAAAGAGAGCCTGCAAGATGACCGAACCTTCACTCAGCAGCCGAATGTGGTAGCGCCAGACGAACTTCTTAAAATTCTTGGCCTCGTCCATATTGATATCGTGCACACGCTCACGTTTGCCACTTGATGCTCCTGTCATCAAGGCTGCCTCATAAAATTCTGGTATGACCTTGAACTTAACCACCAGGAAGAGCAGAACCGCCACGGCAAGCCAAGCTAGAATTCCTAAAATTGCTGACAAGCTAAAAGGATTGATGATAAAGTCGTAAAAGGCTACAACTGGCGGGAAATAAGGTGTGGATACAGTATTGCTGGCGATGCTACGGCTGTTCATTTGATTGATAAAGATATAGAGTCCTACCGAACCAAGGGAAACCAGCCCTAGAATCACATTGGATAGAATAGTCTTATACTTTCTAAAGAAAGCTGTCTTGGTGATAAAATGCACCAAAATCAAAATGACAAAGGTTATAACCGAGCTTAAAATGACAATCGAAATCAAGGCCATAGGCAGGCCGACTAAGGGATTTCCACCTTGAAGAGCTAGCACGATGAAATAGCTATACATGGGCAGAATCGCAATCAAGAGAGTCAGGACAACAGAGATGCTCTTGCCAACAATGATTTCTGACTCACTAAAGGCATAGGGCCGATAGGACTGCAAGTCCTTGCTTTCATAGAAGACATTATAGAAAACGAGGAAGCCCTGCGACATGGAGAATACAGCAAATATGGAGACCATATTGGCAAAATGTCCCGGATTGCCCACCATGTGATTGAAAGCACTCATGATACCAAAGAAGAACAGGTAGACCAACCCCAAAATCAAATACATTCGAATAGCCTGCAGGGAGACATTGACTTTTACCTCTGGATTTTTTTCTTGCTTCTTGCGGTATTGTTGCAACTGCGATGCTTGAATCGCATAAAGAATATTGATATCAACTAATTTTTTAATCGCTTTAAGGCGCATCTGGACTCACCTCTTCTCTGCGACCAGCCAGACCTAGATAGATGGTTTCGAGGGATTGGTCTGGATGCTGGGCTTTCAAGTCTTCAACCGTTCCGTAGAATATCAGCTCTCCTTTTTTGAGAATAGCAATCTTATCACATAGCTGTTCAGCCACTTCTAATACATGAGTTGAAAACAGAACTGTATTTCCCTTGTCAGCATGCTCACGCATCATCTGCTTAAGATCAAAAGCTGCTTGAGGATCCAAGCCCGTCAAAGGCTCATCCAAAACCCAGATATCTGGATCGGACAAAAGGGCACCAATGACAAAGACCTTCTGCCTCATACCATGTGAAAACGACTCAATCACTTCATAGCGATGGCTGGCAAAGTCAAAAATAGCCAGCAGTTCACCCAAACGAGCCTCTACTTCTGCCGTGGTCATATCGTAGGAAGTCGCCACTAGCTCCCAGAATTCATTGGCTGTCAGGCGCAAGAAAAGGTCAGGAGAATCAGCTACATAGCCAATTTTTTTCTTGATTTCTAGGCGATTACTGGATAGCTCTTTGCCGTCCACAAAAATTTGCCCCTGCGTCGGATTGATGACGCTGACCAAGGATTTAATGGTCGTTGACTTACCCGCTCCATTGTGACCAATCAGACCGACAATCTCACCGCTTTCCAAGGTCAGATTCAAATGGTTAAGCGCCAGCTTGCCATCATAGTCTTTTGTAACATCTCTAAATTCAATCATGAGAATCTCCTTTGCTATGTTTTGAGGTTATTATACTATCCTAAAAGTCATTTGTCTAGAAACTAGCGAAAAAGTTCGGATTTTACTTTAAAACAAGGAAGAACCATCCTTTAAACCTTGAAAGATTGAGCATTTTCCAGCAGATAGAGCAAGAAATTGGGAATGGTTTCCAGCATATCCTGCTCATAAACGCGCTCGGTCAGCTGATGCAAATCCTTGCCCCATGGACCGAGATTGATACCGGGGATATGATTGGCCGCAATTTCTGGGAAATCCAGATGATAGAGATTCCCAGGCACAGGCATACTGGCAATCAGGTCTTGGTATTCATCAGCAGGCTTCTCCAAAGCACAGTAACTAAGGTCACAGATTCCCATGAAGAATTTGTCCACTTGGAGCTGACAGCCAGCTTCCTTGTCCAGATAATCCCGATAGAGTTGAATGACCTTATCAATCCTAATCGGACTATCTGACAGACGGCGACAATTCATGGATGGATAGTAAGGCGGTGCGATTGCTAAGACAACCAAAGCTTCCTTACGGTCATAAAAATCTAAAACTTTCTGGATATTTTGAATGCTGATTTCTTGATAGGAGGCACCCTCTTGCAAGGCTTGCTGGGCTTCTTCATAAATTTTCTCCAAAGCGCCTTCAAAACCGATTTTTTCTTGGCATTCTTGCAGTAATTCCTGATAGGTCAGCACGCGCGGTTTCGGTACAAGCTTGCTTTCTTCATAAACCTTCTGCAACTGACAGTAGTTTTGATAAAAGCCATCCACTGCTTCCTGACTGAGATTCTTTATGGTCGCCAGCAGCTCACTTGGACTCTTTTCTAAATAAAGGACGCTGAAATAACCTGCAGCACGCAGCACAGTTGACACATCATAATTTTCCTTCAAATCACGTAGATAAGACCAAGATGGCAGGGGCGAGCGTTCGCCATAGGCCATGTCGGATAGAGCCGGATTGAGGTCAATTTTTTCAGCAACCTTGGCTAGCAAGGACAGGGCATTGATCCCCTTGAGCGGCTCTTTCATATGCGATAGGATGCCCTGAGTCACGACAACTGGCATCAACTTGCCGACTGTTCCTATATGAAGTACCTTTTCCTCCGCTGACTGGCTCTCAAAAGGCTCAGAATCCACGGCCAGAAGGTAATGAAGCTGGAAACGCTCCTTCAATTCAGCAAGCAAGGCTGTTGCTGCCCGCATGCCTTGGGAATAGGACTCCTCATCTCCGACCGACAAATAGAGCAAATTGACCTGACCAGACTGTATCTGACTGTATCTTTCCACCACTCCAAGCTGCAAGGCCAGAGCCGCCTTCATGTCGCAAGAGCCCCGACCGAACTGCCATTTGTCCGAGGCAATATCCGCTAAAAGATCTGAATCTGAAGAAATGGAGGGTAATTTTTCTTTAAGGGACTGATTATCAAAAGCCCAGTCTTTGAGACTGCCAAAGTCCTCAATATCTACTGTATCATGATGATGAAAAAGAATTACGGTGTCAGCCGTATCTCGCTTGACCAGAGCCCAGTTGACACTGCGGTTATAAAAATCATTCGGAATCTGATAGCAGCCAAACTGTTCTGGATGCTCCTGAAAATAAGGAATCTCCCCTATCCGCTCCTGAAGAAAGGCTTCAATCTTCCGCTCAGAACTAGTATGGGTAAAACTTTCAATCGCCATACTTTGGTCAAAAATATCTTGAATATACTGTTTCATTCTTTCTACCTCTATATTGCTGGCACTTCTGACTTGCAAGCCAAGGCCAGCTGAAAGACGATAAGGCAAAAGCAGCCAATCTTTACCTAGTCAGGAATGCTTGGCTGCTTTTTTCTTGTAATGACTAACGATGAGAATATTTCTTAACGAGGCCAGACATGCCGAATGTGCTGACAAGAAGCACCAAGCCTAGATAGAACATTCCTTTTTCTGAATGGCTACCAGTTTTTGGCAAGGAAGCTGGAGCTTGTTGAACAGCTGTCTGCTCCACTTGAGACGCTTCTGGTTGACTAGCTAATTGCTGCACCTGAGGCACCACTTTCTGACTACCCAATTGCTGCACATGGTCAGTCGTTTCTTGCTGCTCTTCTTTACGTCCAACCCTCGAATCAACTGACGGAGCTCCTTGTTGTGGCTCCTGTCTATCAAAGATATATTCTGGAACTTCTCTGATTTCTGGTGCAACTAGCTTTTCACCAAGAATTTCAGGTAAGTTGGCATATCCCGTATCAAGGGCACTTGCTACATAATCAGCTTTTTGAGAACGACTCGCTTCTACAGTCGGTACTAGCGCACTAATAGAATCCGTCTTGAAAGTCACCTCATACTGACGCTTAATCGTCAGGTCGCTAGGGTCATAAGTATTGAAGACCAGAGCCAGCTTGTGGCCTTTTTTCACCGTGTAAAGATTCGGCTGCAAATACATGGTATAATCATGGAATTGGCCGACTTTGGGCTTAATGCTCTTTTCTGAACTAGACGGTGTATAGCCTGATTCTGGATTGGCTAAGTTTAGCCAGCCCTTAGCAATTACCTTGTATTTAGTTTTAGTTGTTGCAAAGTTTTTAACATCCAGATTGCTGAGATTGCTACCCATCCAGAAATCACCAGCCTTGCTGTCATCACTAGCAGCACCATTTCCAACAACATCAAACTCTTGGTCCGATACATCTACCAAGAGCGCATTGACCTGCAAGTTTTTGCCACTGCCCTTGGCCAAGGCTGCCTTGAAGTGGACTGGAATATGGCCCTTGATAGTCGTGTCTTCTTTGACTTCTGTCATAAAGGTCATGTTGGCCTTAGAAGAAGCTTGACTGACTGCCTCATCTCGCTTACTAGTGTCAATCCCAGCAGCCGCATAGTCACTGGAGATGGTCTCTTCTAGACGTTTGGACTTAGCTGTCAAAATCAAACGATTATTACTTTTCCAGTTATCATAGCTCGTCCATTTATTTGGATCGTAGTTATTTTGTGCCAAGACAGCAGGAAGCTTGCTAACATCGTTCTTGACATCGTAAAGATAATGAGAGAACCAAATGTTAAGTAAGTCATAAAAATCCTGATTGTTGGCCTTGATACCATAACCTCGAGAGATAGCTGCTGGATGGACATGGTCTCCTTGGTGGAGATAGAGTTTTACATTTTGTCCCGCTTTTTTCAAGACATCATACATGAGCTCGAACTGTTTGGTTTTGACGTTGTCATCATTTAAGCCATGTACCAGCAGGGCGCTAGTCTTTATCTTTCCTGAATTTAGGGTATAATCGCGTTCCCGCCAAATTTGGCTATAATTGCGACCGTTAGCTTTTTGGTCCTTGTTTAGCTGATTGATGTAGTCAGCATACTTGTTCCAGATTGAAGCCCAATCGTCTTGGTCGAGCATCCGAGTAGAAACATAGAGTGACAGCCAAGACAGATCACTGTATGGCGGATTGCTGTAAGCTGTTCCTTGACTATTGAAATAATCATACCAGCTAGCAATTCCTGCGGCTGGAACGATGGTTCTCAGGCCTTCTACACCCGTTGTTGCCACACCGAAAGTTGTCGTACCAGCCCAAGATAGGCCAGTCATGCCGACTTTGCCATTGGCCCAGTCAGCCTTGATTTCAATATTGCTAGTTTTGTCCGTGTAGGCTGTCCGTTTACCGTTGACCCATTCGACAATATTTTTAAAGGCTTCTACTTCCAAATCAGATCCAGTCGTATTGAAGCCTTCTGAACCCTTAGTACCCAGACCAGCACTGGAAACAAAGGCATAGCCGCGCACTAGGAAGTAATCATACCAGTTC
Organism: Streptococcus sp. SC1; assembly: GCF_030272855.1. Taxonomy (NCBI): domain Bacteria; kingdom Bacillati; phylum Bacillota; class Bacilli; order Lactobacillales; family Streptococcaceae; genus Streptococcus; species Streptococcus sp. SC1. Next base: position 235,035 of record NZ_JAQCMU010000003.1, on the reverse strand, counting down.
AAATTCTCGTAATCATAAATCCCTTCATAAGGGCTATAATAGTACCAATCTGACGCTTTGGCCTTCTTCGCCGCATCAATACTGCTCATGCTAGAAACCGGTTGGCGCTTAGCAGGCTTATTGTGCAAACTCTTCATGTCATAAGAACCGTTTGTCGGCAAATTGAGACTTTCTAATGTCACATAGTTTTCATCCAAAGTCCCCGCGACGTAAGGACGGGCTTCTAAAATCGTCGAAGCCTTAAAATCACCTTGAGCTACTGCTTTCGGAAGTTGTACGATAGCCTTGACGAGGTCACGCTTTCCGTCTCCATCCGTATCATGATCCGTCTCAACATAAACAGGAAAACGGACGATATCGCTTTTCTCATACGAATAGTCTTTATCTTCCTTAGCTCCACTGCTGTATGGGAAAATTGGCTGCGCCCGACCATTCAAAAAGAGCGGTGCTTTCTTTTCAGCACGATAGGCATCATGCAGGCGCTTGGCAACTGCATACATAGTCTGCAGCTTGCTTCCCTGTACACTGGCTGTCAAATCGGCCTCTTTGTCAATCATTCCCATGCTCTTGGCTAGATTCACTCTATCTTGAGCACTGGTACCTAGCTGAGATTCATTGACAGCTGCCCATTTCAGTAGTTCATCGACTGCTTCTTGTAGGGTCAATTCCTTATCAGCCAAGGCTGGATTTGAAAGACTTCCCGTATAAGCAGACAGGTCTTGGCCTTTGGCAGTAGCAGGCATAACAGAAGGCACTAAGCTAGCATCTTGAGCCAAAGCTAAAGGTGGCGACTCCAATGATGAAGCAGACTTTTCAGAGTCCACAACTGGTTTTTCAGCAGTGACCGATTCCTCTTCTTGCTTTTCTGGTCTTGCAGTAGCCGACGATTCCTTACTTTCAACCTCTAAAACCGCTGGTTGCTGGACTGAAGATACCAGTTCAGAGGGCTTTGTAATAGCTTCTGTTTGAAGAATTTCCTTGCTTTCGACATTCGCCTGACTCGCCTCATCGGCTTGAACAACCCGGCCTAGGGCCAAGGGTGCAAATAGCGAGACTGATAAGAGTAACCTCACTAGTCCTCTCTTTTTCATAAAGAACCCCTTTCTTTTTATAAATTTTATTACTTGTCCATTATACTATGTAAGCGTTTCAATTTCAATGCTAGTTTTGGCTTATCATCAAAAAATATAAAATTAACTTGTATAAACGTTTGTATCATCATTCTTCTTTTGGTAAAATAGACCCATCCCAAGAATGTGAGGTATCTCGTATGGAAAATCAAACATTAATGCAGTATTTTGAATGGTACTTACCAAATGATGGTCAACATTGGAATCGCTTGGCGGAGGATGCCCCACATCTAGCATCAAAAGGTATCCGCAAGATTTGGATGCCGCCAGCTTTCAAAGCAACAGGCTCAAATGATGTCGGCTATGGAGTTTATGATCTCTTCGACCTAGGTGAGTTTGACCAAAAAGGAACCGTCCGCACCAAATATGGTTTTAAGGAAGACTACCTAAAAGCTATCCAAACTCTCAAAGCCAACGGCATTGAGCCCATGGCTGATGTAGTCCTCAATCACAAGGCAGCTGCAGACTACAAAGAACGTTTTACTGTCGTTGAAGTGGATCCCAACGACCGAACCAAGGTCTTGTCAGAACCTTTCGAAATCAAAGGCTGGACTAAGTTTGTCTTCCCAGGTCGCAATAAAACCTACAATGACTTTGAATGGCATTGGTACCATTTTACTGGTACGGACTATGATGCCAAAAACAACAAGTCCGGTATTTATCTCATCCAAGGAGACAATAAAGGCTGGGCAGACGATGAGCTGGTGGACAATGAGAACGGCAACTATGACTATCTCATGTATGCCGATATTGACTTCAAGCATCCAGAGGTTATTCAAAACCTCTACGACTGGGTTTACTGGTTTATCGAAACAACGGGCGTTCAAGGATTTCGTTTAGATGCTGTCAAGCATATTGACTCCTTCTTTATGAGAAATTTTATCCGCGATATAACTGCAAAATACGGTGAGGATTTCTATGTTTTTGGGGAATTTTGGAATAGCGATGAGACAGCTAATAACGACTATCTAAAAAATATCGAATACCGCTTTGATCTGGTTGACGTCAAGCTCCACCATAATTTCTTTGACGCTAGCATAGCTGGGGCAGACTTTGATCTACGGACGATTTTTGATCAGACGCTTGCCAAGAATCATCCTGAATCAGCCGTGACCTTCGTGGACAATCACGACACCCAGCGAGGACAAGCTCTGGAGTCCACTATCGAAGAATGGTTCAAGCCAGCAGCCTATGCTCTCATCCTGCTACGAGATGAAGGACTGCCTTGCGTCTTTTATGGTGACTACTATGGTATTAGTGGGGAATTTGCCCAAGAGAGCTTCCAAGACGTACTGGATAAACTGTTGGATATCCGCCTCAATCTCGCTTACGGCGAGCAGACTGACTATTTTGACAATGCCAACTGTATCGGCTGGACTCGCCAAGGCAAGGACGGAGGTCAGCCAATCGCTGTTGTTATCAGCAATGACCAAGCCAGCAGCAAACGTATGCTGGTCGGCCCAGAATGGGCTGGTAGAGAATTCAGCGATTATCTGGGCAAGAACTCTCAAATCGTGACCATTGACGAAGAAGGCTGGGGAGAATTTCCAGTTGAGGAAAAGTCAGTCAGTGTCTGGTCTATCAAATAATCTGTATATTCAAAAAGGAGAGGGAAAAATTTCCCTCTCCTTTTTTAGTATTTCAAGCTTATATAAAACCTACTATTTTAAAAAATGCTTTATTTTTTCTGCCAACTCATCACTGGCGTAATCATGCACATAGTGAGGGTAGTCTAGTAGAATTAACTCTGTCTGTGAATGCGCTGCTGCAAAATCCTTCTGGAAGCTCTGCCATTCTCCCTGACTATAGCCAGTCCCTTGGCCATTTGAAGAAAAGAGCAAGATCGGTCGTTCAGGACGCTTTTCCTTCGAAACTAGCTCAGCATTTTGCTTGACCTGGGTGACCTCTTCATAAACAGCATTTGCCAATGGACGACGATAGAAAAGAGCCTTGTATACCTGCTTTTCTTCTGCTGTCAAAGCACCCGCCGTAAGAGCGGGAACTTGCCTATCAGCATCATAAAATACCCGACTTAAGCCTAAATTAGCAGCCATTTGTAAGCCTTTATAAGCCAAAGTATAGAGCTTCAAATCAGTGTAAGAACTCGGTAAAGCCATATCCAGTCCGATAATGCCTTGGACTTCTTCTGGATATTTTGCAACCCAATGAAGCGCTTCTAGCCCAGCCATAGAGTGTGCTACCAAAGTATATGGGCCAGTGATTTCAGCCTTTTTTAAGGCCTGCCTCGTCTGGACAAGTACCGTGTCAATGTCTCTACTATCTCCTTGGCTGTCATCGCTGAAGCCGTAACCTAAGCGCTCCACCACAACTATGCGATAATCTTTTTCCAATCTTGAATAGAGGGTCTTAAAGTCAAGAATAGGGGAAGTGGTGCCACCACCCGCCAAAAAGACCAGCGTCTTATCTCCTTGACCAGTTACATAGACATTCATTTTCTTGCCATCTACTTGAACCAGATGACCTGAGGGATTATCAAGCAATTTTTGCTCTTTAGTCAGGCAGATTTGATGATAAGTAAAGATTAAGACCAGAGCACTGATGATTGTAAAAAGCAAACACAGAAAGAATTTCTTCAAATACCTGAACATCATAACTTTCCAAATATCTTTAAGCATCTACGAAGACTTAACCGATTAAACAATAACAGCTATTCTGCTTCCCACAGGATACTCATATTTCTGCCTCTTATTCAAGGCTAGATGCCCTACTTTTACTCCACCAAGCCACTTCTCAGATAAGCATCCACCATGCGCTCTGTCGCAACAACTGAATCAATATGCGTACGCTCATAAGAGTGGCTGGATTCGATGCCAGCGCCTAGCAGAGCATGCTTGACTTCTGCTCCTGCGCTCATGGCTGCAGAGGCATCCGATCCATAGAATGGATAGATGTCCAGTTTGTAAGGAATGTCCTGCTCCTTGGCCAAATTAACCAAATGCTGGCGAAAGCCGTAGTGATAAGGCCCCGAAGCATCCTTAACACAAATGGAAACCGTATACTCATCTGTCTGCTGATCGTCACCCATAGCCCCCATATCAACCGCCAAATACTCTACCGCTTGCTCCGGCAGGCTGGAATTAGCTCCGTGGCCGACTTCTTCAAAAACACTGAAGGCAAAATGAGTCGTCACCGGAAGCTGAATATTTTCCTCTTTATAAACGCGCAAGAGATTGAGTAAGATAGCTGCGCTGACCTTGTCATCCAGAAAGCGGGACTTGATAAAGCCTGACTCGGTAACTGTAGTACGCGGATCAAAGGAAATAAAATCACCCACTTCAATTCCTAAATCCCGCGTTTCTTTCTCACTCGTTACCTTTTCGTCCAAACGGACTTCCATATTGTCCTGAGTACGTTCAACCGTCCCTGCATCCTTATAGACATGGCAGGATGTCTGGTGAACTAAGATTGTGCCGCTGATAGTCTTGCCACTGCTGGCCACATGAACCAGACAGTTTTCTCCTTCAATCATGTTCCAAGGGAAACCGCCAATTCGATCCAGCTTGAGGCGACCGTCTGGCTTGACCGCACGCACAATAGCTCCCAGAGTATCCACATGGGCCGTCACGACGCGATGTTGAGCATCATTTTCTCCCTTAACCACGACATGAACGCCGCCTTTATTGGTCCGAACAGGCTCATAGCCCAAGCCTTCTAGTGTCTTCACCAGATAGTCCGCAACCTCAGCCGTAAAGCCTGTTGGAGAAGGGATAGCCGTTAATTCTTGTAAATATTGAACAGTTTGATTCATCATAACTCCTTTAGATCATTTATACTGTCAATTATAGCATAAATCCGCTGTCAAATATCGTCCTGACTGACTCTTTTCTCCTGATTTTAGATTGCTTTAGCAAAGTCTTCGATGAAATTTGAAAATCTATACAAAAATACTCTTCTCCAAGCATGTATCAATCTTAGAGAAGAGTATTGCTTTATTTTAGTCTAAAATAGGGAGAAGACTGCTACTGCAAGGACAGCACCAATGATTGGACCGACAACTGGAATCCAAGCATAGCTCCAATCACCATTTCCTTTGTTTGGAATCGGAAGGAGGCTGTGCATGATGCGAGGTCCTAAGTCACGCGCAGGATTGAGGGCATAACCAGTCGTTCCACCAAGTGAAAGACCAATCCCGACAATGAGTGTTCCGACTGCAAAAGTGCCAAGGCCTGCTTGCAGCTTATAAAGTCCTAGAGCAAGGATAGTCAGTACAAGGACAAAAGTTCCAAGAATTTCACTAATCAGATTTGAGAAGGTATCTTTGATAGCTGGGCCAGTGCTGAATGTGCCAAGAATATTAGCTGGATTTTCTTCAGCCAGATAGTGAGGCTTGAACTGCAGGAAGACAAGGAACTGTCCAACCATAGCTCCTGCAAACTGAGCAAGGATATACGGAAGAACAGATGCCCAAGGTAAATCACCTTTGAGAGCTACTCCGATGGTTAGAGCAGGATTCAGATGGGCTGGGCCAAGATTGCCAGATACAAAAGCAGCGATGGCAACGGCAATCCCCCACCCCATGGTAATCACAATCCAACCAGAATTGTGGCTCTTAGTTTTGGGAAGAACCACGCCTGCAACGACGCCGTTTCCCAAAAGGAGCAAGAGCAGGGTTCCTAAAAATTCGCCAAATATTTCTTTCATCATCTATATTACTCCATTTAAAAGAGGGGGAGGCTAGACAGGAGAACTGGTCCGCCACCTCTTCTTCTATTTTCTATTTTTTCAATTCTGCTAAATCATTATTTGCAAGGGCAGCTTCTAGGTCATTGCGATAAGCCGCTTTTTCTTCTTCTGTCCAGTCGTAGAATCGACCCATTTCATCCAAAACTGGCTCTACAATCGCATCCAAACTATCACGCATAAAGAGCATGTGGTTTGTCCGGCGAAGAAGGAAGTCTACTGGGCTGAGTGCCAATTCATTGCGCATCGCATAGTGGAGTGACAAGGTATCCGCTAGGCTAAGTCCTGGTGCTTGTTCGATGCTGTGAGCGAGGGCAAAGACTTTAGGAGCATTTGAACCGTAAAGATTTGCAAGATAGAGGGCTTCTTTGCTGTCTAAGCCGCGTGAGACGCCAAGTTGAGCAAAAGCTTCGATTTCAGAATCTACATTTGCTGGATTGAGCTCTCCACCTGAAACAGGATAGGTCTTAGAGTTGATGAGCTTGAAGCTGCGGTCGAATTCGGCTTTGAGGATTTCAACGACACGCTCCATAGCACCTTCAGCCATCTTACGATAGTCCGTAATCTTACCACCAGCAAGGGTCAAGAGGCCGTTGTTATCACGATCCAAACTAGAGCCACGAGATACTGCAGATGGATCCAAATGTTTCTCAGATGTGCTGCTTTCGAGCTTAGTAACAGCCGCTTCCACATCCTCACGAGATTTTTCTTTAGCTAGATAGCTTTCAACAGTCGCAATCAGTGCATTGAAGCTTTCGTCGCTAATGGTACCGTTGTTTCCGCCGTTGTAGTCAGAAGCACTGTTTCCTGCGATGAGAGGACGCAAACCTGCCCAGCTGCTTTCGATATCGTCAATCGTGATATTTGCTTCTGGGAAGCGATTATTGACAATGCCCAAGAGGTAATCCACATCTTCTTGTGTTACTTTTGGATGCTCTAGGTCGCCAGTGTAGTCGGTGTCTGTCGTACCAAAGTAGGTTTTATTTTCACGCGGAAGGACAAAGACCATCCGGCCGTCTCCCAAGCCTGTATCAAAGTAGACTGGCTGAGAAACCTTGATCTTGCTAGAGTCAACAACCAAGTGAACACCCTTGGTTGGACGCATTTGTGAGTATTGCTCCCCATTATTTGAAAGATTGCGCACCTTGTCACTCCAAGGTCCAGTTGTGTTGATGACTAGGCGAGCCCTGATTTCAAAGACTTCATCAGTCAAGAGGTCACGCGCAACAACACCAGTAATCTTTCCAGCTTCATCAAAGAGGAAGCCTTCTGCCTTGACGTGGTTGGCAATGAGGGCACCGTCTTGGTTGGCGCGTTTGATATTTTCAATCACGAGACGCGCGTCGTTGTTGCGGAAGTCAAGATAGACACCGCCGCCGACCAGGCCTTCCTTCTTAAGTTCGGGTTCCCGTTCTAGCACTTCTTCCTTGCTCAAGACCTTGTTAGCAGCTGGTGTGTTGTTGACACCAGCCAAGAGGTCGTAGAGGTCCATAGCCACTTTGAGACGGAAGAGGCTGAAGGTAGCGCCGTCTTCTTCATAGACAGGAAGCAGCATAGGATCTGGTTTTGGAATGTGAGGGGCAATTTGCTGAACCACAGCACGCTCAGAAACTGTATCTGAGACCACCTCTACGTCGAATTGCTTGAGGTAACGAAGGCCTCCGTGGACCAGTTTGGTAGAACGGCTAGAAGTCCCTTCGGCAAAGTCCTGCATTTCAATCAGACCGGTCTCCAGGCCACTTGCAGCCGCTTGCAAGGCTACACCAGCTCCTGTAATCCCTCCACCAATAATCAAGAGATCCAAGGTGCGTTCCTGCATTTTTTTAATTGATAATTCTCGTGTTTTCTTTGAAAATTCCATAATTGTACACTTTCTAACTTAGTCATTTCATGCTTCTACTGACTTGATTATCAAAATATGAATCAGTATTAGTCGTCGATTTCTGCAAAGACTTGAGTTGCCTTAACGGCTTTTTTCCATCCTTTGTAGAGTTGTTCCTTACGGGATTCATTCATAGACGGCTCAAAGAGTTCTCCTGTTTCATTGAGAGTCCGGAGTTCGTCTAAGTCTTTCCAGTAGCCTACTGACAGTCCTGCCAAGAAGGCTGCACCGAGAGCAGTTGTTTCTAAGTTTTTAGCACGGGCAATATCGATTCCCAAAATGTCAGCCTGGAACTGCATGAGGAAGTTGTTCATAGCAGCACCGCCATCGACTTTGAGGACTTGAATAGCAGTCTTGGCATCCACCTGCATGGTGTCAATGATGTCGCGTACTTGGTAAGCGATGGATTGCAAAGTAGCCTTGATAAAGTCTTCCTTGCTGGTTCCGCGGGTCAAGCCAAAGACAGATCCACGTGCATTTTGATCCCAGTATGGAGCGCCCAGACCTGTAAAGGCAGGTACGACATAGACTTCGTCATTGTTGTGAGAATTGAGAGCATATTTTTCAGATTCTGGTGAATTTTCAACCATCCGAAGACCATCGCGTAGCCATTGAATGGCACTTCCGGCAATGAAGATAGAACCTTCTAAGGCATAGTAAACTTTGCCGTTAATTCCATAGCCAATGGTTGTCAAGAGATTGTTTTCAGACAGCTGCATCTCTTCACCAGTGTTCATGATGATGAAGGAACCAGTTCCGTAGGTATTTTTGACCATGCCAGGCTCGAAGGCTAACTGTCCAAAGAGAGCCGCCTGCTGGTCACCAGCCATACCAGAGATTGGAACTTCTCCGCCGTAGAAATGGAATGGAGCAGTTTTACCATAGATTTCTGAGTTAGAACGAACTTCAGGAAGCATGGCCTTTGGAATGTTGAGGATTTCCAAAATCTCTTCATCCCATTTAAGTTCCTTGATGTTATAGAGCATGGTACGGGCTGCATTTGAGTAGTCGGTCACGTGAGAAGCCCCGTCCGTCAATTTCCAAACCAGCCAGGTATCGATAGTACCAAAGAGCAATTCCCCCTTTTCAGCTCTTTCTTGCGCTCCCTCTACATGATCCAAAATCCAGCGAACCTTGGTAGCTGAGAAGTAAGCATCGATGATCAAACCAGTCTTTTCATGGAATTTTTCCACATAACCTTGGCTTTTTAGTTGTTCAGCCAGAGGTGCTGTCTGGCGTGATTGCCAAACGATAGCATTGTAGATAGGAAGACCAGTATTCTTATCCCAGACAACAGTTGTTTCACGCTGGTTGGTAATCCCGATGGCTTCGATTTGACTTGGTTTCACACCACTTTCGATAAAGGCTCCCGCGATTACTGACTGAACAGAGTTCCAAATTTCATTAGCATTGTGCTCAACCCAACCGGCTTGAGGGAAAATCTGAGTGAACTCTTTTTGGCTAGAGCTGACCTTTTCTCCTTTTTTGTTAAAGATGATGGCACGGGAACTAGTAGTTCCTTGGTCAATGGCCATGATGTATTTTTCTTGTGACATGTACTGTCCTCCTGGTAAAAATCTTGAGGAGATTTCCTCTTTACAGTAACTAGTATATAAAATAAAGCGCTTTCTTGTTCATCAACTTTTTTTAAATTTTAAAAAAATCTGAGGAGATTGTGCGAAAATCACAAAGAAACCTGGATTTCTCCAAGTTTCTCAATGAAATATCATGTTCCGAATTTTTGCTAAATCTTCCAAATCCAGGTCATTTTTTAAATAATAGATGGGAGCCTGCTGGGTTTGATGGATAGGATTGTTGGTGATGATGAGGTCATAATTTCTGGTAAGGTCGTAGGATTCAATCGTAATAAAGCGATTGTACTCTAAATACCGTCTTAAAATGGCTGTCATTCTAGAAACAACGATAAAGCTATCCGTCAAGTCCATGCCTATCTTGATGACTTGACCGTCATTTTCAGCAATGTACTCCATCAGCTGGAGCCATTCCCACAACACCTTTTTATCCAGAGATGTTCCCTGCTGAAAAATAGGCAGTTTGCTAAAAATAGTGTCTGCCACTTGTCGGTAATCGTATTCGCTCCATAAATATGGGTGGCGAAGTTCCAGATCATATTTGTATTTATCCTGCAAGAGATAGCCTCGGAAAAGAAAGACGCGAGCGCAGAGCTGACTGAGTTCGTAGGTTACCTGGTCTTCAATATAGTCACCTAGCAAGTCCTGGCCCTTCATCTCTTGAATCAGTTGCGTAGTCAGACTGGCAATTTCACCGCCAAAGCCCAGTATATACTCCATGGTGTGCAGGGGCAGAATCCGATGGGAAAGCAGAAATGAAAAGAAAATCATCATTTCGCCATCTTCGAGACTCAGGGTGATGTGCTGTCCGGCAAAGAAATCATTTGTCCTGCGATGCAAGCGCTGGTAGAAGATATTTTCAAAATAGCCCTGCATTTTCTGCTCAATGTTTTGGAATTGACAGGCATTGACGCGCAGGCGCTGTTGGGTGATATGTGCCCAAAGGGCCAAGTCCAATCGCTGACCTTGAGAGAGCTGGGCTCCACAGAGTTCTTCTAAGACGGCAATTTCCTGCCTTCTTTCTGATTTTTGAAGTTCTTTTTCCCAATCTTGACTAGACCAAACCTTGCGAAAGAGGCAGAAATAAAAATAGCGGATCTGGTGCTCAGGTCCTTTCAAGCGGCCATTTTGGATAGATAGTTCAAACTCTGATAAAATCTGATTTAGACCAGATATATGACGGCCGAGTGTTGCTTCACTGACCATCAGCTCTTGGGCTAATTGATGGGCCAAAAACTGCTGATGGTAGAGCAGGTAGTCTAAAATCTGGTATTTGACAGCATTGTCCAAAAAGAGTCTGCGAATGTCCCGTCCTTTGGTATCTGGACCGACCGACAGACTAAGCGTTTCGTCCTGAAGCTGGATGGATAAGGCTACATGATGGTCACTAGCCTTGTCGTTTACCAGGCTAATGTATTTGGTCAAGGTTGCTTTCGAGAAGCCTGTTTCAGACATAACGTCCTTCAAACTGGATGTAGAATGCTGCTGTAAATAAGACAGGACAATAAACTGACCTGCTTCACTCTTTTCCATTAAGTCTGCTAGATACATTCGAAAACCCTTTCAATTTGCTAATCTTAGCTTAACACAAAAAGAAAAAAAGACGAAGTAATCTGCTTCATCTACTACATCCTTTTAAGTATGAACGAAAAAAAGAAACCTGAACCAGCATAATAACAGCTAAACCATCAATCAACATGTGAGCGAGGATACAAGGAGAGAGGCTCCGTACTACTCCCATCTGGAAAAAAACAAAGGATAACTTGCCCTATTAAAAGATCATCAAGGAGGGCAATCAATGCATACCAGATAGCGACTGATTATTTTGAAATAAATTTTGTCATTTTTCCTCCCTTACATACTTCTTTCTTGCAATGATGATGGCTAAATTGACAATAAGCAATTTACTGATTACAGATAGCCATATATCTTCATTCACTAAAATCTGAGACAAGGAATTGATCCAAGCATGAGTCATGACACAAATCCATAAGTTTTGTGTTTTATGATATAAAGCCGATAAGATAAAACAGTTGGTTAGTAGACCTACTAGAAAAGGGAGTAACTGAATGACACCTAAAGAACCTTCAATGTAGAAGTAAAAAAGATGCCAGCTAGACCATGCTAAAAAGGTAATAAGAGTAGCTGATAGATAGGGGATTTTTTCCTGCAAGGTCGGCTGAAAGAAATAACGCCAACCAATTTCCTCAACCCCACCAAAAAGAAGAGCCTTGAAAAAGAGCGCCACTGGTAAGAGCAACGATTGAGTATTTATCTTACCACCTAAGATAAATGGAAAAAAGTCTAGAACTAAGAAAATTAGGACCAAACAATAATTAGCTAGACTATCTTTGACTTGAAAAAAATCTTTTAAAAGTTTTTTGAAACTAGATTGATGATAGCCAATACTGGCAAGACTGCCCCAAAAAGCAGATGATAAGCCACCTAAAACAATAGCAATTATTCCAATTGTTGACGTAAAATCAACTTTCATTCTTCCTGCCCTTAAAAACCAAACTAGGAGACTCACTAGCAATAGTTGAGCAAAGGTACCTAGCAAATAAATAGACAGTGCTTGCTTTCTATTCATATCATAATTCCTTTAAAGGTTTCATCATCCATAGTGTTCAGAACCTTCAATATTTCGGTATTGGAATTCTAAATCCGAAATCAATTTTTCTCCATACTCCAATAATTGAGCTTTAGTGAGAGCATTTACATTCTTGTCAGAAAAAGCAAGCTTTGCCTGCAAGTCAACTCGACAAGTTCCCACAAGACTCGCTTGGATATAGGCTGCATAGTCATGGCTAGCAGATGCCCAGCCCATTAGTTGAAAGTCCATTTCAAAGCGAATGAACACTTCCCTACCATTCTGCTGCAGGTCTACAATAGTAAGACCTTCGCTATCATGAATTTCAGATGAATCAATCATATCGAGCTTTTCTCTATTAAGATAGTTCAAATTCTCAGATAAGGCTTTGAAGACGGACAATTCCTCTACTTTATGACCAATAAATTCCCATAAAATAATTTCTAAATCTTTTATTCGTAAGTACTGCTCTTTAATCATGATGCCTCTTAGTCCTTGCTAATAAGATGATGACACCTAGTAAAATAAGAATTCCAATTACAAAAACAGCTATTTCTAATTCTTTTAATTCTTCAATGTAGGGTATGATATAGATGCTTGATTCCACAAGTAGAAAACCGATAAGAATAAGGGCAATCAAAAAATATGTCTGTTTTTTATCCATTTTTATGTCCCTCCCTTAACTAGAGTTTACATAAAACTTAACTAGCTCGAAATTCTATTTCCCCTCTACCCACTTATCATTGTCCATGATGAAGGGCTTGGCCAGTCTTTCCCCTGTGTAATCTTTATATTTTGTCTGCAAGTATTTGTAGACATCTTCCTTGGTCGCAAACTTGATAGCCTGGTATGGCTCTTCAAAGGTCAGCTTTTCGACAAACAGATAACCGTCTTTATCTGGAACCAAGACGCCGACATGCCCTACAAAGAGAGAATCGCCGTCAAGATTGTCGTGAACTATAACAGAAAGCATCCGAGCCTTTTCATTAAACTTGAACTGTTTGAAGTATTCCTCCATCTTCTTAGCGTGGACTTTTACATCTTGAGTCGCTTCAGTCTTGACTCTTGAGAATAGAATATTAAATTCTTCCTTATCCTTGGCATCAAAGAGCTTGCCCTTGTCAATCGAATCATTATCGATGAACAAGAGTTCATCATCTTTTTCTATTTGAGGGATGTCGATGCTATTTTTCAGCAAAGTGTAGGTATTGATCCGACAATTTGTCCCGATAAAATCGCCCTTCTTTGCCTGCCAGAGAGGATTGATTTTTTCTACGTCATATTCGGTTTTGGTAAATTTAGTGAAATTCCCCCTTAGTCCAGTCGAGCCGACAAGACTGTTGTAGTCATTGACTAGATTGACAAAGCTATCGACACTGTCTTTGTTCAAGTTAGCAGTCAACAAATTCTTAACTTCTTCGACACTTTTTTGACTATTTAGATTTGAATAAGTCGCCTTCCATGGGTATTTTTCTGAGCTAGTCTGACCAACTGTCTGATTCTCTTGACTGCCGTTTGATTGCTTTTGCGTCTTCCCACATGCAGCTAAGCCAAGAATTGCCAAAGTGCAGGCACTCATCAACATAATCTTTTTTACTTTCTTCATTCTTTCGTCCTTTTTACATCTTTCCTATATTCGTCTTCAAATAATTCCTCTTGTTATTATATCAAGAAATACTAAAAAACAGAAAGAAAAGATCTATCTTGGATAGAAACTCCCTTAAGACATAAAAAATGACTGCAGTTGATAAAACTGCAGTCACTTTGATTTATGAATTGATGAGCAAGGTAGAGTAGCTAACTCCAAATGCCAACTTAAAGAAAGGAATCGCTATAAACTGGTAAGTCTACTTAATCTTGTGCTTGTTCATCTTTTCTTCAAAAATAGCTGTCATGATAGCGCGCAATTCCTCACGCTCCTTTTCAGGAAGTTCCCCTGCTTGCTTAGCCACAGCGTAAAGTTCTGGGTATTGCTTGGCAACTCGCTCAACCGTCTTGGTCGTTGCATGCCCTCTCACAAGGAAAGGAATTCGCTTAAGCCATTCTTGTGGCACAAGGTCCAAAATCTTTTTAGCAGCTTCCTTATCGCTAATGACAGCTGTACTAAGCCCCTCTTTGATTTGCTCCTGCTCTTTTTCGGTAAAATCTTTTAATTCCATTCTGAACTCCTCTTTTCTAATAAGTTACTTGCTCTTCTTGAACAGACTGCTCTTAGATTGGGTTTTTGAAATTTGAGTAACCCTGACAAGTCTTTCAGTCAAATTTCCAAAAATTAATTTTCTTCAGTTTGCAAATCTTCCACAAAGATTACAAAGCCTTTTGGTAAGATAAGAAGTTGCCCCTCCGATACTTGGCAATGACTTGTTAAAGTTGCCGAATCACTGTCTAACAGGTAATTCTCCTTGGATTGGTTAAAAATTGCTCGGATCTTTTGTCCATCGTAATTCCATTCCAGAGACAGCACATCTGGCTGGATTTCTTTCAGGCTATAGGTTCCATGTTGGATAATATCTGAAAAGTCCTTGCGAAGCTGAATCAATTTCTTCATGAAATTAAGCATGTCATTGCTATCGGAAACACGTTCCCAAGGCATAACGCGACGACAATCTGGGTCTGGTCCTCCGTCTAATTCTAACTCGGTTCCATAGTAGAAACACGGTGTCCCCTTTTGTAAAAAGAGGAAAGCAAGGGCAGACTTAACCAGTTGAACATCTCCCTTGGCAGTAGCCAAAATGCGCTCCGTATCATGCGAATCCAGAAGATTAAACATAACCTCTGAAATCTGCTGTCTATAATACATGGACTGACCGTTGATTTCATTGATGAATTGAGACGTCTTTTTAACCCCACGCAAGAAATAATCCTTGATACTATCAGAGAGAGGATAGTTCATGACCGCGTGGAATTCATCGCCATTTAGCCAAGGCTGAGAAGTGTGCCAGACTTCCCCAAGAATATAAAGATCAGGCTTTTTAGCCAAGACAGCCTTACGGAAATCTCGCCAAAATTGATGGTCGACTTCATTAGCTACATCCAGGCGCCATGCATCGATATCAAACTCTTCAATCCAATAGGTCGCAACGCTCAACAGATAGTCTCTCACTTGAGGATTGGCCGTGTTGAGCTTGGGCATATAGCTGGCAAAGGCAAAAGTATGGTAAGGGAGCTTTCTTGGATTTCCAAGCTTATCCTTGGTCACGGGGAATTCTTGAACATGGAACCAGTCTTTGTAAACAGAATCTTCCCCATGTTTGAGAACATCCTGCCACTGTGGAGATTGGTCTCCGATATGGTTGAAAACAGCGTCCAGCATGATTTTCATGTCTCTCTTATGGGCCTGATCTACCAATTTACGGAAAGTTTCCTTGTCTCCAAAATGACGATCAATTTTGAAATAATCCGTCGTATTGTACTTGTGATTGCTTGGGGATTCAAAGATAGGACAGATATAGAGTCCTGTAATCCCTAAGTCCTGCAAATAATCCAGATGATCAATAATCCCTTGTAAATCGCCACCAAAGAAATCTTCACTTTTAGGCGTGATTGACGAGTCCCAAGCTAGAGATCCTTCTGGCGAAAGAGCAGGATTGCCGTTGGCAAAGCGTTCTGGGAAAATCTGATACCAGACCGTCTTTGAAACCCAGTCAGGAACATGGCAAGCATCAATCTCATGGATATAAGGAAGCTTAAAGCCGTTTCCTTCGTAATGAAGGTTTTCTAGCGTATTTTCAACACACCCCTTATCGCCATACAAGATAGTCTGGCCTTGCTTATCCTTAATCTCAAAGAGATACTGGAGTCGCGCATATCCGACTGAAACCTCTACCTGCCAATAATCAAACAAAGCATCGGAGGTGACTTTGACCATTTCCTTGCCGTCCTCATAATGATCCTCCATAAAGATAAAAGGATCTCCATAGTGCAAGGTGATACTTTCGATATCTCCCCTTTTCGTCCGAATGCGAATATGCATTTGCTTATCTTTATAAAGATAAGCATACTCCGACTCTGGTCTGTGGTAAATAGCTGACAATTCCATATTTTCTCTCCTAGATTTCTCTTTATAAATTCATTGCGATTTTATGCAAACGATTTCAAAACGTAGCCCTAGTATATCACTTTAAAAAAATGATTGCAAGGTATTGTTTGGGTACATAGTAAAAAGCCTTGAGGTCAAGGCTTTTACTAATTTTAGATTTTTTAAGAAGCTTACTCTATACTTACATGAACCATATTACGCAAGAAATGTATGCGACAGTTATCATCTCTATCCTAGAGTGAAGTCCATAGTTAAGTAGATATTTTACATATGAAACATTAGAAAAACAATACCTATTGTATTGGCCAGAATATGTGACAAGGTTGTAATCAAACAATTTTTAGTCTTTTTATAAATAATGGAATAGATGATACTATCAACAAAAATCATCAAAACATCATAGCTAACAAGTTCAAAACTTCCACTAGCAATATGAGCTACCGCAAACAATAAAGACGACACAATAGCACAAAGCCAGAATGGAAGAATTGTCATTGACTTGCCAAGAAAGAAACCTCGCCATGCGATTTCTTCTCCTAAAGCCGCAATTATTACTTGAACCATAAGGAGTGGTATTTTATCGAAAGATAACATAGAATCCGTTCTTCCAACAATATGACTGGTGAATGCACCCTTAAATACCAAATCGCCAATAATCAACGTTGCTACAGCGGTTCCTATCGGGAGTAAAACCAAAATAATTACCCCTTGTTTTTTCAGATCATCAAAAAATGATTTAAAGCGCAAACCTGATTCTATATGTGATTTTTTATCAAAATGTTCAAGAACAAAGAAAAAGAGAATACCAATCAGTACGGTGAGACCTGATAAAGAAAGTTCAGGTATTATCTTTGTCAAAGACAATACTGCCATTAGAAACAAACCAATGATTGTAGTATATACAGACTTTTTATCTATTTTAGCAAAATCAGGCATAAATATTTCTCCTTAACGTTAGTAGGGCGACATGGTTATTCTTTTGTTGAATAATATAAATCCAATTCTCGAATCGGAATCAATATTAACAAATCTTACTTTATAACAATTTTTTGTATCTTGAATTATCAAATTAAGTGCACAATTCAAGACTAAAAAAACTTTCTCCAAAAGGTTTCTAGGGTTTCACGAGCAAAGTTGCACACTCAGCAATTCGCTGTTGTCCATGAGAGGAATATCTCTTCTACTTCGCTGATGAATCAGCTCGTACAAGCAGTGATGCTGCCTAAACATGAAACGAGTGAACACTAAGTATGTCAACTGAACCTGTCTGTATGTGGAAACATATCTATAAACCTTTTAACGATAGCAAAAGGTTATCGTTAAAAGGTATTACCTTGACAAATTGGGATTTACTTAAATGAAATCCACTCTGCCTTTGATAGGCAGGTTATGTGTTCTGTGCGAAGAACACCTTCCAATGCACATGTAACGTTCTCTTTTGTATGATGATAAAGGAAACCACATTTTTCCTGAACTCTATTTGACTTTGTATTGCCGTCAAAATAACCGCACCACATTTTCTCCAAATTCAGGTCATCAAATCCATGTCTCATCATCTCACGAACTGCTTCTGGTATAAGACCCTGACCCCAATACGAAACTCCTATCCAGTAACCAATCTCCACCTCAGTATCAGGAATACCTATATTACTTGCAGAGCCAATCATCAATCCTATGCTACCCACTGGCTGCATTGTTTCTTTTAAAACTATAGCGTATGTCTCAGGTGCGGAAAAATAACTTTTTATAATCTCCCTACTGTTTTCAACACTGGTATGTACAGGCCAACCTGCAATCAGACCAACCTCTGGATTACTGGCATATTGGAATAAATCATTGACATCTCTTTCTTCCCATGGGCGAAGAATCAACCTTTCTGTTTCTAAAATCATTTTTTTCTCCTTAAATTCCAAATGTTTAAAAATTTGCTAAAAATGATTGATTTTTACGATTTTACTCCTTGTATCAACGCTACTGCCTCAACATGTGCAGATAGCAAGTTCCTCTACTATAGAACGAAAACATAAGGTGTAACATAATCGTAACCCTCATACGGTATCCTCGTCATTAAGCTACTCCTAGAGCTATAGCCTCATTACGGAGATGTTAGAAATCTGCCACAGTCGGTTACCAACACTCAACCATAATCGTCATAGTTTCTCTGTTTACATCTGAGTCCATAAGTTATTTCCCATTATGACCACAAATCATTATCAAATTTCTTACTTTTTAAATAAACTTGCTCAAAATTAACTCTAAAAAAGGCTAAGGTAATCAATTGTCGTGATAAATACTCTACATCTCCTAAATCATCAGGTGACACATTAACCTTATTGCCGTGAGCTATATCGTTCCTAATTTTAACAAGTTGCTGAATTCTTTTACTATCTATTTTAAGTAAGGTTGATTTTGTAGAACTACCATCATCCAAATTATTTGTAATACTGCTTAGCGCTAGAACTATGCGTCTGTGATTTATTCTCTCAAGGCTATTATTTAATGTTGAGTTTAGCTCTCCAGCCAATTCATTAAGGGTTTCTTGATCGAAAAACGTATTATCAAAATTCGACAAAAACAATTTCTCTAAGAAGTCCTTTGTTAATGCTTTTCTTGACTCACTAGAAGACCCTGTAAAAATTTTAGTATTATCAAGTCGCAATTTTGCTACACGTTCAATAGGCTTAAAGTACATAAAGAACTGTTCTTCACTGTGATTTCTATAGTCATGTAATGCTCCAGTAGAACACATCTTCATCAATGATAAGATTTCATCCCTGCGCTTTCTATTTGCCTTGTGATTCAATTTACGATCTATGGTAGAAAGTCTTTCAAGCCATTCAGATACTGAAGGATTTTCTAATTGTTTTTCATTTAAATTTTCGTCAATTTCCTCGAAACTATAATTAAAAGTTGAAAGAGGTAAAGTAGTAAAAAATGATAATAGAATCAGAGATTCATTAATATTTTGTTTCTGGTCAGAAGTAATCTTTAAATAGTGACTATCATTACTGTTCACATACTTTATCTTACATTTCCAAAACGATATCACTGCTCCATTTGGTAATTGCAACCTAGTACTCCAAACATCATTAAGATCATCATAAAAATCATTGAAATCAATAGTTACAGCATATATCATTATTTTATTCACCTTTTCAGTATTCGTTTTTCACTCAACATCATAACATAAGAATGCAAAAAATGCTACAATCAAAGCTTTTCATTATCCCTTTCGTTACAAAGTTTTTACAATTTCACCATCAATCCTACACACTCGACGGTTCGCTGTTCCCGTAGCGTTTCGTCGTAAACTCCTTACTCTACGACAGCTATCGCATAGACGGAACATCTACTTCTACTTCGCTGATAAATCAGCTCGTACAAGCAGTGCTACCGCCTCAACATGATGCGTCTGCGGAAAGAGGTCAACTGGCTGTACTTTCTTCAGTTCGTAGCCCAGTTCTTGATAGAGTTTGATGTCACGCGCCATGGTGGCAGGATTGCAGGAGATATAGACAATCCGCTGGGGCTCCATGCTGACACTAGAAGTGATAAAGCTCTCTGTCAAGCCCTTGCGCGGCGGATCGACCAGGATGACATCCGCCTTGATTCCCTGATCCAGCCAAGTTTGGATAGCTTGTTCTGCAGGGGCGCAAATATAACTAGCATTGGTGATGCCGTTGAGCTCTGCGTTTCGCTGACTATTTTCCACGGCCTCAGGAATGACCTCGACTCCATAGACCTGCTGGACTCGGTCAGCCAGCGACAGGCCAATAGTGCCAATACCCGAGTAGGCATCCAGCACAATATTCTCTTTTTTAAAATCAGCAAAGTCAAAGGCCGTCTGATAAAGCTTCTCCGCCATCTCAGTATTGACTTGGTAAAAGGCTGGTGCAGCAATCTGGAACTGCTTGCCCAGCATGCTGTCAGTGATAAAGTCTTGGCCATATAGTGTCCGAAATTCCCGACCGAAAATGGCATTGCCCTGCTGGTCGTTGATATTTTGCATGATGGACTTGATAGCTGGGAAAGCCTCTGTCAAACGTTCAACCAGCTGCTCTACTCGGAAGATCTTAGGCCGACTGGTCACCAAAATCACCATAATTTCACCCGAATAATGGCCACGGCGAACTACGAGGTTCCGGATCAGGCCAGTACCTTCCTTTTCATCGTAAGGCTTGAGATCAAAGCGGCGCAGCAAGTCGCGTACAAAAACGATGACTTGGTCGATAACTGGATCCTGAATATAAAAGTCCTCAATCGGCAGGAGGTCATGAGAATTTTTACGGAAAAAGCCCGTTTCTAGCTGGCCATTGACACGACGAACTGGCACCTGTGCTTTATTACGGTAGGCCAGTGGCTGATCCATGCCCAGTGTTTCCAGCACTTCCACGTCCGAAATGCCAGCAATTTTATAGAGACAGTCCTGCACCTGCTTGCCCTTGAAAGCTAACTGAGCTGGGTAGGCCAAGTGCCCTAAATCAGCAATTCCAGTCCGCAAATAGGCCAAATCGACATGCTCATTGCGCTGGTCAGACTTTTTCACAAATTCCTCAACTCGTCCAAAGCCGATTTTTTTATTGACCTTGAGGACGCGCATGCGAATCACTTCACTCGGCAGGGCATTTTCAATGAAAAAGACGCGGCCGTCTACCTTGGCTACACCCGCTCCCTCATGACTCAGATCTACAATTTCTACTTCAATAATATCGTTCTTTTTTAACATTTCTTTACTTTCTAATCAATCTTGCGCTCAACTGCAATGATACTAAAGCAGGGAATCACAGGATTTTCTACTGTTTATTTCTTTCTTCCTATTGGAAAAGATGTTCACATTTCTGCTCTGCTATTTTCCAAAAAGAAAGGGAAGAGACAAAATCTGCCACTTCCCATTATATCATAAGAGCCCTATCTTAAGCCCATTTGTTTCAATCTTTCTTTATAGGCTTCAAAATCAATCAAGAGTCCTTGACCACCATACATATCATAGGTGTCCGTCCAATCGCCTAGTTCTGGTATAGTGAGGCGCTCTATCCCATTACGTGAATCAAGCACCAAGGATAAGCCTTGTGACCAAATAAAACTCTGAGGTACATTGGTTGAGGTTAAGGCAAAAACTTTTCCTAATGCTTCAGAGCCTGTAAAAAGCTTGGTAGGGTCTTTTATCTGCTGCATGATAGCAGTCAAGACTTCTTGCTGGCGGCGTGTCCGTCCAAAGTCACCCTCATCATCCTTACGAAAACGGGCATAGTTTAAGAGCGTTCGACCATCCATGTGCTGACGACCAACTTTGATGGTTTGAGTAGGAACGACTCCATCTTTCATGTTCAAATCATCTGGGACTTCCACTTCTGTGACTTTTTCACCATCAATGGTCGAAAACTTGGCATCCATAAATACACCATTTGGAAAGAGGGTGTCAATTGCAGTCGCAAAGGTGTTAAAGTCCACTAGAGCATAGTATTTAATGTCAATATCGAAGTTATCCTTCAAAGCTTGGCGCACTGCTTCAGCTCCACGATGATTGTCTTGTTCACCAAAAGTATAGGCGGAGTTCAATTTTTGATCATAATAATCATCATCCGTCGGCTCCGTGTAGGAATTGCTGACGCCGTCAATATGAATCAAGGTATCACGCATAAAGCTGACCAACTTCATTTTATGGTCTTTATTGCCAACGTTTAAAACCATAATTGAATCGGTCCGAGTCTCTGTTGAATTTTCTCCAATTCGACCGTCTGTCCCTAAAACAAGAATGTTGATTCCATCTCGAGCATCATGCCCATCAAAGTACTCAACATCAGCTGCTTTAAGATTTCCTGGTCTCGCTGTATTTAAGCCTTTGAAGAACATAAAGAGCATGCCAGAAACAACCAGAAGTACAAAAATCAGGAGCCACATCAGCACGCGCTTAGGACGAATTTTTTTGTAGGTTCTCGGAGTTTTCTGAGTTGATTTTTTCGTTTCTTGCTTTAAAGAATTGCGGGAATTCTTTTGACTTCTGCTAAGAGAACCTTTACCCGAGTATTTGGGTAACAAACCGGATGAGTCCGTCTTCGAATCCTCTGGAGAAGCCTGCACGGTCTGCTTGGTAGACGGCTTTTGCGCAACATCTGACCGTCCTTTCGACTTTTGGCGGAGGTAATTATACTCCTCTTTTTCATGTTCGTTAAGATAGTAATAGTTTGTATGGAGATAATCCAGCCTTAACTGCTCGTGTCGACTCAGATTTTCTGTTTCTCTCATCTCTGCTCCAATCTATAATCCTGAATCAGAAAAACGGGATAACTGCCTAGAATTTTAAAGGTGATACCAAGTGTAGCAAGCTCTTGGTAAGCGAAATCCACTAATTCTTTCCGTCCATTATCAATATCTATAATAAAGAAATATTCCCCTAGGGCTGTTTTAAGAGGGCGGCTTTCAATCTTTGTCAGGTCAATGCCACGCCAGGCAAAGGTTGATAAGGCCTTATACAATGCACCGGGCAGATTATCTGGTAAAGTCAGAGCCAAACTCTGCTTTTCCTCTTGCTTTAGAAGCTTAAGAGCAGGGGTGGTTTGTCCCAAAATCCAGAAACGAGTGAAATTTTCCTCCATTTCCTGAATATCTTGAGCCACCACTTGCAGACCATACTCAACTGCCGCAGTCCGCGGTGCGATAGCGGCAAAAGGTTGGTCAGGATGCTCTGCCACAAAGCGAGCCGCATAGGCTGTACTAGCTGTAATTTCAATCGCTGCTTCTGGATAATGCTGGCGAATATAGCCTTGCCCCTGAGCAAGCGCTTGAGGATGGGAAAAAACTTTCTCAATGGGCTTGTCCAAACTGGTCGCCAATAACTGCTGCTTAATAGGCTGAACAATCTCTGCTACCGCTTGAATCTCCGCCTGATGGAAAAGATAATCCAAGGTCTCATGGACACTTCCTTCAATCGAATTTTCCACGGGAACAACAGAATAATCCACCTCTTTCCCTTCATAGGCCTTCATCACTTCTGTGATGTTTTGATAGGGCACCAAGTCTGCTTGGGGAAAGGCTTCTTGAGCAACATGGTGGGAAAAAGATCCCTTGGGTCCTAAAAAAGCTACTTTCATTGAATTTCCTCAATAATTTCTTGTGGCGTTTTTCCTACCACGTCAATTGTCTGTGTCGCGACCGCCTCATAGAGAGCCTGCCGTTGTTCAAAAATCTCCTGCAAATCTGCCTTGCTCTTGGTCAGATACAAGGGGCGTTGATTTTCCTGATCTTGCTCAATCCGATGAAAGAGGGTCTCAAAGTCAGCTTTCAGATAAATATTTTGGGGATTTTTGGCTAATAAGTCACGGTTTTGGGGACTCAAGACAACACCGCCTCCCGTAGAAAGCACGACGTCCTGCTGGATACACTCAGCCAAAACTTCAGCTTCAATTTTCCGAAAGGCTGACTCTCCGTATTGAGCAAAATACTCTTGGATGGACATGCCGATCTTTTGGACAATCAGCTCGTCCATATCCAGAAAATCTGTTGACAAGGCTCTCGCAATCGTTGATTTTCCCGCTCCCATAAAGCCAAGTAAAATCTTAGCCATTCACCAAGCCCTCCAAGTCTGAAAAGAAGCTAGGATAGCTGGTATTGATAGCCTCTGCCCGCTCCAGCTCCACCTGACCATCCGAAACTAATAGAGCCGCAATCGCTGCCATCATTCCAATACGATGATCACCGAATGTATTGATGATTGCGCCATGAAGAGGCGTTTTTCCATCGATAATCATGCCATCTGCTGTAGGGGTAACGGCTGCTCCCATGCTATTTAAAGCATCTGCTACAACCTGAATCCGATCGGTTTCTTTGACTTTTAACTCCTCGGCATCTCGGATCACCGTTCTGCCCTCAGCTTGGGTGGCTAAAAGGGCAATAATCGGAAGCTCGTCTATCAAGCGCGGAATAATTTCTCCGCCAATCTCCGTTCCTTTCAGCTCAGAAGTCTCAACGGTAATCGTAGCGGATTTAGCCACCTCATCTATATTCGAAAGGGTCATCTTACCGCCCATTGCCTTGATAACATCAAGAATCCCTGTCCGAGTCTCATTGATTCCCACATTTTCAAGGACAATTTTAGAATGGGGCAGAATCAAGCCTGCAACCAGCCAGAAGGCTGCACTGGAAATATCACCAGGCACTCTCACTTCTTGCCCAGTAAAGGTCTGACCACCCTGCACACGGATTTCTTTATCCTTGACCTCAATTTGACCACCAAATTGAACAATCATGTCTTCTGTATGGTTACGGGTAATTTCCTTTTCAATAATGACTGACTCGCCTTGAGCCTGTAAAGCCGCAAAAATCAAGGCTGATTTGACTTGAGCGGAAGCCACTGGTAGCTGGTAATGGATAGGCTTTAAATCTTTTCGGCCATGAATGTGTAGTGGCGGTAAATCTCGTTCTGTCCGACCCCAAATATCCACACCCATTTGACTAAGAGGCAGGGTTAGCCGATCCATCGGACGTTTGGACAAACTATCATCCCCAAACATCTCTGCTGCAAAATCCTGACCTGCCAAGACACCTGAGATCAAGCGGATGGAGGTTCCTGAATTGCCCATGTCTAATTTATTGTGCGGCGCCTTGAGACCATCAAACCCAACACCGTGGATCTTGACAGTCTTTCCATCATCCTCTATCTTGACGCCTAAATCGCGAAAGACCTGCATCGTAGAAAGGACATCCTCACCTCTCAAAATATCGTGAACCACTGTAAGGCCCTTGGCCAAGCTCCCGAACATAATCGAACGGTGACTGATTGATTTGTCGCCTGGCACACGGATGCGACCATTCAGGCCTTTGGCCTCTGTTCTTAACTTCATAGATGCCCCTTTCAATTGCTATTAACTTCTATTTTATCATAAAAATAGCAATTTTCTAAAAAATTCTTGTATTCAATCCGACTTCTTCCTTCTTTCTACTTTTCTACATCATAAAAGAGGCTGCGACAATCGTCTCTCAGCCTCCCTTTATTCCTTGTCAAAACCACGAGAGTGCCAGATTCCTTCTCTAGTCATTCTCTGATTTAGCCATTATTTGTGTCCTAAATGCTTATCAATCTCATCCATAATTCGCCCCATCACATAGCTAATCTGCAGATTGCGACCAATCAAGATAGCCCAGAAAATAGCCATCAGATAGTCTTCAGACATGATTGCTTCATTAAAAAAGTACGTTTCTAAGGCTGTAAAAGCCGCCATTACAATAAATTGTCGTCTATTCATTCTTCCATTATAGCATGAAAAATCATAAAAATCTAAATTCAATCATCTTGAACAGTGATTTTTTCCGCTAGAAAATCAAAGCCCTCTGGTATCAATCTTTCTTCCTGCTTTTCAGCTACTTCTGCTTTATTGCTGCGACTTCTAGCTGAAAATTCTGCCCGAATCTGAGTCCAGTCCTCGAGAGAAATGGCCAGAATATCTGGTGAAAAGCCAGCAGCATTGCTCAGCAGATTTCCAAACATGGTATTGAGATTTTCTCTTTTCATGGTCTGCTCAGCGTTGAAATGAGACTCAAAAGCTAAAATAGCATGGTTTTCATTGGCTGCAACTGGCTGCGAACCAATAAGCAGCGCCTTGTCCGCTCCTGCCAGACTCTCGATGATTTCACCCCAAGCATTTTGCAGCTTGGTTAAATTGCTGCGAGCCAATTCAGGATTCTCCACCGCCTCTTCCAAGATGGCATTAACCTTATTGCGGTCTACGCGATAGGTCTTGGCTTTTTGAGGTCGTGCCTCTGTTTTCTTAGCTGCTGGAGCTGGCTGACTGCCGACATTGGCCAATTGCTGCTTGAGCTCTTGGATTTCCTGCTTGAGATTAGACAGTTCTTCTGCCAAGTTGTCAGGAATCTGGTCCAAACCTGTTTTTTCCTTGGCCAGTCGAATGGTCATCATTTCTGTATAAATCTTAGGTTGCAGGCTGTTCTTGATATCTGATAAACTCTTGGTCGCCATCTCAATCATGGCAAAGAGAGCATCCTGCGATGTCTTGAGATTTTCCAGAAAGAGCTCACTGGCATGAGTATTCTCCCCGCCAGTTTTAACAATGAGCAAATCACGAAGATATTGCAAGAGGTCCGTCACGAAGCGGGCCATATTTTTGCCACTGTCAAAAATCAGATTGAGATTATCCAAGGCTGCAACAGCATCATGAGCAATCAAGGCAGCTACATAGGCATCCAAAGCTCCCAAGCTGATAGAGCCTGTAATTTCTTCGGCAATGTCAGTAGTCAAACGATTTTCTTGAGTTAAGCTAAGAGCCTGATCAAGGATAGACAAGGCATCCCGCATACCGCCCTCGGCTCGACGGGCAATAATCTGCACACCTTCCTGCTCAAAGTCAATCCCTTCCTGTTCCAAAATCCACTCGATATGACCAATAATATCCTGAGTCTTGATAGACTTAAACTCAAAACGCTGGACGCGTGAAAGAATGGTCGCTGGAATCTTATGCAGCTCTGTCGTTGCTAGGATAAAAACCACGTTCTCTGTCGGTTCTTCCAAGGTCTTGAGCAAGGCGTTAAAAGCTCCAGTCGAGAGCATATGCACCTCGTCAATGATATAGACCTTATGCTTAGCTAGACTGGGTGCATAGGTAGACTTGTCCCGAATATCACGAATCTCATCGACACCATTATTAGAAGCCGCGTCAATTTCGATGACGTCTTCAAGACTCCCCTCAGTAATAGCCTGGCAGATATAGCAGTCATTGCAGGGCTCACCGTCCTTTTGATTCGGACAGTTCATTGCCTTAGCAAAAATCTTGGCAACACTGGTTTTTCCTGTTCCACGCGGGCCAGAAAAGAGATAGGCATGGCTGATTTTCCCTTGCTCCACAGCCTGCCGCAAAGTGGTGGCCACTACTTGTTGCCCAACCAGCTGACCAAAGGTCTGACTGCGGTACTTTCGATATAAAGCTTGATACATTAGGCTTTTTCTCCAAACATTTCAAAATTCCAAGTCGTCTTTTCAAGCAAAATCCGGACAAACTTTTCCAGATATTCCTGATCTACCTTATCATAATCACCCGTCAAGGCCGAGTCCAAATCTAGCACTCCCAAAAGGTGGCCATCTTTTACCATGGGCACCACAATCTCGCTCTTAGCACGGCTATCACAAGAGATATAGTTGGCATACTGGGTCACATCATCTACGATAATCGTCTGCTCTTTCTCAGCAGATTCCCCACAGACACCCTTGCCTAGCTCAATATGGACACAGGAAACACTGCCCTGAAAAGGCCCCAGAATCAGCTCACTCCCATCAAAAAGATAGAAACCAGTAAAAACCGAATGAGGCAGGGCTTGATTAAGCAGGGCACTAGCATTAGAAAGATTGGCCAAAGCATTGGTCTCGCCATCCAGCAAAGCTTCTAGCTGAGCCAGTAACAGTTGATAATTTGAAATTTTTTCCCTTTTATTCATACTCTCTATTATATCAAAAAGCCTGTCCTACAGAAGAAAAAATAAAATTTTTTTAGCTTCTTTTCTAGTCTGAGCTTCAAGTTGAAAAACATTTTCTTATTCTGACCGCCACAAAGGATAGTCCTAAGCTTCATCTTTCCTGCTCAAAATATAAGAGGCTGAGATTATCCATCCCAGCCCCTGATGCTATAGAGACGCAAGTCATGCTCAACTCATCTTTTTACAGCCACCCCATAAAGCGGATAAGGTACATATTTAGTCGTACCTGACGCGAATAGTAGTAATTTCCACCATTGATATAAAGCTTGGGTCCGTAAAAAATAGAAAGTATATTATAGTATGAATAGGTTTTTCCAGTCACATTGCCAAGACTCGGAGCAACCACTTCTTTTGAGTATTTTTTTGCAAGCTCGAGCGTATTCTCGCCGCCATTTTGCGCAACATAGTCGATATAAGCCTGGCCAAAATTATAGGCCTGAACCGCCGTCCAAACATCTACCTTTTTCTCACTGGCCAACTCTAGATTGTCCGATAAAGTCTGAATACCTTGCCGAACACTTTCTTTATTGTCTGTAATCGAATTGATTTCGCCTGTTGCACTCTCACTAGACTGCATGAGGTCGTTGTTTCTTCCCTTGGTTTCCGTGTAGATCATGGCTAGGACTAGCTCTTCATTAGCCGCTGTGTCCTGCTCGTCCAGCACTTCTCTAACCAAGCTTTGATAGGTCATAACCTGCTTAACATCACGATGGACTTGATAGCCTTTTATCGCGATGGCAGCCAGAATGATGAGCAAAATCAATCTTCTGATAAATTTAAACATTATTTACTTTGTATATCCTCGATATTTTTGATGAGAATAGAATAAGTCCCGTTGTCGTTCTGGATAAATTCCACGGATTCAGCATCCTGATAGACATTATTGGGAACGATCAGCTCTATTCCATTAGAGAGGGATAATTTTTGATTTTCGAACTTCTTCTTCTGGCGACTGCTGTCAATCTCATCAAACTTGATTGGCTCTGGCACAGTTTCCTTGACCTGATCGATAAAGGTAAGTCGGGCTGTCAGATTGCTGTCAAACAGCTCGTCTGCCAGCTTTTCAGGAGATAATTCATCATTTTCTTCCAGATTTTTGAAAATGCTGGATTTGACCTTAGATTGAAACTGGAAGTCATCTGTATTAAAGCTTTCAGCAATCTTTTGAGCTGTTTTTTCCAGAGTTTTGATAGATTTTTTTGGTGAAATCTTGGGGTTGACCTGCAAGAGATTGTCCGAAAGATAGTTGAGAAAGGCACCATTATACTTGATGCGCTTTTCAATCAGATGGTACTTGCGAGACTGGAGATTGATGACCAAAGCCTCGTCCGCCCCCGTACCAAAGCCAGGCAGATTGTTCTGCGTCAGCTTGATAGGATTGCCTACCTCGCCACCCAAGTGGGTCAAGGTTTCCCGCAGCGCAATACGCAGAAAAGCAAAATGCTCCACGCCTTCCTTGTCAAACTGGACGAAAATCAGATCGTTGGTTTTCTGGTTTTCACTGACCGAAAACTCTTCCTGCCAAAGTTTGGCCACCGTCACGGATGTTTCCAATAAGTCGTCCGAAAGCTGAGCCAAAAAGACATTATCAGGTTCGAAAATGCCTGTTTTAGCCTCGTCTGAATAGACACGCTCGATTTTCTTACGCAAGTATTCCTCAATCTTTGGAGTAATGTTGAGAAACTTATCCGACAGCAGCAGTTCGGTATCAGCTGGACTGAATTGATGAATGATGGCCTTTTTTACGTAAATGTCCATCTTAGTTCAAACCTTCGTAGAGCGGAAAAGCATCCGTCAGTTCACGAACTTCAGCCCGAACTTGATTGAGTACCGCTTCGTTTTCAGCATTTTCCAGAGCCTTGATAATAAGCTCAGCTACCTTGATACTTTCTGTTACACCGAAGCCTCGAGCTGCAATGGCTGCTGTACCGATACGAATGCCGCTGGTTTTAAATGGTGACAAAGTCTCGTAAGGGATGGAGTTTTTATTAAGGGTAATATTGACTTCATCCAAGAGATTTTGAGCAACTTTCCCATTTTCTACAACCTTAGTAACATCGACTAAGAAAAGGTGATTTTCAGTACCATCAGAAATCACGCGGAACTTATCATGCTGACGGAAGACTTGCGCCATGGCTTGGGCATTGTCCAAAATCTGCTGGGCATAAACCTTGAAAGCTGGATCCAGCACTTCTTTAAAGGCCACTGCTTTGGCTGCAATGACGTGTTCCAATGGTCCACCCTGAATACCTGGGAAGATAGCTGAATTGATTTTCTTAGCTAAGTCTTCATCATTTGTCAAGATCAAGCCACCACGAGGTCCGCGCAAGGTCTTGTGGGTCGTCGTGGTTGTGATATCCGCATAAGGCACAGGGCTTGGATGGAGACCTGCAGCAACCAAACCAGCTATGTGAGCCATATCGACCATCAGCTTGGCATCGACCGCATCAGCGATTTCACGGAATTTTGAAAAGTCGATGATATGAGAATAGGCTGAAGCCCCCGCCACAATCAGCTTAGGCTGAACTTCTTTGGCTTGCTTGAGGATAGCATCAAAGTCCAGTAATTCTGTTTCTGGATCAACGCTATAGGATACAAAATTGTAGGTTTGACCAGAGAAGCTGACTGGAGCACCGTGAGTCAAGTGACCGCCCGCAGACAAATCCATGCCCATCACTGTGTCGCCTGGCTCAATCAAAGCCATATAAGCTGCACAATTGGCCTGACTGCCTGAGTGAGGTTGAACATTGGCGAATTTGGCACCAAAAATTTCCTTAGCGCGCTCAATGGCCAAGCTCTCCACGACATCCACTACGTCTGTTCCACCATAATAACGGCGACCTGGGTAGCCCTCAGCGTATTTATTGGTCAAAATAGAACCTTGAGCTGCCATAACAGCTTTAGAAACGACATTTTCTGAAGCAATCAACTCGATATTATGTTGCTGGCGCTCTTCCTCATTGGCAATGGCATCCCAGAGTTCTTTGTCAAATGCTTTGTAGTCTTCTTGGTCAAAAATCATAAAGTGTCTCCTTTTTTTGAGAAAATAGGGCGCTAGGCTCCTAATAGTTAAAATGTTATATCATTTACTTGGGCGAGAATGTCCTCTCGGGTAATGGCTCCTTGGCGTAGAATAAGTGCCTTTTCTCCAGACAAGTCCAGAATAGTTGAATCCTGACCTGTCAGAGCAGTATCATCTTCTACTCCCGAGACTCGCTCTTGGAAATCCAGCATGATCTGCTGGAAATCAGTGCCACTGGCTTTTCCAGAAAGATTGGCGGATGGACCAATCAAGGGTCCATACTTGCGAATCAAGTCTAGCGTAACCGGATGCTTAGGAATCCGAAAGCCCACAGTTTCCATACCTGAGTTTATCCAAGCAGGAACTCGGTCATTAGCTTGGAGGATAATAGTCAGTGGTCCAGGTAGAAAGGCTTGATAGAGTTTTTTTAGATAACTGGGCTGGTTCTTAGAAAAGGCATAAATCTCTTCCAAGCTAGCCACATTGAGATTGAGAGCCTTGTCACGCGGTCTTCTTTTTAATTCGTAGACTCGTTCAACCGCCTCTTGATTTAAAGCCTGGGCAAAGAGGCCATAAACAGTTTCTGTCGGCAAGACAACCGCTCCGCCTGCTGCCAGAGTCTTTTCTATCTTATCCATTGTCAACCACCACCATTCTATCTTTGCCAAATTGATCCTTCAGGACTCGGATTCGTTTTTGCGGGAAAGATTTTTTGAATAACTCCGCAACACCGTCTCCTTGCTTGTAACCAATTTCCAGATAAATTTTTCCTTTTTCTGTCAGATAGTCTCCTGCCTGCTCGGCCATTTTCCGATAGACGGCATAGCCATCCTCCTCAGCAAAGAGGGCCATGTGAGGCTCTGAGGTCAAAACATTAAGTCCAACTTCATCCTTATCCGCTTCTGAAATGTACGGCGGGTTAGAGACGATGATGTCAAAGCTCCCAATGATTGCTTCAAAGCAATCGGATTTGACAAAAGTAGGATTGAGGCCGCAGGACTGAGCGTTTTCCGCCGCCAAGGCAAGAGCATCGTCCGAGAGATCAGAAGCAGTAATCTGCCAGTCTGGGCGACTGCTTGCCAGTGCCAGAGCGATGGCCCCACTACCCGTTCCGATATCCAAGACAGACAGAGAACCTTCGAGATTTTCTGATAAAATCAGCTCCACCAGTTCCTCTGTCTCAGGCCTTGGAATCAGAACTCGCTCGTCCACCTTGAGAGTCAAACCGTGAAAGTCACTGCTCCCAATGATATACTGGGCTGGCTTATGAGCGAGCAGCTGTTCATGAATTGCTTTCAGCTGGTCACGATCTTCCTGACTAACCTCTGCCTGAAGCTTGAGAACAAAATCAGTAAAGGAAAGCTCATTGAGAGCTCGATAAACGAAAGACAGGCTTTCCGCTTCTTCTCCCGCTACTACCAGTTCCTGCTCTAACTCAGCCAAATATTGAGCTAAGGTCATTATTTATTCAGCTCTTCTAGTTTTTGCGTTTGGTCATAGAGAACCAAGGCGTCGACGACTTCATCCAGTTTGCCAGCTAAAATCGTATCAAGCTTTTGCAAAGTCAAACCAATACGGTGGTCTGTGACACGATTTTGTGGGAAGTTATAGGTACGGATCCGCTCTGAACGGTCACCAGTACCAATCGTTGACTTACGTTCAGCGTCTTGCTCATCCTGAGCAATCTGCGCAAAGTGATCAGCCACACGCGCACGGATAATCTTCATGGCCTTTTCACGGTTCTTCTGTTGGGTCCGTTCTTCCTGCATCTCCACCTTGATATTGGTTGGCAAGTGAACAATACGAACGGCTGTCGCAACCTTGTTGACGTTCTGTCCACCAGCACCTGATGCGTGGTAGATGTCGACACGAAGGTCTTTTGGATCAATATCGTATTCTACTTCTTCGATTTCTGGCATAACCAAGACAGTTGCTGTTGAGGTATGAACACGGCCTTGACTTTCTGTTACTGGAACCCGTTGCACACGGTGGGCTCCAGACTCATACTTGAGTTTAGAGTAAACGGATTGCCCTGAAACCATGGCCACTACTTCTTTGAAACCACCGACACCGTTCATAGAAGCTTCCATGACTTCAAAGCGCCAGCCTTGGGCTTCCGCATACTTCTGATACATCGTCAGCAAATCTCCAGCGAAAAGCGCTGCTTCGTCTCCACCAGCGGCTCCACGGATTTCAAGGATAATGTTCTTATCATCGTTTGGATCCTTTGGAAGAAGCAATATTTTCAGCTTTTCTTCGTATGCTTCTTTCTCAGCCTTGGCATCTTTGAGTTCTTGCTTGGCCATTTCTTCCAAGTCAGCATCTCCGCCAGACTCCTTAATCATCTCTTCAGCATCAACGATGTTTTGAAGGACTTGTTTGTACTCACGGTAGGCTGTTACCGTATCACGAGTGGAAGCTTCTTCTTTTGAAAGCTCCATGAAACGCTTGGTGTCTGAGACCACATCTGGGTCACTGAGTAATTCTCCAAGCTCTTCATAGCGGTCTTCCACTGCCTGTAACTGGTCATAAATATTCATCTTTGTAATCTATCTCCTTGATTTTCTAATTCATTCTACTTAATGGGTGGATTGAAATAATGCTTGCGGCAAACAGAAATATAGGTCTCATGTCCGCCGATTTTGATCTGTTCGCCATCATAGACAGGTTTCCCATTATCCGTCCGCAAAACCATGGTTGCTTTTTTAGAGCAATATTGGCAAATTGTTTTGATTTCGTCAATCTTATCAGCCAGGAGCAAGAGATGCTTGGAGCCTTCAAAGAGTTCATTGCGAAAGTCATTTTTTAGACCAAAAGCCATGACTGGAACATCTAGCTCATCCACCACCCTAGCCAAATCATAGACATGATGACGTTTCAAAAACTGAGCCTCATCAATCAAAACACAGTAAGGCTTTTCAGGCAGACTTTGAATATAGCCAAAAATATCTGTCTGGTCCTCGATTGCCATCGCAGCACGCTTCATGCCGATGCGGCTGGAAACAACGCCAAAGCCATCACGTGTATCGACAGCTGATGTCATGATTACTACCCTTTTGCCCTGCTCTTCGTAGTTGTGGGCCACTTTCAAAATTTCAATGGTCTTGCCCGAATTCATTGTGCCATATTTATAATATAACTGAGCCATTTTATTCTTACATTCTCTCTAAGTATTGTCTTTCTAGGACTTTCAGCACTGTCCATAAGCTCTGCTGGAAAGACCGACCGTACTTCCTATTATTTTACCACAATTCACTATTCTTTAAAACCTAATTTGTGATAAAATAAGATTAGCAAAAGAAAAGGAGAAATCATATGCCATTTGTCAGAATTGATTTATTTGAAGGCCGCAGCTTAGAACAAAAGAAAGCTTTGGCTAAGGAAGTCACCGAAGCCGTTGTCAGAAATACAGGCGCACCTCAGTCTGCTGTCCATGTCATCATCAACGACATGCCAGAAGGCACTTACTTCCCTCAAGGTGAAATGCGAACAAAATAAAATCAAAAGGAGAGTGGGACAGAAATCGGTAATTCGTTAGAATTCGATTTCGTCGTCCCACCTCCGCACAGTTGAGTAGGGCTGTAAAAGCTGATGAAATCAGCGTAGTAGAGCCCACTCAACCACTGCGTCTTGCTCGACAATCCAAAGACAATTGAGAGGCTAGGATTTTTGTCCTAGCCTCTTTTGATTTTATGATGAAAATACTCAGCATCGCTTCTTTTGGATATAATTCAATCGCAGTTGGTAGAGGATTGCACTCACAACCAAACTCGCAATCAGTCCAATCCAATACCCATAAGGTCCCAAGTCCGTAGCCTGATCTAAAAACAAGCCCAGAGGCAAGGAAACGCCCCAATAAGCTAGCAAGCCTAAGTAAAATGGTGCTTGAGTGTCCTTATAACCTCGCAAAATTCCCTGCAAAGGAGCGGCAATCGTATCAGCCAATTGGAAAAAGAGGCTAAAGGTCAGAAAGATTGAGGTCAGACGTATGAAATCTGAATCAGAACCATAGAGACTGGCAACCTTGTCTCGGAAAATATAGAGAAAAATCAAAGTAAAGACCGCAAATCCAGATGCTACAATTCTACCCAAAGTACAATATTTTTTCACATCGTCAAGTCTTTCAGCCCCCAGCTCATAAGAGACGATAATGGCCATAGCTGTAGAGATACTCATAGGAAAAGCGTACATTAGGTTTGAAAAATTCATGGCAGCCTGATGGCTAGCAATAATCAAAGAAGAAAATTTTGACATCACTAGTCCGACGATTGAAAAGATGACAACTTCGGCAAAGACTGTCCCTCCTATTGGCAAGCCTAAGCGAAAACCTTCAGCCAAACCAGCTTTGTTCAAGGGACGAATTTTCCAGAGTTGGTATTGGCGGACTTTAGGATGTTTGATGGCCAATAATAGTGATATGATTAATAAAACCCAATAAGCCAAAGAAGTGCCTAGTCCCGCACCAGCTCCGCCCATTTCCGGAAAACCAAAAGCTCCATAAATCAACACATAATTAAAGCTAGCATTCAAAGGTAGGAGCAAGAGCATCAGATACATAGAAAGTCGAGTCAGCCCTAGAGCATCCAAGAGAGAGCGAATAACGCTAAAGAGCAAGAAGGGAATGATACCAATGGACAAGTACCAAAGATAATGCTGGGCCACATCTTTTACCAAAGGGTCTAAGCCTAGACGCTGCAAAACCAAAGGGGCACCCAAAAATACCAGCGCAAATAAAATCAGCGATAAAGCCAAAGAAAGGTAGATGAACTGATAAAAATCTGATGCAATTTTTTCATCTTTCCCCTGTCCCAAATGATGACCGATGATCGGAACCAACGCAGACATAATCCCTGTTAGAAAAGAGAAAAATGAACCCCACAGACTGGTCGCCATAGAGACACCTGCCAGATGCAAGGTATCGTATTGGCCCGTCATGGTCGTGTCAACAAAGGAAGCCGAGAAATTTGCCAGCTGATAAATCAGGATGGGAAGAAAAATTGAGACAAACAAGCTTAGGCGTTGTTTCAAATGATAAGTCTGATACATGTTGAAGTCCTTTTTTTAATCTTCTTTAACTATACTACTACAAGCCAACTGAATAGTCAAAAGAGGCTGGGACAAAAGTCCTAGCCTCTCAATTGTCTTTGGATTGTCGAGCAAGACGCAGTGGTTGAGTGGGCTCTACTACGCTGATTTCATCAGCTTTTACAGCCCTACTCAACTGTGCGGAGGTGGGACGACGAAATCGAATTTTAACGAATTACCGATTTCTGTCCCACTCTCTTTCTCATTTATTTTTGCGATTTAAGATCGCGTTTAGGACAATGGCAATCAGACTGGCCATGACAATTCCGTTTGAGAAGAACATCTGAAGGCTGGTCGGTAAGCTGTTGAAAAGGCTGCTACCATTGAGTCCGACACCTGCTGAAATAGAAATCGCTGCAATGAGGAAATTATGCTCACTGTGCTCAAAGTCAACACGCGCTAAGATTTGCATCCCCTGAACGGACACAAAACCAAACATAACTAGCATGGCACCACCAAGAACTGGACTTGGGATAATCTGTGCCAAGGCTCCGAATTTTGGCAAAAGGCCGAGGAGAATCAGGAAGCCAGCCGCATAGTAAATCGGCAACCGCGTCTTGATACCAGATAATTTGACCAAGCCAACATTCTGAGAAAATCCTGTGTAAGGGAAGGTATTGAAGACACCACCCAGCAGGACCGCAAGCCCTTCTGCTCGATATCCATTTCGCAGGCGGGTGCTATCAATTTTATCTTTCGTAATGTCAGAAAGTGCCAAGTACACCCCTGTTGACTCCACTAGAGAAACCGTTGCGATGATACACATCATTACGATAGAAGAAAATTCAAACTTTGGTGCTCCGAAATAGAAAGGGGTTGGCACATGGACCAGCGGAGCCTGTGCGACCGGCGTCAAATCCACCAAGCCCATGGCTCCAGCAATGCCCGTACCGACAATCAAACCAATCAAAATAGAGATGGATTTGATAAAACCTTTGGTAAAAATGTTAATCAAAAGAATAATCAGCACCGTCACAGCTGCTAGAATCAGACTTTGGGCGGTCGGCTTATCTACATTATTTCCCATATTGCCAATGGCCACTGGAATCAAGGTCAACCCAATGGTCGTAATGACCGAACCAGTCACAACAGATGGAAACAGATTAGCGATTTTTGAGAAAATCCCAGCGATCAGAACCACATAAATCCCTGATGCAATCAAGGCACCAAACATGGCACCACTACCATGGCTCTGCCCAATAATAATCAAGGGAGCAACGGACTGGAAAGCCACACCCAGCACGACTGGCAGACCGATACCAAAATATTTATTTAGCTGGAGTTGCAAGAGAGTGGCAACACCACACATAAATATATCAGTCGAAATCAGATAGGTCAGCTGCTCGGCCGAGTATCCTAAAGCCCCAGCAATCATAATCGGTACCAGAATGGAGCCTGAATACATAGCCAACAAATGCTGCAAACCTAAAATGGCTGCCTGTGAATGTTTTTCTTCATTATAGTTCATCTTATAGATCTGCCTCTCTAAATACAACTTTTCCATTTTCAAATCGGTCAATTCGAGCCAAAGAAAGAACTGTTTGTCCTTGCGCTTCTAGCAAGCTGCGACCATCTTGGAAAGATTTCTCAATCACGATTCCAACAGCTGCTACCTCAGCGCCAGCTTCTTCAATGATTTTAATCAGGCCCTTGGCTGCTTGGCCATTTGCCAAAAAATCATCAACGACCAAAACCTTATCACTTGACTCCAAAAACTTGCCAACGATGGAGACCGTCGAAGTGACCTGCTTGGTAAAGGAATATACTTCTGCCGTTAAAATTCCTTCAGTCATGGTGATGTTCTTAGACTTTTTAGCAAAAATCATTGGAACACCCAAGGCTTCTGCTGTGTAGACAGCTGGTACAATCCCTGAAGCCTCAATCGTCACAACTTTTGTAATGCCTGCATTCCTGAAATGCTCAGCAAATACTTGTCCGATTTCTTTCATAAGCGAAAAATCAACCTGATGAGTCAGGAAAGAGTCAACTTTGAGAATATTTTCTCCCAAAACGTTGCCGTCTTGCAGAATTCTCTCTTCTAATTTTTTCATGTATCTCCTCTTAACATATCTTGGTTCAATGATGAAAGGACCTGCCACGATAAGCAAGTCCTTTCTTTTAATGACAAATAGCCTGACACTAAAAGTACCAGAAAGTCATTAGACTCACTTATTGTTAGATGTTTGGCATCTTGTAGAGACCTTGCCCCAATCATTAGCAAGATAAATAAGTTATTCTATTTAATTAATGAGCATCGCCATTCCAGATGGAGTTTTTGACGATGACATAGTCCACACGAGTCAGGCTATGCAAGTCACGACCACCAGCATAGGAAATGGAACTCTGCAAATCTTGCTCCATTTCAGTTAATGTATCTTGCAAGTGGCCCTTAGCTGGCAGCAAAATCTTCTTGCCTTCGACATTTTTATAAGCACCTTTTTGATACTCGGATGCAGAACCATAGTATTCTTTAAACTTATCACCATCTACCTCGATGGTTTCACCTGGGCTTTCAATGTGGCCGGCAAAGAGCGAACCAATCATGACCATGCTGGCTCCGAAGCGGATCGATTTAGCAATATCACCATGCGTTCGAATCCCTCCGTCCGCAATAATAGGCTTGCGGGCAACCTTTGAACACCAACGAAGAGCAGACAATTGCCAGCCGCCTGTACCAAATCCAGTCTTGACTTTGGTAATGCAAACCTTACCTGGGCCAATGCCGACTTTAGTCGCATCTGCACCAGCATTTTCCAACTCCCGCACAGCTTCTGGAGTTCCGACATTTCCAGCAATGACAAAGGTCTCTGGTAATTCTTTCTTGATGTGCTGAATCATTTGAATTACGCTGTCTGAGTGCCCGTGTGCAATATCAATGGTAATGTATTCAGGTGCATCATCTTTGAGGCTGCTAACGAAGTCATACTCATAGTCTTTCACACCGACAGAGATCGATGCAATCAGGCCTTGCTCATGCATTCGTTTGACGAATGGTTTGCGACCCTCCTCGTCGAAACGGTGCATAATGTAAAAATAGCCTCCTCGAGCAAGCTCTTCAGCGACAGATTCGTCAATAATCGTCTGCATATTGGACGGAACGACTGGCATCCGAAACCTATGTTTACCGAATTTCACGCTGGTATCAGCCTCTGAGCGACTTTTCACAATACATTTCGCTGGAATTAGTTGAATATCTTCATAGTCAAAAACCTGAAAATCATTGAGCATGGAAAACTCCTTATCAATACTTAAAAATGACCTACCTATGCTCTTCAGCATCGCTACATCTATCCAGACGTTTCCAGAAAAAGTATATCACAAGGTACAGGTTTTGTAAAATATTTCAGATATATTATTGATAATGTTCGGAAATTAAGAAAAACACGGTCGCCCGTGTTTTATTCTTTCTTATCTTTTTCTGAGTTGGAGTCTTCTGCTCCTCCATCAACTGCCTTTTTAAACTCTGAAAACATTTTTCCAATAGACTGCCCTAGCTCTGGCAGACGTTTTGGCCCAAAAATCAGTAAGGCACCTAGGACGATAACGATAAGCCCTGGTAGTCCGATGTCTTTTAAAATTCCCATTACGATGTTCTCCTTTTTTCAATCATTTTACTCAGTAGGATACTGACTTCATACAGCAAAATCAGTGGCACTGTCATTGACAAGTCACTGATGAAATCAGCCGGCGTCAAAACAACTGCTAATACCAATAAAACGAAATAGGCATAGCGTCTATATTTTATCAAAAATTGCGGTTTGAGCAAACCGATTGATGTCAGAAAGGCCACAATGACAGGCAATTCAAACAAACAAGCAATCGGAATGGTCGTGTGAAACAGAAAGGACAGATAGTTCTGCGCTGTCATCTGGACGGCAAACAAACCATCTCCTAAAGAAAGCAAAACTTGCAAAATAGCGGGGCTGACAAAGTAAAAACCAAAGGCCAAGCCCAAGACAAAACTGAAAAATGTAGCTGGTATGTAAGCAAAAATTGCCTTTG
Source organism: Streptococcus sp. SC1 (assembly GCF_030272855.1). Taxonomy (NCBI): domain Bacteria; kingdom Bacillati; phylum Bacillota; class Bacilli; order Lactobacillales; family Streptococcaceae; genus Streptococcus; species Streptococcus sp. SC1. The sequence goes on along the minus strand of NZ_JAQCMU010000003.1, from coordinate 195,511 downwards.
CCTCACTATTTCTCATAGCAGGGCGGATAAATTCCCAAAGCTGATAGACCATAAAAGGCAGGGTCAATGAGAAAGCCACAAGGCTAGCCAAGCTAATATAAATCCAAAGGATGTCGTCTGGTCCCAATACAATCAGCTTCTGCTCAAAGGAAGCGGTCAGCCATTTGTAAATATCCGCTGCAAAAAGTAGACTGAGCAGAAAAATCAAACCGAACCAGATTAAGACAGCAAGGAAGCGCCATCTAAATTCCGCCAAGTGCTCAACAATCGTCTGTTCCTTACTTGGCATCTGCTCGCTCCTTTTGCCGATTCTTAAATGTCACATAAAGAACAACTACAAGAAAGATGGCTTGACTTAGTACTACTTCTAGGCTCGGATAAATTCCCAGCCAATCAATGGTTGGAAGATGAGACAGCAAGTGACTAGGAAAAATAGCTGTTAATTGCAGGGCATGAATGCTGACACCTAACATCTTAAAGGCCAAGGCATAAATCAGCCAGGTCAGACCAAAGAAAATCCGATGAGGGCGAATCAAACTGCTGGCCTTGGTCATTAGAATTGCAAGCAAGACTAAAACCAAGATAGCAAGTCCCAGTCCTAAAAAGAAATCTAGAGCAGTAATGCGCGGTAAAATTCCTGCGTAGAACAAGATGGTCTCCGCCCCCTCACGGAAAACAGCGAGAAAGCTCAGGGCAAACATGGAAATAAAACTACCACTAGCTGTCACTGCCTGCATCTGACTTTCCATGAAGTCATTCCATTTCTTGACAGAGGACTTACTGTGGAGCCAAATGCCGACCAAAATCATCATGATAACCGCAAAAATCCCTACTGCTCCCTCAATGATTTCACGATTGGAGCCAGAGGCGACGGCTGGAAAAAGAGTTTGCAGCAAAATAGCAATGGCCGCACTGGCTAGTACGCCCAAGCCAGCACCAGTATAAACCCATTTGAGACCTTTTTTCATCTTGGAGGCCTTGAGCGTCGTGACAAGTGCCATCACAATCAAGAGAGCCTCAACGCCCTCGCGCAACAAAATCAGCATGGCATCAAAGAAAGTATATGATCCGCTGGTGTCAATCTGTTCTAGCTCACTAATCAAGGACTCTAGCTGGTCTTGATAGTCCTTATCTTTGCCTTTCACCATGATGACAGGCGACTGGCTTTCTACTTTGGTATAGAGGGAAGGATTTTTAGTGCTGACATCCCCTTCAACGCTTGGCCAAATCGTAATAAATTTCTTCATCGCAGCCTTGCCCTGCTTCTCGTCCCCCTTCTGGAAAGCAAGCAGAGCTTTTTTTAGCAGGCCAATACCATCTGCCAGTGTAAGATTCTCACTGCTAGCTGTCGCTTCTTCTCCCTTGACAAAGCTATCAATCGCTGCTCTCAGGTCATCATAGGAAGTTTGAATAGCTTCAAAATCCGTTGGCTCTGTTTCAATGGCACTCCGTAAAAATGAAATGGCCGTTTCCACCTTGCCATAATGAGCCGTGCTATGATCCCGCACCACTCCTTCATTGGCGGTCCAAGTCGAATTCATTTTTTTATAGGCTTCACGAATCTTTTCAAGATCCTTGCTCTCAATCGCTGCCTGAAGAGCTTGAAATTTTGATTCTAATTTATTGACCAGCTTGTTTTTTTCCGCCTCAAGATCAACGGGATTCTGCTCCTTTTCAAAAGCTAAAAGAGCAGCTGAAACCTTGGTCAGCTTGTCCTCTGTCACATCGCCTGAGATAGCCAATGCCTTGCTGACCTCTTTCCCTGCAGCTGAGTCATGGTTGCTTAAAGCCGCAAATTCTGTCTGGATTTCCTCCAGCAATTCTTTGGCACTAGCTTGGTCGCCTTTTTGAACGGCTGTGCTGGCATCCGTAATCTTGATAAAGAGACTGCTATAAGAATCCTCAGCCGATACAGGCTGAGCTAGGAGTACGAGCGCCAAAAGTAAAAACAGGATCTTATTCAAATAATTTCTGACCAAGATATTCTCCTTCTTTGACACCACCGAAGCAAGCAAACAAGCCACTGCCCACATGGGTGATATATTCATTCATCTTATCCTGTGCTCCAAGATTGGTCTGCACCTTGATAAAGCTGTCGGGATCCTTTTGGAAAGAGATAAAAAGGAGACCTGTATCAAATTGACCGGTTGTTTCATCAATCCCATCCGAATAAGAATAGGAACGACGATAGAGAGGCTTGTCGACTTCTTTGGCCAGCCGTACATGTGCATCAACTGGAAGCAAGTCCAAGTCTACCTCGTCAAATTCATTCTTCTTGCCAAAGGGCGCTCCGCTCTCCTTATAACGGCCAAAGGTATTTTCTTGCTCTTGCAGATTGGTCCGATCCCAAGTCTCAAGAAACATCTGAATCCGACGGACAGCCATGTAGGAGCCACCCTTCATCCAGTCCTTGCTATCACACCAAACCACCTTATCAAAATCTTTCTCCTTGGTGACATTGGCCGTGCCGTCTTTAAAACCAAATAGATTGCGGGGAGTAGACATACGATCGCCAATGGCAGCAAAGCCAGCCTGGCTCCATTTCATGGTGACAGCATTTCGCGCTTTACGAACTAGATTACGAACGGCATGAAAAGCCACCTGCTCATCATCCGCACAAGCTTGAATGACAATATCCCCACCAGTATATTTCTCTTTTAGTTGTTCCTTAGGGAAAGGAGGCAAGTCGCGGAATTCCTTAGGCTTTTTATCCTCCAAGCCCATTTTTTTCAGAAAAGAAGCGGAGACGCCAAAGGTTAAGGTCAGTCGGTAAGGGTTGAGTCCGACCGTTTCTCCAGTATCCGTAGGTGGCAAGAGGACATTAGAACCATCTTTTTTGACTAGCTCTCCATTGACCAACTTTTCACTGTAAGCGGTCCAGTCCTTGAACATCTGGATAATGGTCTCTTTATCCGTCGTATGCAAGTCCAGGATGACAAAATAGATATTCTTTTGCATGGCTGTTGTGATGCCAGCTTGATGCTCACCGTAAAAACTGATTTCTTCATCACCGTCAGACAATTTTTTGTCTTCCTTCGCTTGATTAGCGAAAAAAGCAGATGCACTGGAGACACCAAGTGCTAAGCCTGCGCCTCCAATCCCTGCTTTTTTAAGAAATTCCCGACGATCCATTTTTTTATTAAACCATTTTTCGTCCTTGGTCATCTTCTTACTTCCCATCTAGGATGATACCCATTTGTGAGAGAGGCTCGCCTAGTTTTGTGACAGCTTCTCCTAGCTCTTTAGTATCTTCCTTGCTCAATTCGGTATACAGTTTATAATTCTTAGAATCCGTCATGTGCTTGTCTAACAAACTATTAACATTCTTGAACTCAGTTTCTATACTTTTTACCAGTTTTTCATCTTTCTTTTCAATCAAAGGTTTAAAGAGTTCGAAAATCTTTTCTGCCCCTTGGATATTGGCACGGAAGTCATACAAATCCGTATGTGAAAAGATTTCTTCCTCACCAGTAATCTTGCTGGTCGCCACTTCGTTAAGGAGGTCAACTGCACCAGTCAGCATAATGTCTGGTGTGACCTCAACCGTCGCGATTTTAGCCTTTAATTCTTTGATGTCATTGACCAACTGGTCTGCATATTTTTCCGTACCAGCCGTTGTATTGCTTTCCCACAGAATTTTTTCAATCCGGTGGAAGCCTGACCAGCCTTCTTCAGTCTTGTTTTCATCCACATAGTCAGCTAAGCGGAAGTCAATTTTCACATCAGACTCTCCGAAGCTTTCGGCAATCGGCTCTGAACGCTCGTAGCTCATGCGAATTAGCGGATACATTTTCTTGGCTTCGTCAAGCTTGCCTTCTTTGAGCGTATCTCTGAATTTCTCCGTATCCGTCAATAATTGATCAATTTCTTTCTGTACAAAGGCTTTATACTCTGCTGTTGCCTTATCCAAAGCTTTCTGGTCAGAGGACGATAGACTTGTTTTAGCTTCCGAACTGCTGGCACTTGTATTCGATTTTTGATTAGCAGCACAGCCAGTCAGTAAAATAGCTGTTGACAATAAGACAATTCCAAGTTTTTTCATCTTGACTCCTTTATTTTCCCTAAAAGGGGCGAATTCATATAAATTATAACAATTTATTTCTCATATTTCAATAAATTGTCAGATAATTATAATAAAACTCTTCTTTCTGAGTCAAGAAACAAGTATTTTAAAGCAAAATATCTTTAATTTTGCCAATTTCTGACTTCTTGACGACTACATAAATCGTATCTCCTAAGTAGAGACGACTGGCTCCATTAACGGTCTGAGTCTTACCCTTATGGATATTCATCGTGATTAAAACGCCATGCGGTAGCTCCAATTCATGCACCTGCCGACCTGCGATTTTTTCTGAAACAGGAATTTCAATCAAGGTTGTCTCTCCGTCATCTTCAATCCGATCTGGCAGCATTTTTTCAAGCATGGCTTCATAGACAGGAGCTCCCTTTAGCAGATCCATAGCAATATAAGCCATCAGTGTAACCAAGCCCAGTGGCATGAGGTTTCGAATATCTCCCACCATCTCCGTCACGAGAATCATAGCTGTCAGCGGAGCTTTGGAAATGGCGCCAAAATACCCACTCATTCCCAAGATGATAAAAATTGGAAATTGTTCCTGCGTGATAAAGCCAGCCTCCACACAAAGTGCTCCAATTGCTGCGCCTAGTAAAGAACCTAAAGCCAGAATGGGCAGGAAAATACCACCAGGAAGGCCGCTGCCATAACTAATCATGCTCCATACAAAACGGAGTAAGAAGAAGAGAAGCAAGGTTCCAACTGTGTAATGTGCACTCGTCAAAGACAGAATCAGCTGGTTTCCACCGCCCAGCAAATGAGGCAGAAAATAGCCAATCGGAACGATTAAAACAAAGGCAAAAATCGGATAGTAAGCTTTTGGTATTCTAAAAAATTTTCCTAGGGCTTCATAAACCAAATGAATATTAAGAACTGCTTTTTCGTAGAGAAAGCCAGCCAAGCCTAAAAACAGGCCCATCAAGATATAAATCCAGTACTGATTCAGCCCCATGAAAGGAATATTATCCGGCATATCCAAAACGGGGGTCAGGCCGAATATAGACAGGGAAATAAAATTCGCCACCAAACTTGCAGCCAAGGTTGAAACCCAAAAGAAGCGGGAGAAATGATGGTACACTTCCTCAACAACAAAAAGCAAACCTGCAATTGGCGCATTAAAAGCTGCAGCCAAGCCCGCAGCTGCACCGCTGGCAATTAAGGTCCGTTCCTCTACTGGACTCAAGTTCAGCCACTTAGATATGCCTTTGCCACTCATCGCTCCTAGCTGAATACTCGGTCCCTCACGTCCCAGCATCAAGCCACTGGAAATCGCTAAAATACCAACTAAGAATTTTTTCCAGAGAATGCTCCACCAAGAAAGTGACATCAAGCCTTTCAACTCGGCCTCAACTTGTGGAATCCCTGAACCCTTTATATCCTTTTCCGTAGCTACCAATCTAGCATTTACAAAGACAATGAAAGCATACAAGAAAAGCAAGGCTACTAGCCAAAACCACTCGCTCCTGCCCCTCACATAAGCCGCCTGAATCAGGTGAAAACTTTTCTCAATCAAAAAACGAAATGCACCCACTACTAGTCCAGCAAAAATACCCACCAGAATCCCCCTAGATACTTGGGAAATGATGGAGCTGGACATAAAATTAAATTCTTTTCTCGTATCAGAAATCTGTTCTTTTTGTTTGATCATAATCTCTCTCCAAAAGATCTTATAGCAACATTTTAGCACAAAATATGGGCCAGAAACAAGGCGATAGCCATGAACATTTTACTTTTGAATGTAAAACTTTTAACATCAACTCCCTCAGAGTTAAAAAAATGCCAAAAATGCAGTTTAAACATCAAAAAACGACCTTGAAGGTCGTTTCGTGTTTAGATTGACAAATCTTCCTGATCAATCTTGTGAGCTGTTCGATAAGCTTGGTAGAAAATGAAGACAGCTACAGCAGTCATAGCAGGAACGATAACTGGGATATCCGTTTCAATAGAAGTCAATGGAGAGTTCCAGAAGAAGTGGAGAACAAAAGCTGATAAGAAGTAAAATAGACCAGCTTTAAAGTAGACCTTTTGAGTCTTAGCAAATCGGAACATCAGAGCTAATCCGATAGTGGTCAAAGCAGTGTAAAGCCAGTGAGAAGCTACCCCTCCTGTGATACGGCCTAAAATACCAGAGATCGTGAAGGAAAATCCTTCAGGTAGGTCGGAAAGGATATAAGAAAAGTCCTCACTAATCTGAAAACCTATGCCAGCTGTAATTCCCAATAGTAAAAAGCCTTTAAGTTTTTTGACTGGCACTAGATAGACAGCGAAAGCAACTGCCAAAAGCTTGAGCGGCTCTTCAACCAGTGGAGCTGCGAGGGCATTCTCCAGATAACTGATCACAGTATTTGGAAAGCTCGTGCTGACCCACTCGTGGATATAAGTATTGGCTAAGCCAGACGTCCATCCAGAAATGAATAGCCCACCTAGCAGAGCAATCCCAAGGCTAAATGCAGGCGTCTGCCATTTTTTACCCAAGCCGCGAATCAAAAGTAGAGCTGGAATGATATAAATCAGGGCCAAAAGGGCTGACAGTCCGACAATTCCATAACCAGTACCTGACATACTGCCAGTAGTATAAGCTTGCGTCTCGTATTCCAAGCCAATCGCGCTCAGAAGGAGAAAAATGAAAAGAACAATGTTTTTCTTCATAAGTAACTTTCTAAAATTTTATTTTCATCCTAGTATAACAAAAAAATCTAAAATAGAACTAATTTTAAGACTCATTAGAATGATTATTAATTATTGTACTAGTCGATAAACTTATAATATATATGCCTTGTTCTGTATTGTATTGACAATTCAACTTGATAAAACAAGCAACAAAAAAGTCCCTCATCGGGACTTTCATTGATTATTTTTCAGCTGTTAGTGCAGCCATAGTGATGTAGTTGTATGGTTTGTTAAAGTGTGGCAAGAAGAAGAGATCTGTCAAGGCCAACTTGTCAATTGTTACATGCTCTTGGATAGCAAGTGAGAACATATGGATTCCCATGCTAATTGCAGAGTCACGAGACACCATTTGTGCACCAAGGATTTCGCGGCTGTCTTTATCAAAGACAATCTTGATGGCAACTTCGTGGTTGTCGTGTTTGATAAATTCTGGTTTTTGAAGATCGTTAAAGCCAGTTTCAGTTGCGTTATAGCCAGCAGCTTTGGCTTTTTCAAGTGTCAAACCAGTTGAAACCATGTGAAGACCGTAGATAGAGATACCGTTTGATCCTTGCACACCGATTCCTTCTAGTTCATGACCACAAGCGTTGTAAGCACCCACGATACCAGTACGAACAGCGTTAGATGCAAGGGCAATGTAGCTTGTGTCTTTACGTGCATTGTCATAAACAGTCGCACAGTCACCAACAGCGTAGACACCTGGAATAGAAGTTTCTTGTTTCTTGTCTACAAGGAAGGCACCGTTGCGGAAGAGTTCAATCTTACCATCCGCAAGAGCTGTGTTTGGACGGAAACCAACAGCAAGAACAACCATGTCCACATCAAATGTTTCTTTGTCTGTTACCAAGCGTTCAACTTTACCATCACCTTGGATTGCTTTAACTGTTTGACCAAGAGCCAAGCGGATGTTGTGGTCTTCCAAGTTCTTCGCCATCATTTGAGTGAAGTCTTTGTCGTAGTAGCCGTTCAAGACAGTATCTACGATGTCAACAAGTACCACTTCTTTTCCAAGACGTTCGAAGGCTTCAGCAAGTTCTACACCGATGTAACCACCACCAACAACGGCAATGCGCTCAAGGTGTTTGCTCTTGTCCTCAAGTTTTTCAATAACTTCTTCAGCATTTTGGTACAATTTAACAAATTGGACGTTTTCAAGAGTCGCTTTAAATTCGCGGTTCCCCTTAACGATTTCAACGCCTTCAATTGGAGGCAAGATTGGAGTTGAACCAGTTGCAAAGATCAATTTATCATAAGACTCTTTGTGTTCTTTGCCTCCCACTTCTGCAGTCACAACTTTATTGTCGTAGTCAATTGAAAGAACTGGTGAGTTCATGTAAACTTTAGCGCCTTTAGCTTCCAATTTTTCTTTATCAGAATAGAAGAGTCCTTCTGGACCATCGATTTGTTCCCCAATCCAAAGTGCCATTCCACAACCAAGGAATGAAATATTTGAGTTTTGGTCAAATACAACAATTTCATTTTCATGACCAAAGTTGTCCAACATCGTATTAATACAAGCTGTACCAGCGTGGTTAGCACCAACTACAATGATTTTACTCATAGAATAATCCACCTTTAAATTTAATTTACCAAACTAGTATACCATGTATCTGTTAGCGTTTACAAGATATATGCTCAGAATTTTTTTAAATTTGGCAATTAACTTTTATTTTAAACAAAAAATTTCAATCTTTCTGAAAATATTATATATTTACAATTGTGAAAACGGTATCTTTCTGTTATACTAATAGAGAAGATTAAGAAATTTAATAGGGAAGGTTGTGATAAAAGTGGATCTTATTTCTAGATCCATCCATTTAATGGGATCGACTATCACTATTTCGATTCTCCATGAAAATGCCGACAGTCTTTTAGACCAGGTATTTTCTCTCCTAAGATTGTATGAAAAGCGCTTTAGTGCAAATGATGACAGCTCTGAGCTCATGCAAATCAATCACGCTGCCGGTAAACATTCCGTTTGTGTCCATCCTGATTTGTTTGAGTTGATTGAGTTGGGAAAAAAACATAGTCTCGCTCCGGACAGTCATCTCAATATTACCTTGGGACCCTTGATTCAAACTTGGCGAATTGGCTTTGCAGATGCAAAAGTTCCCAGTCCAAAAGAAATCAAGCAAGCGCTGTCACTTACTGACCCTGAGTGTATCGAGTTAGATGCAATTGCCTCCAGTGTTTTTCTGACAATGGAAGGCATGAAAATCGACTTAGGCGCCCTTGCAAAAGGTTATATTGCAGATAAAATCGCTGCTTTCTTACGGAGTCAAGGCGTTGCTTCTGCCCTCATCAATCTTGGTGGAAATATCTTAACCATCGGTCTAAATGAAAAAAATAATCGTTGCTGGCGGATTGGCATTCAAAATCCAATCTTGCCACGTGGAAACAACCTAGCTCTTCTGTCAGTTCAGAATCAGTCTGTCGTGACTTCAGGAATATATGAAAGAAAACTGCAGGTAGATGGCAGGGTTTATCATCATATTTTTGACCGTACCACAGGCTACCCAATTGACAATCAACTAGCTAGTCTCACGATTGTTTCATCAAAGTCCGTCGATGGTGAAATATGGACGACCCGTTTATTCGGGGAGAGCCCTACTTCCATCTTAGAGAAAGTCGAACAAGAAAATGGAATCGAAGCCTTCGTTATTACAGAAAATCATCAAATTTTTTATTCATCTGGTCTCAGCCCAGAAATCTTATCCTAAATCCAGAAAGGAACCTACTATGTTAAAATTTATCGGTCTAGTTGGTACAAACTCAAAGAAATCAACCAACCGCCAACTCCTTCAGTACATGCAAAAGCATTTCGCTGATAAAGCAGAAATCGAGTTGATTGAAATCAAAGATATTCCTATTTTCAACAAACCGTCTGATATGCAAGTTCCAGAGATCGTTAAAGAAATCGCTGCGAAAATCGAAGCTGCTGATGGTGTTATCATCGGAACGCCTGAATATGACCACTCTATTCCTGCTGTACTTATGAGTGCCTTGGCTTGGTTGTCTTACGGTATCTATCCATTACTTGGTAAACCAGTGATGATTACAGGAGCCTCTTATGGAACTTTGGGTTCATCTCGCGCCCAACTACAACTCCGTCAAATTTTGGATTCGCCAGAACTCAAGGCTTCTGTTATGCCAGGTTCTGAATTCCTACTTTCTCACTCACTTCAAGCCTTTGATAAAAATGGAGACCTGATTGACCTCGAAACCATTCAAAAATTAGACGCTCTTTTTGATGACTTCCGTCTGTTTGTTAAAATTACAGAAAAATTATCAAGTGCCCAAGCACTTCTTCATCAAGAAGCTGAAAACTTTGACTGGGAAAAATTGTAAGAACTAGAAGGGAAAGAATCAAATGAAATTTGTTGGACTTGTCGGCTCAAATGCAGACCAATCATACAACCGTAAATTACTAGAATTCATCAGAAAACAATTTAAACTGAAATTTGAATTGGAAGTTTTGGAAATTGATGAAGTTCCACTCTTTAATCAAGATGAAAAATGGGACGAATCCTTCCAGCTGCGCCTTTTGTACAACCGCATCACGCGCGCTGACGGTGTCATCATTGCCACTCCTGAGCACAACCACACCATTACAGCAGCTCTCAAGAGCGTCCTCGAATGGCTCTCTTATGAGGTTCACCCATTTGAAAGCAAGCCTGTCATGATTGTAGGAGCTTCCTACTACGACCAAGGAACCTCTCGTGCCCAAGTACATTTGCGTAAGATCTTGGATGCTCCAGGTGTCAATGCTTATACTTTACCAGGAAATGAATTCCTTCTTGGTAAAGCGAAAGAAGCTTTTGATAATGAAGGCAATATCACAAACGAAGGAACCGTTAAATTCCTTGAATCTTGCTTAGATAACTTTGTTAAATATGTTGAGGTAGTCTCAAAATTGAAAAAACCTAAACCAATTGCTCCTGAAGACTTAGATGTCACGAACCCAATCGCAACAACCATCACAGAAGTTGACCCTGACGATCCAGAATGGGTAGAAAAAGCTGCAAAAGCTGTTGGTGCTGTTTCTGGCGATACCTATGTCAAGCTTGACCATGGTATCCTGACTGTTAACCAAATCGACATGTTCTTAAAGGCTATGCCGTTTGAATTGACTTACGCAGATGATAACAACCAGTTCCTTTACTATAACAACGCTCATCAAGATCCGGACACTATGTTTGCCAAACGTGTACCATCCCAATCTGGTGGCCGTCTCTCAACTCTACACAACTCTCTTCCTGCTGCTCGCATGAAGAACGTGGAATGGGTAGTTGGTGTTCTTCGTAATGGTGATCAAGAGTACGTTCGTACAATCGTGCCTGGCTCACCAGCAGGTGTTATCAATACCCACAACTACCAAGCAATGTACTATCCTGATGGATCTTACGCTGGTATCAACGAAATCGTCTTCAACTTCCAACCTTGGCTAGATTGGTACCTAAAAACAACTGGTCAACGCTTGGTTGGAGGAAGCGGTCCTTTTGCTCCTGCAGCTGCAGCCGCCGACGCCACTTCTGGTGCTTCAGATACTGGCGGTGGTCACGGCGGTGGAGATGCCGATGCAACATCTGGCGCTAGTGCCTAATCAGAACAAAATGAAAAGAATGGATTTTTACATCCATTCTTTTTTATTTTATTTCATTTCCTTGAAGGCCTTTTCTGCTTCTTCGTTGCTGATTGCTCCAAATTGAATCTTCCCAATTTTTCCTTGGCTATCAATGAGGATTTCGGTTGGAATACTGCGAACCTGATAGGCTTGGAAGATTGCACCAGACGTGTCAAATAGGACGGGCACATCCTTATATCCTTGTTCTTGATACCATTTTGGGAAGTCCTCAACAGACTTCTCTCCTTGGAGGCCCGGTGCTACAATAGACAATATTTCAAAATCACGGTCTTTTTTACCAGCTAACTCGACCAATTCTGGCATGCTTCGCTTACAAGGTCCGCACCAAGAAGCCCAGAACTTCAGATAGACTTTTTTCCCACGGTAATCAGAAAGCTTGACAGTTTTTCCATCCATTGACTGGAGAGTGAAGTCCGGTGCCTCCTGACCAACTGCAACCTGCGATTGGACACTTGTATTGGACTGGCTTTGACTATCCATCCCCTTTTCGTCAGATGAACAAGCTGATAGTGTCAGAAAAGCTATCGAAGCAACAACTAGCGAAAGAATTTTTTTCATCTTTTTCTCCTTTTATCCAAAAATTCCTGATAAAGCATTTAACTGCCCGAGCATGAGAAGGATTCCCATAAAAATGATTAAGGCTCCTCCAATTTTTTTCATTAGCCCCATATAGGGTTTGATTTTTGAAAAATACCGCATAACGAAGCTAGAAGCTAGAGCTAAGATGAGAAATGGCAAAGCCATTCCCAAAGTATAAACCAGTGTTAGGAGCGCTCCTTGGATAGCTCCATTTCCTCCAGAGGCAGCTAGAGCCAGAACCGAACTAAGGACAGGTCCAATGCAAGGTGTCCAACCAAAACTGAAACTAATACCAAGCAAAAAGGCTGAAAGAAAATCATTCCGACGACTGTCTTTCTTAAATTCCACATTTTTCTGGAATTGTAACTGCCTGATATTAATCAGCTCCATCTGGTGAATTCCGAGCAAAATGATGATGATCCCCATCAGATAACGGAATTTCTCATCGTAAATCACTCTGCCTAAGAATCCTGCACCAAAGCCTAGTAGAAAGAAAACTAAAGAAATTCCAGCAATGAAACACAAGGTCTTGATCAGACCAGTCCAAGCGATCTTTCTGCCTAAAAACTTGACTTCTCTAGGCTCTTCTTCATCCAGCAATATCCCTATGTAGACTGGTAATAAGGGAAAGATACAGGGTGAGAAAAACGAGAGAATTCCAGCCAAAAAGACCGAAACAAAAAATAAACCAGACTCCATCCCAACCTCCTTTAAGATGTGTTTTCAATATTATTATAACAAACGATTTAAATTTTTCCACATTTTGCTACACTATCCTCATTTTTGTATCATTTATCGGAGAAGCCATCTGTAAAAGGCCTATTTCATTCCTAAACAGCAAAAAAGCCGGAAATTTTCCGGCTGGAGTACTGAAGGATAGCGAACTTAATCATCTGAATCTAGTGGCAAATAAAGACTAATCTGGGTGAATGTATCAGCTTCAGACTGGATTTCCATATGATAGTCGTCTCCGAACTGCAATCTCAAGCGTTGATCGACATTTTTCAGACCAACCCCACCTAAGCGAGGGAGAGTCTGATCCTCTGAATTTTGGAGATCAAAACCGCGGCCGTTATCATAGATAGACAGTATCAGCTGCCCCTCTTCTGCTTTCGACGTCACCCGAATCATGCCCTGTCTGTCAATTTCCTTGATTCCATGGTAGATGGCATTTTCAACCAAGGGCTGGAGTACCAGCTTGGGCAATTTATAATCAGCTAGAGATTCATCCTCTTCAATCTCATATTGGAGCTTATCACCATAGCGCTGCTTCTGGATAAAGAGATACTGACGAACGTGATCGATCTCATCTTTGAGGGCAATCTGTTCGTGTCCTTGATTAAGCGCCAAGCGGAAATACTGAGCGAGTGATTTTGTTACCTCAACAACACGCTTGCTGTCGTTAAACTCAGCCATCCAGACAATGGTATCCAAGGTATTATAAAGGAAATGGGGATTGATTTGAGCAGAGAGAGCTCGGAGCTCATAGCGGCGGACATTTTGTTCTTCTGTCTTGACAGCTTCCATTAGTCGTTCGATTTGATCCAGCATTTTATTGAACTGCTGAGCCAAGTCAACCAACTCTGGAGACCCCTTTGCTTCCGCCCGAAGGTTTGATTCGCCTGCGCCAATCTTTAGAATGACAGCCTGCAGATTCTGCAGAGGCTTAATCCACAAACGCAGAACAAACCAAATACCAGTCAAGCACATCAGGAGTGCTAAAATGCCCATTCCCACAAAAGAATAAAGCATCTGTGACTGAAGCATCTGTAATTGCTCTAATGAAGTAACGCCAATTAAGGTCCAGTCGCTATCCGCAATATCAATCTGGTAGACAAAAGCCTGCTTCTGGTCTGCGTAACCATCCTTGACCGAGATATAGGGCTGCATAGCTTTCATTTCCTGACTGGAGGAATAAACACTCTTCTTGGGATGATAGACAAATTCATGCTGGCTATTAACAATAAAGCTAAAACCCTTCTTTCCTAGCTGAAGCCGATCCAAATAGGCTTTGAGACTATTGTAGCCGATATCCAGACGCAAAACACCGAGATTCTGCCCTGCTTCATCCACTACTTCCTGAGTGACAGAAACAACCCACTTCTCCTTTTCTGATGATAGAGATTCCTTGCGAGCAGGTGTCAAGACAGGCATGGCTCTGGTATGGACAGCTTCCTGGTACCACTTTTCATTCATCATATCAGAAGATGTCTGCATACTGATTTGAGAATCTGTCGAGACCACGCGCCCGTCCTTGGTAACCAATACTGCCGACACCAAATCCGGATCTGTTTCAATGATGGTTTTCATCAAAGCCTGAACTGACGTTTCGCTGCTTTCTTGATTCTGAGCAAACTTACGAATCGTTTCTTCCTTGCTCAGTGTGGAGGTAGTTTGTTTTAATTTCTGCAAATAGGAAGCAATAAACTGCCCGCTTTGCTCCATGCTATTGCGCGTCGTCCGCTCTGTCAGCTGCCGAATAGTCTGCGAGCTAGTCTGATAGTAAAGACTTCCAACAACCCCCAAGAGTAAAAGAACCAGAAGAAAGATATAAACAATCAACTGGATAAGAAGCGGATAGCGTTTCATTTCTCCTCTCCTTTTTTAAACTGCCGAGGTGTCAGCCCAACCACCTGCTTGAAGCGCTGAGAAAAATAGTTCATATCTTCAAAACCTACCTGCTCTGCTATTTCATAAATCTTCAAATCTGTGGTTAAGAGTAAGAGTTTAGCTTTTTTTATCCGTTCTTGAATCAAATAATCTTGAAAAGGCAAGCCTAATTCTTTTTTGATAAGAACACTTAGGTAGGACGGACTAAATCCCAATTGGAAAGCCAAACTTTTCAAGCTTAATTCTGAATCAGCTAGACGCGCGTGAATAGCCTCTTCCAACTCAGAGTGCTGTCCTTGATCGACCAAGTTTTGAATCTGAGCTCTTTTACGTTCCTTATCAAGTTTAGTCTGTACCTTGGCCAACATCTCCTCAACATCATCCTTGGAAAATGGCTTGAGAAGATAGTCATCTGCACCTAACTTAATGGCCGTCCGAGCATAGTCAAAGTCATCATAGCCTGTCAGGAAAACGATATGGCACTTAGGAGCCTGGTCCCTGACTAGCTTGGCCAGTTCAAGGCCATTCATCTGTGGCATATTGATATCGGTTAGCAGGATGTCAGCAGGATTTTCCTGAAATTTCTGCCAAGCTTCTATTCCATTTTCAGCCTGGGCAATGACCTGCATACCAAACTGTTCATAGTCTACCAAGGACGCAATTCCCTGTCTTACCAGATATTCATCCTCTACAATCATGATTGAATACACAAGATTCAACTCCTTATTTTTACTGGATTTATTATAGCAAATTTTCAATCAAAATGCTCTTAAACATAATCCAACAGATAGCCGTAGCCCTTCTCCTCCATCTCAGCTTTTGGAATGAACTTGATTGACAAACTATTAATACAATAGCGCAAGCCTCCCTTATCCTTAGGACCGTCTGTGAAAACATGGCCCAGATGGGAATTTCCAACCCGACTACGAACTTCTGTTCGAGTCATATTGAAGCTCTTGTCTTCTTTGTAAGTCGCAACATCTGGACTGATAGGACGTGTGAAACTGGGCCAACCGCAGCCTGAATCAAACTTATCCTTTGATGAAAAGAGAGGCTCGCCTGTCACCACATCCACGTAGATACCAGCATCAAACTTATCCCAATAGCGGTTAGAAAAAGCCCGCTCTGTGTCATTCTTTTGTGTAACTGCGTATTCTTCTGGCGAGAGCTTAGCCTTAATCTCTTCATCGCTAGGCTTAGGATAGCGGCTAGCTTCGATAACAGGGTATGCAGCTTGATTGACATCGATATGGCAATATCCATTAGGATTCTTTTTTAGGTAATCCTGATGGTAATCTTCTGCTTTGATAAAGTTTTTTAGAGGTTCTTTTTCGACAGCTAAAGGCTTATCATATTTCTTAGCAACCTCATCAAAGACCTGATTTATAGTCTCAAGATCAGCTTCGTCCGTATAGTAAACTCCTGTCCGATACTGGGTACCCTGATCATTTCCCTGCTTGTTTTTAGAAGTTGGATCAATGATGCGGAAATAGTGAAGTAAGATTTCTTTGAGAGATATTTTTTTAACGTTATAAGTAATTTTTACCGTCTCAGCGTGACCAGTTTGGGAGACCAATTCATATTTGGTCGTGTCGCTCCTACCATTTGCATAGCCAGACTCAGCATCAATGACACCTGGCACGCGAGAAAAGTACTCCTCTACTCCCCAGAAACATCCACCAGCCAGATAAATCTCCCGCTTGTCCTCTTCCTTGACATCTTCTTTCTTCTGTTTAGTCACTTCTGTCTTGCTCATAGAGGCTTTCTTGATTTGCTCAATATTGGCCTGAGATGGGTTAATAGACATGGAGCCCTTGATTAAGAAAAATAGACCAAAACAGGCAAGCAAGCCAAACAAAACCAGAAGAATCTTCCATTTGCCTTCCATGTTCATTGCTCCTTTCTACTTGATTTCCTTTAGTGTTTTCTCAATATCTTCCTTACTCATGTAGCCCACATGAGTTTTAGCAAGTGAGCCATCACTATTGATAAAGAGAGCAGATGGATACGAGCGAATACCGTATTCTTTCAGTAATTCTCCCTTGGTATCCATGAGAACTGGCATGTTCTTGTAATCCAAAGACTTGTACCATTCCTTGAAATCATCAGCAGACTTTTCTCCGTTAAAAGTCGGAGATACTACCGACAGGACAACATAATCTTTTCCTGACTGCTCCTTAGCCAAATCATTGGTATCTCCAAGGGTGGATAGACAGATAGAGCACCAAGAAGCCCAAAATTTTAGATAGACTTTCTTGCCTTTGAAATCAGACAGCTTGTAGGTCTTGCCGTCTACTCCTTGCAGACTAAAGTCCTTAGCCATTTTTGTAGCTTGATTAGAATTTGCCTTACTAGTCATGGAACTTTTATCATTTTTAGAAGCTTCCGAATTCATTTGCTGATTTGAGCAAGCTCCCAATAAGCCGACACAAAGCAGACTGGCAGTCAAAATCGATAGTTTCTTCATCGTTTTCTTTCCTTTCAAAATGAGGAGAAAGCCGACAAAACTGACGACTTCCACCCTTATTGATAATTTTATTTATCAGATGACATTTCGGATGAATCTTTCATGTCATCCTTCATGCTTGAATCGCTTGATTTCATATCATCTTTCATGTCAGACTTACTGTCGGACGTCATAGAAGAATCCTTCATATCCTCCTTTTTCATCTTATCGTCTGACATGCTAGAGTTTTTCATATCCTCCTTCTTCATGTCGTCTTTTTTCATATCATCTTTCTTCATCATGCTGCTGTCATCCATCTTTTTCATGTCTGAATTTGACTTTTGACTGGAGCAGGCAGCCAAGGCAAAAATACTAAGAGTAGCCATTGTAAGGGTAGCGATTTTTTTCATGATATTTCTCCTTTAATTATATAATATTTATCCAAATAATGACGCTAAAGCGTTTAGATTTCCGAGCATAAGCAGAATTCCCATGAGGATGATGAGTGCCCCGCCGATTTTCTTAAGCGTTCCCATATAAGGTTTGAGTTTGGCAAAGCGCTGTAATACCCAGCCAGAAGCCAAAGCCATGGCTAGAAAAGGAAGGGCTAATCCTATTGTATAAACCAACATAAGTAAGCCTCCCTGAAGAGCGCCGTTACCGCCAGAAGCTGCAATTGCTAAGACAGAGCTCAGAACAGGTCCCACACAGGGTGTCCAACCAAAACTAAAGGTGATACCCAAGAGAAAGGCGTTTAGAAAATCACTTCTTTTACTATTCTTTTTAAGTTGGATGCTCTTTTGCTTTTGCAGCTGCTGGATATTGATGATTCCCATCTGGTGGATTCCTAGTAGAATGACAATCCCGCCCAGAACATAACGAAACCAAGGGGCATAGAGGACTTGTCCTAGAGCGCCAGCTCCATAGCCCAAAACTAAGAATACAGTTGATAAGCCAGCTATGAAACATAGAGTCTTAGCCAATCCATACCAGGAAATCTCTTTTCCCATAAACCGAACCGTTTTCGGCTGATCCGAATCCAGCAGAATTCCTACATAAACCGGCATAAGCGGTAAAATACAGGGCGAGAAAAAGGAAAGAATCCCTGCTAGAAAAACAGAAATAAAGAACAAAAAACTTGTTGCCATTTTAAAAACCTCTCGATCAATTTTCTGACTCTAGTATAAAATAAAAATCCCCCTAAAAATAGGGAGATCGATTTGAAAAAACTTGAATTTGATTTTATCTTTGCTAAATCAAGAGTTAAAAATATTTATCACTTATTGTGGATTTATGTTAAGTTGAGAGCAAATGTAAAAGTGCTTCCTAGGCCACACTGGCTTTCGACCGTTATTTCCCCACCCAGCTGATGAGCCAACTCACGTGCAATAGCAAGACCCAGACCATGCCCGCCTGTCTTCATATTACGAGATGTTTCCACACGATAAAGGCGTTTGAAAATCTTATCCAAATCCTCAGGAGCAATACCCTGTCCTTCATCTTTCACACTTATTGTCAAGATTTGCTCAGTTAATTGAGCCACGACCTCAATTTTAGTTCCAGGGTCTGAATACTTAAAGGCATTATTTAGCAAGTTGACCAAGATACGGGAAAGTTTATCGTAATGGCTCTTAATTTTCGCTGACTCAGGAGACACTTGAATGTAGATGTCTCGCTCCTCCTGCTCAATCAATAGTTGAAATTCACTCATAGCCTCAATCAATAGCTGATCTATAAAGACTATTTCGGCTTCTCCATCTGATTCTATTCGAGGCTGGGCATTAAGAGTCAAAACATCCAATTCTTCCACCAATTTATTCAAGCGCTCTGTCTGACGGCTAATCGTGGTCAAGTAATGAATCTGCTCCTCTTCTTCGATGACTCCATCTAAAATCCCCTCCACAGTCGCCTGAATAGAGGTAATGGGAGTTTTAATATCGTGAGAAAGCTGGGCAATCATCATTCCCTTTTCTCGTTCACTTTCATCAAGCGACTCAAACGTTTCTTGCAAATTATGCGACATATCGTTAAAAGCCTGACCCAACTCTTGAAATTCGATAGGACCCTTGGCTTCAATCTCTGTACTAAAATCCTTGTCAGCTATATTCTGAGCCTGTTTTTTCAGATGCCGAAGGGAAGAAAATACTGGCGATAAAAGAAAGAGACTGACTGCCGCTCCTATGAAACTAGCAATCAAGGTCATTCCAACTAGGAAATCAATCTCGCTTTTTACAATCAACATTCGCTGGACTGCCCAGAAAACGAGTAAAATCGTTAGTAGGCTAGAAATCAGATACCCCACCAGAATGTAACTTTTTAATTTCATTTTATACCTCGTGCTCCTTCCATTTTATACCCCAGACCCCAGACAGTTTTGACGGCAGGAGTGTCTGAACTGGCATACTTGGTCAATTCCTGTCTCAGAGCATGTATATGAACATTAAGGGTATTGGTATCATCTACGAAATCTTCCTGCCACACCTTCTCGTAAAGCTCCGTCTTTGAAAAAACTCTCTCAGGATTACTAGCTAAAATCCAGAGCAATTCAAAGGATTTCACTGTTAGTTCCAAAAAATGCTCTCCGATGCGAGCCTCATGAACCGCATGATTCATCACCAAATCACCGAGCTCAATTTGTTCGATCTCGCCTCCACGATGAAGTCGGCGCAAAATATTATTGACTCTTAGCACCAGCTCACGCGGACTAAAAGGTTTGGCTATAAAATCATCTGCTCCTAAGCTCAAACCGTAAATTTTGTCTTGATCGCTAGTCTTAGCCGTTGTAAAAAGAAAAGGCTGATCAGGTGCTATATACTGAACCTCACGGATAAAGTCATAACCGTCCATATTCGGCATCATGATGTCCGTGATGATCAAGTCAACAGATTTCTTTCGGAAAAGATCTAACCCCTCCACGCCATCTCGAGCCACTAAAACATGGTAGCCATCCTGCATAAGATAGCGCTTTTGAATATCTAGAATATCCATCTCATCATCAACGAGTAAAATTGTCTTTCCCATTTGCCAATCTCCTGATAAAAACAGTGTTATACTGGCTTTAGTATAACACTATTTTTAGTAATTTTTAAATGATTTGAACCTTAATCTTTTTGTTTTTCTTTCAAACCTAGAAGGCTAAGAATTCCTGCCAAAACTAGTCCTAAGAAACCAATGGTAGCTGTAGCTGTTTGAGCTTCACCAGTTTTTGGTAACGTAGGCTTATCATTCTTTTTCATCGTATCTGCCATCGGCTTAGAAGTTGGGTGTTCCCCCTTCACATCAGTCATGCGATGATCTACTTCCTTCGTACCCTCAGCTGTACTCATAGAATCTGTTGCAGAAGGCTTCTTATTCATCTGACCTTCTTGAGATGGTGTTGTAGAAGGCTTCTTATTCATCTGACCTTCTTGAGATGGTGTTGTAGAAGGTTTCATATTCATTTGACCTTCTTGAGATGGTATTGTAGCCATTTCTTTTCCACGAAGCTGAATCGTTACTTGACGAGTCGCGATAAGATTTGTCAAATCTGGTTTTCCATCTTTAGCACCATAGACCTTGACAGTAGCTTGGTAACTGCGAGTGCCATTAGCACGAAGTTGGTCGAGAAGGGCTTGCCCGTCTTTACCGGTAGTATTGCCGTTCAAATCCACTTCGTAGAAGTATTGACCTTTCGCCAAGCCTTCAAGTGGCAAGAGGGCTGGATTTTTAGCTGTGCCGTTGTCTGACCAAGGAGCCTTGTCAGAAGATTTGAGCAAGAGACGCGTCAACATACCATCTCCACCGAAAGCTTCATACGGAATGACTTGATTAACACCTGCCAAGAATGGACCGGGAACGTTCGCTTTTTCTAAATAGCTGGCTGGGACGTCAATATGGTCTTTAATATTTTTGGTGACTGAGTCTTTGACTGCTTCTTTTGAAACAAGGCCGTTCAAGTTAACAGTTACATTTTTTGTAGCTACGAGATTGGTCAAATCTGCTTTTCCATCTTTAGCACCATAGACTTTAACAGTAGCTTGGTAAGCATATGTGCCATTAGCGCGAAGTTGGTCGAGAAGGGCTTGTCCATCTTTACCTGTAGTATTGCCATTCAAATCTACTTCGTAGAAGTATTGACCTTTAGCTAAGCCTTCAAGTGGTAAGAGGGCTGGATTTTTAGCTGTTCCATTGTCTGACCAAGGTGCCTTATCAGAAGATTTGAGCAAGAGGCGCGTCAACATGCCGTCTCCACCGAAAGCTTCATACGGGATGACTTGATTAACACCGGCCAAGAATGGACCGGGAACGTTCGCTTTTTCTAAGTAGCTAGCTGGGACATCAATATGGTCTTTGATATTTTTAGTGACTGAGTCTTTGACTGCTTCTTTTGAAATAAGGCCATTCAAGTTAACAGTTACATTTTTTGTAGCTACGAGATTGGTCAAATCTGCTTTTCCATCTTTAGCACCATAGACTTTAACAGTCGCTTGGTAATCATATGTACCATTAGCGCGAAGTTGGTCGAGAAGGGCTTGTCCATCTTTACCTGTAGTATTGCCGTTCAAATCCACTTCGTAGAAGTATTGACCCTTCGCTAAGCCTTCAAGTGGCAAGAGGGCTGGATTGTTAGCTGTTCCATTATCTGACCAAGGTGCCTTATCAGAAGATTTGAGCAAGAGACGCGTCAACATACCATCTCCACCGAAAGCTTCATACGGGATGACTTGGTTGACACCCGCCAAGAATGGACCGAGAACGTTCGCTTTTTCTAAATAGCTGGCTGGAACGTCTACTGAGTCCTTAGTATTTTCTTCAACTCCTTTTTTAACTTCATCTTGAGTCGTTACTGATTGAGAAATAGCCGCTTCACGAGCTTGGTTTGAAACTACATCAAGAGTTGCCACTGGCTTAGTTTCTTCTTTCTGATCGGTAACTTCTGTAATATTCTGTTCTTCTTTGGTTTTTGTTACTTCTTCCTTTGGAGTTAGGCTAGACTTGTCTAAAGAAATAGTTTCATCAGCTACTTCCTTTGAAGCTGACTGATTTTCAGGAAGAGTTGAATCCACTCCTTCTTTTAAAACTGTCTCTGGCAACTCATTCTTTTCTAGTGATGATGAATCTGTTTGAAGAACTTCAGTCGGAGTCGTAGTGAGAACATCTGCATGTACAGTGTTTGGTTGACCAACTAGCAAAAAGAAACCACTGGCAACTACGACGGAAGCCACACCCACGCTTAAACGACGGATTGACCAGCGAGCATACTTTTGATTTAGGTTGAATTTCATAAGATTCTCCTTTAGGTTTGTTTTTTTATGAATCTAGTATAATCTCCTAAGATTAAATGGAGATAAGAAATAGTTAAAATTTCTCTTAAATCTATCTTATAAAATGCTTATATTGTCTTATTGTTCATAAGAAACAACTTGAGTTTCTTCACCAAACATTCCCAGTCTTAAACTTAAATCACCTACTACAATTGACAATGAGTCAAAAAAATCCACCACACTGTGGTGAATTTTCTTCTTATGCTTCAAATTCAAATGCTTCACTTTTTTGCTTGTTTGGCAAAAGGAGTGAGAGCAAGATTCCAACCAGCGCCGGCAGCAACCAAGGCAGAGAAGCTTGAGCAAATGGCAGAGCATTAACCAGATTGAGAATGGCAGTTAGCTTGAATTGTCGTCCCAAAATGCTAGCAAAAGCAATCAGCGTCACTACTGCGATGGTCAACTGCATACCTGGTTTAGAAAGTGGCAAAAAGCGATTAACCATGACAATCATCACAATCGTAATGGTAATAGGATAAAGAATTTCCAGAGCTGGAACTGAATACTGAATAATAGCATTCAAACCAAGATTTGCAATAGCAAAACCAACTAGCGTAAAAATGGTCGCATACACCTTATAAGATACTTTCGGGAAAGTATTATGGAAAAATTCGCCAGTTGAGACGATAAGTCCAGCTGTTGTTGTAAAACAGGTCACCGTTACCATAATCGCTAGGAAAATTTGAGCCATCGGCCCAAAGATAGCCTGAGTTGCAGAAGACAAAACAGAAGCCCCTACATTTGCTCCTTTCGGCAAATTCGCTAGATTAAGTGGGAAGTGATTTCCAAGAAAGGCAAGACCAATATAAAGAACGCTAAAGCCTAGCGCCACAAGGATACCCACGATCCAAATGGTAGAAATGTATTCTTTTTTATTCTTGAAACCGAGCTGGTTGAGTGTCGTCACGGCAACCACACTAAAGGCAACTGAAGCCAAAGCATCCAGAGTATTGTAGCCCTGAAGAAAGCCTGCTCCGAAAGCTGAAGCAGCATATTCCCCTGTTGCTCCTTGAGGAGCAGTGGAACCATATTTGGCAGCGCCTAATACAACTAAAACTACAATCAATAAGGCAAAGATTGGAGTTAAATAACGACCAATACTATCAAGGATTTTCGATGGATTAAGTGCAATCAGATAGGCAAAGGCAAAATAAACCAGCGTAAACCCAAAAAGCCAAATGGCATGAGAACCTGCAGGCAACATGGGCTCAATCCCGACAGAAAATGCAGTGGTCGCCGTCCGAGGAATGGCAAAGAAGGGACCAATTGCAAGATAAAGGGCTACCAAGTAAACTACCGCAAACCAAGGGGCAATCTTTTTCGAGATTTCATCAATATAGCCCTTGGGATTTAAAGTACCTATAATCAAGGTTAGAATAGCAATACCGACGCCCGATAGGACAAAGCCCCCAATAGCTGGCCAGAAATTTTGACCAGATTCCAAACCCAATTGAGGTGGAAAAATCAGGTTACCGGCTCCGAAAAACATTCCAAATAAAAGCAAACCGGTCAAGGATCCTTTTTTTATCATCGTCATCTCCAGTCTTTTTAAGATTTTTCCATTATACCGATAAACACCACTCATTGCAAGGATTTTGAAATAAAAATCGCCTTTTCTCAACCTTAAGAAAATCGCGAAATATAATTCGATTTATTACGAATTATTCTTATTTGTTTTCGATTTATATCATATACGTAATTCCTTTTTTATGAGATGGACTTATGCTATACTAGTTATAAGTTCAATTGCGAGGTTTTAATATGTTACTTCATCTAATCTGGCTCATTCCTGCTGCTATCTTTACTTTTTTAGTCTATCGGGAACCTAGAAGTTTATTCAATGCTTATCTCCTGACCTTCACTCTTATAATGATGGGCATTGTTTTAGCTGGGCTTACGATTGTTAGTCTTGAGCGATTTATTGGTTATACACCAGCTATGATTAGCTTTTATATCCTGCTTTTAGCAATTCCTATTAGTATTTTCGCTTCTACTGCTTATTTGATTTTTAATGGTCGCCAAATGCTACAGCTAGAGGGACTCAGACTAGCCAATCTACTATCGCTTCTCTACGGCCTAGCGATCGTGGGACTTGCTTTACTGCATTTTCTCGCTCCTCGGTCATTTCTTGCAACTTTGATTTCCCTCGCTGATTTGCTACTATTTTACGGAACCTTTCTCTATCTTTCCTATATCATCTATGCATTCTTTTTAAATATTTTTCCAGTCAAGAAAGAGCCTCAGACTATTATTATCCTCGGTGCAGGATTGTTTGGAGACAAGGTGCCTCCCCTGCTGGCTCAGCGCTTGGATAAAGGGATAGCCATCTATGAGAAATTTAATCGGAAGCCAGTCATCATTGTCTCTGGCGGGCAGGGAGACGACGAGTGGATTTCCGAAGCAGAGGCTATGGCAGGTTATTTGATGGAAAAAGGAGTTCCAGCTGACAGCATTTTCCTCGAAAATAAATCTCGCACTACGCTTGAAAATCTCATATTCAGTAAAGAGCTCATGCTCGCACAAGGACTGGAGCAAGATCGAGTTGTCCTAGTCACAAATTCTTTCCACGCGCTACGTGCTGGCATCTATATGAAACAAGTTGGTCTCAAAGGTCGCAGCATTGGTTCTCGAACAGCCTTCTATTTTCTTCCTTCTGCATGGATCCGAGAAACCGCTGGTTTGATCCGTATCTACTGGAAATGGCATGCGTTTATCATCGGAATTCTACTGCTTCCCTTCCTTTTCTCCTTATTCCACACATATTTTTCATTGTAAAAAGTCCTAGAAAAAGGTATAATGATGGTAAGAAAAAAATGGAGGTTCGTCTAAGATGAAATTTACCATTGATAAAAGTTTAGCAGAACTGGGCATCACAAGCGTCGTCCTTGGTATTGCCAGAAACGTTGATCCCCAAGCACCTTTATCAGAAGCCTTTCTCCAAAAGCAGAAGAAAGCAGAAAATTGGGCCTTGAGCTGCAATCTAGCAGAAATCACTGACCATCCGACTATCCAAGGCTACTGTAATTTGCTACAGAAAGTTGGGCGCAGTGTTAAAAAGAACCCGCCAACAGTACCAGCTTTGATCCGCAATATCCAACACCGCGGCTCCATTCCAAGGATCAACAGCATCATTGATATTTATAATGTAGAATCCTTGCATTCTCTTCTAGCTATCGGTGGGCATGACCTTGATAAAATCGGTGATGAGATTGAGTTTACAGTCAGTCAGAAGGATGATATTTTCCTCCCCATCTTATCCAAGGAAAAGCACGTGGCTCCGACCGACTATGTCTATCGAGATGAAAAAGGCATCCTTGCTTGGCTTGATGTCCGTGACAGCGACCTTTATAAATTTGATGATGGCACCAAAAATGCCATTTTCATTATCCAAGGAAATGCCCATACGTCCGTTCAAATGCGACTAGAAGCCCTTGAACGCATTCAACAGGATTTAACAGCAGTCATGCCAAATCTCGAATTCGAAACCCATGTCGTTCAAGTAGAAGATCTTTAAGCACCTTTTCACTCGACAAGCTTTTGAAGCAAAACTCCATCAATTATAAATCAAAAAGGAAACTCAGCTGAGTTTCCTCTTTTATATGTCTAGGCTTCTTTCTTATCCGAAAATTGGCTCATATACAAGTCATGATAGAAGCCCTTGTCAGCCAGCAGCGACTCGTGATTGCCCTGCTCGATGATTTGTCCATCCTTGAGCACCAAAATCTTGTCCGCTTCTTGGATAGTGGACAAGCGGTGAGCAATAACAAAGCTCGTCCGCCCCTGCATCAGAGTTTTCATGGCCTTCTGAATCAACAGTTCCAAACGAGTATCCACTGAGGATGTCGCCTCATCCAAAATCAGAATCTTAGGATCGGCCAAGAGAGCCCGTGCGATCGTCAGAAGTTGTTTTTGACCCAGCGAAATATTGCTAGACTCCTGATTCATTTCCATATTGTAGCCACCCGGCAAGGTACGAATAAAGTGATCCACATTGGCTGATTTGGCTGCTTCCACAATCTCCTCATCGGTAGCATCAAGGTTACCAAAGCGGAGATTTTCCTTGATAGTCCCTTCATAAAGCCAAGCGTCCTGCAGAACCATACCAAATTGCTTGCGGTAGTCTTGACGGGACAGCTGACGAATATCGTGGCCGTCCACGCTGATAGAGCCCTTGGTCACATCGTAGAAACGCATGAGTAGGTTGATCAAGGTCGTCTTACCAGCTCCAGTCGGCCCAACAATAGCCACCATTTCACCTGGCTGGACTTCCAGATTAAAGTTGCGAATCAGCGGCTTGTCTGCCACATATTGGAAATCCACATCTTTGAAGCTGACTTGACCAGTCAAGTCCTTGTCTAGCTGGACGGTATTATCCATGACTTCATCTGGCTCATCCAAAATTTGGAAAATCCGATCCAGCGAAGACTTGGCACTCTGGAGCTGTCCTGCCAGCTGGGTGAGGTTTTGAATAGGCTGATTGACCTGCCAGACGTACTGGACAAAGGCCTGCATATTCCCGATGGTCAGCTGACCAGCAATAACCTGTAAACCACCAACCAGAGCCACAATGAGATAAGTCAAATCTGAAATCCCATTGAGGACGGGCATCATGAGCCCCGAGATAAAGCTAGCTTTAAAGCCGACTTCCTGTAGATTTTGAGTAATGGCTCGAAAATCCTCAGCCGAGGTCTCTTCCCGACCGTAAAGTTTGAGCACATTGAAGCCTGACAGATTTTCTTGAACAAAGCCATTCATAGCACCCAAAACATCTGCCTGTTGCTTAAAATAGGGCTGAGATTTTTTAAGAATAAATCTAGCTCCCAAATAAGTCAGAGGAATGCTGACGATAACGATCAAGGCCAGCTGGATATTCAGATAAAGAACCATTCCGATGACCAAAATCAGGGTCATAACGGCATTGACCACCTGCAAAAAGCTTTGTTGGAGAGCATTTGAAACAGTCTCCACATCGCTGGTGAAGCGCCCAATCAGATCACCGAACTGGTGCTTGTCAAAGTAGGAAACAGGAATTCGATTGATTTTATGACTGAGCTCATTGCGCATATCGCGAACGGTGCTCTGCACAGCATTGGTCATAAAATAGTTAGAGAAATAAGCACTAATCTCATAGATGAGGGCACGAATAAAGTAAAGCAGCATAATCCAAGCCACATAGCTGCTATTGATGGCTGCACCGGGTACTCCCTTGGCCATATCCAGCAGATTTTGTGTCAGCTCTGTGATAGCAAGCCCTAGGACAAAAGGCTCTAGGACACTCATGACCACACTGACAATCTTGAGGAAGACTGCAAGAAGCACGGCAGCTTTATAGACTTTTAGATAGCCCCATAAACGGACAAAACTATTTTCTTTCATCTCTTCCTCCTATTCTTCTGTTAATGATTGGCTGTTGAGCTGGGAATTGGCAATTTCACGATAGATGGCATTATTTTCCATCAGCTCCTCGTGCCGGCCTCGACCCACGATCTCACCCTTGTCTAAGACAATGATTTGATCCGCATCCATAATAGTTCCGACCCGCTGAGCCACGATAAGAACCGTTGCATTCTGCGTCACTTCCTTGAGTCGGCGGCGCAAAGTCGCATCTGTCTTGTAGTCCAGGGCCGAGAAGGAATCATCAAAGATATAAATATCTGGCTCCTTAACAACCGCACGCGCAATAGACAGACGTTGCTTTTGACCACCAGAAAGATTGCTGCCACCTTCAGCCAAATGCGTCTCGAAGCGCTCTTCTCTGCTCTCGATAAAATCCCGAGCTTGAGCCACATCTGCTGCTTGATTGAGCTCCTCAGAGCTAGCATCTTCCTTACCATAGCGGATATTTTCAGCGATCGTCCCGGTAAATAGCAGAGCTTTCTGCGGAATAAAGCCAATCTTCTGACGGAGGGCCTTTAGATTATAGGCGCGGACATCCACACCATCCACCAAAATCTTGCCCAAGGTCACATCATAGAAACGCGGAATCAACTGAACCAAGGAAGACTTCCCAGAGCCTGTTGAGCCGATAAAGGCGATCGTTTCCCCCGGCTTGGCCTTGAAGGAAATATTATGTAGGACAGGATTTTCCGTCTCACCTGGATAGGCAAAGGTTACATTGTCAAATTCCAGATAGCCACGAGTCGCAGTTTCCGTGATCCCATTCTCATTTGGATCGATGGAAATCGGCATATCCATGACTTCCTTCAGCCGCTCGCTAGAAACCGCCGTCCGTGGATACATAGTAAAGAGACTGGACAGGAGCAGGAAGGACAGAAGGGCATGAAAACTGTACTCGATAAAGGCAACCAAATCCCCGATTTTCAGCTCGCCGCTGCCCAATGGCTTAAGAGCAAACCAGACAATGGCCACAATCATAGCAATGATAATCTGCACAAAGAGAGGCTCCGTCAAACCCGTCAGCTTAAATAGACGGTTGGAATTCTCCGCATAGATTTCATTCTCATTAGCAAAGCGCTCTTCCTGAAATTCCTCACGGGCAAAGGCTCGAATGACCCGCAGACCGGTCAGATTTTCCCGAGCATACTGGTTGATCTTGTCCAGCGTCTTCTGCTGCTTTTCAGACAGGGGTCGCGTCTTGACTGCCACATACCAGACTACGATTGCCAAAAAAGGCACTGAAATCGCCACAATCCAAGCCATGGACGGACTGGTCAGGAAAATCATAAGGATGGACGACAGCATCATGATAGGCGTGATAGCTCCCATCTTGAGCGTTTGCTCAGCAAACTGCATAAGGACAAAGGCATCACTGGTAATCCGCGTCACTAGCGAAGAAACGCCAATCTGCTCGTACTCATGATGGGAATACTCCTGCAGCTTGTCATAGAGATCATTCCGCATATCCCGCACCGTGCTGGTCGTTAGTTTCCCAGCGGCATAGGAAAGGACGATCCGCCCCAAAATCCCAAGGATAATAACCAGCAGCATGATAAAGCCCCAGAAATACAGGCGTTCCTGATCGCCCTGGTTAATTCCTTCGTCAATCATGCGCGCCAAAACCGTTGGCAGCCCTAGATTGACCACTACAAAAAAGATGGCCGACACAAAATCTAGCACCAACCACTTGGGGTAGCGTTTCAAATAAGACCAAATGTAAAGCATAATCCCTCCATTTTCTATAACAATAAAAAAGCACTGAAGAGTACTTTTAGACAGAAAAGAGCGCGCAAATGCACGCCTTATTAAAAATATTATAGCAGAAATATGAAAGAGCGTAAAGACTTGTCAGGATATCTTTTCTTCGATTTTGTATTATATTTTAAGAATACATTATTTAATACAAATTGTTACAACTTGAATAATTACAAAAAAACCAAGTCGAAAGACTCGGTTTTTTTAAAATTGGATACTATATTACTTAAGAGTAACTGAAGCTCCAGCTTCTTCCAATTTAGCTTTGATTTCTTCAGCTTCTGCAGTTGGAACGCCTTCTTTGATGACACCTGGTGCACCATCAACAAGTTCTTTAGCTTCTTTAAGTCCAAGACCTGTGATTTCACGTACAACTTTGATAACGCCAACTTTTTTGTCACCAGCAGCTGTCAATTCAACGTCAAATGAATCTTTAGCAGCACCAGCGTCAGCAGCACCAGCTGCAGCAACAGCTACAGGAGCAGCTGCAGTTACACCAAATTCTTCTTCGATAGCTTTTACAAGGTCGTTCAATTCAAGGATTGAAGCTTCTTTAATTTCAGCAATAATGTTTTCAATGTTCAATGCCATTGTTATTTCCTCCAAATAAGTTTTTATTTTTATAATAATATTTTGTAGCTAGGCTACGCTGCGTAGCTTAAGATTAAGCTGCGTCTTCTTTGTTGTCTGCAACTGCTTTGACAGCAAGTGCAACGTTGCGAACTGGCGCTTGAAGTACAGAAAGGAGCATAGAAAGAAGTCCTTCGCGGTTTGGAAGAGTTGCAAGTGCAAGAATCTCTTCTTTTGATGCGACAGCGCCTTCAATAGCACCACCTTTGATTTCAAGTGCTTCTGCATTCTTAGCAAAATCGTTCAAGATTTTCGCTGGTGCGATAACATCTTCGTTAGAAAATGCTACTGCAGATGGTCCAACAAATACTGATGCAAGATCTTCAAGACCAGCTTTTTCAGCTGCACGACGTAAGATTGAGTTTTTAATTACTTTGTACTCAACTTCGCTTCCACGAAGCTCACGACGAAGAACAGTATCTTGCTCAACTGTCAAACCACGAGCGTCCACAACAACGATTGATGCAGCAGCTTTCATTTTCTCAGCTACTACGTCAACTAATTCTGCTTTTTTAGCAATAATTGCTTCACTCATTTAGTGTTTCACCTCCGTAATTATTTTGCTTGGGGAATTTTCTAAAAGAAAAACGCGCCCAAACCTAGACACGAAAGTACAATACGCTTCTTTTATATGATACGTTTTGTCCTCGGTAGGATTTTTATGAGTCGAGCTCCCCTACTGTCTTAGGCAGTTTTTTCAAACCATTGATAATTATAGCAAAAGAAAAAAAAGATTGCAAGCTTTTTGTGCAATCTTTTTACTTTTTTTATGCATTTTTAGGAAAAGTCTTGTCAAGCAAGGCTTTACTAGCATCGTCAGTAGGCACCCAACCATCAGTGAAAACTCGGTCTTTTATCCAAAGACGATTATAGAAAAAGGCCCAAAACAAGTTGTAGGCAGTTCCTACAGGTCTCAAGAAATCATCTGGGATAAGAAGTGTTGCAATCACAGCAAATACAAACAGTGATCCAAGCATGATCCCAAAGTATTTCCAGTCTTTACGAAAAAGAGGAACGAAAAAGTTAAATAGCAAGGTTGTAATAGAGTACATAGGTGACAAAGTTTTAACATTGCTACCATCTGGTGCTTGAATAGTAAGTTTATTCATCAAGATCTCCTTAAATATAAAAATATTAATAAAGTTTAACAAAATTTTATATGTTTGTCAATTTAGGCAGATCTAGACGGAAATCAGAGCGTCACCTCTTCAAAAAAATGTAGCCCCAAGGCTACATTTTAATCTACATAATGTTCTTCTTTTTTATTGAACCAAGCATATGGCAGACCGATTAGAAGACCACCACCAATCAGGTTTCCTACGAAGGTCACAGCCCAGTGCCGCAGGATATTTCCAATACCAAAATTTGCCACCTGTGACGCAGCTGAGCTAAATTTGACGATAGCAAAAGAAGCAAAGTTAGCTGCCAAGTGTTCATTAGTTAAGAATACAAACATATAAATGGCTGAAATAACCAAGAAAAGCTTAGCTGTACTATCTTTCACCAAGACGAAGGAAAGAATCGCAATATTAACGAAGACATTGGCGAGTATTCCCTCAAGTAAAATAAGTTCATTGGAACGGGCAAGCTTCATCTGCACAACACCAGCAATGAAACTTTCCTTGCTCAGTCCTGCATAAGCCGCCGAATTAGCAAAAAGCCAACCAGCAATCAAAGCCCCGATCAAGTTAAAGAAAGTACAATAGAACAAAATAATCAATGCTTTTTTCCAGTCAATCTTCTTCAGGAAAGTGCCCGCCGTCAGAAACATCATGTTGGAAGTCACCAGCTCAGCATTCAGAAAGACGATATAGGCCAATCCCCAAGCAAAGATAAAAGGGAAGAGAAAGCGACCCGTTCCTGGGACAATCTTATTTGTCAGGTCTGCCGCAATAGCTCCTGCTCCTGTACTGAAAGTCAGAAAGGCCCCCGCAAAGATAGAGCGGACAGCATACTTCCCTTTGCTTGTGTCGAACAAGCCTTCTTTCTTACGACAAGCTGCTTCTATTTTTGGAATAAATGTCGATTCAACCATAATAATTCTCCTCTAAGTTAAACTATGTACAGTATATCACAAACTTCTATTTTTCGAAAGCGTTTTCTGTAAGTTTTTTCCTAAATTTGAAATTGAATTTGGAAAACTACATTTTAAGTTCTTAGTTCGCCTGCTAGCTGCCTTATATCTTCTGGCCGAGTTCGACAGCAACCGCCAAAAAGCTGAACGCCCTGTTTCTTCCAAAGATGGCTGTAATCAGTTAAACAGAGCTGCTGCTCAGGATTGTCCTGCCAAGTATTCGTCACCCCATTATAGACCTCTCCAGAATTTGGATAGGCTAGTAAGGGCTTATCGCACACCTGTTTTAACTTTTCTAATAAAGGAGCAATCAAATGTGGAGCTGTGCAGTTAAAACCGACAGCCAATACTTGTGGACTCGACTGAGCCAAGCGCCCAACTTCTTCTATTAAGGTTCCATCCGAAATTGCTGATGCTGTTTGAGCGGTAAAAGATAAATAGGCTTCCACCTGAGGAAATTCTTCCGATAATAAATGAACAAGCGCCTCGGTTTCTGCTCCATTAGGAATTGTTTCAAGTGCCAATAAATCACAGCCCGCTCCCAGCAAGGCTTGTATCCGCGGACGATGAAAGTCTTTAAATTCCTCCTCACTCAAGTGATAGGCTCCTGTATACTCCGATCCATCAGCCAGGTAAGCAGCATATGGTCCAACCGATCCAGCTATCAGAGGATAAGAGCGCTGCTTCTGCTCATCTAGCGATAATCCCTGCCAGACATTTTTAACAGCTGCCTGTGCCAAAAAGACTGTCTCTTTGAAGAGTTCATGAGCCTTATCTAAACTCAATCCTTCTTTGATAAAAGCTGAAACGCTGGCTTGATAACTGGAAGTGGTGATGATGTCACTGCCCGCCCGAACATAGTCCTCATGCAGGTCTTTGATAATCTGAGGATTCTCAAGCAAGTACTTGGCTGACCAAAGCCGACCAGAAACATCATAACCCTGCCTCTCCAGCTCTGTCCCCAAAGCACCATCTAGAATTATTATGTCTTGCTTTTCAAGTAAATCTTTAAACGCTCCCATTCTTGCTCCTCAAGCTTTTTCTAAAATAACAGCTTAGTCAGTTTTGCTAAAGATAAATAAGTCTGCTTATTTGAAATGATCGTCTGCTTCATTAGTAAAACGCAAAAAAGAGATTATTACAATCTCTTTTTTCTTATCTAGTTATGTGATGCCCATGCTTGGTCTGTTTCCAGAACATCTTGAGTCGTGTATTGTCCACGGTAAGGATTGTAAACCATATTAGATGCTCCTGTCTGATAGCTAGGTGAATCAAACTGAGTCAGATTGTATGCTTCAATCAGATAGTTCAATTTTGCATAGTAATGACTATCCGTTGCATATACACCTGTCAAGGCAGCTGTCGCATCTTGATAAGTTGGGGCATTGCTCTTCCAAGCTCCCGCAAAATGACTTTGTCTTAAGATGTAGACATAATCCTGAAGTGACTCAGCGTAACTTGAGTAAGAGCGGAATTGATCATTGATCGCGTAAGTATTGCCCTGACCATCTTCTTCCAAGGTCTCCATCGTCGCTGACTGACCAGCATAAGCACCTTTAATCCCGAACAGATTATAGTGAGGATAGCCTGATAGACCAGACTGGCCAGAACCACTCTCTAAAATAGCTTGTGCAATCATCACAGAAGCATACAGATCATTATCCTGGGCCAACTGGCGAGCTGGCTCACTAATTTGTGAAATGAAATATTCTGTTTGGTTCAATGGTTGCTGAACAGCATCATTTGCACTTGCTGGCTTGATTTGCTTTGATAAAGCAAGACCAAAGACAACGGTTGAGGCCATCACTGCCAAAGCTGTCAAAAGTCTTTTTCTTTCTTTTGAAATTCTCTTCTTCACAGTCTTTCTCCTAAATACAATATTTATTCTACTATTGTAACATACTAAAAGCAAAATAACATTAGCAATAAATTACAAGTATATGACATTTTTTAGATCTTCCACAAATATAAGTTTCACAAGCCACGATTGTTCCATTCAAAACTTCCTCGTTTGGCTTGCATAATGAGCCTTATCACTAAGATATACAGACTGAACTGAAAATGAAAATAACCTGACTCCAACCCATACGGAATCAGGCTATGATCTTAAACCCTGAAAGTTCAACTATCGTTCCGATACAATCTAACATCTAGATCTTACCCAAAATAGCATCCCATGCTTGATCAAGACCAGTTTTATCAACTGAAGAAAAGATAATAAAATCATCAGTTTTGTCAAAGTCCAGCTTTTTCTTAATGGCACTCTCATGCTTGTTCCACTTACCACGTGGAATTTTATCAGCCTTGGTAGCTACAACAATAACTGGAATTTCATAGTATTTGAGGAATTCATACATCTGCACATCATCCGCACTAGGATCATGGCGTAAGTCTACTAGGCTCACGACCGCTCGCAGATTGTCCCGACTGGTCAAGTATTCCTCAATCATTTTGCCCCATTTAGCGCGCTCCGTTTTTGAAACCTTGGCATAGCCGTAACCAGGAACGTCCACAAAACGGAGCTTATCATCGATATTGAAAAAGTTCAACAGTTGCGTTTTACCAGGCTTGCCAGAAGTCCGTGCTAGATTTTTGCGATTGAGTAGAGTATTGATAAAACTAGATTTACCAACATTGGAGCGACCCGCCAAGGCGATTTCTGGGATATCATCCTGCGGGTAATGCGATTTATTGGCTGCGCTCAGTAAAATCTCAGCATTATGTGTATTGATTTCCATAAGCTTCCCCTAGGCAGTTTCTAAGATTGGCTTGTCTGTGCCGTCCACTGCTTCCTTCGTGATACGAACCAGCTTAACATTTTCCTGACTTGGCACTTCAAACATGACATCCATCATGGTTTCTTCAATAATTGAACGAAGTCCACGCGCACCTGTCTTGCGTTCGATAGCTTTTCTAGCTATGGCCTGCAAAGCTTCCTCGTCAAATTCAAGCTCAACATCATCATAAGAAAGCAAGGTTTGATATTGCTTCACTAGCGCATTTCTCGGTTCACTCAAAATGCGAACCAAGTCATCAACGGTTAGCTGCTCCAGGGCTGCAAAAACTGGTAAACGACCAATCAACTCAGGAATAATTCCAAATTTTTGAATATCGTCCGCAACAATAGCTTGCATATAAGACGCACCCTCGTCAATTGCCTTATTATTTTGACCGAAACCGATAATCTTCTCACCAAGACGTTGCTTGACAATCTCTTCAATACCGTCAAAAGCACCACCAACGATAAAGAGAATGTTCTTGGTATCAACCTGAATCATTTCTTGCTGTGGATGCTTCCGACCACCCTGAGGAGGGACGCTGGCAACCGTTCCTTCGATAATCTTCAGCAAGGCTTGCTGAACACCTTCACCTGAGACATCACGAGTGATAGAAACATTTTCGCTCTTCTTAGCAATCTTGTCGATTTCATCTACATAAATAATACCACGTTCTGCTCGTTCAATATTGAAGTCAGCTGCCTGTAAAAGCTTGAGCAAGATATTTTCTACATCTTCACCAACATAGCCAGCCTCAGTCAAAGCAGTAGCATCTGCGATCGCAAAAGGAACATTGAGGCTACGCGCCAAGGTCTGAGCCAGGAATGTTTTCCCAGATCCAGTTGGACCAATCATGAGGATGTTGGATTTTTGTAGCTCCACATCATCCTCTTCGCGACTGTCATGAAAATTAATTCGCTTATAGTGATTGTAAACGGCAACTGCCAAAGCCCGCTTGGCCCGATCTTGACCAATCACATAGTGGTTCAAAATATTGAGCAATTCTTGCGGTTTTGGTACTTCAGAAAGATCAGCTAAAACTTCCTCAGCTAATTCTTCTCGAATAATTTCCTGCGCCAACTCGACACATTCATTACAGATAAAGGCATTGTTGCCCGCAATAATCTTTTGGACTTCGTCCTGATTCTTTCCACAGAAAGAACAATATACCATCATCTCATTATTACGATTTGTAGGCATTTTTTACTCCCATTCTAAATTTCTAATTCAATTTTTATTTACATTTTAAAAGAGGGTCATATAAAAAGCATGGATGGAATTAACAAGATTCGTAAAAGCATTTAACAAAAATAAAATAGCCAATCCATAACGTTTTTTACGAAAAGTCTGAAGCGAACAGATCAGACAAATTGCACATAAAAAGGCCGTAAAAAAACCAAAAACACTTCTTTCCATTCCTATGAACCCTTTCTTTTGAGGATTTTTACGGTGAAATCATACTCATTTTTTTCATCTTTTGGACAAAAACGACTGCTTACTTCCTCGAACTGTGTCAAATCAAAGTCTGTTGGGAAATAAGTATCGCCTTCCAAGCTAGCATGGATTTCTGTCTTAATCACCTCATCCAATTCATGCTCAAATAAAGAAAAGATTTGGCCGCCACCGATAATATAGAGATTCTTCTCTTGCTCTTGGTACCATTTCAACACCGCTGAAAGATCATGAAATACCAAAACACGCTCATCTTCAATCTGATAATCCCTATCGCGTGTCAAAATCAGAGTTTTTCTATTTGGCAGCACGCGCCGATGCATGCCATCAAAAGTCACCCGTCCCATTAAAATTGCATGTCCAGTCGTGATTTCTTTGAAATGCTTCAACTCTGCTGGTAAATGCCATGGCAAGCTTTGGTCTTTGCCAATCAAACCATTTTGATCTTGTGCCCAAATCGCCGCAATCTTTTTCGTCATTTCTCTATCCTTCACATTGATATTTCTATTCTATCAAAATTTATTAAAAAAGACTTGTTTGGACTATCACTTCTATCTATTTATTTTTGTCAGCCAATCCAGATAAAAAATCGATAACCAAAAAGATTATCGACTATTCATTTGCTAGGCAAATTACTCTTTCTTCATCTTTTTGACAAAGACAAATCCTACAACAGCAGCTACAAAGCCAAACAAGGAAACGTTCAAGAGGGTTGAGTCTGTCTTCTTAGGCTCAGCAGTGGCGGCCTCTTTTTTATCCGCTAAGGGATCAATATCGCACCCCTCTCTTTTGACTGACTTACCTTCAGTTGAAGCATCAGCATTGCTTTGCTCGGTCCCTTTGTTTTTAGGGCCTTTTCCATGACAAAGCAAATCAATCGTATAGGATTTCTTTCCCTGATTTGCCCCATCCGAACCTTGGTCTACAAGCTGTAGAAAGTCATCTTCTTCCACTGAAGAATCCGCAATTTGCTCAAGTTGGGACTCTGCCTGCTGGACTTCATCCGCACCTACAACAGCCATCGGTGTCACAGAAACCGATAGGCCAAGTAAAAATGAACAAATGCTCAGACTAAAGAGTTTTCTCCTGCTTCTATGTGTTAAAAAATTTGCTTCCATATCAATACCTCCGAGATATGCACTAGCGAAACACATATATCTATTGTCATTATAGCACTTACAAAATATATTTCAATCATTTGCTCTTGAAAATTAAAAAACCTACTGACTGTCATTCAGTAGGAAAAATACAATCAAATCGCCAAATCAAACTTGAGCTGAGGTTTAACGGGATTATAGTCCAGCAATTCAAAATCTTCTGCTTTGATATCAAAGAAATTGGTTCCATCCGGCACATTTAAAATGAGTCGAGGTTGGCAGTTGCTAGGTTCCCGACGCAACAACTCCTCCGCCTGCTCGAACTGATTGTCATAGATGTGCAAGTTATTGATAAAGTAAAAGAACTTGCCGACTTTCCAACCAAAATGCTTGGCAATCATCATCTGCAGAGCCACATACTGCATAGCATTGATGTGGTGAGCAACTAGCATATCATTTGAGCGCTGGGTCAGAGTCGCATCCAGATAAATCTCCCCATCCACACGACGAACGTCAAACATGGTTTGAAAAGCACATGGAAGCAGACCGTCTGTTTCTTCAAACGCTTCATAATCCCAGAGAGAGATGATATTGCGACGATTCCAAGGATTGGCTTCCAGCTGTTGGAGAATTTTATGGATAATATTGTGCTTCTTGACAACAGCACCATAGCGCTGGCCAATCGTACCCGTATCGCCAACTTCCCAATCATTCCAGTAGTGAACATTGTACTTGTCATTGAGCAGGTCCAAGCTATTAGACTGGTCTTGATAGATCCAGAGCACTTCCTTGATGGCAGACTTGATGGCAATAGGGCGCAGCGTTGTGATTGGGAACTCGCCCTTGCTCAAATCGTATTCTGCAAATGAACCTGTGATATATTTAGAATTAGCCACATTTCCATCTTTGTAACGCGGACGAGCATTTTCAGAGAAAACGCCTTGCTCCATAATTTTTTTAATATTCTCTTTGAAAATCGTATCTGCTAGCGTCATGATTTCTCCTTCGTTCAGTGAGCTTTTTTTAGTATAGCAAATTTTCCATAAAAATTCTCCTGCCAAGTTTAGCAGGAGAAAACTTTATTTGACCCATTCATCTGGATGATTGAGCTTATTCGCATCTTTTTCTGATAATCTCAAGGTAATATCTGACACAGCAGGAATATTTGAAAGAGTGACATAGGGGTAGTTTTTGTAGGTCGTGAATTTAACGCCACTTTCTCCCTTTCTCCCACTAATATCGTATATATAATTAACCTCTGCATCATCAGGTAAATCAACCCAGGCATCTTCATTATCTTCCTCAGATTCGACCTTATCCAGAATGTCTGCAAATTCATCCAAGGTTTTGGTGTTTCTTGTCTGATAAATCTGCTGATTCTGACTATTCAATATGGTCAGAAAACCTTCTGTCTTTGATTTGCAAGCGGATAAGATCAAAAGAAAAATGGGAAATAATATTAGAAAATATGCAACTTTTCTCTTCATTTTTAGCCCTCCTTATAGCTATGCTAAGAGAGGAAGTAGTTAGAACTATTGAAGTACCAGCGAAGCTGCTCCAATTACGCCAGCATCATTTCCAAGTGTAGCCAGCGCCAATTTAGTTGAAGTGCGTACTTGTGGGAAAGTATTTTCTTCATAAACTTTACGAACACCCTCAAGTAGGAATTCTCCTGCAGCTGACACTCCACCACCAATAACGATTGTTGATGGATTAAGTATTGAACCGATATTGGCACAAGCAATTCCCAAATAACGTGAGAAGTTACGGTAAACAATCAAAGCAAGGTCGTCGCCTTCTTTTGCCAAATCAAATACAGTTTTAGCAGTTACTTCTTCTCCGTTATCAATCAAGCGTTTCAAAGTTGCGTCGCCTTCATATTCATCAGCGTAACGACGAGTCAAGTTGACAATTCCAGTTGCAGAAGCTACTGTTTCAAGGCAGCCTTTCTTACCACAAGTACATGCGATTGGTTGATCGAAATCAACAGTGATATGGCCCAGCTCACCTGCCGCACCTGCCACACCATGGAGCAGTTTGCCTTCAGCAACGATGCCGCCACCAACACCTGTACCAAGTGTCATAAAGACAACATCTGGTTGGTTTTCACCAGCACCCATCCAACGCTCACCAAGCGCAGCTACGTTGGCATCATTATCAATGAAGAATGGAATGCCTGTCGCTTTTTCGATTTTCTCTTTTACCGGCTGGAGGGTCTTCCAGTTTAGGTTGTAGGCACCGATAACAGTACCTTTCTCACGGTCAACCACACCCGGTGATCCCATGCCAATTCCGACAAAGTCCTCAGCTGATAGATTTAGGAGCTCCAAACGATGCTGAATAGACTCAATCATATCGTCTACAATATGGCTTCCCTCATCCAAAATATTAGTTTTAATAGACCATTTTTCTTGGATTTCACCCTCTTGCGTTAAAATTGCAAATTTGATAGATGTACCACCAAGGTCAATCCCAATAATTTTTTTTGACATGATATTCTCCTCTGTATTCGTTCTCCCTCTTATTATAGCAGATTTTTTTAACGGTGAAAAGGTTTGCACGGTATTTTTTGCTTTTAGTTTGTGCTTATTTCACTCAAAATAAAAATCGGCATCTCTTGAGATACCGACAAGTCTATTGAAGCACACAAATCATCCTAGCTGCTAACTTCAAATGGATCATATTATTTAAATCATATTTATCTAATGCTCACTCTGCCAGTGCGGTAATCAAGGACAATTCCTGACTGGACATTTGGGACAAAAACATTGAATTCCAAACTTCCATCGCTGGACTTAGCTTCTAAATGCGAACCAGAGGGCACCAGATCATTTTCCGAAGCATAGATCAACGTGACACGATAGCGAACTCGCTTATTCTGATCCAAGGCACGACGAATCAGAGTTTCGTAGTAGTTCTGCCCCGTCGAGTTGTCTTTATTGGCCTGATTGGCCCAAGCTGTCTGGACTGCGATATTGACTGGATTGCTAGTGGAAGCATCAAAGCCCTTTAAGCCACCGATTAGAGAGTAAGCCAAAAGATGCCCGCGATCCACTGCATGGTTGTATTCACCTGATAGATATTTGACTTGGTGCCAACCAGCAGGAACCCAAGAAGTGGAACCATTTCCCGTTTCTTCCCTTGATTTATATTGGCGGGTCGATTTGGTAAGCAAGGCATTGGCAACTGTAGGAACCGTCTGCCCTTGAACAATCTTCGTTTTATTATCTGCATAAGGCGCACTCGACACTTTGGCATTTAAGTTCGTTTGATTCCCATTGATGATGAAAGCTCCAGCTCCATTCCACTCGATTTTTCCACCAAGTTGAGAACGTACTGAGTCAGTGAGAACACTCTCAGCCAGTCTTTGATCTGGTGTACTGGTATCCCTATTTTGACTAATAGCTGACAATGTATTTACCGCTGGTGACTGATTGCCATTTCCAAAAAAGTAGGCTCCCAGTGATAAAGTCAAAGCAACCAGAAGCCCAGCTATAGTCTGAGTAGATTTAGTGCTCTTTTTTTGTAATTTCTTTTTTGACATCTTTTCTTTTCCATCTAAAAGGACTGCGCAAAATTCTGCACAGTCGGTAAATTTTCGGAATCTTAGCAGATCAATGACCAGTGAACTTAGAAACAAGTTCATTCCAAGTATCTAGCGATAAGATAGACCAAGGATTTTCTGCATTTCCAATCACGCCATATCCGATAACCAGACCAAGACAAAAAATGATAAAAGCGACTACCAGCACCAAGGCAATGATGCCTAGTTGTCTAGCCAAATATTTCCAATTTTCACTCATCATCTTCTTCCTTTACGCGTTTGACCTTGGCACCAAGAGCTGCCAATTTTTCGTGAAATTTATAATAGCCACGGTCCAAATGGACTAACTTGCTAACCTTTGTTTCCCCTTCAGCAATCAAGCCCATCAAAATCAAGGTCGCACTAGCCCGGAGATCTGTCGACATGACTTCTGCTCCTTGCAAGCTGCTACCACCCCAAATCCGAGCGGTATCCCGCATAATATCAGAGTGAAGACCCATCCGTCGCATCTCTTCTAAGTGCTGGAAGCGGTTTTCAAAGACCGTCTCAACCATGACAGACTCTCCTTGTGCTATCGCCATCAAGGCAGTAAACTGAGCCTGCATATCGGTTGGGAAACCTGGATAAGGCAAGGTTTTGACAGAAACAGCTTTTAACTTTGAAACATCTGAGCGGACGCGAATTCCTTCGTCTTCTTCCGTCACTTCTACACCCATTTCTTGCATCTTTGACAGAAGAGGACGGTTATGCTCCCAAATCGCATCCTCAATCAGCAAATCACCACCCGTCATAGCAGCAGCAACCATAAATGTACCAGCTTCGATACGGTCTTGCACGACATTATGCTCAGCTCCATGCAGTTTTTCAACACCGATGATTGTTATATTCTCCGTTCCTGCCCCTCTGACTTTAGCGCCCATTTTATTTAATAGTAAGGCCAAGTCGACAATTTCAGGTTCTCGAGCAGCATTTTCGATAACAGTGGTACCTTGAGCTAAAGTTGCCGCCATCATAATATTCTGTGTCGCGCCAACACTTGGGAAGTCCATGTAGATATGGGCTCCCATCAAGCGGTCTGCCTTGGCTTCGATGTATCCTGCAGTCTGCGTAATCTGAGCACCCATTGCTTCCAAGCCCTTCAAATGAAGGTCGATAGGTCGGCTACCAATCGTACAACCGCCCGGCATGGACACTTTAGCATGCCCATTACGAGCAAGAATGGGACCCAATACAACAATCGAAGCCCGCATCTTGCTGACATACTTATAAGGAGCCTCTTCTGTCAATGGTTTAGTCGCATCTACAACTACAGTATTTTTATCTTGGTCAAAGTCTACCTGCGTATTCAAGCCGCGAACAACATTGTTCATCGTAAAAACATCCGAAAGGACTGGCACATTCTTGAGTATTGTTTTTCCCTCGCTGGCTAAAACAGTTGCTGCTAACAGTGGCAACACCGCATTTTTAGCTCCTTCAATCTTAACTCTGCCAACCAGACGGTTATTTCCACCCTGAATAATAATTTTTTCCATACTAACTAGTTACTCCAAATCTTAAAAATTCATCCTTACTATCATACCATAAAATCAAGATTCTGACCTTATAAAGTTCCATTAAAGATTGCCCGACTCATATCATAAATACCGATAAAAAATAGGCTAGCCATGTAGCCCAAGGCAATACTTAGCA
Organism: Streptococcus sp. SC1; assembly: GCF_030272855.1. Taxonomy (NCBI): domain Bacteria; kingdom Bacillati; phylum Bacillota; class Bacilli; order Lactobacillales; family Streptococcaceae; genus Streptococcus; species Streptococcus sp. SC1. Next base: position 152,768 of record NZ_JAQCMU010000003.1, on the reverse strand, counting down.
ATAAAATCAAAAAACGAATTTTGATGGCATTATCAGCATTTACTTTTAAAAATTTTTCCCAACTGACCACTGTCGCCAAAAGATGAAAAGACATAAAGATAAAGATCAGATGACTGCATAATCGAAACATTAATTCTATCATAGACTTTATTATACCATAAGAAGAGCGATTTCTAGCGGAAAGGAGTATGGGACAATAAAAAAGAATGGAAACTCCATTCTTTTTTCATTACATTCTTGTTCCAACGTTAATACGGTTGATGGCACGCTGGAGGGCGATTTTAGCACGTCGCTCTTGGTCAATCAAATGCTTGTCTTGGGCTTCTTCGATCTCTTTCTCAGCACGTAGCTTAGCTCGCTCGGCACGGCTGATATCAATATCACGCTCACGCTCAGCTGAGTCCGCGATAATGGTAATCACATTATCAGCGATTTCTATGATGCCACCGTTGACCGCAATCCAGTCAATATGCTTATCATCATCGATTCTGCGTACCTTGACTTGATCCACTTCCAAAACAGCAATTGTATTGATATGGCGAGGCAAAATCCCCATTTCTCCGTCAATCGTTTTTACGGAAACAAATGCAGCACGGTGGTCATAAATCAGACCATCCGGTGTAACGATTTGTACTGTCATTTGAGCCATCATTCACCTCTTAGAATCCCATTTTTTCCGCTTTAGCAATGACATCCTCAATTGAACCGACACCACGGAAGGCATCTTCTGGTAACTTATCGTACTTGCCTTCGAGGATTTCTTTAAAGCCACGAACTGTCTCAGCTACAGGCACATAAGATCCCGGCTGACCAGTAAATTGCTCCGCAACGTTGAAGTTTTGAGACAGGAAGAATTGAATCCGACGCGCACGCGCAACCAAAGTCTTTTCTTCATCTGACAACTCATCCATACCTAGAATAGCAATGATATCCTGCAATTCATGATAACGTTGCAATACGCGTTTCACCTCGGCAGCCACTGCATAGTGCTCTTCACCAACAATCTCAGGAGAAAGAGCTCGAGAGCTTGAAGCGAGCGGATCCACGGCTGGATAAATCCCCAATTGAACCAATTTACGTTCCAAGTTGGTTGTAGAGTCCAAGTGGGCGAAAGCCGTTGCTGGAGCTGGGTCAGTATAGTCATCGGCTGGCACATAGATGGCCTGAATAGAAGTTACAGAACCCTTCTTAGTCGATGTGATACGCTCTTGCAATTGCCCCATTTCTGTCGCAAGTGTTGGTTGGTAACCAACGGCTGACGGCATCCGACCTAAAAGGGCAGAAACTTCAGAACCTGCCTGCGTGAAACGGAAGATGTTGTCAATGAAGAGCAAGACATCTTGACCTTCCACATCACGGAAGTATTCTGCAATCGTCAGACCAGTCAAAGCAACCCGCATCCGAGCACCTGGTGGTTCATTCATCTGACCGAAGACCATGGCTGTTTTCTCGATAACGCCAGACTCCTTCATTTCCCAATAAAGGTCATTCCCTTCACGGGTACGTTCCCCAACACCGGTAAACACGGAAATACCACCATGCTCTTGGGCAATGTTGTGGATCAATTCCTGAATCAGGACGGTCTTACCAACTCCGGCACCACCGAAGAGTCCGACTTTACCACCTTTCAGATAAGGTGCTAACAGGTCGATAACCTTGATACCTGTCTCTAAGATCTCTGATGAAGTAGATAACTCATCAAAGGTTGGAGCTTTCTTATGGATTGGCTGACGCTCTGCATCATCCGCAAAAGGAGCATCCAAGTCAATGGTATCTCCCAAAACGTTAAAGACGCGACCAAGTGTTTCTTTGCCGACTGGCACAGAAATTGGACGGCCAGTATCTAGCACTTCCATGCCACGAGTCAACCCATCCGTTGATTCCATAGCGATGGTCCGAACCACTCCATCACCAAGCTCAAGAGCTACTTCAAGGACGATTTTTGATTTTTTTTCGTCATTTTTATAGACTACAAGTGCATTATTGATCTCAGGTAGCTTGTCGCCAGCTGCAAACGCTACATCTACAACCGGTCCGATAACCTGAGTAATTTTGCCTGAGCTCATTCTTTTCTCCTCTTTATACTATTTATTTTCTGTGACACTATTCCAGTGCACTTGCACCCGCCACAATTTCAGTAATTTCCTGCGTGATAGCTGCTTGTCTAGCACGGTTATACTGAATGGTCAAATCATTGATAACTTTTTTAGCGTTATCCGTTGCTGTCTGCATGGCTGTCATACCAGCAGCATTTTCAGCAGTTTTTGCGTCAATAATCGCTCCATAAATCATACTTTCAGCAAACTGAGGCAAGAGCTGATCTAAAATCGCGTTTCGGCTGGATTCTAATTCTAGATTGAGGATATAGTTCTCATCCGCTTCACTAGGATCCAAGTCGACGATTGGCAACATTTGCTCTACCCGCATCTGACTGGTCAAACTGTTGACATGGTGGTTATAACACACATAAAGTTCATCAAAAAGCTCATTCTGATACATTTCAATGGTCTTGGAAATGATTTTCCGAACTTCATCAAAACTCGGATGATTAGCCAAGCCGCGCAATTCATAAATCGGCTGAATGCCTCGTGCGCGGAAGAAATCCGCTCCCATTCCTCCGATCGAAATAATGACATAGTCATCCTTTTCGTGGTATTCAGAAATCAATTCCATCATGGATTTGAGGATGGTTGCGTTGTAGCCACCGACCAAACCACGATCAGACGTAATGACGATATAAGCCGTTTTCTGAACTGGTCTGCTCTTTAGCAGTGGATGGTGGCTAACATTTTCTTCCTCATGACCATGCAAAAGGTCGGTCAAGAGTTTTCGAACCTTAGAAGCATAAACCTGAAAGTTCTTTGCTGCTTCTTCGGACTTTCCCAACTTAGATGCAGAAACCATCTGCATCGCATTAGTGATTTGACTGGTGTTTTTTGTGGATGCAATTTTATTTTTGATATCATTTAATGAAACTGCCATCTGACACCTCTATTCTTATTTGAAGTTAGACTGATTGATAAATTCAGTAATAGCGGCGTCCAGCACTTCTTCGCTCGGCAAATCTTTTGTCTGGCGAATGGTTTCATAAATGTCTTCATGATGAGCATCAAAGTAAGCAAAAAGCTCTGCTTCAAACCGAAGAATCTCATCTACTGGTACTGTATCAAGGAAGCCGTGAGTCAGCGCATAGAGGATCACAACTTGCTTTTCAACTGGCAGTGGCTCATGAACTGGCTGTTTCAATACTTCTACTGTACGGCGTCCACGGTTCAACTTAGCCTGAGTTGCTGCATCGAGGTCACTACCAAATTTGGTAAAGGCTTCCAGCTCACGATATGAAGCAAGGTCAATACGCAGAGTTCCTGCAACCTTCTTCATGGCCTTGATTTGTGCAGATCCACCTACCCGAGATACAGAAGAACCAGCGTCAATAGCTGGACGAATCCCTGCATTAAAGAGACCATCTCCAAGGAAGATTTGTCCATCTGTAATTGAAATTACGTTGGTTGCAATATAGGCTGAAATATCTCCTGCCTGCGTTTCGATGAATGGCAATGCAGTAATTGATCCACCACCCAGCTCATCAGAAACTTTAGCTGAACGTTCAAGCAGACGGCTGTGAAGGTAGAAGACATCCCCTGGGAAGGCTTCACGACCTGGCGGACGGCGAAGCAAGAGAGAAAGTTCACGATAAGCTACCGCTTGTTTTGACAAATCATCATAAACGATGAGGACGTGCTTGCCATTGTACATAAATTCTTCAGCCATTGCTACACCAGCATAAGGCGCCAAGAAAAGCAAAGGTGAAGGTTGAGAAGCTGACGCTGTTACCACAATAGTATAATCCAAAGCTCCATACTGGCGAAGAGTTTCCACCTGTGTACGGACAGTAGATTCCTTTTGACCAATGGCAACATAGATACAGATCATATCCTGCCCTTTTTGGTTGAGGATCGCATCGATGGCAATACTAGTTTTACCAGTCTGACGGTCACCAATAATCAACTCACGTTGACCACGACCAATCGGTACAAGGGCATCAATAGCTTTCAAACCTGTTTGCAATGGTTCTGATACAGACTTCCGTTGCATAACTCCTGGAGCTGGTGCTTCTACAGGGCGTGTTTTAGTTGTAGCAAGCTCACCCAAGCCGTCAACAGGACGACCGAGCGGATCTACGACACGACCAATCAAAGCATCTCCGACAGGAACTTCCATGATTTTACCCGTGCGACGAATCGTATCGCCCTCACGAATATCTGTAAAATCACCCAAGATAATGATTCCGACATCGGTTGACTCCAAGTTTTGGGCCATACCATAAGAACCATTTTCAAAAATCAAGAGCTCGCCACTCATGGCATTATCAAGACCGTGGGCACGAGCGATTCCATCACCAATATAAGTGACGACCCCAGTTTCTGTGACGTCAAAATTTGGCTGGAAATTTTCAATTTGTTGCTTAATTAAAGCGCTGATTTCTTGTGCGTTAATCGCCAAAATTCACACCACTTTCTATTTCAAATTTTCTTTTACGAGTTGTAATTGACGTTTTATACTTGCATCAATTGTCTTATTATTGGCTGAAATGACGAAGCCACCAATCAGGCTAGCATCTAATTCCTGCTTGAGCGAGCGAACCTTGAGGCCCATTTTTTGCTCAATCATTGGTTTCAATCTTTCTTTTTGACTTTCTGTCAATGCTTGAACAGATTTAACCGTCACTTCAAATTCATTGCTTTGTTTCTCAATCTGATGCTGAATTTCTACCAACATATCGTAGAATAAATCTGCTCGATGATTGAGAATAACGACTTCGATAAAGTTATCAATCAGCTGTGAATCTGAGTTTTGAAAAAGTCGAAGAGCCTTCTCCTTTTCTCCCTCATCAACGCCAATATGTGATAAAAAGTCAGCAAGATTTGTTTCTTCAAACACAGCCTTAATTTGGCTTAGTTTTTCAAAAACATCTTGTTGCTGACCTTTTTCAAATACTAATTGAACAAAAGGCAAGGTATATTTTTCAATTACCGCATAGTGCTTTTTGTCCATTAAGCATCTCCTAATTTATCAATATAACGATCAATAAGCTCACTGTGTGCTTTTGTATCAAGCTGCTGGCTCAAGATCTTACTTGCAAGACTTACTGTTAGGTCAGCCACATCGTCTTTAATGCTATTCAAGGCTTCTGCCTTACTTTGAGCAATTTCCTGATTGGCTTTTGCTTTCAAACGTCCAGCTTCTTCAGCTGCATCCGCTAAAATTCCAGCCTTATTTTTTTCAGCTGTTTCCTTAGCATGTTCGATAATCGTCGTTGCTTCCTGACGACTTCCTGCTAATTCATTCTCACGTTTTTGCGCAAGTTCCTCAGCCTTTTTGCGGGCTGACTCAGCCCCGTCAATATCATCCGTAATCTTTTTAGAACGTTCTTCTAAGATACTGGTAATATTGCCCCAGGCAAACTTCTTTACTAAAAAAATTAATAAAAGGAAGGAACCAGCGATGAGAATAAAGTCACCAATAATGGCACCGATAGTTACGTGCATTCCTTTTCTTCCTTTCTACTTACTATTCTTCACCGTTTATTTTCTTGCCGATATACATCGAAGACAGCATGGTAAAGACATAGGCCTGGATACATGAAATAAATATCGAGAAGGCTGTCCATAACATACTACCTAGGAAAGCAGCTGGATACCAATAAAATGCTTGATGTGACAAGGTAAGCAACAAGCCAGCCAGGACTTCCCCTGCAAAGATATTTCCGAAAATCCGCAGAGCTAAGGAGGCAAAATTGGTAAATTCTTCCAAGATATTCATTGGAGTCATAAATCCAGGTGTTGCAAAAGCTTTTAAGTAATCTTTAAAACCACGACGACGGATTCCTTCCACATGACTAATCAATGTAATGATAAAGGACAAGGCTAGGTCATAGCCCAAATTTGCCGTCGGTGAGGTCCAGAGACTGTAGCCATTGGTGGTTTGAATTTTAGCCATCAAACCGATATTATTGGCAACTGCAATAAAAAGAAACAAGGCAAACATAAACAAAGAATAATCTTTGATGTAGTGTTCCCCAATATTTTCTTTAGTAAAGCCAATGACAAAATCATAGACGTACTCAAGTAAATTTTGCTTTCCTTTTGGTCGGATGGACATTTTTCTACTTCCCCAGTAGATAAAGCCAAAGACCATCAAAACGGTCACAAGTGACATAGCAAGTAGGGTCAAATCAAAGGAAATTGGGCCTAGCTGAATAGTCGGATTAAGACTCTCTTCCAAGGTTTGACACCCCCTTTTCTAAAATAGAAAAAACTATTTGATAATGAAAGACATAACCAAAGTAACGAAGAAAGTACCTTCAACAAAAGCGACACCCATGATGAGCAAGCTTCTTAATTGATCAACCATTTCTGGCTGACGTGAAGCTGCTTTAAACAGATTGCTCATAATCAAACCTTCAGCTAATGAGACGCCAAAACAGGCAATACAAAGTCCTAAAAATGTTAAATTCATGATGAATTCTCCTTTTATATTTTTTAAATGTACCCCATTAGTTTACTCCTAATAAAGTTAATAGTCAATTATTTTGTGATATTGTAAGCGTTTTTCGCACTTTTCTTTTAAATTTAAAATAAAACTTGAATAAAGGTGCTTTTCAAACATTTATCCTATAAAAATCCAAGCAAAAATGAGATTGGGACAGAAATCGGTAATTCGTTAGAATTCGATTTCGTCGTCCCACCTCCGCACAGTTGAGTAGGGCTGTAAAAGCTGATGAAATAAGCGTAATAGAGCCCACTCAACCACTGCGTCTTGCTCGACAATCCAAAGACAATTAAGAGACTAGGACTTTTGTCCCAGCCTCATATCTGTTCCATTTGAGGTAAAAAAATCGTGAAGCGCATCCACCTATTCTCAACTGCTTCAAAGCGATAAGCGAGATGGTGCTTTTCTAAAATCTGCTGCACGATGAAGAGCCCCAGCCCCGTACCACCATCCTTGCGATTGCGACTGTAGTCTGGTCGATAAAATGGCTGGAAAATCTGCTGGATCTGTGAGTCATCCAGCACTCGCTCAGCTTCATTTTCTACAATTAATACCCCATCTTCTAAACGAACTAGGATTTCTCCACCTTCTACTGTATAATGGAAGGCATTATCAATCAGATTTTTAATAGCTTTCAGTAAATAGGTCTTATTTCCTCGAACTTTTGTTTCTGAAAGTTGGACATTAAATTGATAATGCTTGAGGTCAGCCAGAACCTTGTATGTACTGATATTTGCTTCAAGCAGCTCTTTGAGTGAGAAGATTTCTCGCTCTGTCTCCATGGTCATTTCTAGCTTTGAAATGGCTAGGATAGACTGGACTAAGCCTGATTGCTCTTCCAATATTTCGCGGCACTTCTGTAGGTATTTGTCCCGATCTTTAAAATCACCCACTCCATAAATCATCCCGTCAATCATTCCCATCATGCTAGTGATGGGGGTCTTGAGTTCGTGGGAAGTCATTCGAAGAAATTCTGCCTTTTCGCGCTCGCTTTCTGCGACTTTCTCATTTTCTAATCGCAGAGCTTCCATACTTGCTAGGAGGTTGGCATATAAGTGATTGATATCCTGAGCCAGATCAGCAATCTCGTCATGCCCTTTCACCTGACAGGAAACATCTGGAAGCAGACTCGTCATTTGCCGAGTGCTAGAAGAGATATCCTTAATCCGCTGACTGGAGGTCCGACTATAGAGATAGGCAGCAAGCCCTCCCAGACTCAGCGACAAAAATAGTACAAAGGGATAAAGATTAAGCAAGATCCGACTGGCATCCGAAACGGGCTGCAGAGAATATTCCCCTCGCAGGACTACTTCTTTGCCGTCTGATGTCCGAAAACTTTCTGACAGAGTCTTGCTTTCATAATTACTATTGGCGATGGTCGGAACAATTGTCAGCTGGAGAGAGCTTTCTCCATTCGTTTCAAGTGCTGGGTAAAGAATCGTATTGTCTTTCGCCAGCAAGGTGAACCAGATCTGATTGCTTTTTTTGCTATAATTGCTCAAGAGCTCACTGATTTCTTGGCTGGACTTTCCCTTGACCTGCTTGGCTACCTGAGCAAACTCACGCTGGGCTTCTCCTCCCTTGACCTGCTGGTAGTAAACCGGCATGGCAAAATATAGAGTGGATAGAACGATCGTCACAACGACAAAGATAATGAAAGTCGTCAAGAGGAAGTTCTTTTTGACAATCTTCACGTGTCTTCTCCTCCAAGCTGATAGCCCATGCCTGTGATGGTTTTCAGAGGAATACCTGGGATTTTCTTACGAATATTCTTGATATGATTGTCCAACACCCGGCTATCTAGCTCGCTGTAGCCCCAAATGGTATTCATGAGCTGATCGCGGGTCACTAAGTGATCCTTTCTCTTGGCCAGAGCCTGCAAGATCTCATACTCTTTCTTGGTCAGAGGCATCTTTTCTTCCTGCCAGTAAACGGTACAATCATCGATAGAGACGGTCAAATCACCAACAGTAATCTCTGACGCAACCGTATTTCGTCTCAGAATATTCTCAATCCGTTTAACTAAGATTAACGGTGAGAAAGGCTTGGTCACATAGTCACTGATGAGGTGGTTAAAGCTGACCAACTGAGTGTACTCATCATCTAGTGCCGTCAGGATCATGACCGGAATCTGAGAAGTCTTGCGAATTTCCTTGAGGACATCCAGTCCACTCATGGTTGGCAACATCATATCCAAAATAACTAAGTCAAAAGACTCTGCTTCAAATTGAAGCAAAGCCTCGCCTCCATCAAAGACTGGTGTAACTGCATAGTTACTTTCTTTTAAAAATTCACAAATGACTTGATTGATCGTAGTATCGTCTTCCACTACTAAAATCTTGTGCATATATGCTTGATTCTCCTTTATTTATTCAAATCGCAGGGCTTCAATTGGATCCAGCTTGGATGCTTTTACGGCTGGCAAGAGCCCAAATACTACTCCTATTATACAACAAAAGAGCAAACTTACAAAGACAGAAAAGAGGGATAAAATATAAGGATAGGCCAAAGACTGGGTAATAGCAAAACCAGAGGCGATACCTGCTACCACACCAATAATTCCTCCCATCAGCGTCAGGATGACAGCTTCGATCAGGAACTGCTTGAGAATGATCTTTCTCCGAGCTCCCAGAGCCTTTTTAATCCCGATTTCACGTGTCCGCTCTGTCACTGAGACCAGCATGATATTCATAACCCCAATACCTCCGACTAAAAGGGAGATGCTGGCAATACCCGCTAGCAAGACAAAGTTAGACTGGTTGAGGTTATCCAATTGACGTTCAAATTCTTGCAGATTCAGCACACCAAACATATAGTCTGACTGAGGCATCTGCTGATTGAGATAATCACTGACCTTCTTGGCCACCTTCTTCAAATCATCGGCTTTGTGGGTCTGGACAGTGACTTCTGGACTGACATTGATGGTATCAAAAATCCGATGCCATTGCTGCAGAGGAATATAGGCCACCTTTTCCGAACCAGAGGTTAAGCCACTCTGCTCAGTCGACTCAAAAACGCCGATAACTTTAAAAGGATTGCCCTTGACTTCTACATACTTACCGATACCGTCTCCCTTAGGAAAGAGGGTATCATAAAGAGACTTTTCTAGATAGGTTACTTGTTCTTGATTTTTGAAGGCTTCAGAGTCAAAGCCTTCCCCTTCCAACAGCCGTTGCTGCTTGATATCAGCTACCGACTGGGAAACTGCCTGAACCTTGCTAGATGACTTTTGACTGAGATAGTAAATCTTTTCGTCCGCCCCATAGGTCATCAAAGCATTTTTAACTCCAGGAATTTCCTTGATTTTGGACAAGACATCCTCTCCCATGAAAGGAATGTAGGAAGGCTTCTGAGCTTGGGATTTTTCTGGAATAGAGGGATCGATGGCGCTTTTCTTGTCGTAGACGACTTTGATGGTATTATTGCTACCACCGATCAGCTGACGCTTGGTATTTTCTGTATTTCCTTCAATGATGGAAAAGATAGCAATAATAGCGCCAATCCCGATGATAATTCCTAGCATGGTCAGCATAGAGCGCATTTTATGGGACAGGATGGAGTTTAGAGCTACAAATATATCTTCCATATAGCCCCCTTCTATCCTAATGCCCGAGTCTCTATATTACCGTCCCGCAAGACAACCGTTTGCTTGCAAAGCTGAGCCACTTCTGGCTCGTGGGTAATGATGACAATGGTCTTACCTTGTTCGTTAAATTGCTTGAACAGCTCCATGATCTGAACACTGGTCTTGGTATCCAGTGCTCCAGTCGGCTCGTCTCCCAGAATAAAGCTGGGATTGGTTACCAAGGCACGCGCAATGGCTACCCGTTGTTTTTGACCGCCGGACAGCTCCATAGGCTTGAAGTCACTTCTTTCTTCCAGACCGACAAGTCGCAGCATTTCCAAGGCGCGCTCGCGTCTCTCTTTTTTAGGAACTTTCATGTAAGTCAGAGGCAGTTCAACATTCTGACAGGCTGTCAGCTTGGGCATGAGGTTGAAATTCTGGAAAACAAAGCCAATTTTCTGATTACGCAAATCAGATAGTTGGTTGTCGGACAGGTCAGAGACGTCAGTTCCTTCGATATGATAAGAACCTGCGCTAGCCTTGTCCAAACATCCGATAATGTTCATCAAAGTGGACTTACCTGATCCAGACGGCCCCATAATCGCTAGAAAATCCCCCTCTTTCACATGCAAATCAATTCCTTTCAAAATCGGAAATTCCTGACTGCCTTGTTGATAAGATTTGTGGATGTTCTTAAGCTTTAACATTCTGTCCTACCTCCATTCCGTCTTTCATGCCTTCTCTAGGCGTCGAAATGGTATCCTTCATAGTCAGACCTTCTGTAATCTCTACCAAACGGTCAGAGACTTTCTTGGTCTTGACTTCCTTCATTTTCACCTTTTTACCCTCTACCTTCCAGATATAGGTCTTACCATTTTTACTGAAAGTATAGGCCTTGTTGACGACTACCTTGCCTGCCTCAGGTGCATTTTCTACGACATTGACATAAGAATGAGAGCCTACAAGTGGCATTTCACTGCCTTGGTCCAGCTCGACAGTATAAGGGAACTTGCCTTGGTTGGGATTTTCCTGTTGTTTATTTCCACCATTGCTATTTCCAGTATTTGCAGTTGTCAAGGTGCCGACTTGCGTCACGGTACCACTCCAGCGTTTCTTAGGATCCTTACGATCCACAACATCTACTCTCTGACCAACGCTCAGCTTCTCACGGTCAAATTCACTAACGCTACCTTTGATCAAAGTTTTGGACTTGTCCATGATTTCGATAAAGGTTTCTTCTTCCTTTTTAGCCTTGGACTGAGTTGGTAAGTCTTCGTTCATAGAGGTAATAGTTCCCGCTGTATCAGCTGTCACAGTATCATATTTCATGCGGTCTGATTCCGTCTGAGCTGTCACCTGAGCCTTCTCAGCCTCAATCTGGGCTGTCGTTACTTCATTGTCAGCAGTCTTAGCGTCACTTAGCGCTTGAGCAACTTCATCTTCAGCAGATTTTATCTGATCCAACAGAGACTCATCCTTACTAGAATTGTATTTATTCTTAAGAGTATTGAGATTAGCTAGCTTTCGGTTATACGTTTCCCATTTGATAGATGCGCTAGTTTGAGCGGCCGTAATGCTATTGGCCTTAGCTTGAGCATCATACTGAGCAGACTGGGCTGTCAATTCCTGAGAGGTCACATAGGAAAAAAGGGGCTGACCTTGTGTAACAGTATCGCCATTTTTGACGAATACTTCCTTAACTTCACCTTTAGATGGGTCAATTTTGACCTTACTACTATTGTTAGCAACTACTTCTCCAGATAAAACTAGGCTTGTTTTTTTACTGTTATTAACAGCATCTTGGACCGTCAGTGAATCAATCTTATTATCGACCATTTTCATGGCTTGTTGTTGATTAACTTGATGAAGAAGTACATAGCCTCCCAGCCCTGCACAAGCAAGAATGACCGTGCTTCCCAATAGAATGGTTTTACGATTCATTTTTTTTATTTGAAACATATTGCCTCCAACCTACAAGTTCTAACTTTTATTTATCAGTTGATTCAGATTCATCTGTTGGTAATTCTTCTCCATCCGCTGGGATTTGAATCACGTTTCCGTCCGGCATGGTATACTCTGTCACTTCCTTGCCGTCTACTGTTTTCGTTTTTTGATCAACAGCATCTTTCTTAAAATCTACTTTTTTCCCATCACTAATTTCTTTATTGTCAGCAGTCTTAGAGCCACATGCAGCTAGGAAGAAGACAGACATTCCGATAAGAGTTACAAGCATAGCGAATTTTTTTACGTTCATTTGATTTCTCCTTTGTTTTAGAAAACAGGAATTTTGAGCTTTCCTGATCGTATTTGTTTTTTTGAACAATTCCATTCTATCAAAGTGGTCTATCCCCTTCCTACCCGCCATCTATTTTTTATCTATTTTTTGATAAAATTTGGGATTCTCCTCTAGATACAGGACTTTTCCTATCCAAACAGCTTCTTAAGTCGTTTTATGGTATAATAGATTGATTTTAAAAGAATGAGGTGGAAACATGACTCAAACAGTTTATTTTGGAACATACACCCGACGAGTTTCCAAAGGAATTTACAAGGCAGATTTTGACACTGAAAAGGGAGAACTCTCAAACTTAGAATTAGTAGCTGAAGAGCCAAGCCCAACTTACCTAGCTTTTGACCAAGCTGGGCATCTATACACCGTTGGTGCCAAAGACGGACAAGGTGGGATTGCGGCCTATGACCAAAAGAGACAACTTCTCAATCATGTGGTTGAAGAAGGCGCTCCGCTTTGCTATGTTGCTGTAGATGAGGAGAGAGGCCTCGTTTACGGAGCCAACTACCACAAGGGGCAAGTGCTGGTCTACAAGCAGCAAGAAGATGGCAGTCTAAAACTGGCTGATTCAGATACTCATGTCGGGCAAGGACCTCACGCCAATCAAGCCTCTGCCCATGTCCACTATGCTGACTTGGCTCCCGATCAATATCTGATTACTTGTGACCTCGGAACAGATCAAGTCACTACCTACGATGTGACGAAAGACGGACAACTGAACAAACTGGGCACCTACACATGTGCTGCTGGAGCTGGGGCACGCCACCTTGTCTTTCATAACCATTATAAAATTGCTTACCTTATCTGCGAATTAAACTCTACTATCGAAGTATTGATTTATGATGGTGTTGGTCAGTTTGAACACCTACAGACCATCTCAACTCTCCCAGCAGGATTTGAAGATTTTAACGGCACTGCAGCCATCCGCCTCTCTGCTGATGGAAAATTCCTCTATGGCTCTAACCGCGGCCATGACTCAATAGCTGTTTATCAAATTCTAGCTGATGGAAGTCTACAGCTCGTTGAAATCACGCCAACAAAGGGTAAAAATCCACGCGATTTCAATATCACACCTGACCAAAACTACCTTATCGCTGTCCACCAAGATTCGGACAATGCAACTGTCTTTAAACGCAATCCTGAAACAGGCCGATTAACAGAAATTTCTCATGATTTCTATGTGCCAGAAGCTGTCTGCGTGACTTTCCAATAATCAAAAAAATTATCAAAGGAGCATTCAAGATGAATCCAGTAGAATTGTTTAACCAAGTAAAAGAATTGATCTAAAAGAAAGATTTTGATGCAGCTAAGAAGTTTGTCGAAGAACACAAAAATGAGCTAGGCGAATACTTAGATAAGGCAAAAGATTTAGTAGCAAATTCAAAAGGCCTCAACGACGTCATCAACAAAGTTAAGTCTATTTTCTAGAATCTTAATTAAAAAAAGCTGTTGGATAAAATTCCAACAGCTTTTATATTTGATCGAGCCTTATTAGTCTATTTCCGATTCATAAAATCATGTAATTCTTCCAGTCGTTCCCTTGTCAAGGGTTGAGCAAGAAAAATATCTTTATTGACATCTTTATTCTTATTAAAATCATGTAAAGCAACCTTTTTATAAACTATCTTATTGGCAAGAGGGAGTTGACCATTTACATAGGTCGTGATTTCTATATCGCTTTCACTAAAAAATGCTCCATAGTAATCTTCTCGAACCACTACTGTCTGCCCTTTTTCCTCAAGATAGGAATAATGGGTCACTGGAACATAAACCGTAAAAAATATCCCAAGAATAGGAGAAAATGCCACTAACAATGCTCCTAGAGCAAGAGCGGGATAAAGAACCCACCTATATCTTTTTACCAATAAATAGAAAGCGAGAAACAAAAAGGGAAAAGCAAACCATGAGCTGAACCGAGGATACCAGAATATACTGGTAATTATAAGAAATAATAGAACTGCCAAAAGCGCCAGAGAGCATGATTTGCGTTTATAAGCCAAAAAGAGGCCTATAAATAAAACGGTAAGAGCTAGCCACTCTCTGTTTAGGATATACAAAATGAAATAAAACACCCCAGAAGTCTCCCCTTATTTATTAAAAATCCCTTGAGTTAGCCTCAAGGGATTTGCTTCATTCCATTAGAATGAATTATTTTTTCAAGTTGTAGAATGATTTCAATCCACGGTATTCAGCAACTTCACCAAGTTGATCTTCGATACGAAGCAATTGGTTGTATTTAGCAATACGGTCTGTACGTGAAAGTGAACCAGTTTTGATTTGTCCTGCGTTAGTTGCAACTGCGATGTCAGCGATTGTTGAATCTTCAGTTTCACCTGAACGGTGTGATACAACAGCAGTGTAACCAGCTTCTTTCGCCATTTCAATAGCGTCGAATGTTTCAGTAAGAGTACCGATTTGGTTAACTTTGATAAGGATTGAGTTAGCTGCGCCTTCTGCAATACCTTTTTCAAGGTAAGAAGTGTTTGTTACGAAGAAGTCGTCACCAACCAATTGAACTTTACCACCAAGACGTTCAGTAAGAGCTTTCCAACCATCCCAGTCGTTTTCGTCCATACCATCTTCGATAGTGATGATTGGGTATTTGTTTACCAATTCTTCAAGGTAGTCGATTTGTTCTGCAGCAGTACGTACAGCAGCTCCTTCACCTTCGAATTTAGTGTAGTCGTATACTTTACGTTCTTTATCGTAGAATTCTGATGAAGCGCAGTCAAATCCGATAAATACGTCTTTACCAGGAACATATCCAGCAGCTTCGATAGCAGCAATGATAGTTTCTACGCCATCTTCAGTTCCTTCGAAACGAGGAGCAAATCCACCTTCGTCACCAACAGCAGTTTCCAAACCACGAGATTTAAGGATTTTCTTAAGAGCGTGGAAGATTTCAGCACCCCAACGAAGAGCTTCTTTGAATGATGGTGCACCAGCAGGTACGATCATGAATTCTTGGAAAGCGATTGGAGCGTCTGAGTGAGAACCACCATTGATGATGTTCATCATTGGAGTTGGAAGAACTTTAGTGTTGAATCCACCAAGGTAGCTGTAAAGTGGGATTTCAAGGTAGTCAGCAGCAGCACGAGCTACAGCGATAGACACACCAAGGATTGCGTTCGCACCCAATTTACCTTTGTTTGGAGTACCGTCCAAAGCGATCATTGCACGGTCGATAGCTTGTTGGTCACGTACATCGTAACCGATAATAGCTTCAGCGATAACGTTGTTCACGTTGTCAACTGCTTTTTGTGTACCAAGACCGCCGTAACGAGATTTGTCACCATCACGAAGTTCAACTGCTTCGTGTTCACCAGTAGAAGCTCCTGAAGGAACCATACCACGTCCGAAAGCACCTGATTCAGTATAAACTTCTACTTCAAGTGTTGGGTTACCGCGTGAGTCGAGGACTTCGCGAGCGTAAACATCAGTAATAATTGACATTTTGACTCTCCTTATTGTTTAAAATTATTTACTAGTCTATGATACCTCAAAAGCGCTTTTTTTTCAAGGAAAAACAGCAGCTTTGCTTGAAAAATCACAATTTTTGAAATGCAATCGGTTACATCCTATCTTTTTCTTAATGGTTTGAAAATCAGAAATCCTTTATTTATGATATACTAGAAACATGACAGATCTAAATAACATTATCATGGAAAAATCTCAGGGAAATGCTAAGCTCAATCCTGATGAACAGCGCAAATTTCTGGAAACTTTTGAAGAGCGGGTGATTGCTTATTGCTCTATTTCAGATGCAAATTCCTCGCTTCTAAAGCAGCATTTTAAAGAAATAGTTGAGAACATCACTGAAAGCTACCATCCCGTCACAGTCAAAATATCGCCTGAAGTCATATCCAGCCAGCAGGTTTTCTACCTAAAAACCGCCAAAGACTTAGGCTGCGAGGCCACCATTGTCTCCGCCTTTTGCCAATCCTCTCCTTTTGGTTTGGTGATTCATAGCGATCATCCTGTGACCGTGGAAGAAAAGGACTTGAGCAAGCAATTTACCGACATTCTCCACCCAGCAGAAAGTAAACCATCTCCTCACAAGAAAACTTCCCTTTGGAAAAAAATGTTTCATAAATGACAAATTTAGAGAAATTATTTACCTTTTTCGAGGCGGAAAATCAGCGTGACTGGGACATTTATCAAACTTTTTTAGACGAGCATGTCGTCTGGGAGCTGCATGGAGAATCCCCAGAAATTATTCAGGGAAAAGAAGCCTACCTCCACAGGATACAGGAGGCCTATCAGAACAGTTCTGAACAGTTTTGTTGCCAATACTATCACAGCAATGCCGAGCAAAGTCGGATTCTAACAGTTTTGGTCAATGACCACGGAGACCTTTCCTGCGATCTATTTGAATTTGCAAACGGCTTAATCGTCAAAGAAATCGAATATTTACTGAAAAAGAGGCTGGGACAAAAGTCCTAGCCTCTTAATTGTCTTTGGATTGTCGAGCAAGACGCAGTGGTTGAGCGGGCTCTACTACGCTGATTTCATCAGCTTTTACAGCCCTGCTCAACTGTGCGGAGGTGGGACGACGAAATCGAATTCTAACGAATTACCGATTTCTGTCCCACTCTCTTTTTTTGATGGCTAATAGGTTGCCAATATTGCGAGCTGTACGAACCAGATTTTCCCTCGCTTGAGCTAAGGTTACGTCCAAATCCACCACTTGCGAGATAATGGGAAAAGCTGCATGGATATTCTCCCTAGGAAATGGAGGCAAATCATCAGCCAAACTGCCACAGATCGCAAGAACGGGAATCTCTTTTGGCGTCCTCCTTGCGATTCCAACTGGGGCCTTTCCCGCCAAAGACTGCTTATCCATGCGCCCCTCACCGACAACAACCAAGTCCGCTTCTTTAACCCTGCGGTCAAAATCCAACAAATCCAGACAGGTATCAATTCCTGACACGACTTTCCCCTTGGCAAATGTGACCAGCCCTGCTGCCATGCCTCCTCCTGCGCCAGCACCAGCTTGGGTTAAAATCTGCGGATTGGCCAGTTCATAGAACTTCCTCATTTCCTGATCGACAGATGAAAGAAGCCATTCAGACAGGCCTTTCTGTCTTCCAAAGACCTGAGTCGCTCCCTGCTGTCCACATAAAGGGTTGGAAACATCTGTCAAAATTTCGATTTCTATATCATCCAAGCAAATTGAAACACGGTCCGCAGAAATTCGGGCAACTCTCCCTAGAGAAGAGCCGACAGGCCGCAGTCGATGATTATTTTGATCAAAAAATTCATAGCCCAGACCTGCTGCCATACCGATTCCACCATCATTCGTTGCCGAGCCTCCAACACCGACCAGAATCTTCCTGACTCCATTTTCAGCCAGGTGAAGAATCAGCTCCCCCAGACCTCTGGTTTCCAAGCTTAAAGGACTGCGTTTTTCTTTAGGAATTAAAGCCAGTCCCACTAAATCTGCCATTTCAAAGAGAGCGAGCTGGTCTTGTCTTGCATATTTCATTTCGACTGGCTGGCCGAAAGGTCCAGTCACCCAATGGCGAAACTCTTTTAGCTTCATAGCCGAAATCAAGGCAGATACAGTCCCTTCGCCGCCATCTCCAATAGGCAGCAAGTCAAAAGTCGCCTCTGGCAAGGCTTGGGAAAAACCTTCTTTCAAGGCTTCTGCTACCTGAACGGCAGACAAACTTTCCTTAAAAGAATCTGGTGCTAACAAGATATGCATCGTGCCTCCTATTTTTCCTTCCTATCTAAAATATCCATTACTTGATAGAGATCATAAACATTGATTTGATAGGGCGCTTGCTCTCTTACAATTGGCTTGGCATTAAAAGCAATTCCAATACCTGCCGTTTGAATCATAGGCAAATCATTGGCCCCATCCCCCATAGCAATGGTTTGATTTAATTCCAAATTGTTTTCTTGAGCCCATTCTTTCAGCATCTGAACTTTAGTATCTTTGCTAACAATCTCTCCCAACACATGACCTGTCAGCAAGCCATTCTTGATTTCTAAGCGATTGGCCTTTACATAGTCAATTCCTAGCTCTTCAGCCAGTCTATCCACCGTTTCATGAAAACCACCTGACACCAAGCCAACCTTGTAGCCCCGCGCATGCAGCTCATCTACTAATTTTTTAGCGCCAGGTGTGAAATGAATCTTATCAGCTATTTGAGAAAAGATAGTTTCCGTAAGTCCCGCTAAAATTGAAACCCTTTCCCGTAAGGCGGCCTCGAAATCCAATTCTCCGCGCATAGCTCGCTCAGTGATAGCAGCGACTTGCTGCCCAACTCCAGCTTCCTCGCCTAGCAAATCAATGCCCTCTTCCATAATAAGAGTGCTATCTACATCCATAACCAATAAACCTTTGACCTGACTCATCTACTCACCTCATATTTTCTGTGATTTGTTGTATTATACAGGATTTTTAAGTGCAAAACAAGCTAGATTGCAAAGAAAAAAGTTCCCGAAGGAACTTTCTTAGAAGCGAATATTTTCGCGTGTTTTTTCATATGAGTTGATGAAACGAGCTGAAACTCCGGGCTCAACAATATCCAAGGCTTTTGAAATAATTTCCAAAGATTTTGCATAGTCAAATTCAACTTCAAAGGCATGAAGGGATTCATTGAAGGCTGCCTGCACATTATCATCGAAGGAACGATAACGGTTAGAGTATTGTAGCAACTGCTCTGTTAAGGTAGAATTTCGAACGATTCGATATGTCTCTTCTTCCAATTCATTCATTGTATTTGCCAGAATCTCTAACCAGCGGTTAACAGATTCGATATTCACACGAGTTGCCTCCAACTCTCTTGCCAGCTCCTCAATATAGTCGCTTGCTCCAAAGAAAATTGTTAAGAAGGACTCTGGAATACCCGGTAAATTACGTTTTTCCATAAATCGCTTAATCGTATGCAATTTATTAGCGTAAATCGTAACCTTTTGACGGGCATTGACATCGTCTTTTTCGATCTTTTCTAGTTGCTCACCAAGTTCAATCTGTTCATCTTCGATTTCTTTCAATCGGTCTTGAATAGCTTCTAACTCTTCTCTAACCAATGAGAAAGGTTTCTTCATTTCAGCTGTATCTTCAAGTGAAGAGTGAACGACTGCTTCTTGAGCAGATAATTCCGATTTCAAATCTTTGATATGATTTATTTCAGGTTCTGGTAGCAAGAAGGAATGTGATAAACGTTCCATTTCGCTTTGAAGCTGTTGGTTATTCTCTTTAGTGTGTTCTAAATAGTCAGGAAGGTAGTTCACCAACTTCTCAACGACTTTATGAGCCTCAATCTCTCGAGTAAAGATGGCATACAGGGCATCGATTTCCTCTTGAATTTGTTCATTCTCATACAAGGCATTATCCAACTCCAACGCCGCAAGATTTTCTTCATTTCGCTTCAAACTAGCACGAAGTTGTTGGAAACGAGCCTCTAAGTCAGTCTCAATAAAATGATAATTGGTTTCCAATAATTTACGGTAGCCAGACTCCAAATCTTCTAATTGATCTGGTAATTTTTCAGTCAAGTCTTCTACAATTGCTGGAACTTTTTCGACGATCTGTGTCAGTGCCAAGATGCGATCTTCTGTTTTGTCTAAGATTTCTGCCGCTTCCACAGGATCCCCTGAAGAATTGAGAGTAACAAATTGAGAGAAATCAGACTCAATATTTTCCATTTGCTTCTGAATTTCTGCAAGAGCTCGTCCATAAGCATCAGGATTGCTAGCCACAGTATGCTGCAAATTTTCAAATAGATCTAGGGCATGTAAAACTCGTCCGCTATTTTTAGATTCTTGTTTTTTAAGATCTTCTAAAGCTTGACGAATTGCATGAATATCTTCACTAATTAAATCAATTTGGCTTTCAATGTTTTCGATCGCATGCTTGGCTTTGAGGAAACGGAAAGAATTATTGTAGCCCTCTGCCTCAAAGAGATTGTTCTCAATATCAGCAAATGAATTTAAAGAGAGATCTACCCATTTTTGATTCCATTCACGGAAAGTCACTTGACTTTGCCCAATCAAATGTAAATTTTTAACTTCTTCCACTTCATCATTCACGGGAAGATTGTAAAGCTCCTCTTTTTTCTCCTCCAAACTTCGAAGCTTCGCTTCATTTCGTTTTCTCATATAGATAGCAGTAAAATAGCCTAAAATTAATAGTGCTGCTACTACAATAATGAGAATAATCAGTCCATTAGACATATAAAACTCCTTCATTCTTTTACTAAAAAGCAAACATATTGATTATATCACAAATTCAATTGTAATGGTTGTTTTTTCTAACTTTTTAGACATCAAGTGTGCTATATACTGCATTTTTTTCGATAAAGTCACGACGAGGCTCTACACGATCTCCCATCAGCATATCGAAAATCTTATCAGCTTCCGCAGCATCATCAACAGAAACTCGCGCCATTAAACGGTGTTCTGGGTTCATGGTCGTTTCCCACAACTGATGGTCATCCATTTCTCCCAAACCTTTGTAGCGCTGAATCGTCGGCTTAGAGCGACCTTCACTATAGCGCTCGAGAGCAGCTTGCAGTTTTTCTTCTTGATTTGCACCTGGCTGGATGTATTCTTTTACCTCGCTGCCGACCTTGACACCATAGATTGGTGGTTGGGCGATGTAGACATATCCTGCTTCCAGAACCGGCTTCATGTAGCGGTAAATCAAAGTCAGGAGCAAAGTCCGAATGTGAGCTCCATCCACGTCCGCATCGGTCATGATGACTAATTTATGATAGCGAGCCTTGCTAACATCAAAGTCAGCTCCAAAACCAGTTCCCATCGCAGTAAAGAGACTGCGGATTTCTTCATTAGCCAGAATCTTATCCATGCTGGCTTTTTCAACGTTGAGAATTTTACCGCGAATCGGCAAAATAGCCTGAAATTCACGGTTACGCCCAGACTTAGCTGAACCACCCGCTGAGTCCCCCTCCACGATGAAGAGTTCTGTTTCCTGTGGGTTGTTGGACGAGCAATCAGCCAATTTCCCTGGCAGATTGGAAATTTCTAAACCAGACTTCTTGCGGGTTACTTCCCGAGCTCGCTTAGCAGCAATTCTAGCCTTAGAAGCCAAAATTCCCTTTTCAACGATTTTTCGAGCCACCGCAGGATTTTCCAAAAGGAAATCAGAGAAGGCTTCACTGAAGAGGCGATTGGTAATCTTGACGACTTCGCTATTGCCCAGCTTGGTCTTGGTCTGACCTTCAAACTGAGGGTTGGGATGCTTAACAGAGATAACTGCTGTCAGTCCCTCACGCACATCTTCCCCAGTCAGATTGTCCTCATTTTCTTTGAGAAGCTTATTTTTCTTGGCATAGTCATTGATGACCCGTGTCAAGGCGGTCCGGAAGCCTTGCTCATGCGTTCCACCCTCGTGGGTGTGGATATTATTGGCAAAGCTCATGACTGTTTCATGGTAGCCGGTCGTGTACTGCATAGCAACTTCAACCGTAATGTCGTCCATTTCGCCGTCAGTGTAAATCGGTGTATCAAAGATAACATCCTTGTTTTCATTGATGTATTGGACATAGCTGGCAATCCCGCCCTCATAGTGGTAATCCTTGGCCTGCTCCATTCCATCTCGCTTATCTGTGATGGAAATTCTGAGGCCACGATTGAGGAAGGCCAGTTCTTGCACCCGTTTATTAAGCTTCTCAAAGTCAAATTCTACTGTTTCAGTGAAAATCTCTGGATCTGGTGTAAAGTGAACAGTCGTACCTGTACGATCTGTCTCGCCAATGACTTCTAAGTCCGCGACTACATGACCTCGACGGTATTCTTGGTAATGAATCTGGCCGTTTTTATAAACGCGGACATCCAGCTGAGTGGACAGGGCATTTACAACGGAAGATCCCACACCGTGAAGACCTCCTGAAACCTTGTAGCCGCCACCACCGAATTTTCCTCCTGCGTGAAGGACAGTAAAGACGGTTTCTACAGCCGGACGGCCTGTTTTCTCCTGAATATCAACGGGAATTCCTCGACCATCGTCAACAACTGTAATCGAATTATCTTTTTCAATAAAAACTTGAATGTGAGTGGCAAAGCCAGCTAAGGCCTCATCAATCGAGTTGTCAACAATTTCCCATACTAAGTGGTGCAGACCCTCCTTGGAGGTCGAACCGATATACATACCAGGGCGCATCCGAACGGCTTCTAAGCCCTCCAAGACCTGAATCTGACTGGCGTCATATTCTTGCGCTTGTATGTCTTGTTGCTTTTCTTCTGTCATGTTATTCCTTTTCTAGTTCAATATCTACAAATTCTTCAAGATTTTTCATATTATCAAAGAGATAGCAGCTAAATCCTGCCGCCTGACCAGCTTCGATATCAATCGGTCGATCTCCGATAACCAGACCAGACTCAATCTGGTATTTATCTTTTAAATACAGCATAGACTCAGGGTCTGGCTTGCGTTTAAAACCATTAGTAGCTGTCACTACTTCTGTAAAATAAGCACTGATCTTCGTCTTCTGCAAAATCTCTAACACCTGATCATCTCGGTGAGAAATCAAAAAATTTCTACCACCCTGCTGGATAATTTGTGCTAATAATTCTGAAGCTCCCTCAAACAAGATCGGATGTTCTAATTCCTTGGCCTCATTCGCCTTATAAGCCTTTAAAAATTCCTTATTTCCAGGGGCAAACTGGCGGACTGCATAATCTGTTGAGACCTTGAGAGCCTTATAAACTTCATCATGACTCCCAGTCAGACCAAAGTCCTGCAAGGTATGGACAAAAGCTGCGGTTGAAGTCTCATAATTATCCAAGAGAGTCCCACCCAAATCCCAGATGTAATCTTGATAATTCATACCCTTTATTATATCATATTTTTTGAAAAAAAGGGCTTTTATTTATGATGAAATAGCATATTTTCATAGATTTTTCATCCAACTTAGACAGAAAAAATTCACTCGAAAATCGAGTGAATTTTTTACTTCTCAAAAACATCTTTAAAAAGCATAGAACTTGCTAATTGATCCGCATCTCCGCCTAGCTGGTGAACCAACTCATAGGCAAAAGGTAGGGCTGTAGATGGGCCACGGCTGGTGATTAACTTTCCATCTACGACAACGGTCTGCTTCTGATAGCTACCGTTCTCAATGTTGGCTTCCACTCCATCATAGCAAGTGAAGTTCTTGTCATTCAGGAGCCCTGCGCGGTCAAGGGCAATCGGAGCCGCACAGATAGCTGCGACAAATTTACCTTCTGCTTGAAATTCCTGTAGAACTTCCATCAGGCGGTCATCATCTCGCAGATTTGTTGATCCTGGCATACCGCCTGGAAGAACGACCATATCATAAGCAGATAGATTCCCATTCCAGACTTGATCGACTTTGACAGTAATCTGATGAGAACCTGTCACAGCCTCCTCAAAACCAATCATATCACAGATAAAGCCTGCACGACGCAAGACATCGACAACGGTGAGGGCTTCAATTTCTTCAAAGCCATTGGCTAACATGAGAGCTACTTTTTTCATGTACAACACCTTTCTAGGATACAAGGTATCCACTTCTTATTTTATTTTTCTAAGTACAATTTTTTTACGAACAGGCGGAGTCACTGCATGCTTCTCCTCTTCTAGGCTATTTTGATAAGAGACAGACAGTAGGAGACCGATTCCGATGAGATTGCTGACGATGGAGGAGCCACCTTGGGAAATGAAAGGAAGCGGAATCCCTGTCAAAGGCAAAATCCCTGTCACAGCACCAATATTTTCAAAAATATGAAAGAGCAGCATCATAATGAGACCAGTAGAAATATAGGTGTAGAACTGATTGTTGGACTTAATAGTAATCTGAAGCATACGATGAATCAAAAACAGATAAATAACAATCACCAAACTCGAACCAAGAAAACCAAAATCCTCTGCAATCACGGTGAAAATCATATCACTTTCACGGACAGGTACTAGCAGATTTGAGACATTAAATCCTTGACCTAATAAACCTCCACTTCCGATAGCAATCTGTCCCTGTGCCTGCTGATAGGTTACTGTCTGAGCATATTCAAAAGGATGGAGCCAGGCTGAGATCCGATTGATCTGGTAAGTCGGCATCCCTAACCCATGGAGAAAAGCACGGCCACCATTTGAAATAAAGATCAACATAAAGACAGTAAAAAGAAGGGATACTGTCAAGAAAACCGGTAGAATAATCTTCCACGAAACACCAGATAAGAGAACAATACCGCAGTAAATTGCAGCAAATACTAGGGCTGTTCCCAAATCACTCTGCAAGGCCAAAAGTAACAAAACCGGCAAGGTATATAATGCTAATTTTACAATCAAAAAGAGATCTAAAGCAATAGTCCGCTCATAGTTCTTATTTTGCTGCAGAAACTTCACTACAACTCGCGACAGCATCAAAATATATGAAATTTTCATAAATTCAGATGGCTGAAAGAGGGTAACACCGCGAATAGATACCCAGTTTTTCGCCCCTGTAGAAGCCACTAAGCTCTCACTATAAAATACAAGTGGAAGAACCATAAGTCCTAAGCCTAAAACATACAGAAAAGGCGTCATCTTCCAAAGAAACTTAGTGTTAAAAAACATAACGATAAAGCTAATCAGAAAGCCTAATAAAATCCAAACCACTTGCTGACCAACAATCTGCAAGACATTATTTGGATAATCATGACTAACCGCTATATAAATAGCCGTAACTCCGATTGATAGTAAGAGCAAGACAGGTAAAAGCAAGCTGTAATCAATCCGAGACTCAAATGTTCTTTGCTGTGAAGGCATAATTTTCCTTTCTTACAAAAAATATTGGATAATCAAGCTAGAAACTGCGACGCAGAACCAAGCAAAAGCTCCGGTTAATAAAGGACCCGCTCCAGCTTCCTTGAACTGTTTGAATGAAACCTTGGCTCCAATCCCGGCTAAGGCCATAGCCATCAGCCATTGGGACAACAGCTTCGTGTAAGGAACTAGATTTGATGGGAAAATTCCCAAACTACTCACTACAGAAGCCAAGACAAACCACAAAATAAACCAAGGAAAAATCTTCTTGAGGTCTACTTTTTGAGCTGACCGCTTATCTCGGACATATCGATAGCCTGCAAAGATGAGACAGGCGGGTACAATCATCAAGGCTCGGCTCAGTTTGACAATGGTTGCCAAATCTCCCGCCGCTTGACTGTAAGTATAACCTGCCGCAACGACTGACGAAGTATCATTGATGGCCGTCCCTGCCCAAGTTCCAAAATATCCATCGGACATCTGCATGAGAT
This sequence comes from Streptococcus sp. SC1, assembly GCF_030272855.1. Lineage (NCBI taxonomy): Bacteria > Bacillati > Bacillota > Bacilli > Lactobacillales > Streptococcaceae > Streptococcus > Streptococcus sp. SC1. The sequence goes on along the minus strand of NZ_JAQCMU010000003.1, from coordinate 127,131 downwards.
GACCCAAAAAAGGAAAGATAAAAACAGCTAAAATATTGAAAAAGAAGATGGTTGAAATGGAAAGAGCAATCTCCTCTTCTTCTGCTTCTAAAATGGGCGAAGCTGCTGCAATAGCTGAACCACCACAAATTGCCGTTCCAAAGCCAATCAAAATGGTTAAAACACGTCTCATATTGAAGAACTTTCCAGCGGCATAAGCCGCTAAAAAAGCAATCAAAATAGTCAAAATACTAATCTTTAAAGAGGAAAGACCCGTTGCAGAAACCTTGCCGATTGACATGGAAAAACCTAAAAAGATAATAGAATATTGAAGCAGTTTCTTTCCTGAATAGGTCAAACCCGGCTGAAAGGCATCTGGAAGTTTCCATAAATTACTGAGCAAAATTCCTAAAACGATGGCAAATACACTGGATCCAATCAGCGGAAACCAAGTCCCTAAACAAATGGAAACAGCCGCTATCGCAAATGATAGAGCAATTCCTGGTAGATTCTTTTTCACGTCATAACCTTCTTCCTATTCTTTTCATTATAGCAGATTTTTGGCATCAGTAGCCGAGAAAATTTGCAATCATTTAGAAAAACAGCCAGATAAAATTGACTGTTTTCAAGCAGTTTTAGTCGAAAAATTCTTTTAATTCCTTTAAAATATCCCGCTGCGACAGCATTTCTAGAGATGCCAGCTGATTTAGATTTTGCTGGATTTGCCGACCGTAGCGCTTGGTTGAAATACGCTTGTCTAGAAGAATAACCGCCGACTTCTGGTGTTCATTGCGACGGGTTCGCCCCATGGCCTGCTTCAATCGTAAAATAGCTGACGGCAACTGATAATCGTAAAAAGGATTTTTGCCTTCTGCCTTCAGATGATGATTGATTTTTTGCACAAAGAAATCTTTGGGATTATCAAAAGGAATCCGCGTGATGAGCTGAATGATTTGCTCTTGCTGAGCAAAATCTGCTCCTTCCCAGAAACTGCCTGCCCCCAGCAAGATAGGTGCCTCTCCCTTGTCAAAGCGACGCTTGATATTGGCTGGCTCGCCGTTCTTATACTGGGCCAAATGTGGCAAGGTCAGCTGGTCTGAAGTGGCCAGCAATAAATCCTTGGAGGTAAATAGAACCACTATAGGCAGATTCAGTGGAGCCAAGCTCTCCAAACTTGCGACAATCCTCTCAGCATATTCCTGCGTTGATAACTCCACCACATCTGGAAAATCTAGATCTAAGAAAAGTTTCTGCAGGGGCTTTTTTTGCTGAGGAAGTTTATAAAAATGATAATCCTCAAAACCTAGTAATTGAGGCAAATTCACCTTGGAACTAATCTCCAAAGTAGAGGAGACTAAGATAACCTTGACGGTATCAGGCAGGAAATCCTTAAATCTCATGAGTTCTGAGCGCCCAGCATGAAGCCTTGTCACCCGATGATCTGCAAATTGTTCTTCCGTTAGCCAATAGTATTGGTACTTGGTTGAAAACAATTCCCTGAGCTCTGGCAATAAGCTCTCATCCAGCTCAGACACATCCTGACGCAGCTTGGCTATCTTCTTGGAATCCAATTCACTGGTCTTACCCCTCTGCTTTTCGGCAGCATCTGCCAGTTCAAATTGGATGCTTTGCAAGAGGCGTTCTTGTAAAATCCGTTTTTCTGTCTGCAGAGCCTGACTGATAGTTTGCAATTGCTTGGTCAAATTGATACTGGCCTGCGAAAAACTTTCCAAGGCAAAAAACATTTTTTGAGCCTCGTCCACCACCAACATCCGATTGTCCAGCAAAGACTGGTCATCTTCTAGGCGCGTCAAAAGATAAGCATGATTGGTAATCACGACACGACTGCTAGCTGCCTTGACCTGCCCCAGTCGCCAAAAATCCTCTTCATAAAAGAGCGAATACTTACTTAATTTCCCATCATGGCGTATCTGGCTAAAGTAAGACTCGAAACGATAAGCCTGACCGATTTCATTTAAATCACCCGTCTCCGTCTCTGTCAGCCATACCAAGAGCTGCATTTTGCAACGATTAACAAGTCGATTATCGTCCAGTACCGATAGACTTTGATAAAAATGATCTAAGTTCAGATAATTTTCGGGACTTTTGAGATTATGAAAGGAGATATGAAAGACTTCCTCTAAGAGTCGGCCTTCCTTTTGCATCAGCTGATCCTGTAAAATCTTCGTCGGAACGGTCACCAAGACTCTTTCCCGACCATGAGCCAAAATAGGCAATAAATAACCAAAAGTCTTGCCAAGCCCTGTCTGGGCCTCCAAAAAGCTAGCCGCAGTCTGACTAAGCGCCTCACTAACATACTGCGCAAATCTCAGCTGCTCAGGACGCTCGTCCAGCCCCAGCAGATAAAGGTTGGTCAGAAAATCCTGCGAAAGTTTCTTTTCTGGCGGCAGAATTCTCGGCTTTTTCAAAAAGATGCCATGCGTCTCCTGCAAAGCCTGACCAGAATCATCTGGCATCGACTGAAAAATCTCTTCGATCGCTAGCCGTGACTCATAGATGAGACTATCGGAAAATTCCAGCACCTTCTCTAGTAAAGCCTTCGGCAGTCCAGCCATCTTATTCTGGATTTTTAGAAATAGCTGAGCTGTCGCCTGAGCATCTGCCAAAGCGGTATGAGCATTTTCCAGAGGAATCTCCAGAAGCTCGCATAGATTTCCTAAGGCATATTTATCAAAAGTCGGGTAGAAAACCTGAGCCAGTTCCACCGTATCCACTCTCGGAGTCAGCAGGTCAAAGCCTTCCCAAAAGAGAGCTTCCGCCAATAGATTGGCATCAAACTTGACATTATGGGCGACAAAAATCGCATCCTCAATCAGCTCGTAAACTTCACGGGCAACCTGTGAGAAATCCGGAGCTTGACGCAAGCGCTGATCATCCAATCCTGTCAGCTGTTTAATATGCTCATCCAGATCCTCATGCGGATTCACATCTGTTTCATACGTTTGGCAAATCACCCCGTTTTCAATGATGACAATGCCGATTTGAATAATTTTTGCATTGCTGTTCGCACTTGTAGCCTCCAAGTCGATGACAGCATATTTATAGTTCGATTGTGTCATACTGCTATGATTATATCACAAATGCCAGCCTGAGACATCTGAAAATAAGCTGAGCCTCAAAATAAATTTTGTGCAAAATTTCTGCTTTTTTGTTACACTCTTTATTGAGAAAACATACACAGAGGAAGCCCAATGAAAGTTCACAAAATTGTCAATCTCATCGCTTTTGAAAACACTTATATACTTGAAAATGACCGTCATGTCATCGTAGTTGACCCCGGCAGCGACTGGCGGAAGATCCAACGCAAGCTAGAAGAAATTGCTAAGCCCATCACAGCTATTTTGCTGACTCATACGCATTACGATCATATTATGAGTCTGGATAAGGTCCGAGATAACTTTGCCAATCCGCCCGTCTATGTAGCGGAGAGCGAAGCAAGCTGGCTCTATACTCCTACTGATAATCTTTCAGGTCTTGACCGCCATGCAGATTTGGAAGACGTCATTCTCAGACCTGCCGAACATTATTTCACCTATCACCAAGACTACCAACTAGACGACTTTCATTTCTATGCTGTTCAGACACCTGGTCATTCTATTGGAGGAGTTTCCATTATTTTCCTAGAAGAGCAAGTCGTCCTGACTGGTGATGCCCTCTTCCGTGAAACCATCGGTCGTACAGATCTACCGACTGGCAGCATGGACCAGCTCCTTACTGGTATCCGCGAAGAATTATTTGTCTTGCCCAAAGACTATCGTGTCTATCCCGGCCATGGAAATGACACAACGATTGGTCACGAAAAGAATTTCAATCCATTTTTCTAATAAACTAATAACGAGGCAGAAATCAAGACTGCCTCATTTTTTATCTAGTAAATGACTATTTCTACATCTGCAGATGAAATTAGAATGAAAAGTCAGGAAATTGCCTCTATGACTCCCATGTCTTTTCGCTTTTTGCTTATTATGATATACTTAGTCCATAGAAAACAAAGGATGGCCTTCATGATGGATAAAAGAAAAATTTGGTTAATTCTGCTGGCTATTTCAGCTATACTAACTCTCCTTGGATTAGGTTTTTCTGCTTATAATTTTTATGTTTTTGACAAGCCTTTTCTAAACAGTACCACAAAAGGCCTCCTGTCTGCATTCTTTTTTACCCTCATTATAATCAGCCTGGGCCTATCGAAAACAAAGCGATAGCAGTAATTTATATTTTTAATACAATAAAAAAACAAACACCACATGATGTTTGTTTTCAATCCGAACAGCCTTTGTAGGCTGTTTTTTTATTAAATCTTCAAGAAGCGTCTCATAGAAATGGATGAACCAAGTGAACCGATAAAGATTCCCAATACTGATACAGCCCCAATCATAGCAGGGACAAACAAGTGTGGCTCAATCATGGAAAGATTTTGCGCAACGAGATTTTTATTCATGGTTTGATAGGCCATATTATAACCAAAATAAACTAAGACCACTGGTAAAACTGAACCTAGCAAACCGATCCAAGCGCCTTCAAATAGGAAGGGACCGCGGATATAGCTATTTTTTGCACCCACTAAGCGCATAATCTGAATCTCACGACTCCGTGAAATAATAGTAATCCGAATGGTATTGGAAATCAGGAAGACTGCAATAAAGATGAGCAAGCCTGCCCCTACTAGTCCCCATACTCGGATAAAATCAGATAAGGCAAAGAGTTTTTGCGTATTAGCTCCACCATCCTGCACTTCCGAAACGCCTTCCAGCTTCTTGGCTTCTGCCGCAACAGAATCTACGTATTTATGCTCTGTCGTGTCGACAATGTAAGCATCATAAAGTGGGTTTGAATCCCCCTCGAAGACCTTCCACTCACTTCCCATTGTCTCTGTCAGCTTTTCATACTGTTCTTCTTTACTTGAATAAGTAACCTTTGAGACATAATCCATCGAAGTTAGGGCGTCATAAATCTTATGGTAATCATTATTTTTAACGGTCTGACCTTCTTTAACGATTGTTTTGCTGTTGTCAGCGATGTCTTTACGCATATAGACAACAATACGAACGTTGTTTGAAATATCAGACGCTAGCTTTGCGGTATTTAAAATAACAGAGGCAAAGATAGCGACTAAACTGAGAGTAATCGTAACTGAACTCACAGCTGCGACTGTCATCCAACCATTCCGCTTAAGGCTCTTAAGCGATTCAATCAAATGACGGAAAAACCTTCTAATCATCGTATCCGTATTCTCCTTCCGCCTCATCACGCACCACACGACCATTTTCGATAGCAATGACGCGGTGACGTAGGGTATTTACAATCTGACTATTGTGAGTTGCCATCAGGACTGTAGTTCCTTGCAGGTTAATGCGCTCCAGCAAATTCATGATTTCCCATGAATTATCTGGGTCCAAGTTACCAGTCGGCTCGTCAGCAATCAAGACCTGAGGATTGTTAACAATAGCACGCGCAATTGCAATCCGTTGCTGTTCTCCCCCTGATAACTCATTCGGGAAGGAGCGAACCTTATGCTTAAGGCCAACCAGATCCAAAACTTCCATGACGCGTTTCTTGATATTTCTACGACGCTCACCGATAACTTCCATAGCATAGGCAATATTCTCATAAACGGTCTTTTTAGGAAGTAATTTATAGTCTTGGAAAACCACTCCAACTCTACGACGTAGCATTGGAATATCCCGTTTCTTGATTTTTCCCAAGTTAAACCCTGCTACAGCAAGGTTTCCTTTATCGATTTTAATTTCACGATAGAGGAGTCGAATAAAGGTTGATTTACCTGCTCCTGATGGACCTACAATATAGGCAAATTCACCTGGTTCGATACGTATAGATACACCACGTAGAGCAGTTGTCCCGTTGTCATACTTTTTAACAACGTCTTTCATTTCAATCATTGACATGAATTAGTACAATTCCTTTCATCAGAGTTTTTATCTAGCGATTTCACTCTGTTTTTAGTTGAGTCTCCATTTCAAATAAGCATCAATAAATCCGTCTAAGTCTCCGTCCATGACCTTATCCACCTGAGCTACTTCATAGCTGGTTCGATGATCTTTGACCATGGTATAAGGAGTAAAGACATAAGAACGAATCTGACTGCCCCAAGAAATCTCTTTTTTATCTCCCTTGAGTGAGTCGACTTCTGCCGCTTTTTTCTCTTGTTCCAGCTGATAGAGCTTAGCCTGCAACATTTTCATAGCTCGGTCTCGGTTGCCATACTGGGTCCGGTCAACGGTAGACTGTACGACAATTCCTGTCGGAATATGGGTCAATCGCACACCAGTTGATACCTTATTGACGTTCTGTCCGCCGGCTCCGCCTGAACGGAAAGTATCCATCTTAATGTCATCATCACGGACTTCTACTTCAATAGTATTGTCCAACTCTGGCATAACCTCTACTGAAGTAAAGGAAGTATGACGACGTTTCGCCGAGTCAAATGGCGAAATCCGAACCAAGCGGTGAACGCCCATTTCTGACTTGAGTAGACCGTAAGCATGCGGCCCTTCAAAGGAAAGAGTCACTGACTTAATACCAGCCTCATCGCCAGCCTGATAGTCCAAGACTTCTACTTTGAAGCCCTTGGCATTGCCGTAGCGCGTGTACATCCGTAGCAACATATCGCCCCAATCCTGAGCCTCTGTTCCACCAGATCCTGGGTGAATTTCAAGAATAGCGTTGTTATTATCATAAGGCTCCGACAGCAAGAGAGTCATCTCATAGCTGGTCATCATTTTCTCAAGCTCGGTCAACTTTTCTTCCAGCTCTTCCTGAACCGAGTCGTCCTCAGCCAGAAAATCAAGCAAGATTTCCGATTCATCAAAAAGCTCGGTCATCTGATGAAAATTTTCATAGGTTTGCTTGAGTTCATTGAGCTCTTGAGATGTCTTTTGGGCTGCAATGTTGTCATCCCAAAAGTCGGGTTCTGTCATCTTATTTTCTAAGATGGCAATTTCTTCTTCCAGACCTTCTAAGTCAAAGAGACCCCCTGAAAGAAGCTAATTTTTCACGATTTGCGTCAATCTTTTGACGAATTTCTGAAATGTCCATAAATACCTCTTTTCATATATCGTTTTATTATAACACATTTTCAGACATTTGCCTAATCGGATAATGAAGCACCTTCATTTTATACAATTTTTAATGGATAGGCAAGAATGGGAGCGGCTTGTTACGGAATTGTTAAAAAAGTAATATAATGACATGGGGTTGGAAAAATTATTCTGGATTACAAGGTTTTAATAATCTATTAGGTATTCGAATAGAGGTAAGTCTCTCCATAAGACGCTTAAGCATTTCCAAGTTTTACAAAATATGCTAGACTAAAACCATGACAAGAATCGGATTTATGAGCGACCTCCATCTGGACTCCAATCAGTTTGGAGATTTTGAGCAGCAAACTCTCCGCCAGCTTTTAAAAGAGGAAGGGGTTGGCCACCTACACATCGCTGGAGATCTATCTAACGACCTGAACAAGATCAGTCTGCCTTTCATTGAAGACTTGAAGAAAGATTTTCCCATTTCTTTTAATCTTGGAAATCACGATATGCTGGGACTTTCTGAGCAAGAAATTTCAAACCATGATTTTCAGATCCAGCAGTTTGGTCAGACCATGCTCGTCAGCTTTTCTGGCTGGTATGACTACAGCTTTGTTCCAGAAAAAAGCAAGGAAGAGCATCTGAGAACTAAGACTAATTTCTGGTTTGACCGCAGATTGGAACGTCAACTCGACGACCCTAGCATTACAGCTCAGACGCTGCAAGAGTTGGAAAAACTGCTGATGACTTTAGATGGTCCCATTATTGTCGCTCTGCATTTTGTTCCCCATCAAGACTTTCTATACGACCATCCCTACTTCCAGCGCTTCAACGCCTTCCTAGGAAGCCAAGCTTTTCATCGGATCTTTGTCAAATACAAGGTGAAAGAGGTAGTTTTCGGCCATCTCCACCACCGCCACCAAAGCCGTATTATCGAAGGTGTCCGCTACCATATGCGTCCTCTAGGCTACATCCGCGAATGGAAACTGACTCGGAACTTTTTTAATGACTTTCCTCAGTATCAAATTCCCCAGATGCACCGTCTGCACAAGCGTTATAATGCTGTTAAAGATTTAGTCGAATTTCTAGACTATAAGAAAAAACACTTGGCAGATGAACTGCGAGATGCTGTAACGGTGATTGAAGTTCAGTAATGGAATGTTTGAATAGCAGCTCTCAGCTCATCTGAGAGCTGTTTTTTGCTGTCTAACTGCACATAGACTTCTAATAAACAAGAGCGAAAATTGGAAAAAGCAATGAAGTCTTGGTTGCTTTCCAATGGGAAATTCTGTGATTGAAGCCACAGTCTGAATTCATGCTGCAACAGTTTTTCCTTTAAAACAGCTTGATAGAGCACCTGGGCTAAGCGCCAGTCCTCATCATTTCCGAAACGGACCGAAACTCTTTTAAAAACTTGATAAATGACCTCTAAAACCTCTGGCATCCTACTGGAGGGAAAGTCCGGATGACAGACCACTTCCGTCAATAAGTCTGCTCCATGAGCGAAGGCATGAACCCAACCGTATTTCCTGGAGTAACCTCTTGTGTCTCTTTCTACTGACAAATAACTTAGCCCCTTATCTAGTAAATAGGTTCTTTCTTGTACTGATAAAGCCTGATAATACAAAGAGTTTGGATTACCATCACAGTTTAAGAGATTAGCGTAAAGCAAAGCCGTGAAGGAACGTGTTAAGGTGGCTTGACCATTTTTATCACTCTCGTAAAAAAGTTCTTGTCTTTTGACTGCTTCTTGAGCCAAGAAACGAAACTGTTCAACTGAAAACAAATCAGCCTGAAGTCCCCTTGCAAAGGACGAAAAGACCAACTCATCACGGATTGTCGCTTCTGGATGACCAATATGATCCAGCAACCATAAGATTTCTTCTTCACAATATAAAGGAGAAGCTTCTTCCAACTTCTTTCGTAAATTTTGATACATACTTTCACCGTCCTTTCGAGTTGAACTCTTTGAAGTTGATTATAACCCCTTGTACGCAAAAAAGCCATCCGCAGATGGCTTTTTGCTGTTAAATAGCATTCTTGTCCATACCCAATTTACGTTGGATGAACTTAACAATTTCAACAATGATAATCATTGAGAAACTGCCGATCAGGACAACAGCCCATTGAGTCACATCTAACTTGGTCACATGGAAAATCTTTTCCAACGGATCAATCACAATGGTTGAAACCAATAGAATGAAAGAAACCAGAATAGACCAGTTAAAGGTCTTAGACTTAAACGGTCCAACTGTAAAGATAGATTGGTAAACAGATTTCACATTGTAAGCATGGAAGAGCTGAATAAGGCCAAGAGTCGCAAAGGCCATGGTAAGGGCATCCGCATGGATCGCTTTTACATCACCAATATGTACAGGATTAGCAATAGCATAGCCATAAACTGCCAACACTAGAGCACCTTGCAGCAGTCCTTGATAGATGATGGAACTCATGACACCACCAGAGAAGAAGCTAGACTTACGGCCACGAGGCTTGTGAGTCATGACACCTGGCTCAGCAGGCTCAACTCCCAGAGCAATAGCTGGGAAAGTATCCGTTACCAAGTTGATCCAAAGCAGATGAACTGGTTGCAAGACATCCCAACCAAAGAGGGTTGCCAAGAAAATAGTCAGCACTTCAGCTGTATTAGCTGAAAGGAGATACTGGATGGTCTTTTGAATGTTTGAGAAGACCTTACGTCCTTCTTCAACTGCGACGATAATTGTCGCAAAGTTATCATCCGCCAGAATCATGTCAGAAGCTCCCTTAGAAACCTCTGTACCAGTGATTCCCATACCGATACCGATATCGGCTGTCTTCAGAGCTGGTGCGTCATTGACACCATCACCTGTCATGGCAACGACCTTACCTTGGTTTTGCCAAGCTTTGACAATCCGTACCTTATGCTCAGGTGAAACTCGGGCATAGACAGAGTATTGACCAACTACTTTTTCGAATTCTTCATCTGAAAGTTCGTTGAGCTCAGCACCTGTCAAGACATGATCTTCCGTATCTCCTGCTTCAATGATTCCCAAGCGCTTAGCGATAGCTTCAGCTGTATCCTGATGGTCACCGGTAATCATAATCGGACGAATACCAGCTTCCTTGGCTACACGAACAGCTTCTGCTGCTTCTGCACGTTCTGGGTCAATCATACCGATTAAACCAGTAAAGATTAAATCATTTTCTAGATTTTCAGAAGTTAGGTCAGCCGGAACTGCATCAATAATCTTGTATGCGCCAGCCAGCACACGCAGAGCTTGGTGAGCCATTTCAAAGTTATTAGACTTGATTAGCTGTGATGTAGCATCATCAATCGCTGCAATATCTCCAGCCTTATCACGGGAAACACAACGTTTCAAGAGTTGATCTGGCGCTCCCTTGACCGCCACGAGGAACTTCCCATCTGGCAATGGGTGAACAGTTGACATAAGCTTACGGTCTGAGTCAAATGGCAGCTCAGCCACACGAGGATATTTCTCTAAAAATCCTTTAACATCATAGCCCTTGTCCAAGGCATACTGGATGAAGGCTGTTTCTGTCGGATCACCAATTAGCTTGCCTTCTTGGTCAATCTTAGTATCATTGGCTAAGACAACCGAACGCAAGAGCGGCAGCTCCAAGCCAAGTTCAATATCTTGTCCAGCTTCATTCAAGACTCCGTCATAAAAGACTTTTTCGACCGTCATCTTATTCATGGTTAGGGTACCTGTCTTATCTGAAGCGATAATCTCAGTTGATCCCAAAGTCTCAACAGCTGGAAGCTTACGGACAATCGAATTCCGCTTAGCCAGAACCTGTGTTCCCAAAGCTAAAACGATAGTAACGATAGCTGGCAGACCTTCTGGAATCGCCGCAACCGCAAGAGCAACCGAAGTCATCAGTTCACCAAGCGGATCTTTTCCTTGAATGAAAACGCCGACTACAAAGGTCACCGCAGCAATTACCAAGATAGCATATGTCAGAACCTTAGACAGGCTATTGAGGTTTTGCTTGAGCGGTGTGTCCGTTTCATCTGCATCTTGCAACATGCCTGCGATATGGCCGACTTCAGTGTACATCCCAGTATTGACAACAACCCCTACTCCTCGACCGTAAGTGACATTGGAGTTTTGGAAGGCCATATTGACCCGGTCGCCGATACCAGCATCAGCAGCTACTGCAACAGTCAAATCTTTCTCAACTGGCACAGACTCACCTGTCAGAGCGGCTTCTTCGATTTTCAGGGAATTAGCTTCCAACAGTCGCATATCTGCTGGGACAACATCACCGGCTTCCAGTCGAACGATATCTCCAGGTACCAAGTCCTTAGAATCTACTTCTGTGACATGGCCATCACGCAGGACACGCGCAGCTGGACTGGACATAGATTTGAGAGCCGCAATGGCTTCTTCAGCCTTACCTTCTTGGTAGACACCAAAAATAGCATTGATGATGACCACGGCTAGGATAATGATAGCATCTGCAATATCCTCTCCACCTGACGTCACAACAGACAAGATAGCCGCTACCAACAAGATGATAATCATCAAATCCTTGAACTGCTCAATGAATTTCATCCAGAGAGTCTTTTGCTCTCCTTCTTCCAATTCATTGCGACCGTAGTCCGCCAAACGTTGCTGGGCTTGGCTGCTGGTCAACCCTTGTTCGGAAGCTTCCATTGCTTGCAAAACTTCCTCAGGACTTTGCGTATAAAAAGCTTGACGCTTTTGTTCTTTTGACAAAATGTCTCCTCCTTTTGATGGGCCTCTTTCAAAATAAACAAAAAAGAGACCTGTTTATTAACAAGTCTCGCTATTTCATACAAGGCCGGAAATTTCTTTCGTATTGACGACCTTGTAACGGTAAAACCGTTAGCTACTCCCTTGAGTGTATTTATTATACCAAAATTTTTGTATTTTTCAAGGCAGAGCTGTTATTTTTCAAACTTTTCTTCCGTCCATTCGATTTTCATCTGATAGGAAGCAAAAAGCTGATCATCGTCGGCTCTTTTCAAATCATAGTGAAGTTCCAAAGCCTGATTTTCTACATCTAAGTGATAGTGCTGAGTGTCCGTCACAAAATGCTGAGCTCCTAGCGGAGTTGGGATGGATACTACATGCTGACCATTCTTGATAAAATGAAGAATGGTTTTTGGCTCAGAAAAGCGGGTCATGGTCAGCTTGTCCTCATTAAACTTCAGAACGACCTTTTCCTGCTCCTCGCTCTGATAAATCAAATAGTGATTGCTTCCTTTTTGTGCCCATTCTACATCATAGACCTGGTCAATCAACTCCATTTGCTCATCTAATTTGATTTGATTTCTCATTCTGATTTTCATTATTTTCTCACATTCCTTGTTTCTTTCTTCTATTTTACCAAAAATTTCTTGAGAATTCTTCCTTTCTACTTCAGGCTTTGAATGTCGCCCACTGAGCATTTATGATATAATAGGACTATGGTTGAAAAAGTATTTCGGGACCCGGTTCACAATTATGTGCATGTGGATCATCAGGTCATTTATGATTTAATCAATACCAAAGAATTTCAACGGCTGCGTCGCATCAAACAGCTGGGCACTTCTGGCTATACTTTTCACGGCGGGGAGCACAGCCGTTTTTCGCATTGTCTGGGAGCCTATGAGATTGCTCGACGCATCACCAAGATTTTCAATGAAAAATACAGCGAGGTCTGGGATAGTCACGAAAGCCTGCTGACCATGACTGCTGCTCTTCTACATGATTTGGGGCACGGCGCCTATTCACATACTTTTGAGCGCCTCTTTGATACTAATCACGAAGATATTACGCGGCAAATCATCACCAGTCCAGAGACAGAGATTCATCAAGCCTTGGTACAGGTTTCGCCAGATTTCCCCGAAAAGGTGGCTAGCGTCATCAACCATACCTACCCCAATAAGCAGGTGGTCCAGCTGATTTCCAGCCAAATTGATGTGGATCGGATGGATTATCTCTTGCGGGATTCCTTCTTTACTGGTGCTTCCTATGGGCAATTTGACTTAACCAGAATTTTACGAGTGATTTGTCCAGTAGAAAATGGCATCGCCTTCAAGCGCAATGGCATGCATGCGGTAGAAGATTACGTTGTCAGCCGCTACCAGATGTACATGCAGGTTTATTTCCACCCGGCCAGCAGGGCTATGGAAGTTTTGCTGCAAAATCTGCTCAAGCGGGCCAAGTTTCTCTATCCGGCTCAGAAGGATTATTTTGCGCTGTCATCGCCCAATCTCATTCCATTCTTTGAAAACAGAGTGACCCTGCAGGATTATCTTGCCTTGGATGATGGTGTTATGAATACCTATTTCCAAGTTTGGATGACTAGTCCAGACAAGATTTTATCTGACCTGGCTCAGCGTTTTATCAACCGCAAGGTCTTTAAGTCTATCGTCTTCTCTCAGGAAAACGAAGCGCATTTGGATATAATGCGAGACCTAGTTGGACAGGTTGGCTTTGACCCTGATTACTATACTGCTATTCATCGTAATTTTGATTTGCCTTATGATTTCTACCGGCCTGACGTTGAAAAACCCCGGACTCAGATAGAAATTCTGCAAAAAGATGGCAGCCTAGCAGAACTGTCCAGCCTGTCTCCTATCGTTCATTCGCTAGCCGGGACCAGACAAGGCGATAATCGCTTCTACTTCCCCAAGGAAATGCTAGCAGAGACCGGACTTTTCAGCGAAAAAAACCAGACCTTTATGCACTATATCAAAAACGACCAATTTACCTACGGAGAATAATATGTCTATCAAATTAGTTGCCGTCGACATTGACGGCACCCTTTTAAATAACCAAAAAGAAATCACTCCTGAAGTCTTCAGCGCTATTCAGGATGCCAAGGCTGCTGGTGTCAAGATCGTCATTGCAACCGGCCGTCCTATTGCAGGAGTTCAAAAGCTTCTCGAGGAGCTAGGGCTTAATCAGCCAGACAACTATGTCGTTACCTTCAACGGCGGACTGGTGCAGGATACTGTTACAGGTCAAGAATTAATCAAGGAAACACTGACTTATGACGACTATCTCGATATCGAACTGCTCGGGCGAAAATTAGGCGTTCACATGCATGCCATCACCAAGGACGGCATTTATACTGCCAATCGCAACATCGGCAAGTACACTGTTTACGAGTCCAATCTTGTTAACATGCCTATCTTCTACCGCACGCCTGAAGAAATGACTGATAAAGAAATCGTCAAGTGCATGTATATTGATGAGCCAGAAATTCTGGATGCGGCCATTGCCAAGCTTCCACCAGAATTGGCCGAAAAATATACACTGGTTAAATCCGCTCCTTTCTATCTAGAAATTGTCAAAAAAACTGTCAATAAAGGAGCTGCTATCCTCCATCTAGCTGAAAAACTTGGCTTGAGCAAGGAGCAGACCATGGCTATTGGTGATGAAGAAAATGACCGTGCCATGCTGGAAGCAGTCGGATCTCCTGTTGTCATGGAAAACGGCAGAGAAGAACTCAAGAAAATCGCCAAATACATCACCAAGTCGAACGAAGAATCCGGCGTAGCACACGCTATTAGAGAGTGGGTTTTAAAATAATGTTTAGCTACAAAATTGGAATTTCAGCTCAGGAACACGATGATTTTGTCACGGCTCATCCGCAGGCCAATCTCCTGCAGAGCTCTGCTTGGGCTCAAATCAAGGACAACTGGGGAAATGAACGCTTGGGCTTCTACAAAGACGGCCACTTGGTTGCTGCAGCCAGTGTCCTGATTAAACCACTGCCCTTGGGGATGACCATGCTTTATATCCCTCGCGGTCCTATTATGGACTATAGTGACAAGGAGCTGCTGACCTTTGTTTTGGCGTCGCTCAAGAAATTTGCCAAGGAGAAAAAAGCGCTCTTTATCAAGTTTGACCCTAGCCTCTTTCTGGCAGAAAGCAAGATGGGGGGCCAATTGCAAGACAATACCGAGACTGTTGAGCTGATTCAAGAGCTGCAACAAGCAGGAGCTGTCTGGGTCGGACGGACGGAGTCTCTGGACGAAACCATCCAGCCTCGCTTGCAGGCCAATATTCATAAAGAAGACTTCAGCGAGGATCTGCTTTCTAAAAGTACTCGTCAGGCTATTCGTACAGCCCGTAACAAAGGCATTCAAATCCAATTTGGCGGAGCAGAACTATTGGATGACTTTTCAGCCCTGATGAAGAAAACGGAAAATAGAAAAAACATCCACCTGCGTGGCAAAGACTATTACCAAAAACTCTTGGATACTTATCCTGAGCACTCCTACATCACCTTGTCTAGCATTGATCTAAAGGCACGCTTGGAAGACTTGCAGACTCAGCTGACCAAGACACTCAAGGAAGCAGAGAAATTTACCGAGAAAACCAAGCCCGGCAAGATTGAGAATAACCAGCAAGAACAGAAACGCCTCCAAGAAGAGATTGACTTTCTGCAGGACAAAATCAGCCAAGGGGCTGCTGTCGTTTCCCTGTCTGGCACACTGGTCTTGGAATACGGCAAAACCTCTGAAAATATCTATGCCGGGATGGACGAGGAGTACCGCCGTTACCAGCCAGCCATCATCACTTGGTACGAAACAGCCAAACATGCTTTTGAGCGCGGAGCTGATTGGCAAAATATGGGCGGAATCGAAAACGACCTCAAGGGTGGTCTCTATAGCTTTAAATCCAAGTTCAATCCGACCATTGAGGAATTTGCTGGTGAGTTTAACCTTCCGACCAATCCCCTCTACCATCTTTCCAATTTCGCTTACACCTTCAGAAAGAAACTGCGCAGCAAGCATTAACAGAAAGGAAGCCTATGACCTTTAAACTTCTCAACCAAGAAGAATTCATCCAGCATACCTCAGCTAGCTCCCAACGCTCTTTTATGCAGACCGTGGAAATGGCAGAGCTGCTGAGTAAGCGGGGCTTCAGTACCCAGTATGTCGGCTACACCGACCCGCAGGGACAGGTCGTGGTGTCTGCTGTCCTTTACAGTATGCCGATGACTGGCGGCCTCCATATGGAAATCAACTGCGGCCCTGTTTCTACCGATGCTCAATACCTGACTCCCTTCTATCAAGCTTTGCAGGCTTACGCTAAAAAAGAAGGCGTCCTGGAGCTCATCATCAAGCCCTACGAGACTTATCAGACCTTTGACAGCAATGGCCAGCCCACATCTGATGAAAAAGTCGAGCTTATCCAGCAACTGACTGATTTGGGCTTTGACTTTGACGGCTTACAGACAGGCTATCCAGGCGGGGAGCCTGATTGGCATTATGTCAAAAACTTAGCTGGTCTGACGAAGAAAGACTTGCTCAAGTCCTTCAGTAAAAATGGCAAGGCGACCGTCAAAAAGGCGAATACCTTTGGTATCAAGCTAAAAAGACTAGAACGTGACCAACTTAGCGTTTTCAAAGACATCACAGCTGCTACTTCTAACCGGCGGGAATATGATGATAAGCCACTAGACTACTATCAAGATTTTTATGATAGCTTTGGACAGCAGGCGGACTTTATGACAGCCAGTCTCAACTTCAAGGACTATCTTCAGAACTTACAAAAGGATCAAGAGAAACTGGGCCAGAAAATTCAGAAACTGCAGGCGGACTTGGAAAACAATCCTCAATCTGAAAAGAAGCAAAATCAGCTGCGAGAGCTTTCCAGCCAGTTTGACAGCTTTGAAATCCGCAAAGCAGAGGCTCAAGAGCTGATTGACAAGTACGGCGACCAAGA
The DNA here is from genome assembly GCF_030272855.1 of Streptococcus sp. SC1. Taxonomy (NCBI): domain Bacteria; kingdom Bacillati; phylum Bacillota; class Bacilli; order Lactobacillales; family Streptococcaceae; genus Streptococcus; species Streptococcus sp. SC1. The sequence goes on along the minus strand of NZ_JAQCMU010000003.1, from coordinate 110,396 downwards.
CCAAATCCTGGCTGCCAGCCTCTTTATCTATACTCCTCAGGAAGCAACCTATCTTTTCAGCGGCTCCTATCCTGAGTTTAATAAATTCTACGCCCCTGCCTTGCTGCAGGAATACGTTATGACCGAAAGCATCAAGAGAGGCATTCCATTTTATAATTTTCTCGGAATCATGGGAATTTTCGACGGTTCTGACGGTGTTCTGCGCTTCAAGCAGAACTTCAACGGCTTCATCGTCCGAAAAATGGGGACTTTCCGTTATTATCCTAACCCACTCAAGTTTAAGCTGCTTCAGCTCATAAAGAAAATTCTAAGACGTTAAAAAACCAAGGTCCCCCTTGGTTTTTTTGTATGTTTATCTATAACGAGGTGTCGCAAAACCACGGATATTTCCGTGACCGATGCGGTAAGTGTTGCGTTTAACTACGTTATTGCTGTTGCCTTCAATCGTGTGAATGATGCCATTTTCAACTTTTTCGACAATACCGATATGATCAGCCCAGCCATCATTTTGCTGGCTATTTTGATCCCAGTTAAAGGTGATGATATCGCCCGCTTTAGGGGTAGAATTACCATCTTCATTCCAGATACCTAGACGTTTAAAGATGTGAATATGGCGCTCAACACCACATTCGCGACCAATGAGATCGCTCAAGCCTTCTCTTTGGAAAATAACTGTTGTGAAAATGTCGCACCAGTCATCTGAATTCTTCACAGCATAACCGACTGGTAGCGGTCTAACGCTATTATAGTCATTGACCAGACGGTGGTGCTCGGCACTGCCTCCCTTGACGCCAACCATCGCTGCTGCTGCTGCAAGAACACGATCACGCTGACTGCTAGGCGATTGAGGATGCTTAATAGAAATCGTGGTCTTCTCTCCACCAGCCCCTTGCAGCTGATTGCGATTATTCAAGTAATATAGGTGAACATTGTACTCGCCTTGGCTATTTTTATGATCTCTTGCATAAACATGCTTACGATAAGTACCATCAGCTTGGCGTTCCGCCGTATACCACTGAATATCATCTTGTCCATTTTGACTGGACCAAGTTGGCAAATAGACAGTTTTGACACCTTCTGGAGCTACAACACCAGAAACGACGATATCAAATTCACCAGTTTCATTATTTTTATTTTGGATACTGATTTTACCCTGTGGTTTCTCCCCTGTCGCAATGGACACCTTGGTCGTTGTACCGCCAACACCGACCATCTTGCCGTCGTTTTGGATATAGTACAAGTGGACACTGTAGTCGCCAACAGAATTTTTGTGCTCGCTGGAACGGACAGTAAATTTATAAGTACCGTCTGACTGTTTCTGTGCCTTGTGCCAGATGATGTCATCCTGACCATTCTCATTTGACCAAGTTGGAAGCAAGACTTCGCGAACACCTTGCGGGCTAGAAACTTCTGACACGATCACATCGAATGTACCGGTCTTGGGATTGTTGTTGGCAATAGTCAACTTGCCTTCTGGTTTAGCAACGGAAGCAAGACTAACCTTAGTCGTCGTACCACCAACGCCAACCATCTTGCCATCGCTTTGGACATAGTACAAGTGGACACTGTAGTCGCCAACAGAGTTCTTATGCTCGCTGGAACGGACAGTAAATTTATAAGTACCATCTGACTGTTTCTGTGCTTTGTGCCAAATGATGTCGTCCTGACCTTGATCATTTGACCAAGTCGGAAGCAAGACTTCACGAACCCCTTGCGGGCTAGAAACTTCAGACACGATCACATCGAATGTACCGGTCTTTGGATTGTTGTTGGCAATAGTCAGCTTGCCTTCTGGCTTAGCAACTGAAGCTCGAGTGACTTTAGTCGTTGTACCGCCAACACCGACCATCTTGCCGTCGTCTTGGATATAGTACAAGTGGACACTGTAGTCGCCAACAGAATTTTTGTGCTCGCTGGCACTAACGGTAAATTTATATGTACCGTCTGACTGTTTCTGTGCCTTGTGCCAGATAATATCATCCTGACCTTGATCATTTGACCAAGTCGGAAGCAAGACTTCACGAATCCCTTGCGGGCTAGAAACTTCTGACACGATCACATCGAATGTACCGGTCTTGGGATCGTTGTTGGCAATAGTCAGCTTGCCTTCTGGCTTAGCAACTGAAACCTTAGTCGTTGTACCACCGACGCCGACTAACTTACCGTCACCTTGAACGTAGTACAAGTGAACACTGTAGTCGCCGACAGAATTTTTGTGTTCGCTAGCACGGACAGTAAATTTATATGTACCGTCTGACTGTCTTTGAGCCTTGTGCCAGATGATGTCATCCTGACCTTGCTCATGCGACCAAGTTGGAAGCAAGACTTCACGAACACCTTGCGGGCTAGAGACCTCGGACACGATCACATCGAATGTACCCGTCTTGGGATTATTGTTAGCAATAGTCAACTTACCTTCTGGTTTCGCAACTGAAACCTTAGTCGTTGTACCACCGACGCCGACCAACTTGCCGTCATTTTGGATATAGTACAAGTGGACACTGTAGTCGCCGACAGAGTTCTTATGCTCGCTGGAACGGACAGTAAATTTATAAGTACCATCTGACTGTTTCTGTGCTTTGTGCCAGATGATGTCATCCTGACCATTCTCATTGGACCAAGTTGGAAGCAAGACTTCACGAACCCCTTGTGGGCTAGAAACTTCAGACACGATCACATCGAATGTACCGGTCTTTGGATCGTTGTTGGCAATAGTCAGTTTGCCTTCTGGCTTAGCAACTGAAACCTTAGTCGTTGTGCCACCGACTCCGACTAACTTGCCGTCACCTTGAACGTAGTACAAGTGAACACTGTAGTCGCCAATAGAATTCTTATGCTCGCTAGAACGGACAGTAAATTTATAAGTACCGTCTGACTGTTTCTGTGCCTTGTGCCAAATGATGTCATCTTGACCTTGATCATTTGACCAAGTTGGAAGCAAGACTTCACGAACCCCTTGCGGACTAGAAACTTCAGACACGATCACATCGAATGTACCGGCCTTTGGATCGTTGTTGGCAATAGTCAACTTACCTTCTGGTTTCGCAACTGAGACCTTAGTCGTTGTACCACCAACGCCGACCAACTTGCCATCACCTTGAACGTAATACAAATGAACATTGTATTCGCCCGTAGAACCTTTATGGTTGGCAGCATTAACAGTCAGCTTATAAGTTCCGTTAGCTTGCTTCGTTGCAGTATACCAAACAATATCATCTTGTCCACGCTCACTGGACCAAGTCGGAAGTTTAACTTCCTGAACTCCATGTGGTGCGGAAACTTCGGAAACAACAACATCAAATGTGCCAGTTTTTGGATTATTATTTTGAATACTAATCTTACCTGTCAGAGGTTGTTTAACCAAAGTAGCTCTAGCTGTAAATCTTCCAGAATAGTCAATGCTCTGGTCAAAAACATGCTTACCAGAAAGCAGCTGCGCTTGAGAAGTAAATTGCCAAGCTCCTGCTCTGCTATTATACTTCAAATTTTTAGCGTCATTTGCACTTAGCTTAGGTGCTGGATACTGAGCAATCCAAAAATTATCAAGGCCAAAGAGAGATGTATTAATTGAACCTTTGTGGCGTAGGTTATTCTGGTCAACCCAGCTAGCACTTGTGTAATACATCAGATTTGCATATCCCTGCTTGCGCATTTCATCTGCCCAAGCCTGAGTATGCTGGTTGATCCCCGATTGCATTTTAGGGTCTTCCATATCATTAACCATGACTGTATTTTTAGGCAAGGATAGTTTATTAGCAAAAGCAGCATAGTAACGGGCCTCTGCTCTCGCTTCTGCATCATTTGTATAATGCGAGAAGGCATAGGTTGATACTTGCAAACCAGCTGCTTGCGCATTTCGAACCTGAGACTCAGCATAAGGATTTGTATAGTGGGTTCCTTCTGTCAGTTTGACAACGACACCGCCAACACCTTTGGATGCTAATTGGCGATAGTCTTCTACGCTGATATGGCCGTTATGACTACTCACATCCACAAAGGTAGAGCCCTTGATTTCTGCTTGTGAATTCCCACGCGCTGTTTGTCCAGATGAAGAAGCCGCATTATAAAAAGAAGTACTGCCTTTTTTGGATGCAGGACTAGCGCTGATCGCTGGGGAAGTCTGCTCAGCCTTTACTGGATTCTGAATCGCTTCAGAAGTAGCTATCTTTGCTTGTTCACTCGCTTTATTTTCTGGTACATTTTCCTTGACCAGACTAGCAGCAGGTGCCAGATTTTCTGGTGCCTTGTATACTGGACTAGCTTCAAATTTTGCGGCCGAGCTTTCTTGTTTGACTTGACGGTCAGTAGACACCGCTTCTGGTAAGGCTACCTGCTGAGGTTGATGATCCTTTTCTACTTGAAGTTCTGCCTTAGCTACTTCAGGATCTGTGGTTGTCGGCGCATTTTCTTCTGCCTGTACTACGTTAGCCGTTGCTGCTAGCAATATAGCTGTACTGGCTAAATAGATAAGTTCCTTTGATTTCACCTTTTATCTCCAAACTTTTAAAAAGCTTGCCACCTTTAAGGCAACAAGCCATTTATTGTTATTCTTATTTCACAAAATCAAGAAGAGCTAGGAAGCTTTCAGCTTCAAGTGACGCTCCACCAACAAGGGCACCATCAACGTCTGGGCAAGCCATGTATGAAGCAACGTTTTCAGGTTTAACTGAACCACCATATTGAACGCGAACTTTGTCAGCAACTTCTTGACCAAAGTCAGCTGCTACAACGTCACGAACAACTTTACACATTTTTTGTGCATCGTCTTGTGAAGCTGATTTACCAGTACCGATAGCCCAGATTGGCTCATAAGCGATAACAGTTGCAGCAACTTGTTCAGCTGTCAATCCAGCAAGAGCAGCAGATACTTGAGCGCCTACGAATTCAGCAGCTTTACCAGCTTCGTAAGTTTCAAGGCTTTCACCACAACAGATGATTGGAAGCATACCATTTGCAAAAATTGCTTTTGCTTTTTTGTTGATATCTTCGTCAGTTTCATGGAAGTAGTCACGGCGTTCTGAGTGACCGATAACAACGTAGTCAGTACCGATTTCTTTCAAAACTTGTGGGCTTGTTTCACCAGTGAAAGCACCTGCATTTTCAAAGTAGCAGTTTTGAGCAGCAACTTTAAGGTTTGAACCTTTTGCAGCAGCAAGAACAGTTGTCAAATCAACTGCAGGAGCTGCGATACCTGCTTCAACAAGGTCTGATGAAGGAAGTTTTGATGCAACTGCTTCAACGAATGCTTTTGCTTCTTCTGGATTTTTGTTCATTTTCCAGTTACCAGCGATAAATGGTTTACGTGACATTTCACATACCTCTTCTATTTTTATTTATATGGGCTATTATATCATAAGTAAGCAAATTAATAAAGGTTATCCACAATTTTTCATCAAATCGTAATGTTTCTACGAGTTATCCACAGTCTTGGCTGTGAATAAACCATTCAAAGACCTCGAAGTCGTCTTTTACTTCCTATTTTCCAGCAGTTCTTCTATATCTGTAATGACTCTGGCCTGCATTTTATTTAGCTTATCTATCTCTGCAGCTGAGTACGGGAAAGTGTTCAGCAAGATTCCATCAATCCCAACAGCTTGAGCAATAGCCATATCCGTAGAAAAATCATTGCCAACCATCACCGTATCTTCTGGATTGAACCGATTCTCCTCCAGTACGAGTTCTAACCATTCTGCTTGTGGTTTTTTGATCTGATAATCAGAAGAAATGTAAATTTTATCCAGATAGGGAGCACAACCCGTCAATTCAATTTCTGGCATTGTAAAAGCCTTTTGAGCATTGGATAGCAATATAATATCGCCTCCCTGGTCCTTAATGGCCTTTAAAACTTTGAGGGTATTCGGATAGGCATGGAGCTGACGACGAGACAAACTCCGAAAAGTCACAGCCAACTGCTCTCCCCAAGCCTGCACATCTGGAAGCGGAGTCTGGGTTTCATGCTTAGATGGAGCTTCCTGCAAGAGCTGGATGAAAACCGCCACCAAATCAACCTCGGGATAGGCCACGCTTTTCTCTTGCGCTATCTTGCTTTCTTGCTTTACTACCAATTGTCCATATTTCTTTTTCAAGTCTTCTGGCTGATAATCTGCTCCATATGCTGCATAGATGCGGGAAAGATGCAACCATAAAGTCGGATCATCTTCATCAGTCCGGATATCTACTAGTGTTCCGTAAAAGTCAAAAAGATAATGTTTATATTCTAACTTGTGCATTTTCTCCCCTTTCGCCAGTGACAAACATGGTAAAGGTCGCCTTACATACATTTCTACCGTCTTGATTGGTAATATCCACATCTACCACTCTAGTCGTTCGGCCAGCATGGACACATTTCCCCGTGATACTTAGGATATCGCCAAGCTTAGCCGCTTTGAGATAGTTGATGGAGGATTGTAGGGTCACGGCGTCAGCTCCTTGTGAAATGACAACCAAACCACTAATCTGATCGCACAAAGTGAACAAGTAGCCTCCATGTGCATTGCCATAATAGTTTAGAGAAGAGGGGACGACCTCTGTGGTTACTAAAACATGGCCATCTTTGGCCTCCTCAATTTTATAGTTTTCAAATGCTGAAATCGCATCAAAATGAAAATCTTTCATTCCTCACTCCATTAATTTTGCTTATACTTCATCATACTACTTTTACTAGCAAGGAACAATGATTATATGCACATTCCAATGGAAAAATTTTTTCTACCAGCTATTCAAATCCCCAGTACTCCTGATCTATCAGCCGATTGGACTAGTAGCTTGGAAATAAAGTTCTAAGCCAAATTAGGCTGGTAATGAATTTAAAAATTTTCAGCTGAAGATTTGCAAGACAAAACATTAAACTAGGTTGGAAATCACTCCAACCTAGTTTGTTCTATTTTCTTTTGATAAAGGTAGGAAATCAAAGCCAGTCCTATTACCCCCAGACCAATCAGAAGGAAGGAAAGGGTGCGAACACTCGGCAGCAGCGTCATCAGAAAAGTCGCAGGAGGCATGAAAAGAATTGCCAGCGTGTAAATCGTTGAGAAAACGCGGCCTAGATACTGCTTATCCACCTTGGTCTGAACCTGGCTGAAGAAATGAATGTTGAACACAGTCATAAAGAGCTCGCAGATAAGATTACCAGAATAAGAAAAATATGGATGAACTGGTATCAAGGCAGAGAGGCCCATGACTGCTACCCCGACACCGGTCAATAGCAGGGCTACAAGTAGATTTCCCATACTGGCCTTAACCTTGCTGGCTAAAATAGCTCCGATAATCGAGCCAATAGCCCCCAAGCTCAGAACAGTTGCATAAGAGCCGGTCTTGCCGTAGAGCTGATTGGTAAAAGGCAGCAGGTAATTAAAGGCAGCAAAGAAAAAGTTGACTGCAGAAGCTACCAAGAGCAGAAAGAAGATTTCCTTTTGCTGGCGGATATAAACCAAGCCTTCCTTGATATCTCTCAGGATATTGCCAAGATTGATGGGCGACTGCTGCTTGCTTGGCTCATGATTAGGCAGAAAATAAACCAAGGCAAAAGCCAGAAAGAAGCTCAGCGCATCCAGTTGAAGAGTCACGCGCAAATTTGCATACTGCATCACGATAAAAGACAAGACCGGAGCTGAGACACTGATAACCTGCAAGGCCAATTCCAGATGAGAATTGTAGGCCACAATGTCTTCCTTGTCCACAATTTCGGTAATATAAGACTTATTAGCTGGCCGAGAAAAGGCAAAGGCTATAGCCTGAACTACATTGGCAAAAATCAACGCTCCAATCATGAGCTGGTCATTTGAAATAAAAGAAATCAGCAGACAAAGACCAGCACAAATCAAATCTGTTACCATCAAAACCTTACGCCTGGAAAAGCGGTCCGTAATGGCTCCTCCAAAAGGATTGAATAAGATGGAAGTAACTAGCTCTGATATCTGATAAATGCCCAAGACCGTCTGTCCCAGAGCTCCCAAAGAAGCAAGCCAGATGCTATTTCCATAGTCATAAAGCATATTTCCAATTTTATTAATAGCAGCCCGTGTAATCAGCTGTGCTGCCTGTCGATTCATAAAAATACCTCCTTCCATTTCTGGAACTATTGTAACAGGAATAGAGGGAGGTTCTTTATTTTTCCCATATTTGGGAAATTATGCTTTTACAAACTTATCGAAATGCTCTTGATAATAGGCGACTTGCTCAGGTAAATTCAGCACTTCAAAGATATGCATGGCTTCCTGCATTTGCGTGATGCCCTGCTTCTTCTGCTCCTTCTGATAAGCAGCAAACCCCTTGAGATAGAGGAACACATTGCGTTCATAGAGTTTAATGCCCTTGCCAATGATTTTCTCTACGTAAGCCTCAAAATAACTAGCCTTATCAAAAGAACGACTTTCCAAACAATGCTGGTAGCAATTGAGCGCTAAAATCAAGACTAGTCTCTTATGGCGACCGATTTCTTTGTAGTAGTCCTCTCGCTCCATAACTTCCTTGCCCAGACGGTAGACGTAGTCCACATCATAGAAGCTATAGAGATTGCCAAATAGGATAAGCTCATACATAGTCCAATCTTCCACTTGGAAGAGATAATCAGCCACCTTATCTAAACCCTCTTGCCTCATGCGAAACTGACTGTCTCGCTGACAAATCAAGCCCTGCATCAAAATCCAATTCAGTTCATAGTAAAGAGGCGCGCTGCTGGCCTCGGCCTTTTCCAACTGCTCCGCTTGCAAGTCTTGAAATCCCTTGATGTCATTTGAGTAGTAAAGAGGGATAATCTTACCCATCATGGCCACGTGCTCATGCTGCTGGAAATTCCGTGCCTTGTCTATAAAATTTTCAAGGGTCACATGAATATTATCCAAGAGATCTAAAAATTTCGAGAGGGTCATGTCCGACTCACCCAGCTCAAAACGAGACAGCTGAGAAGTCGAGCAAACCTGACCCGCCGCTTCCTTCAATGAATAATGTCCATTTAAACGAAAATCACGAAAAACTTTGCCTAAATCTTCCATTTGTTTACCACTTCAATTCCTTTAATTGCTGTTTCGCTTCCCTAGTCGCTTCTTTCAAAACTATCTTCACCGCCCCTTGTTCGGATTTTATTTTCAGACGAGGCTCTTTTCGTCAAAATCTTATCGGCTGAAAATCGGAAAAGGCAGATTCTGCCAAAAGAACTTATATTACATGAAGAATAGTTTATTTTCCTCGAAAAAATCTCAGAACACATGTAAAAATTCGTTTTTTACTCTTTTTTGGCTGATTCCACATGTGAATTAAGCATTTTGAGCTCTGGGGAGCTCATTTCTAACGGAAACTAGGCATTCCTGCATAGATTCAATTCACTCCTCCTACACCTTCTCCGCCAGTTCTTCCCATTCTAACATAGCTTCTTCTTGGGCGGCGGTCAGCTGGTCGATTTGCTGCTGGCTCTCCATGAGTTCGGCGGCGTCATTAGTGGCCTCCATGGCTTCCTGAAGCTGACTGATCTGACTGTCCCAGTCCTCGATTTGCGCTTCCAATTGCTCTAGGCGGCGGGCCAGCCGGCGCTGTTCTTTCTGGTTTTCCTTTTGAAGCTGATAGTCATTGGCAGGGGCAGGCTTATCAGAATCAACCTGCTCCGTCTCCTCACGCAAGGCTTCCTGCTCTGCCTTTTTCTCCAGATAGTAGTCATAATCACCTAGATAAAGGGTGGAACCAGTCTCAGAGAGCTCAACAATCTGGGTGGCTACGCGATTGATAAAGTAGCGGTCATGGCTGACAAAGAGCAGGGTTCCGTCAAAGTCAATCAGAGCATTTTCCAGCACTTCCTTGCTGTCAATGTCCAGGTGGTTGGTCGGCTCGTCGAGGATGAGGAAGTTGTTGTTTTCCATAGACAGCTTGGCTAGGAGCAGACGCGCCCGCTCTCCACCTGATAGCATGCCGACAGACTTCTTGACATCGTCTCCCGAGAAGAGGAAAGCGCCTAAGCGATTGCGAATCTCGACCTCTGGCGTCAGCTTGAAGTCATTCCATAGCTCATCAAGTACCGTATTGCTGGCAGTCAGTTTACTCTGGGTCTGGTCATAGTAGCCCACTTCCACATTAGCCCCCAGCTGTTCCTTGCCTCTGATGAAGGGTACTTGCCCGATTAGTGATTTAATCAAGGTCGTCTTTCCAATCCCATTTGGTCCGACAATAGCTACCGCATTAAACTTGCGAATGTCAAGGTTAATCGGCTCCGACAGCACTTCCTCACTATAGCCAATAGCTGCATCTTCCAAGGTCAGAACAACATTGCCCGAAACTTTATCAGATTTGAAAGTCATATTAGCCGAGCGACTGCCGGTCTCCGGCCTGTCCAAACGTTCCATCTTTTCCAGCTGCTTGCGACGGGACTGAGCCCGCTTGGTTGTGGAAGCCCGAACTAGATTGCGATTAACAAAGTCCTCCAGCGCAGCGATTTCTTTCTGCTGCTTTTCGTAGTTCTTAGCTTCGGTGGCCAGCTTCTGCTCCTTTTGGACCACAAAGCTAGAGTAATTGCCCACATAGCGATCCAAGGAATGCTTGGTCAAGTCCAGCGTGATGGTCGCAACCTTGTCTAAGAAATAGCGGTCGTGGCTGACGATGATGAGGGCACCTTTATAATTTACCAAATAATTCTCCAGCCAGGCAATGGTCTCGATATCCAAGTGGTTGGTCGGCTCGTCCAGTACCAGCAACTCTGGCTTTTCCAAAAGCATCTTAGCCAGAGCCAGACGAGTATTCTGCCCGCCCGACAACTCAGAAATCTTCATCTGCCACATGGACTGGTCAAACTTGAAACCATTCAAAATCGCTCTAATATCGGCCTCATAGGTAAAACCACCTTTCTGGCGAAAGTCCTCTGACAGCTGGTCATACTGGGTCATGAGAGCCGTCAGCTCTTCTCCTGACAACTCTCCCATTTGGAGCTCCATTTGCCGCAAGCGCTTCTCCTGCTGGCGCAGGCTATCAAAGACCAGCAGCATCTCGTCGTAGATAGTATTCTCCGACTCAAAGCGACTGTCCTGAGCCAGATAGGACAAGGATAAGTCTCGTTTTTTATTGATTTGACCAGAAGTCGGCTCTTCCTCGCCCACTAAAATCTTGAGCAGGGTTGACTTACCAGCTCCGTTTTTACCGACCAGTGCAATCCGGTCACTCTCATCCACCTGCAGGTCGATATTATCAAAAAGTAGCTCCCCTGCAAAAGAGCGTTCAATCTTGTTTGCTTGTAAAATAATCATAAGACCATTATAGCAGATTTCCAAGTACAGGGCCATTGGCTGTCATAAAAAATGCAATCCAAACTATCTGTCTCTCAAGCCAATTCAAAGAAAAATTTTAAATTTTTTCGCAAGTACTCCGACCAGAATATCCTGTCTAGTGATTGAGCACCAAGCTTTCCCTACCATCAAATCAGACTTTAAATATATTGGCATGCCCAATAAAGCCGATAGAGTTCAATTCTATCGGCTTTATTTCCTATTCAATCATTTGCGTTTCGGCTAGTTTCTTATACCAGTGAGCGGATTTCTTCGGATAGCGTTCCTGCGTTTCGAAATCTACGTAGAATAAGCCGTAGCGTTTTTCATAACCGTTAGACCAAGAAAAGACATCCATCAGAGACCAGATAAAGTAGCCCTTGACATTAGCCCCATCCGCAATCGCATCGGATAAAACTTCCAAATGCTGCTTGACATAGTCAATCCGAGCATCGTCGTAAACCGTATTGTCCACAAATTCATCTTTATAACCCAGACCATTTTCTGTGATATAAATCTTCTTGTAGTTTGGATAATCTTTCTTAATCCGCATGATTTGATCATAAAGACCTTGCGGATAGATAATCCAATCCCAATCAGTTTTTGGTATATGGGTTGGAGATTCTCTGCGCCCTACACCCTTAATCTGGTACTTGGAGCTTCCCTTTTCGCCTTTTCCGTTATGGATAATTTCTGTTTCACCATCAAAGTCGCGCATCCAATCACTCATATAGTAGTTGATGCCAAGGAAGTCATTGAGGTCTTTAGCTGCTTCTAGAGCCGCAAAGTCTTCATCTCGCAAATCCAGCTGGCCACCATTAACCTTAAGGATGTGATTCACTCCTGCCAGAGTTACATCAGAATAGTGCCCCAGATAAGTCGCATCTAAGATAAACTTGTTATGAATAATATCTTCCAACTCAGCCGCTCTGACATCTGCTGGATTTTCTGGATCGTAAGGATATTTTGTCGGAAGTGCATGAACAACACCGATTTCACCCTTGTATCCCTTGTCCTTATAAAGCTTAACGGCACGGGCATGAGAGACCATCATGTTGTGATGGGATTGGAAAACCTTGGCCAAGTCATACTGAATACCCGGAGGAAATTTTCCGACTAAGTACTGACCATCACCAATGGGACCAATTTCATTGAAAGTTGTCCAATAGCGAACTTCTGGAAATTCTTCAAAACAGAAAGCTGCATAGTCCACAAAGTGCTCAATATTTTCCCGATTGAGGAAATCGCCATTTGAATGAAGAGCCTCTGGTGTATCAAAGTGGTGGAGGGTCACAAAAGGTTCTACATGGCGCTTGTGGCATTCTGCGAAAAGATTATGGTAAAATTCCACACCTTTTGGATTGACCTCGCCATATCCTGTCGGGAAAATCCGTGACCAAGCGATTGAAATCCGAATCCCATTGACACCATACTCTTCAGCCAATTTCAGATCCACAGGGTACTTGTGGTAAAAGTCGCTGGCAGGTTCTGCCGTGTACCAGTAGTTATCCTCTAGGTATTTATCCCAGGCAACAGGTCCTTTTCCATCTGTGTGGGTTGCTCCCTCAGCTTGATAGGCTGCTGTTGCACCACCGAAAATAAAATCTTTAGGTAAGCTTTTTGTCATCTTATTTTCCTTTCAATAGCATTTGGAGAGTGGGACAGAAATCGGTAATTCGTTAGAATTCGATTTCGTCGTCCCACCTCCGCACAGTTGAGTAGGGCTATAAAAGCTGATGAAATCAGCGTAGTAGAGCCCACTCAACCACTGCGTCTTGCTCGACAATCCAAAGACAATTGAGAGGCTAGGACTTTTGTCCCAAACTCTATCAAGTTGCTTCATCTCAAATAAACAGATTTAGTTGTTAAATTGCTCCTGAACGAAGGCAAGCGCCCCTTTACCATCACGGGTTAGTTTGATGTATTGGCCGCCTTCAGTCTTAGCTAACTTGATACCCAATTTATCCGTTTCAGCCTTCATGTCTTCAAAGTTGGAGGCAACTTGAGGAGCCAGGATAACTAGGTCAAACTCAGGCAGCATTTCACGGTGAGCACCGTAACCACCCGCTGCTGCTTTGACAGGAACATTGTATTCAGCTGCTGCTTTATTCAAAGCGTTGGCTAGCAATCCACTAGTACCACCGCCTGCACAGAGCACCAGAACATTGGTTTCTTCGCTAATATTGTTTTGAGATGGAGCTTCTTCATCCACTCCTGCTTTTTCAAGGATAGCGTCTGCTTTAGCAGTATTAAAGTTAGCTGCTACTTTTTCTTTAAGAGCATCGTTAGCTTTACCAGAACGTTCTTCTTCTAGGATTTGTTCGTCATAAACCTTGACAAATGGATAGTAAATAATCACATCCACTACGACAAGAAGGGCTGCAAGAACAAAGGACAGAAGCTGGAAGTTGGTACCCAGCACAATTCCCAGAGGTCCAGGTGTCACCCAAGGAAGATTGGCTGAGAAGGAGTTCATGTTTAAAGTATCAACAAAGAATTTGAAAATCCATACGTTTACGATAGGTGCAAAGATAAATGGAATGAAGAAAATTGGATTGAGTACGATTGGAGCACCAAAGAGAATAGGCTCATTGACACCAAAGAAGGTTGGGACAACAGATGCCCGTCCAATCGCACGGTTGCGCTCAGACTTACAGATCCACATGAAGAGGAATGGAACAATCAAGGTCGCACCAGTACCACCCATGGTCACGATGAACATTTGAGTACCAGAAGTGATGACCTTATCCGCATGCTGACCAGCTTGAAGCAAGGCCAAGTTGGCATCGATATTGGCATAAGTAATAGCAGCAATAGCAGGCTCAACAATAGACGGACCGTGAATTCCCACGAACCAGAAGAAAGCATAAGCACCAAAGATAAGCGTGATTCCTAGATAGCCATCTGCCGCTGAGAAAAGAGGAGCAAGAAGCGTTCCAATGGATTCAGCAACCGTTACTCCCAGACTTGCTTTAACAAGCAGTTCCAAACCGTAGAGCAGAACGACTGAAACAGTAAATGGAATCAAGTCTTTAAATACTTGGGAAATATTTGGTGGAACTTCTTCTGGCATGCGGATGGTGACATTATTTTTTACACAAACCTTGTAGACATTAACCGTCACAAAGGCTGCGATGAAAGCTGTCAAAAGACCTTTTGTTCCCATGAAGGCAGTCAGGAAGCCACCTTCTTTGGCAGGCTCAGCTGCCATGAGGAGGAAGCCGACCATAGAAGCCAGCATAGTAGATAAGAAGTTAATCTGGTTTGTAGCAGGCAGGCTGCGATTGACAGAGTCCGTCAAAGCCTTGGCAGTGGTCCCACCCACAAAGAAAGCCAGAATCCCCATTGAATAGCTATAAGGGGTCATTAAGAAAGTTTCAATATCCTTAGACCAGTGGAAGCCCCACGCATTTGGCACATAGGCAATCAAGATAAAAATAGATGAGAAGAGGATGACTGGCATACCGGCGATAAAGCCATCCCGAATAGCACGGAGGTAGATGTTCCGAGAAATCTTCTCAAAGAAAGGCTTCCCTTTCTCAATAAGTCCGATGAGTTTGTTCATTATTTTACTCCTCTTTTATATAGTTCAATCATGTGTTTCATCAAATCCTTGAGCAACAAGGTTGTCATCAGGTGGTCTTGGCCGTGCATCATCGTCACGCTATAAGCCAAGTCCTCACCAGCAGCTTCTTTGGTCAAAAGGCTGGTCTGAGCATGGTGCGCTTCGACAATACAAGCATTGGCTTCTTCCACCAAACTTTCTGCGCGGTCAAATTCTCCAGCCTGAGCTGCATTTAGTGCTTCCAGCAACTTGGAGCGAGCGTCACCTGCGTAGGCTACGATTTCAAAACCAAGTAATGTTACTTCTTCTCTATTCATGATAGATCCTCCTTTTAATGTTCCTTATAGTAATCGTTGAATATGTAAAACCAGATAAACTCGCTCACTATGATACAAATCTATTCCAGTTTTCTGGGCAATAATCTCATATAGACTACTTCCGATTTGATAAGCTTTGGGATAGGTCAGTTTAATCTGACTTTCCATTTCTAACAGTGAAACGTTATCATCTCGGCTTCTGTCTAAGTAATCTAAGAAGTAATTAAGATGAATCATAAACCGGTCATAGAAGTTGCTATTATCCGATGTTCTTTTTATTCCCTGTTTTCTTAGCTCTTCTTCTACAGCAGCTAGAATTTCCTTACGCTGATCTAAATGACTCTGCCCTGCTGGACTGGAAAATCCTTCTGCATTGATAAAGTGATAGGCAATTCTATTTATTTCATCGTCTGGAAAGGCTTCTAAGAGTCGTTCCCGATAAATAGCCACTGCTTCTTGTGCAATTTGATAAGGAATGGGATATTTACCTGAAGCATCTGGAAGGTCACTGCTCTTGTACCGCCCCTGCTGAACCGCTTGATAAGAACAGTAGATATGGTCCGTCAGTGTGACATAGATATACTCCTGGACTGGGTAATGGTATTTCTTGGAAAGCGTGTCAATCACATCATAGGTCACTGTGATAAAGTCTAGTGGAACATCTTTGAGCAAGGCAACAAAGTTTTCCTTGGACTCTTCCGTTCTCATACGAAAGACTTTCTCAATCTTACTTTCCAGAACAGGATCACCCTTTTTCTTATTGAATGCTATCCCACTACCAATCAGAACAACCTCTTCACCATTTTCATGTTTGGCTAGAGCAACATTGTTATTCATAGGAAGTATGATTCGATACATAGTTCCCTCCTTATCATTTTCTTGGGTTTTCGTGAAATAAAAATGACCGCAAATAAACGGAAAATACAAGAGCACTTGCCTCTTCCAATTCATTTGCGGTCACGCCTAATCCAACTTAGTAACGCTCACCCTATTCAATTTATGATTTCATTATAGCATATCAAAATACGAATGTAAACCCTTTCTTTTGCTTTTTTAAAAATATTTTTTAGAAGTCCACTTTTTTACTAAGCATGATCAAGGCTCATCAAACTTTTTGAAGCTTGAATCCCCGACTTTGGATAAAAGTAGGAGCCAAGAGCAGAAAGTGCAAGACTTCCTAAAAGCTTCTCGAAAGCTTGCACTGAACTTGCCATGAAAGACTTGCTCTCACTCGATTAAGGCTCTTCATGTCATAAGTTTTTTTCTTCTATAAATTGCTTGTAGTTTACAGAAAACTAGCTAAAACTTCTTGATTTTGCATGACCAAGTAAATGCCCAGCAAAATAATCAAAACAAAGAGACTTAGCTTTATCATCCCTTTGACAAAACGAACAATCCATAGAATAATCATGGAACCAATCAACCACATAATGGCTGAATGCTGGAAAAATCCTTGAACGGTCTCAACATTCTCTCCAAAAAAGGCCTGAATAGGCGCTGGAACATGAGTTTCCCAAGCTGCTGTCACGCCTAGCTGGTTAGCAATATCGCTGCCGCTTTTCCACAGCCAAGCAAAAATTCCTGAGTTAAAAATAAAGAGGAAAACTTGCTCTGGGAAGCGTCTAATAAAATTAAAAATCGTTTTTAGCATACCTTTACGATTGATACAAGTCTTTTACAGCCTGAATATCTGCTGGCTGAATACTATAAAATGAGCCTGCCGACTGCATCACTGATTCCTCCTCATTATGGTCTAATCCGATAGCATGGCCCAATTCGTGCGCTGCTGTATTGACAATCCGCTCATGAGAATAACCATAGCGTCTGTCCAACAAGTAGTAACTATTAAGGCGAACAGTCACATGGGTGAAACGATTGGTCAGCAGGTTGGTCTTGGACTCTGCCTCGCCAGCTGCACTGACATTGCCATCATTCATTTCCATAGCAACGATATCCGCTTCTTCTTTGTCATTGATGATTTGAAAGGTGAAGGCACCTGTCTGGTTCCAGGAACTAATGGCCTCCTGATAGGCTGAACGTAAAGTTTCATTCGTGGTATCGATATACACCGTAGCACTAGCCTTCTCCCAGCGAGCTCCCGTCCCTTTATGCTCATCTGTCAGCTGATGGGGCTGAATTCCCTCACTAGTCTGAAGACCAGTGGAAAGTCCTTGATGCGTTAAAAATTGATCCACTTGAGTAACAGTAGTTCGAAAAGCCTGCGATAATCCCTCTGCCCCCGTCTCTGTCGAAGTAGTAAAATAAAAAACACCTACAAGAACAAGAAAACTGAGTGCCATAGACCAAATAAGCCCCCAGATGAGCCGCCAAAGCAAGCGAACTATAAATCTAATAGAATTGAAAATAAACTTCACGGCAAGCTCCTTTCTCATAGAATGCACGAGAGATTTAGTCTAGCATCTTTCGCTTAAATAAAACTGAATATACATAAAGAGCAAGTATCGCAATAAATAACTCGAATGCAAACTCCCACTTGAAAAGACGAAAAAAGAAGCTGAGAAACTCAGCCTCTTCTTAAGTAAATTACAATTCGATATCACCGAAAAGATCAGCCATTGAGAAACCAGTTTGAGTTTCTGGAAGCTCGAAGTCACGTTTTTCTTGACGACGTGGACGAGATTGACGTTTTTCTTCTTTTTGGCCTTCTTCTTGAGCTGGACGCTCTTCAAGAGCCTTGATAGAAAGTGATACACGCTCAGCAGCAGCATTCACTTCAAGAACTTTAACAGTTACTTCTTGACCAACTTTAAGAGCATCTTTTGGATTTTCAACACGTTTGTGTGAAATTTGTGAGATGTGAACAAGTCCGTCGATACCTGGCAATACTTCAACGAAAGCACCGAAGTCAGTCAAACGTTTTACTGTACCTTCAACTACATCGCCAGCAGCAAGTTTTTGTTCAACACCATCCCATGGTCCAGGGGTTGTAGCTTTAAGTGAAAGAGACACGCGGCCTTCTTCTTCGTTCAAATCAAGAACCTTCACTTCGATTTCGTCACCAACTGAAACAACAGATTTTGGTGAAACGTTACGCTCGTGAGAAAGTTCAGTCAAGTGAACCAAACCATCAACACCACCAAGGTCAATGAAAGCACCGAAGCTTGTGATACGAGCAACTTTACCAGTTACAACATCACCAACATTCAATTTACCAAATACTTCTGCACGCGCTGCTGCAGCCTCTGCTTCAACAACTTCACGACGTGAAAGGATGAAGCGGTTTTCTTTTGGATCTACTTCTTTGATCTTAGCATCAAATTCTTGACCTACAAAACGTTCAGTGTTGCGAACGAAACGAGTATCGAGCATTGAAGCTGGAATAAATCCACGAAGTCCTTCAAACTCAACAGAAAGTCCACCTTTAACAGCACGAGTGCCCTTAACAGTAACAACTTCTTCTTCACGACCAACCAATTTGTCCCATGCTTTGCGAGCTTCTAAACGTTTTTTAGATACTAGGTAAGTAACTGTATCTGTATCTTTACCTACTACTTGACGAAGAACAAGCAATTCAAGTGTGTCACCTGGTTTTACAAAGTCATTGATGTCAGCATCACGATCATTTGTCAACTCACGCAGAGTCAAAACCCCTTCAACACCAGTACCAGCAATGGCAACATTAGCTTGGTTAGCATCCACTGTCAATACTTCAGCAGTAACGACATCACCTGGCTCGACTTGGCTAACACTGTTTAGCAAATCTTCAAATTCATTCATCTAAAAAAATCCTCCAACAATCAAGTATACTACTTGACATACTTATAATTATTTTCCTAAGCACCCGCAAACGACATTGATTTATCTTTACCGTTTTCCACCCTATAAAGAAATAAAATATCCGACGATATTTTATCCTTTATCTGATATATTACCTAAGAACTGGGGTAGCTGGATTCGAACCAACGCATGAGGGAGTCAAAGTCCCTTGCCTTACCGCTTGGCTATACCCCAATGATGAAATGGAGAGAGAGGGATTCGAACCCCCGAACCCGAAGGAGCGGATTTACAGTCCGCCGCGTTTAGCCTCTTCGCTATCTCTCCGACAATCAACGATATCAATTATATCATTAATCTAATAAAAGCGCAAGCCCTTATTTTCCTAAATTGTAGGTTTCAATCAAAGTTTCCACCGCTTTTTCAAGCTTTTTATATAAACTTTCAACATTTCCATTCTTGATAATAGCAAACTGACCGTCAAACTCGGCAATCTCGCCAATGACTTTTTTCCCAATAGAAAGTGTGTAGCCATCAAATTGATCCGCACCAAGTGTCACCTTACTATCCGCAATCTGAATCTCAATTTTTTTATCTTTTTTACTCATTCTTCTACCTCTTTCAAGTTTCTATTTTACACAAAAATAGCAAAGCTGGCAAGTGATTTCCTCAATAAAAAGAGCCTCAAAGGGCTCTTAAAGTTATTCGTCTACTTTTACAATCCAACCTTCTGGGGCTTCCACATCACCAAATTGGATACCAGTCAGCTCATCGTAGAGTCTGCGAGTCACTGGACCGACTTCTGTCTCGCTATAGAACACATGGAAATCATCACCGTGCTGGATTCCTCCAATTGGTGAGATAACTGCTGCCGTACCACAAGCTCCTGCTTCGACAAAGCGATCTAAGTTATCAATCGGAACATCACCTTCAACCGGAGTCATGCCCAAGCGGTGTTCTGCCAAGTAAAGTAAAGAATATTTGGTAATGGACGGCAGAATGGACGGGCTAAGCGGAGTCACAAATTCATTGTTTGCTGTAATTCCAAAGAAGTTGGCTGATCCGACTTCTTCAATTTTGGTATGAGTTGACGGATCTAGGTAGATAACATCAGAGAAGTTGCGAGACTTAGCCATCTTACCTGGTAGGAGACTAGCTGCGTAGTTACCACCCACCTTAGCAGCACCCGTACCATGTGGAGCTGCACGGTCATATTCATCTTGGATCAAGAAGTTGGTTGGAACCAAGCCACCCTTGAAGTAGTTTCCAACTGGCATAGCAAAAATCGTAAAAATGTACTCCTCTGCTGGTTTTACACCGATGATATCTCCGATACCAATCAAAAGGGGACGAAGGTAGAGAGTTCCCCCTGTTCCATATGGCGGTACATAGTCTTCGTTTGCGCGGACAACAGCCTTACACGCTTCCACAAACATTTCAGTTGAAACTTGTGGCATCAAGAGACGATCACATGTGCGTTGCAGGCGCTTAGCATTCTCATCTGGACGGAAAAGCTGGACACTGCCATCCTTGGTACGATAAGCCTTTAGACCTTCGAAAGCCTGCTGGCCATAGTGAAGACTTGGTGAAGACTCCGAAATATGCAGGGTCGCATCTTCTGTCAGCTTGCCTTCTTCCCACTGACCATTTCGATAATAAGCGATATAGCGATAAGGCAATTTCATATATGAAAAGCCAAGATTTTCCCAATCAAGATTTACTGTCATAGTCTTTTTCCTCTTTTCCTTATCTTTCAATTTATAGATACTCCCTATTGTACACCTTTTTCTGAAAAATTCAATCATTATTTTCAATTTTCTGAAAATTTATTTTTTAAAAAACCAGTTCGTGTGAACTGGCTTGTTGATTACTTGATATAAGCTGAGAAGACTTCTTCGTCTGAAATAGAATCAGAAATGAAGCTACCGTTGCTGGTGCGCTCAGACAGGCTGAGGTCGGCCAGATTGATTTCATAGGCCGTTCCTTTATTAGAAAGCACCTGCAAAATCTGCTCCTCACTGGCTTCAGCTTCTGTTGTAAAGAGGTCAAAGTCTGCTGCTTCGTCATAGACTGGTCCAGCCGCAAAGACTCGATGTGGCTTGGTCTTAAGCTCTCTCAGAACTTGAAGACCGCGATTTGCTCGACTAGTAACAGGAATGTCTGCGACTGCCATACGCTTGAGCGAACCGCGCTGAGTCAGGATGTAAAGCGAGTCAGTATTGGCAATAAAGGCTGCTGCTAAGACATCGTCCTTCTTGAGGTTGATAGCTTTAACCCCAGCTGCCTTAGCTCCGATCACAGGAACTTCCTCAATATTGAAGCGAAGAGCATAGCCATTCTTGGTCACGAGCATAACATCATCCAGCTTAATCGGCGCCAGAGCAATGACCTGGTCGTCTTCATTTTTTAGTTTAGCAAACTTAAGGGACTTGGACTTATAGGTCCGCCAAGGACTGAATTCCTTGCGCTCTACACGCTTGATTTGGCCCAGCTTGGTCGCTGCAAAGTAGGTCCCCTCCTCAAAGCTGTCCAGCAGCTCTGCGTAGATAACCTCTTCTTTGGTATCAAAGTTGCTGATGGTCTGGCTGAGGTGTTCTCCGATTTCTTTCCAGCGGATATCTGACAGCTCATGAACAGGCCGGTAAATAACATTTCCCAGACTGGTGAAAATCAATAAATGCTGAGTCGTCTTGGCCGGGCTAACAAAAATCAGTCGGTCATCGTCACGCTTGCCCATCTCCTCTAGGGTTGAAGCCGAGAAAGAACGCGGACTGGTCCGCTTGATATAGCCAGCACGTGTCACGCTGACATAGGTCTCTTCCTCCACGATGAGACTAGCTGTATCAATCTCGATGGCGTTTGCTGTATCCTGCAGCTCGCTGAGACGGGGATTGCCAAACTTCTTCTTGACATCGCGGAGCTCCCGCTTCATGAGATTATACATAGTGCGCTCATCGCCAATAATGGCTGCCAACATGGCAATCTTCTCGCGGAGCTCTGCTTCTTCCTCTTCCAGAACCACTACGTCTGTATTTGTCAAACGGTAGAGTTGGAGAGTGACGATAGCCTCAGCTTGCTCCTCGGTGAAATCATAGCTGACTTTCAGATTTTCCTTAGCGTCTGCTTTGTTTTCTGAAGCACGAATCAGGGCAATCACCTCGTCCAAGATGGAAATAACCCGAATCAGTCCTTCCACGATATGAAGCCGTTTCTCAGCCTTGGCCTTGTCAAAACGGCTGCGAGCCAGAATAATCTCCTTGCGGTGAGCAATATAACTAGTCAAGATTGGTACAATCCCCACTAAACGCGGCGTGAAATTGTCGATCGCCACCATGTTGAAATTGTAATTGACTTGCAAATCAGTGTACTTGAAAAGATAGTTGAGAATCAGTTCAGTATTGGCATCTTTCTTGAGCTCGATGGCAATACGCAGACCATCACGGTCAGATTCGTCCCGCACTTCTGCAATGCCAGCCACCTTATTATTGACCCGCACATCGTCGATCTTCTTGACCAAGACCGCTTTATTAATCTCGTAAGGAATCTCGGTAATGACGATTTGCTCTTTTCCGCCCTTCAGCTTTTCAATCTCAGTTCTGGAGCGCACCACGACGCGACCTTTACCAGTCTCGTAGGCTTTCTTTATTTCATCACGGCCTTGGACAATAGCTCCTGTCGGAAAGTCTGGACCAGGCAGAAACTCCATGAGTTTGTCCACCTTGGCAGACGGATGGTCAATCATATAGATAACCGCATCAATGACTTCCGCTAGATTATGAGGTGGAATATCAGTCGCATAACCAGCGGAAATCCCAGTTGCTCCATTGACCAAAAGGTTAGGAAAGGCCGCCGGCAGAACGGTCGGCTCCTTCTCGGTATCGTCAAAGTTCCAAGCAAAAGGAACGGTATCTTTCTCGATATCCTGCAAAAGATAGCCAGCCATCTCAGACAGCCGCGCCTCAGTATAACGCATAGCCGCTGGTGGATCACCGTCCATGGAACCGTTGTTACCGTGCATCTCAACGAGAATCTCACGGTTTTTCCAATCCTGAGACATACGAACCATGGCATCGTAGATGGAGCTGTCACCATGGGGATGGAAATTCCCCATGATGTTCCCGACTGACTTGGCAGACTTGCGGTAGCCCTTGTCAAAGGTATTGCCGTCCTTGTTCATCGAATAAAGAATACGGCGCTGAACAGGCTTTAAGCCATCTCGAATGTCTGGCAAGGCCCGCTCTTGAATAATGTATTTGGAGTAGCGACCAAAGCGCTCTCCCATGATGTCCTCAAGGGACATGTTTTGAATATTGGACATAATAATTCTCTTTTTAATGTTTAGTTGCAAAGTAAATCTATATTTTATAAATTTAACTGTTTCTTTGTAGGTAGTGAGAAAAGAAGAGCAATCCTACTAATCCTAGAATGAATAAAAGATTAATTTTAATAACAAATAAGCTAAGTAGGGTATTAATTAGGCCGTGAAAAATGGCACAATAAAGGATCGACTTAGTCTTTTTGAAAACAGCTGCTAGAAGAATACTGAGATAAATTGCAAATAGACTGAATAATATAAAAGGCATCCTACTTTGGGAACTTCCAATCACAAACCATAAAGGTACATGCCATATTGCCCAAATACAACCTGTCATCAAACTGGAAATCCAAAAGGAAAATCTAGTTTCCAAAGTTGGTTGCAAGGTGCCTCGCCATCCCAATTCTTCTTCTCCACCATAAAAACAGACTGCACTCAAAAAAACAACAAACAAATTTCCTAGCGGAAAAGCTGGATTAATCTCCTTAGACGAGAAAGCAATAACACCCGTCTGCACGAAAATTAGTAAAAGAAATAATAAAATATATTTCTTTGAGTCCCCTAAGATAAAAGAGACTATGCTTTTAATTGATTTTTGAGGCAAACAAGAAATGGATGCAATGGTTGGACCGAAACCTCCTAATAGATGGAGAAAAACTCCCAGTGGACTTGTTAGACTTAAGAGGCTCATTTGCGTCAGAAAAGCGAGCAATCCCCAACCAAATCCCCAAGAAATGAGAAAACTAATCAATAAAAATTTTGTTATCTTATTATTTTGTAAATGTTTCATTTGTTTCGAGTCTCTCCTCAGCATACTCCATCATCGTCTCTGCGGTTGCTTTGTCATAGTGGAAGCCAGTTTTGCGAGAGAAGGCTTGTGCTTCTTTGTGGAAAAAGTCCATGGTAGCTAAGAGAGACTTGGTGAGACTTTTCTGGTCAGAAAAGTCAAGCAGGCTTGTAAATTCCTTTTCTTTCTCGGCAGGCAAATACTGAAAGAGGTACTTGTAGTTCTTGCCAACATCGACCGTCCCCTTATCTGCTGCCACTTGCCAAGCTAACAGCTTGAGCAATTCTTGCTGGCAGATGCCATAGAGATGATCCGTCGCATAGACAAGGTGATTTCGACAAATGCCCTTGACCACATAGGCTGATACCCACCAAAATTCATTGCAGGATTTGTCAAAGTCAGTCGCACTGGCTGGTGCCGTCCAATAGCGCTTAGTCGTCGGTGCATAAGGGGCAAAAAGCCCCTGCGGGTCATCCAGCACTGTAAAATCCGCTTCACTATCCACCCACTCTTTGATGTTCTCCTTGGGGCAGAGGGTCAAATCAATCCGATTGCCATCTTCAAAGAGCATAAGATAGAGGCGACGATGGTCAAGTAAGTTATGCTGCTCAATCATGCGCTTGCCAAACTGGTCTAACCAAGCAAGGTCAGCCACCAGACCATCCAAATCCTCTACAATGTAGACCACATCATAGTCTTGGAACTCGTCCTTGGGAGCATTTGGGTTTGTCCGCGAGCCGGACATAGCAACAGCGTCAACCTGTAGCGCTTTTGCAATTTGCAAAATCACATCAAACATCTCGGGTTCAGTTCTCATGGGAATCACACCTTTCACGAAAACACTTAAATTATATAAGTTATGAAACATTAGTAATTAAATGCTAATGAATTCAGAAAATAGTATATAGGGATAAAGTATTACTAAAACGCCGTTGTTTCTTCCAACGTAAACTTGACGTTATCCTCAATCCACTTGCGGCGTGGTTCGACCTTGTCGCCCATGAGGACATTGACACGGCGTTCGGCTCGGGCCAGGTCTTCGATGGTGACACGTATGAGGGTGCGGGTATCGGGATTCATGGTCGTCTCCCAGAGCTGGTCGGCGTTCATTTCACCGAGCCCTTTGTAGCGCTGAAGCATGGCCCCCTTGCCAAACTTGCGGCGCAGGTCATCCAGCTCGCCATCGGTCCAGGCATACTCGACAACTTCGCTCTTGCCCTTGCCCTTGGACATCTTGTAGAGAGGGGGCAGGGCGATATAGACACGGCCAGCCTCGACCAGCGGGCGCATATAGCGATAGAAAAAGGTCAGCAGCAAGGTCTGGATATGGGCACCGTCGGTGTCCGCATCGGTCATGATGATGATCTTGTCATAGTTGGCATCCTCAAGGGTAAAGTCTGACCCAACACCCGCTCCAATTGTGTAGATCATGGTGTTGATTTCTTCGTTCTTGAGAATGTCCGCCATCTTAGCTTTAGCAGTATTGATAACCTTACCGCGCAGGGGCAGGATGGCTTGGAACTTACGGTCACGGCCCTGCTTGGCTGAGCCACCGGCAGAGTCTCCCTCGACCAGATAGAGTTCGTTCTTGGCTGGGTTCTTGGACTGGGCTGGAGTCAGCTTACCAGAGAGCAAGCCCTTGTCTTTCTTATTCTTCTTGCCATTCCGACTTTCATCACGCGCCTTGCGGGCCGCTTCCCTAGCATCTCTGGCCTTGATAGCCTTACGGATGAGGTTAGAAGCCAGCTCACCATTTTCCAAGAGGAAGAAGGTCAGCTTGTCAGAGACGATGGAGTCCACGGCAGGACGAGCCAAAGGGCTGCCCAGCTTGTCCTTGGTCTGGCCTTCAAACTGCAGGTGCTCCTCTGGAACTAGGATAGAAAGAACAGCAGCCAGACCCTCGCGATAGTCTGAGCCTTCCAGATTCTTGTCCTTTTCCTTGAGCAGACCTGTCTTTCTGGCATAGTCGTTCATGGCCTTGGTAATAGCGGTCTTGAGCCCCGTCTCATGGGTACCACCGTCCTTGGTGCGGACGTTATTGACAAAAGACAGGATATTGTCAGAGTAGCCGTCATTGTACTGGAGGGCCACCTGAACTTGGAAGCCGCTCTCCTCGCCCTCGAAATAGAGGACAGGAGTCAGGGTTTCCTTGTCTTCATTGAGGTAGCTGACAAAGTCTTCAACGCCGTTCTCATAGTGGAACTCTACTTCTTCGCCAGTCCGCGCATCGGTCAGCGACAGGCGGACATTCTTGAGTAAGAAGGCTGATTCCTTAAGCCGCTCCGCAATAGTGTTGTACTTGAAGTCCGTCGTTGAAAAAATCGTATCATCCGGCATAAAGGTCACTTTGGTCCCAGACTTGGACTTAGGTGCAGTGCCGATTTTCTTGAGCGTAGTGACAGGTTTTCCGCCATTTTCAAAACGCTGCTTGTAGACTGTACCATCACGGGTAATTTCTACTTCTAACCAGCTAGATAGGGCATTAACAACCGAAGAACCAACCCCGTGGAGACCGCCCGAGGTCTTATAGCCCCCTTGACCGAACTTACCGCCGGCGTGGAGAACGGTGAAGATGACCTCAACCGTGGGAATGCCCATAGCGTGCATGCCGACCGGCATCCCGCGTCCGTGGTCTGCGACAGTCAGACTGCCGTCTTTATTGATGGTGACCTCGATTCGGTCACCGAAGCCTGACAAGGCTTCATCGACTGCATTGTCTACAATCTCCCAGACCAGATGATGAAGTCCGGCTCCATCGGTCGATCCGATATACATCCCTGGACGTTTGCGGACCGCATCCAACCCTTCTAATACCTGAATGGCATCGTCATTATAATTGTTAATATTGATTTCCTTTTTTGCCACAAGGAACCTCCTGCATGATAGTCATCCTTATTATCTTACAAGTTTTTGGTAAATTTTGCAAAGCTTTTTTCTACAAAATACCCTTTAAAGGCTGATAGAATCTGGATTTCAAGTGATTTTAGAGAAAGGCAGCCTAGCTGCAGGCGTCAGACTAGACAATTCACTTAAAATATTCTTATCATAGTCCTTTGTCCACGTTCCAAATCATGGTATAATAAAATCATGATGAACACGATACTTGGATTATTACTAGCATATTTATTGGGCTCCATTCCGACAGGTTTGTGGATTGGACAGATTTTCTTTAAAAAGAACCTGCGCGAATACGGCAGTGGCAATACTGGCACGACCAATACTTTCCGTATTCTGGGAAAGACGGCCGGCACTGCCACCTTTGCCATTGACTTTTTCAAAGGTACACTGGCAACGTTGCTGCCACTTTTCCTACATATTGATGGGATTTCACCACTGATTTTTGGTCTCTTGGCCGTGATTGGCCATACCTTTCCAATCTTTGCTGGCTTTAAGGGTGGAAAAGCCGTGGCAACCAGTGCTGGAGTTGTTCTGGGCTTCTCACCTACTTTCTTTATCTATCTGATATTGGTCTTTGTGACGACTCTCTATCTGGGAAGTATGATTTCCCTCGCCAGCGTGGTTTCTGCAAGCGTGGCTATCCTGTCTGTCTTGATTTTTCCTGCTTTAGGCTTTATTCTACCAAGCTATGATTTCCTCTTTACCCTGATTATTATTCTCTTAGCGGCTATTATCATCCTTCGTCATCGGGACAATATCCAGCGGATTCGAAATAAAACCGAAAACCTAATCCCTTGGGGCATCAACCTGACCAAGCAAAATCCAAAAAAATGAGGGTGGGACAGAAATCGGTAATTCGTTAGAATTCGATTTCGTCGTCTCACCTCCGCACAGTTGAGTAGGGCTGTAAATGCTGATGAAATCAGCGTAGTATACACTGCGTCTTGCTCGACAATCCAAAAAAACAATTGAGAGGCTAGGACTTTTGTCCCAGCCTCATTTTTTTAATCTTTTTGAGTTTTTTTCAGGCCTGCTGCACCCAGCATTCCGAATACCAAGCCAAACATAGAAAGAAGGAAAGGATTCTTGCTTCCTGTTTTCGGAAGAGTTCCTTGTTTGCTTGCTAGTTCTGTCGGACGAACCTGTGCTGGAGCTTGATAAGTTGCCTTATTTGCTGCTGGCTGAGCTATATTTGGCTTCTCAACAGAAGGTCCTTCTTGTGGTTTTGTCTCAGACACAACTGGATGATTAGGTTGGCTAGGAACTACTGGACTGCTTGGTCTTGTTGGAACTGTTGAATTAGTTGGGTTGGTAGGATTTGCTGGGTTAGTCGGATTGGTTTGTTCAGGCTTAGAAGCGGCATCTTTTGGATCAGTGCCCTGCTGGATTTCCTCGATATCTGTGTAACCATCTCCATCTGTATCCTTGCTAGCAGACATAGAAATCGTGCGAGAATTTGGATTGATTGCTGCATAAGCTGTCAAATCCGCACTTTCCAGATATTCTGCAAAGGCCACGTCCATAGATGGCCCTTCCTCACGCGCACCACCCAGCATGGTATAACCATCACCACCTGCTGCTAGGAAGTCATTGGTTGTCAGGTAATAGGTCTTAGCCAAGTCAAGGGCTTCATAAGCACCTGTTTCTTTATTTTTGATTTCAATGCGAAGGATTCGTTTCTCTGCTGGCAGAGTTGTGTCATAGTAAACTTTGGCACCAGAGACTTGCAAGAAACCGCCGCTTGGCTCTAGCAATGGTTGGCCGTTTTCATCCAAGACAGGTTTTCCATCTTTTTCTTGCAGAATGGAGCCCAAGGATTTGGCAAACATATCTGCGATATTCTGACCTGTTACCTTGATTTGAGAAATGGTATTTCCAAAAGGCAATACAGCGATGACACTTCCCTTTGTGATTGGCTTGTCTTTGGCAATGGTTTCCCGTAGGCCACCACCATTGGTCACAGCCAAGTCTGTTTTGTTGGCAAAGCCTGTTTGGCCATATTTGTAGAGGGCATCGGCTACCACATTCCCCAGATTAGTTTCTCGAACGCGGACATTTTCACGATCCCCGTTAAGCTCCACAGGACTCTTGGCAACGATTACCTTGGCATTTTCTGCATCGTATTTTTCCTTGATCTTCTTGACCATTTCTGCTACAACTGGGTCTGGACTAGCTTTTTTAGCTGTTGCAGCTGGGATTTGCTGAGGATTGCCCAGAAGTTGGTTGGCCTTGAAAGTAACTTTACCGATATTGTGCAAATAGCTACCAGTCTGGTTATAGGTCACATTTTCACCGTAAGTAGTAGACTCTACTGTGTGAGAATGGCCGTCAATCACTGTAACGCGCTTGCCCTTCAGCTTAGCATTTTTAGAAAGGGCTTCAGCCAAGGTAGAACCGCGCCATTCAACTGGTGTCGTAGTATCCACACCCAAGTGAGCCAGAACGACATAGTTTTTGTAAGTCTTACCTTCAGCTGCTGCACGCGCTTCAACTTCGTCGATCACCCGATTAACCTCTGTGATTGGATCCGCAAAAGTCACACCTTGAATATTTTTTGGGTGCGTTTTGGTAGCTGTCTCAGGAGTGGTCACCCCGATCACGACAAATTCATCACCTTCTACATTTTTATCCTTGTCCACAATGGTTGATGCTTGGAACACACGGGCATTGTTGGCATAGGTATTAGCGCTGAGAAGTGGAAAATTGAGAATTTCTTTGTATTTTTTGGCTTCATCCAAACCGAAGTCAAATTCATGGTTTCCGACCGCCATAGCATCATAGCCGATTTCATTGAGGATCTTCGCACGTTCTTCCCCTTTAGAGCTATTAGAAATTGGCAGACCTTGGAAAGCATCTCCTGCATCTACGACCAGCGTTTGAGGATTTTTCGCACGTTCTTCCTTGATAACTGTTGCAAGTTTGGCATCTCCGATAACACCTTTCTCTTCGACGATACGACCGTGCACATCGTTTGTATGAAGAATGGTAGCTTCAGGCAAGCTTGCGTCGGACGCTCCTGATACATCTTGAGCATTAGCTGCGATGGCCGCATTAACACTAGCTTCATCGGCAGAAACTCCACCTGCTTGCGCCAAATCCGTTTCAACCGGTTTTTGAGCTGGTTCGTTCACATTTGCCACAGCAGTTGCTGGCTGAACCTCATCCGCAGCAACTTGATGGTCCAAAAAGGCAGGTGCCAACAGAACCGTAGACAAAACAGGTAAAATAAGATGCTTCTTTTTCATAAATAAAAGCTCCAGTCTATGTTTTTTCTACTATTATACTGTTTTTTTTGTAAAAAGGAAATGCTATTTCAGGCTAATCTTTTTTCTGATAAAAAAGAGGCTGGGACAAAAGTCCTAGTCTCTCAATTGTCTTTGGATTGTCGAGCAAGACGCAGTGGTTGAGTGGGCTCTACTACGCTGATTTCATAAGCATTTACAGCCCTACTCAACTGTGCGGAGGTGGGACGACGAAATCGAATTCTAACGAATTACCGATTTCTGTCCCACTCTCTGACTTTATATGAATACCTACTAGTCTTGGAAGACGATTTCTCCATCGCAGATTGTAAACTTCACTTGGCCTTTAAGCTTTTCACCAACGAAAGGTGAATTGGCTGCTTTGGAGGCAAAATGATCAGTCACAAGTCTATCTGCTGCTGGGTCAAATATTGTCAAATCTGCAGGGCCTTCTTCGGCTAGAAAGCCAGCATCAAAACCATACAACTGAGCTGGATTGACTGTCATTTTCTCCAAAAGTTCCATCAAGCTCAGATGACCAGCCTCAACCAAGTAGGTCAGACCTAGAGAAAGCGAAGTCTCAAGACCAGTCATACCAGAAGGTGCTTTAGTGATGTCTTCAACATTTTTCTCATCAGCGTGATGTGGAGCATGGTCCGTTGCAATGACAGAAATAACACCAGACTTGAGCCCTTCGATAACGGCCAGACGGTCCGATTCTAAGCGCAGAGGCGGATTCATCTTAGCATTACTGCCCTTGGTCAATAGCAATGCTTCTGTCTTAGAGAAGTGCTGAGGTGCTGCTTCAGCGGTGACTTGAGCGCCTAGTTTTTGGGCAAACTCGACAACCTTGACACTTTCTGCCTTGGACAAATGCTGGATATGGACATGAGCCTTCGCATCATAAGCAATCATGACATCGCGGGCAATCATGCTGTATTCTGCCACACCTGTCGCGCCACAGATATGAAAATGCTCTTTGGCAATATGTTCATTGAAACCAAGGATGCCGTTGAGATTAGGATCTTCCTCATGCAAGCTGATAAAAGTATCGTTTTTACGTGCTTCTATCAGGGCTTGGCGGACAATCCCAGCGTTAGTCAGCGGAATTCCGTCATCTGAGAAACCTACTGCACCAGCTGCCAAGAGATCTTTGAAGTCTGTCAAATGCTGACCATCGAAATTCTCAGTAATGGTCGCAACCGACTTGATATGGATATTTTCATGACTAGCCGACTCCAGTACTTCTTTCAGAGTTTCAACCGTAGAGATGGTCGGATTGGTATTGGCCATCATAACAACCGTTGTAAAGCCGCCCGCTGCCGCTGCCAAGGCTCCCGTGTGAATGTCTTCTTTATGAGTCTGGCCCGGCTCCCGGAAGTGAACGTGAATGTCAACCAGACCGGGGGCAACGACCAAACCACTAGCATCTAGGACTTGGGCATCAGTCGCTTTCAGATTTTGGCCAATTTTGACAATTTTCTTGCCCTCCACCAGCACATCGCACACTTGATCCAGACCAGACATAGGATCCATTACACGGCCATTCTTGATTAGTAGCATTTTCTATCTCCTTTATTCGTAAAAATCGACCTGCGTGTCGAGCAGTTTATCACCATCATAAACAAATTTGGCTGAAAAGAAGGGCTTATCCTCCAGTAGCCACTCAACAAAGGTATGATCTCCTTCCCAAGTCGGCTTTGAAAGAACCTGATCGTAAGGCACCCATTCAAGCGTCCCTTCATTGCAATCAATCAGTTCCCCCTCAAACTCCGTCACCTTGAAAACATAAGTGTACCAGTCCAAGTCAGGAGTGAATTCTGGAAAAGTAATAACACCTTTTAAGACAGGCTTGGCCTTTAGACCTGTTTCCTCTAGAATCTCTCGTGCCGCGCATTCCTGCGGGGTTTCTCCTCGCTCTAGCTTACCACCGACACCAATCCACTTCCCAGCATGGACATCGTTGGGCTTTTTGTTGCGGTGCAGCATGAGAAATTCCCGCCCATTATCGATATAACAAATTGTTGCTAACTGAACCATACTACCTCCTATGCTAACCAATCGATAGGTTCCAAGCTCTTAGCCACTAAGAAATCATTGGTTCGTGAAAAGGGTTTGCTGCCAAAGAAGCCACGGTAGGCAGACAGCGGACTTGGGTGAGCCGACTCGATTATCAGATGTTGAGGATTGCTTATCAAGGCTTTTTTCTTGCGGGCGTAAGAACCCCAGAGAATAAAGACAACTGGATCAGTCTTCTCATTAACAACCTTGATAATCGCATCTGTAAAAGGCTCCCAGATTAAGCCAGCATGCGCATTGGCCTGGCCAGCAGGCACTGTCAGACCGGCATTGAGCAAGAGAACACCTTGCTCAGCCCAAGACGTCAAATCGTGCGACTCTTTCACGCCGATATCATCCGCCAGTTCTTTGAGAATATTCTGCAAAGAAGGCGGAGCTGGAATGTCATCAGGGACCGAAAAACTCAAGCCCTGTGCCTGTCTTGGTCCGTGGTAGGGATCCTGCCCTAAAATAACCACCTTAACATCCGCTAAATCTGTCGTCTGAATCGCATTAAATACCTTGTCCCGAGGTGGGTAAATGGTTCCCGAAGCATACACTTCGTCTAAAAAATGATTGATTTTTGCAAAATAACCTTCTGGCAGCTGCTCCTTAATCAAAGCATGCCAAGCTGAATGCTGCATATCTGTCTCCTCTCATTTCCTACAATTGGATATTTTATCGAATCCACCTAAGTGCTCTTCTGAGTTCTGCTACTCCATTTTCCAGAAAACAGCGACCGTGAGCCAGAATAATTTTTTCTGGTTTCCATGCTAACATCTGCTCTAGACAGTCCTTGGCTTCTTTTTGATGACCGATAAAGGTCATACGGTAGTCAATAGGAGTCTGACCGTCCGGAGCTGCAACACGAACTAATTTATAAGCCTTGCTGCGAAGCGGACTTGGAAAACGCTCTGCTTCAAAATTCTCGATCAAATCCGTCAAAATTAAGGTTTGACTGTCCTTGTGAAAAAAGACAACTTCCTCAATATAAGCACTTCCCTTGAAAACCAACTGATCTATCTGCCCTGCCCAAGCTTGTGGAGCCTTATCTGTCAGCTTTTCATCAAAAGAGACTGGTATTTTCTGCTTGGCTGCTCTCTCTTCCACTCCTGGGCTAGACCAAGCAATCGACTCAGGATATCGCTTCTTCCAGTCAGCTATATAGGCATAGTGAATCTTATTAGGTGAAACGAGGTGTGCAACTGGTCCCAAAGCGTCCAACTGGTCAAACAAAGCCTGATTTGGTTGGATTGGTGAATGGCACCAGAGCTGGCCATTTGCTAACTTGATGACCGTCATGCGGGTAGAAAAAGGCAACTTTGTCAGCACCGCATCCATCTCAATCAAATCACCGTCGACAATCCAGATATTCTCGGCAATAGGCTTCAAGGTATAAAGCGGTTCATAGATAGGAACAGGTCTTGTCATTTCAAAGAGTCCTTCTTTCTAGTCCAAAAATAATATTTTCCTATAGCCTGTGGATATTGAGTCAATCCCACAGCTGACAGAATCAAAATCTGTGGCAAAAACTGAATCAGATAACGCGTCTTGCCTCCTTCGAAAATTTGCAGAAAGAGGAGACCACCGAAAACTGCCAAGATCAAGAAATTCAAGGAATCATTTGGTCGGTATTTCCAAAGGGCAAAGACCAGCCCCAAAGCCATGACAATCCAAACTGCCTGCTTGAGCAGCGAATAAAATCGAAAACTATCCTTATCAGAATTGAGGAAGAAATCACGGATAAACTGGGCGAATGCATTGTCTTTGGTGAACTCATAAAGCGGTGAAATATAAGGTGTCTTTTCATTTTCAACACTACGATAGAGCCAACCCAAGTTCCCTTCAGCAACCGTCAAAGAGTGTTTATAATACAGGTGCTGTAGAAAGGTCAGCGGGGTGTATTCTTTCAGACGGCGCTTGATTTCTTTGATGACATTCTCCTTGGCAAACATGCCATTATTGTAGTCAGCCCGCTTGTCAGGTTCCACGTATTGCAAGAGCCCTTCCTTCATGTCCTCCTGATCGTGACCGATATTGGTTAGGCCCAGATTGATGAAAAGCAGTGGCCCTTTGGCCAGCCCTTGGCCTTGGATGATCGGCACTTCTGTCTGGTGCGCTAGGCCATAATGAAGTGGAAGGTAGCCTACTGAAAAGCTTAAAGTAAAGACCGCAGCAGTCAAGAAAAACTTTTTCCAGTTTTGTCTCAAGAACAAAACTCCAAAAACAGCAATCAACAGAATCATCACTGTCGGACGAATCAAAAAGGCAAGACTGGTCAGAATCCCTAATATAAGGCTTCTAGAAATGATTTGGCGCCTATCTCCCTTATTTTCCAACAAACTCAGAGCCAGAAAAATCTGTAGACTAATCAAAGGCAAGGGAGGGATGTCCGTGTACATAGACATGTAGTAAGGCGAAAATCCGACCAAGGTCACATAAAGACTAAAAACCGCATCTGCTGTAGCCTGCGAAAAGTATCGCTGACAGCCTTTGTAGAGAATCCAAGTCGCAATATTGACGTAAAAAAGATTGAGTCCCTGCATAATCCAGAGCGCTGCTTCGCCAAAAAGGTTAAAGAAAAAACGCTCATAGAGAAAGAGGGGCAGATTATTAGGATTGCGCGTCAGGTAGCTGGAAATAGAGGACTCCTTCAGATACTTGAAAGCCCCTGTAAAAACCACCGCTGCATCCCGTCGAATCAAAAGCTCAGCCGATAGGAGCATGATGAGCTGAAAAAGGAGAGCTGCTAAAGCAATGGCAAGCTTGTGTCTCATGAGAAAATGATAAGACTTTTTAAGCTGAAACCGATAGCGATTCGCTAGGATTGCCAAGACTCCAAACAAAATCAGAGCCAAGCTACTTAACTGCGACACATGAAAAATAGCTGTAAACAGCCAATGAAGACTCAATACCAGCATGATTTTTTGCAGAATCAAAAAAGTGATATGATAAATCTTAGACATGGCTTTATTATAACAAAATCAGCCACTTTTTGCTATTTTAAAAAGTGAGCAGAGGCCAAGTAAATCCTAAAAAGGAGACAGGAACATGCTAGTCCCGCCTCCTCGTACCTTCTTAATTTTGCCAGTTTTCTTGATCATCTTTGAACTTCTTCAGCAAAGTCAATCCTTCTGCATTGATGTAGCCTTCTTGCTCAGCCAAGTGGATAAGCTCTGTGTAGTTAGACAAGGTCACCAACTTCACGCCTGCATCCGCAAAGTTCTTATCCGCCTTTGGCAATTCGTAGGTGAAAATGGCTGCGGCACCGATTACATCTGCTCCTTCACGCTTAGCTGCCGCAATAGCATCCAAGACAGAGCCGCCAGTGGAAATCAAATCTTCAATCACAACCATCTTTTGACCAGGAGCTACCCGGCCTTCAATCTGATTGCCCGCCCCGTGATCTTTTGGTTTACTGCGGATATAGGCAAAAGGCAGATTCATCTTGTCGGCAATGATAGCACCGTGAGGAATACCCGCCGTTGCTGTCCCCGCGATCACTTCCACATCAGGAAATTCCGCACGAATCTTTTCAACAAAGCCATTTTCGATCAAAGTTCTAGTCTCTGGGTAGGCCAAAGTCACTCGGTTATCTGTATAAATCGGTGATTTAATCCCAGAAGCCCAAGTAAAAGGCTCCTCTGGTTTCAAGTAAACCGCTTTGATTTTCAACAAGTCGCGTGCAATATCGTTGGCTAAAGTCATTTTTCACTCCTTATACATCTGTTATTCGTTTCATTTGAAATTCTTATTTAGCTATTCCACTGTTTCTTAATTTCGTGATAAGCATCCCAAGGATTTTCAGCCTGAATAATCGGGCGACCAACCACAATATAATTGCTGCCAATCTGATGAGCTTCCTGCGGCGTCATGACCCGTTTTTGGTCACCTATTTCAGCACCTGCTGGCCGGATACCTGGCGTCACGCAAAGAAAATCGTCCGCCGTAGCTGCCTTGATGAGTTCAACTTCCAAAGCTGAGCAAACAACCCCATCCAGCCCAGCTTCTTTTGCCTTGCGAGCATAATTAACAACCGATTCCTGCACGGTTGTTTGGATATTTTGACAGTCGCGCATGTCTTCTTCACTGGTCGAAGTCAACTGGGTTACCGCTACCAGCTTCGCATTGTCACCGAGAACTTTTTTGGCCTCACGCATCATCTCAACGCCGCCAGCCGCATGAACCGTCACCATATCAATACCAAATGTTCCCAAAACAGACATAGCTGAACGCACGGTATTAGGGATGTCGTGCAATTTCAAATCGAGGAAAATACTATGTCCCAAGCCTTTCAGATAATGCACAATTTCTGGACCGATGGCATAAAAGAATTCCATGCCGATTTTGACGTACAGTTTTTCATCTTCAGGGAAATGCTCCAGAAAGTTTTTGACATCATCAAAAGATGGAAAGTCTAGGGCGATAATAGGACGTTCTTCACGCATACGGTTCTTCTCCTTGCTTGTTACTTACTATAAAGATGATTACAATCATAGAAAAAACCTTGCCCGAGAGCAAGGTTACACGAAAATGTGGCAAAATCTGCCATTTTAAACGTATGCGCCTTAGAGCCTCTCTGGACTTCTTTAAAGGTTTTATCTTAAACATTCTATAATTTACTGGGAAGTTTGTCAAGAGAAAATCAAGCTTAAAGTAAATTTTCTCTGACTTCTTTTCTCAAGCTTTCTAAGCTTTCAATGCCGTATTTATCCATGACTTGCGGAATCTTTTCTATAATGTTAGGACAGGCATAAGGGTCGGTAAAATTCGCTGTTCCGACGCCGATAGCTGATGCACCAGCGATAAACATCTCCAGCGCTGCCTCTGCCGAGTCAACTCCGCCCATGCCAATGATTGGTAGTTTGGTAAACTGCGCAACCTGACGAATCAGCTTGAGAGCCACAGGAAAGACAGCTGGACCAGACATACCACCCGTTCCATTAGCAATGATTGGCCGTTTCGTTTTCAAGTCGAAACGCATTCCCACCAAGGTATTGATCATGGTCAGTCCGCTCGCGCCCGCATCTTCTGCCGCCTTGGCCACTTGGGTAATATCTGCTACACTGGGGGTTAATTTGACATAGACTGGGACTTGAGAGGTAGCAACTGCTGCTTTTACTGCTTCATAGGCTAGCTCAGGGACTTGTCCGATTAAAAGCCCCGCATTGCCATGGTCCACATTGGGGCAGGAAATATTGAGCTCAATGGCTTTGACATTGGGAGCTTGGGAGATTTTCCCAGATACATAAGCATATTCTTCATTGGAGAAACCAGCCACATTGGCAATAATCGGTAAGTCCAGATAGTGCTGAGCCAGCCAAGGAAGTTTTTCAGCCAAAACGGCATCGACCCCTGGATTTTGGAGGCCGATAGCATTGAGCATACCAGCTGGCGTCTCAGCCACACGGGGCGTTGGATTGCCAAAGCGGGGATGTTGCGTCGTCGCCTTGATCATGATAGAGCCCAGTAGATCCAAGTCATAGTATTTGGCATATTCCTGACCAAAACCAAAACAGCCTGAAGCTGGAATGATTGGATTTTTCAGCTCTAATCCTGGCAGAGAAATTTTCAAACGATTTTCAGTCATTTCCTTATCCTCCTAAAGCACGATAGTCCCAGTCTCAAAAACTGGACCGTCTTCACAAACCCGCTTATTGACCGCTTCATCCTGACCTGCTACATGAACGACACAAGCATAGCAGGCGCCCATGCCACAAGCCATGCGAGACTCCATCGATAGATAGGCATGGGGATGATCGTGAAATCTCCGATCCACATACTGGAGCATACCGGGCGCTCCACAAGAATATACCGCAGCAAACTCATCTGTCAACTCGTCGACAATCGTTGATACATAGCCCTTTTGACCATAAGTCCCATCATCTGTAGTGATAAACAACTGACTGCACTCACGAAACTCTTCTTCCAAAATAACCGCAGATTGATTGGCAAATCCTAATACTGCTGTAACCTGAGCACCCTTGGCATACAGTTCTTTGGCCGTTTGTAAGAGAGGAGGCACACCGATACCACCACCAATAATCAAAACCTTGCCGCCCTTTTCTACCGGAGACAAATCAAAGCCATTTCCCTGAGGTCCCATGACATCAAGATAGCTACCGACAGGAAGCTGAGAGAAAATGGCCGTTCCGCCACCTTCGACCCGATAGATAATCCGGCAGATATCTTTCTCCCGATCAATCTCCGATATGGAAATCGGGCGTCGCAGAAGCTTGCTATCATCTGGCACTCGGATATGCAGGAATTGCCCAACCTGCATCTGGCTCACCATCTTTCCTCTCAGGCGCATCGAAAAAATCTGAGGCGCAATTTCTACCTGCTCCAAGAGCTCCATTTGCTCCAGCATAATCTTGCCAAATCTCTTTTTACAACTGTCACTAACCATGACAACCTCACTTTCTACAAGAAAAAACCTTGCCACAGCAAGGTTTCGCAAAAAACAAGGCAGTCAAATTGCCCCTTATACCGTTTTTCCTACCTTGCAGCCTCACTGGACTTGTTTAAAGGTTAAATTGTAAACATTATATCTTTAGCGATAAGGATTGTCAAGGCAGAAAAAACATTAGTGCTTTAAATCTTCTCAAGCAAATCACAGTCTTACCAGCTCTTGTCAAATTCACTATTTGCATTTGCCAGATAAAAACTGCCATCTTCCTGCCGTTTGAAAATCAAGGTTACTGAATCATATTTTCGTTCTCTATTTCGAAAGTTTCTATAATTGGCCCGTAGTGATAAGGGGCTATCGCTCATCCCACTTCCATAAATATTAAGTTCTGAAGGAAGTCCAAAACGCTCAACAACCTCTTGGTAAGTCATCCCGCCTTTGCCATGCTGGCTATCACCTATTTTTAATGTATCCATATCTTCTGGCTTCCACTTAAAGACAAATTCGTCTTTCGTCGCTGAAGGATAGCTACTGTCATCTAAATATACTGCACTTTTACTTATCAAATAATAGTTCTTGCCATTCGAATCTGGGTCATAAAAAACCAAACTGATTTCCTGAGGATGTCCCGATGAGCCATATCTCGGAACATCTATAATTCTTGTCTTATAAGTTAGTGTCAATCCTTTTGTGCCAAAACTCACAGCTGAACCCTTACCGTATTTCGCAATGACTTCTTCTAAAGTTGGACTATTAGTCCCCCCATTTTCCACCTTGAGCTCTACAAAATTATCCAATGTCCAATTAAAAGCAAACTTCTCTTCATCTTCCTCAACAATTTTCTGTTTCAGTTCCTTTTGTTCTTGGGTCAATTTTGATTCATCATCATTTTGCTGACTAGCCGAGCTGTCTCCACTAACTGACGAGGCTCTATCGTCATATTTGTACTTCAGTTCGGCTTTGTTAGGAACCTGTTGCGATAAGTAATAGAAGCCAAAGAACAAAGCAAAAGAGATTGCCAAACAAAGAAGGGTAAAAGCCAAGCTAATTCTTTTTTTCTCCTCCTTCATCGTCATCATTCTGAGCTCTTCTCGTTTTAGCTTTTGTTGACGATAAAGGTCTCTTTTGATCTCTCTAAACGAATGAAGATCACGTTTTTTCTTGCTACTTCTCCTCATTTTCCTCCTCTTTCTTATCGATTTAGTTTACTCACTTTCTTTAGACACCAAACGCCATCTACCATCTCCTTGCTTGTAGAATTCTAAATGAACTCTTTTCAATTGTTCTGGATTTTGCCAAGAATCTGGATTAACATAATCAACCCGCATCTTCAGTTGATTGTCGTCTCCAGAAATCGTCTGATATAGAGGTAAGCCGACTTTTAAAACAATCTCATCATATGGTGTACCTTTAGCTGTTCCTTCTCTAGCACCAATAACAAGACTATCGATGTATGCTTGCGTCCATAAAAAGGATCTTTTAGGATTGTTATCTACCTGAATTTTATCACTTGAAAGGCTAAAATGGTATTTTGAAATGAGCTTATAGACACCATCAAATTGAGCAAAGGTTAAAGATACATAGCCCATACTACCATTTTTCGATTTCCATATAAGGCGAATATGTTTTTGAACTTTATGATTTGGCAAAAAATCAATCCAGGCCCCACCTTGAACTGGTTTCCCAAATTCCTTTAAAACATCTTCCAAGACGGCTCCGCCCTTGTATTTGTTTATGGGAAGCGCGACTGCCTTTTCAACTGTCCAAAGAAAGGGACCGCTTTTTTCTGGAGAAACAATAAGACTTTTAGCGAATTGTTCTGCTTCAGCTTTCTCATCTTCCAAACTATTTGATGACGAACTAATCTGGCTAGACGGAGTTGGCGTCTGATTGGCTTTGCTTTTTCCTGACAGAGAAAGCGTCAAAAAAACTGTTCCAATGATAGAAAATACAACAATAGCTACTACCATGAATGGCAAAAACTTAGATTTATAGGTTTGCTTTTCTAATTCAAAAGCAATATCTTCAAACGAATCTTCTTGTCTCTTCATCACTGCTCCTTATCAGTCTAAAAACTTATCATATCATGAATAGATCGAGATTGCAAAATGTACCTCAGTCTGTTTATACAGAAGAAAGCCCAAATTCCCCGTCTTTT
The DNA here is from genome assembly GCF_030272855.1 of Streptococcus sp. SC1. Taxonomy (NCBI): domain Bacteria; kingdom Bacillati; phylum Bacillota; class Bacilli; order Lactobacillales; family Streptococcaceae; genus Streptococcus; species Streptococcus sp. SC1. The sequence continues at coordinate 69,669 of NZ_JAQCMU010000003.1, read as the reverse complement.
CTGCTTGCTTTGGCTACCTAAGGAGACCATCAATCTCCCTATCTTTCTCTTCTATCGATATGACTAGTAACTATCGTCAACCGAAAGACGCCATCTTCTTGACGATGAAAGATTAAATGAACCCATTCATTATTATATCTTTCATCTGATGTTAAGTATTTGAGTTCCAAGCCAATATGCTGACTATCTGCCGCATCCAAGTGAGAAATAACAACTGCTGATTCTCTAGGTAGGCCAAATAATTGAATGATTTCTTCATAGGACATACCAGGATTGCCTGTGCTCTCGTCACGAACTTGTAAACCTGCAATTTCATCCTTTGTCCAGAGATGGGGACTATCTCCCTGAGGCAAAGTTGGATAAGCCTCATCAAGAATATTCGCTCTCTTCCCAATGAGATGATAGCTTGTTCCGTTTTTTTCAAATGTTAACTTTAAATGACTATGACGGCCTTGAATAATCTCACTTGTATAGCTTAATTCAATATTTCCATTGCTCTCAGTATAAAAAAAGCTTGAAGCCTTGCCATGCTTTTCAAGGATTTGATCCAGAGAAGCTCCGTTTTGGCCAGCAGCGGTATCCTTTATTTGCAGATTGACGATGTCAGCAGTTGTCCATGTAAAACGAGAGTTTTCTCTATCAACAACTTTCTCCTCTAACAGAAGCTCCTCTGATGACTTTTGACGAACAGATGAAGACATGCTGCTTCGCCCAAGTTCCTCATAAGCAGAGTTAAGCCCCCACATGATCATCACCTTCCCAAGTGGAATCATTAAGCAAATTGTCAAAAATACTATAAAAATAGTGATAGGTAGTCCTACCAAACGATTTTTATAGTCATCCTCTTTGGCCATATCGCCCTCCTTATTTCCTTCATTTTAGCATAGGAAACTTTAGCAAGCAAACATTTTCTAAACTTCTGATTTATCAGGAAAAAATCCCCAGTTTGTGATAAAATAGACCTATGAGAATTCAACAATTACACTACATTATCAAAATCGTCGAGACAGGTAGCATGAACGAGGCTGCCAAGCAACTTTTTATCACCCAGCCTAGCTTGTCCAACGCTGTGCGGGATTTGGAAAATGAAATGGGCATCGAGATTTTCATTCGCAATCCCAAAGGAATTACCTTGACCAAGGACGGCATGGAGTTTCTTTCCTATGCCCGGCAGGTTGTTGAGCAGACTCAGCTTTTAGAAGAGCGATACAAAAATCCTGTCGCCCACCGCGAGCTTTTTAGCGTCTCTGCCCAGCACTATGCCTTTGTGGTCAATGCCTTTGTCTCCCTGCTTAAAAAAAGCGATATGGAGAAATACGAGCTCTTTCTACGGGAAACTCGGACTTGGGAGATCATTGACGACGTAAAAAACTTCCGCAGCGAAATTGGCGTCCTCTTTCTCAATAGCTACAACCGCGATGTTCTATCCAAGATGCTGGATGACAATCACCTGATTGCTACTCATCTCTTTACAGCTCAGCCCCATATCTTTGTCAGCAAGTCCAATCCGCTGGCCAAGAAAAAGCTGGTCCAATTATCCGACTTAGAAAACTTCCCCTACCTAAGCTACGACCAAGGGACTCACAACTCCTTCTACTTTTCTGAGGAAATTCTCTCTCAGGAACACCATAAAAAGTCCATCGTCGTCAGCGACCGTGCAACACTGTTTAACCTTTTGATCGGTCTGGATGGCTACACGATTGCGACCGGTATTCTCAACAGCAACCTCAACGGAGATAATATCGTCTCCATTCCACTGGACATTGATGATCCGATCGAGCTGGTCTATATCCAGCACGAAAAAGCCAGCCTGTCCAAGATGGGCGAGCGCTTTATCGAGTATCTGATTGAGGAAGTACAGTTTGATAAATAAAGCAAAACACCTGAAACAAGCATCTAATGCTCACACCAGGTGTTCTTTTTATTGTCGTAATTTGCCCAAAACTTCCCCAATCTTGCCTTCGATGACGAGGTCAGCTTGCTTGTCCTGTGGGATGCTGGTCTTGTTGATAACGACCAGATGCTTGCCAGCAAAGTACTGGATGAGACTAGCCGCAGGATAGACCACCAAGGAGGTGCCCCCGATGATCAACAGGTCGGCTTGATGAATGGCCTGCGCAGCTTGCTGGAAAGTCTCCATATCCAAGGGCTCTTCATAGAGGGTCACATCGGGCTTGATCACGCCGCCGCAGTCAGGGCAGTAAGGCACCGTCCCAGGCAGAGCTAGAAATGCCTCCAAATCGTAAAATCGCTGACAGTTTAGACAGAAATTTCTATCCGCACTGCCGTGCAACTTGAGGACATTTTTTGAACCAGCCATTTCGTGCAGGCTGTCAATATTTTGCGTCACCACAGCCTTGAGCTTGCCGGTCTTCTCCAGATGAGCCAGATAGGCGTGAGCCGCATTGGGCTTGGCATCTGGATAGAGTAGATATTTCTTGTAAAAGTCGAAAAACTCCTGCGGATAGCGCTCAAACATGGTATGCGAAACCAACTGCTCTGCCGTAAAATGCCGACCTAGCTTGACACTATAAATCCCATCCGAACTGCGAAAGTCAGGGATATTAGACTCGGTCGAGACACCCGCCCCACCGAAAAAGACGATATTCTGACTTTGGTCAATCATGTCTTGCAACTGCTGTATTTTATCCATTTTCCTCTCCTGTCAATAAAGCTCTAACCAAGCGGTTTGCCTCATCAAAATAAAAATGGTCCCGATCGTAGACAATCCCTGTGAAGCGCGCCAAGTCCACCAAAATCTCCATGAAATACTGGGATGAAAAGCCGGTTGTCCGATATAATTCTGCCTCATCAAAGGGCTTAATCAGATGAGCCAGCGGATTTCGGACTGACTTTTCCAATTCCCGCAGCTGTCTGACCTCTTCCTTGACAGACTCTGGCAGATCCAAATGCAAAATCAACTCTGTCAGACTAGATGAATTGACCGTGCTTTCTGCATGAAAGACCTGTAAGACAGCATAATCTGACTCCCGCATCCGTTCAAACTTCCAACGGTCATAGCTGGCTTCACGAGAATTATGGATAAAGTGCTCAATATCAGGAATTTCCAGCTTGATCAAGCGCATGAAAATCCGATAAATCGCTGGGCTGACCGCTCGAACGAAGTCAATAATCTGCTCATTGCACAGCTTGGCTTCCAAATCATAGAGATAGTTGGCCAACTGCTCGTCAGCCAAATCGGTATGACAAAAAAGCTGAAAACCACTTTGCGTCTGCAAGGCAGTCTTCAACTCTTCATCCATGGCTGGCAGAATATTGAGCTCTCTGCGCTCTGCCAGAATAGCCAACAGGCTAGTTACAATCGAGGAACTTCCCATCAACTTCTGCGCCAGTTTATAGGCATAAGCATAGTCATAACGGGAAATCGCAAAGAGAATCTCCTCTTTTAAATCTAGATTCATGCTTAATCAATCAAGGTTTCCAAGCCAACCTTCATCATATCAGTGAAGGTGTTTTGCCGTTCCTCTGCTGTCGTATCTTCGTCAGGATTGACCAAACTATCAGAAATGGTCATGATAGCCAGGGCATCTACTTGGTGCTGGGCAGCCAGATAGTAAAGTGCCGCAGCTTCCATTTCAACAGCTTTTACGCCCCATTTGCCCAGCTCGATATTTTTCTCAAAATAGTTCGAATAGAAAACATCTGACGACAAAACATTTCCGACATGGGTTGTCATTCCTAAGTCTTTGGCGATATGATAAGCCTTGTCCAGTAGGTCAAAGCTGGCAATCTGCGGAAAATCATACTGAGGCCAGTCATTGCGGATAATGTTTGAGTTGGTCGCAGCCGCTTGAGCCAGAACCAATTCACGAACGTGAACATCTGCATTGAGCGAACCAGCCGTTCCCACACGAATCAGCTTTTTCACACCGTAGTCCACAATCAGCTCACGCGCATAGATGGAAATAGACGGCATTCCCATCCCAGTTCCCATGACAGAAACACGTTGTCCTTTGTAAGTACCAGTGTAGCCAAACATGTTCCGCACTTCGTTAAAGCAAACGGCATCTTCTAGGAAATTCTCCGCAATAAACTTAGCCCGCAGCGGATCGCCTGGCAAGAGAATTTTATCAGCAATTTCACCTTGTTTAGCAGCAATATGGATAGACATAATATAAGATACTAAGGGCTTAAAAGAGGCAAAGCAAAAATAGGAAATCGAACGAAGATGCGACTGCATCTAGGTAGATTTATATTTTTTGCACCGCCTCTAGCCCGAGTTCAATTTAAACTCGGACGCCCTTCCTTTCTGTGTTTATTGAAAGATAGTTTTCCGCTCGTGTTCAAATCAAAACACACGCTCTACCTTTCTTTCGTTTAATATTTTATTTTCTTACAATTCAGCAAGAATGGCTTTAAGTAGTCGTTTGAAATCACCTTTGACACGCTCTGTCACTTCAACCACTTCCTCGTGATTAAGCTCTTCTTGGAATCCAGCAGCATGATTGGTAATGCATGAAATACCGAGGACTTTCAATCCTGAGTGGGCAGCCACGATCACTTCTGGAACAGTAGACATGCCAACTGCATCAGCTCCGAGCGTCTTATAAGCACGGATTTCTGCTGGCGTTTCATAAGTTGGACCGGTAACACCAATATAGACACCGTCATCCAGCTTGATACCAAGCTTATCAGCAACTTTGTGAGCGACGGCACGGTATTCTGGAGTGTAAGATTTAGACATATCAGGGAAACGTGGGCCAAATTCATCCAAGTTTTCACCGATCAAAGGATTTTGACCCGTCATATTGATGTGGTCAGTGATGGCCATAAGCGTACCAGGACCATATCCAATACCACCGGCAGCATTTGTCACAATAACACCTGTCGCACCGAGAGCCTTCATCACACGCACTGGGAAAGTAACGACTTCGAGAGGATTTCCCTCGTAGAAATGGAAACGACCTTGCAGTGCCAAGACTTTGCGGCCTGCCAAGTCTCCATAGACTAATTTCCCAGCGTGACCAACGACGGTTGAGCGGCCCCAGTTTGGAATATCCGCATAGTCAAGACTAACAGCATTTTCGATTTCAGAAGCCAATTCTCCCAAACCAGATCCCAGAATCAAGCCGAATTCAGGTTCTGTCATGCCTTTTTCTTTCAGAAAGGCTGCCGTTGCTTTGATTTTCTCAGATAATGTTGTCATTAAATATTTTCCTCACTCTCTTATGCTTATACCAATTTGTCCAAGAAGCTTTCACCGATCATAGCCTTGTCCACACCGAAGTTGTCAGCGATGGTTGCTGAAATGTCCGCAAAATGTCCGATAGGCAAGTGGCCATTCCCCTTGAGGGATTTACCAAAGACCAAGAGCGGAATGTACTCACGAGTGTGATCTGTTCCGGCATAAGTCGGGTCATTACCGTGGTCAGCAGTAATCATGAGCAAATCATCTTCACGCATGTTTTCAATGATTTCTGGCAAGCGAGCGTCAAATTCCTGCAGACAATCACGGTAGCCATGCGGATCACGACGGTGACCATAAAGAGCATCGAAGTCTACCAAGTTGGTAAATGAGAAGCCATACTTGAAGTCATCAGACTGGATAGCCTTGACCAAATTGTCTACACCATGATTATTGGACTGGTTGTGGCCCATGTCATGGTTGATACCTGCACCGTTGAAGATGTCGTTAATCTTACCAACTGAATAAGTATCAATGCCAGCTTCATTGAGCTTGTCCAAAACAGTTGGCTCAAATGGAGATACTGCATAGTCATGGCGATTGGCTGTACGAGTGAAGTTGCCTGGCTCACCTACATAAGGACGAGCAATGATACGTCCTAGAAGCGCAGGGCGTTCCAAGGTGATAGAGCGAGCGTATTCACAGATACGATAGAGCTCTTCCAAAGGAATAATCTCCTCATGAGCTGCGATTTGAAGCACTGGATCTGCAGAAGTATAGATAATCAATTCGCCAGTTTCCATCTGGCGAGGACCGAAGTCATCAATAACAGCCGTTCCAGAATAAGGTTTGTTTGCCTCACGAATAACTTTGCGACCAGAAAATTCTTCAATTTTAGTCAAGATTTCCTCTGGGAAGCCGTTCCAGAAAGTATCAAAAGGCTCAGTAATGTTCAGACCCATGATTTCCCAGTGGCCTGTCATGGTATCTTTACCTAAAGAAATTTCTTCTAATTTAGTATAGTAACCACTTGGATTTTCCTCAGCTGGTACAGTTTTCAGCGCTTGCTCACGCTCGATATTGCCCAAGCCTAGCTTAGCCATATTTGGCACATCTAGACCGACTGCTTTAGAAATGTGTCCCAGCGTATCAGAAGCTCCATCTGGTACCCCTGCATTAACAAAATTGTTAGCATCTGGTGCTGCCCCAATTCCGACTGAGTCCATAACGACTAAGTGAATACGATTAAATTTTGACATGAAAACCTCTTTTCTAGTTATTTGCTTCTAAAATGTTTACGCCACCTTGACCAGCGACGATCACCTTGTTGACCATTTTGGTGAAAAGGCCGTGCTCAACAACGCCCACAATATGATCTAATTCTCGGCCAAATTCGACTGGATTTTCGATTACACCTAGATCCAAATCGATAATGAAATTCTGCATATCCGTGATAAAACGTTTGCCATTTTTTTCACGGAAACTTGGCTTGTAGCCTGCCTCTACAAAACGACGGAAAACTTGGTCTGCACCATATTGCACTACTTCGACTGGCAGCTTGAAAGCACCTAGCTTTTGAACCAATTTGCTTTCATCAACCACCCAGATATAGTCCTTGGTATGTGTCGCAACAACTTTCTCCATCAGCAGGGCTCCGCCTCCGCCTTTGATACCGTTGAACTGAGGATCCACTTCATCAGCTCCATCAACGGTCACATCGACCTGATCCACTTCATCGATGGATTTCAGCGGAATGCTCAAGCCTTCTGCTTGCTTGCTAGTCACGCTAGAGGTGGTGACTGCAGTAATCTGCAAGCCTTCCTCTTTGATACGTCGACCAATTTCCTCGACAAAATAGTAAGCAGTCGAACCTGTTCCCAGACCGACCACCATCCCGTCTTCGACAAATTCAGCAGCCTTGATGCCTGCTAGTTTCTTTAGAGTTTCCATAGCACCTCCTCAAATCAACTATGTTTAGTATATCACAATTCTTTGAAATTTGAAAGTGTTTTCAGCTCTTTAAACGGTTCTTCACCTTTTAACAGTGCTCCATTTCACGAAAATCTCCTTAAAATCTTGCTCCTAGTTCTATTTTACGCTACAATGAAGATAGGCAAATTACTAAAAGAAATACATATTTCAAGTAGTAAGCTATAGAAAATCTGAGGAGGTTGTTATGATGCAGCAAGAAAATAAAGTTTTAGGTATTTTAGCCATTGTCTTTGGAGCAATCGCTTTACTTGGCTCCTGGATACCAATCATCAATTATCTATCTTTTTTTATCGGTACTATTGCTCTTATCCTGGCTATTATCGGCCTCATTATTAACCAAAAGAAACCGAAAACTTTGGCCATTATTGGCTCTGTCATTTCCTTTTTCTCCTTAATTATAGCACTGGTCACTCTATCATTCTATTCCCGTATGTTCAATGAAATGGGAAAAAGGTTTGATACTCTTTCGAGCACTTATCGTTCCTATATTGATTCGTCAGAAAGAGAAGAAGAAAAGGAAAAAGAAGAAAGTACAACGTTTACATGGACAAAAGCAGAATTTGATGCACTCAAAGAGGGTGATATTTTGAAAAGAGGTGCAGGCGGAACAAAATACGACGACGTCATTCGCGACCACGGCAAACCAACTGACGAAACTACTTCTACTGTCAGCGGCTCTGAATTAAAAACCATTACCTACTTACCAGGAGGAAGCAAGTATCAAGCCGTCGTCCTAACTTTTTCAAAAAACGAAGACGGTTCTTTCCTACTGACTAGCAAGATAGGAACAGGCTTAGAATAAAATAAATTTCCTACCCGACAGCTGTTTATATTCTACCAATATTTGAAAGAACTCTAGCCGTCAATCGCATTTTACTAAGACACAAGGATTTAACTATCACTTTCCTATTATACGTATTAATTGATGTAAAGTAAGGACAAAATGATGCACAAATCTCAAAAACTTTTTGGGTGAATTTTGGGACAGATGTTTGCAAAATAGATTTTCAGAAAGGATATACATGATAACACGAGAATTTGATACCATCGCTGCGATTTCGACCCCTCTTGGGGAAGGAGCCATCGGTATCGTCAGACTAAGCGGGACTGACAGCTTTGCTATTGCCCAAAAAATCTTTAAAGGCAAGGACCTAAGCAAAGTTGCCAGCCACACACTCAACTACGGCCATATCATCGACCCTCAAAATCAAGAGATTCTGGATGAGGTCATGGTCGGGGCTATGCGCTCTCCCAAGACCTTCACGCGCGAGGATATCATCGAGATCAACACCCATGGCGGAATTGCGGTCACCAATGAAATCCTGCAGCTGGCTATCCGCGAGGGGGCTAGACTGGCAGAGCCTGGCGAGTTTACCAAGCGGGCCTTTCTCAATGGGCGCGTGGATTTGACTCAAGCTGAGGCCGTCATGGATATCATCCGGGCCAAGACCGATAAAGCCATGAACAATGCTGTCAAGCAGCTGGACGGCTCTCTCTCCGACCTTATCAATAGCACCCGCCAGGAAATCCTCAACACACTGGCTCAGGTCGAGGTCAACATCGACTATCCTGAGTACGACGATGTTGAGGAAGCAACGACGGAAATCATTCGTGAAAAAACACTTGAATTCGAGCAACTTCTGACCCATCTTCTCAAAACTGCTCGACGCGGCAAGATTCTGCGAGAAGGTATTTCTACCGCTATCATCGGTCGACCTAATGTTGGCAAATCCAGCCTCCTCAACAATCTTTTGCGTGAGGACAAGGCCATTGTGACCGATATCGAGGGGACGACTCGTGATGTGATCGAGGAGTATGTCAATATCAACGGCGTACCGCTCAAGCTTATTGATACGGCAGGTATTCGCGAGACAGATGATCTGGTAGAGCAAATTGGCGTTGAGCGCTCTAAAAAAGCCTTACAGGAAGCTGATTTGGTTCTCTTGGTTCTCAATGCCAGCGAGCAACTAACTGACCAAGACCGCCAATTACTTGAAATCAGCCAAGACAGCAATCGCATCGTCCTGCTGAACAAGACTGACCTTGAAGAGAAGATTGAACTAGACCAGCTGCCGACTGATGCAATCAAGATTTCCGTCCTCCACAACCAAAATATTGATAAAATCGAGGATCGCATCAATCAGCTCTTCTTTGAGAATGCTGGAATTGTCGAGCAAGACGCCACTTATCTGTCCAATGCCCGCCACATCTCTCTCATCGAAAAAGCTGTCGAAAGCCTGCAAGCCGTCAATCAGGGACTGGAACTAGGCATGCCTGTAGATCTCCTCCAAGTCGATCTGACCCGTACTTGGGAAATCCTTGGTGAAATCACTGGAGATGCTGCACCAGACGAGCTTATCACCCAGCTCTTCAGCCAATTCTGCCTAGGAAAATAATATGGGAATCACAGAGTTTATCAAAGCAAAAAATCTGGGCGAATACCTAGAAAGCCGAATGAATGAGCACGTCAGAGAACGCATCCAAAAACGCAGCTGGCTGGAGGTTCTCCTCCACAAAGCCCGCACCACCAAAATAAATCCTGAAAATCACCAAAAAGCGAAGAAAACGAAACACGGTTCCTGAACAATGGAACCGTGTTTGCTTGTCTATTCAATCCAGCTAATGCTTTGCCTGATCATGAATTGCGGCACTCTTTTTGCCCCAATCTATTTTTTTGTTTGGCTACATCTTTATCGGACTTGAGTCAGCACTCCGTCTTGCATTTCATAGACCTTGTCAACCTCGTCCAGTAGGCGGGTATCATGGGTAATCATGACTACGCTCTTGTTGAATTTTTGAGTCACTTCTTTGAGCAGATGGACCACGCGCTTAGCCCGCTCCGTATCCAGACTAGCTGTCGGCTCATCAGCCAAGATAATATCAGGGCTATTGTAAAGCGCTCTAGCGATAGCAGCTCTCTGCCGTTCTCCGCCGGACAATTCTTTGGGATACTGCTTGAGCGTGTCTTTTAGATCTAGCAGCTCAACCAAACTGTCTAGATCCGTCCTTTCCTTTTTAGATAAGCGGTCAATCAGCTGGAACTGGTCTTCGATTTTCAAAAAAGGAATGAGATTGGAAGCCTGCAAAATAAAGCCAAAATCATTGAAGCGTAGAGCAGCCCGTTCCTTTTCCTTAAGCTGGGAGGTATCTTTCCCACGTAGGAGAATCTGTCCTTTTGAAGGCGTTTGTAAATGCCCTAGCAAGGTCAGAAAGGTTGTTTTCCCTGATCCTGATGGCCCAATAATAGCTACAAACTGCCCCGCTTCCAATCGGAAATCAGTTGGTTTCAGAGCTTGAACCAACGTATGCCCCTGACCATATTCTTTTGTAACACCCTTTAGTTCTATAATTGCCATTTACTCACCTCCGATTGCTGTGATAGGGTCAATTTTTAGAACCCGGTGAATGGACAAAAGTCCGCCAGCCAGTGACATGAAAACAATCAGGACAATCAAGCCAGCATAAGCTCGCCAGTCACTGTAAAAAGGCATAGAAGCCGGCAAGACTAGCTGGGTTCCCAAGAGAGCCAAAACAGCTAAGCTGATTCCCAGAGTGGATAGGATGAAAATCTGCCAGAAAATAGAAGCAATAATCTTCCTACTGGCAATCCCTTGGGCCCGCATAATACCGTAAAGTTGAGTCTTCTGAATGGTAATGATGTACATGAAAATTCCCAATACTAAAAAGGTAATCAGAACCATGGCACCAATCATAAAGGAAAAAGTCAGAACCTGAGGCTGATAACCAGGGATATTTTCTATAAAATCACTCATAGAGAGCTGACTAAGCCCAGTTTCTTCAATCTTCTGACCATCCTTGACCACAAGTGCACTGATATTCTTAACCTGACTAGAGCCGTACTTTAATTCCCTGAAATCATCTAGAGCCATAAAAATTACAGGTTGCGTAAAGAAGCTATTATCCTCGGTGAAACCAACAACCTGATAGAGGCGCTCACTGCCATTGAGCTGAAGCTGGTCGCCTAGTTTCACACCTTTTTGCTGCAGACGCTTATCCGCAATAACTTCATGAGCATTCTCAGCAGGACGTCCCTCAATAATGTCAGGCGCTAGAAAACTATCCCAAGAGAGACCAAAAACCTGAGCATTGAGTTTATCAGTCCCATCTTCATAATTGGCCACTGCTGACGTTTGTCCCAAAGCAGCGATTGAGTCCCCTTGAAGCAAACTACTATACTCCTCTTCCTTGAGAGTCGAAGCAACCAGATTCTTATTTGCGTACTCCGATAAGACGATTGACTCAGCTTGCCATTGGTCCAGAGCCAAGCGATTGAGCCTAGCCAAGCCGACGGAAAGACTGGATAAAAAGAAAACCATATAGGTAATAAGAAAGACCACAGAAACCACTAAACGATAGCGTCCACGGCTGTAGACAATCTCTTTAAAAGCTAAAAACAAAGCTGTCCTCCTTTAAGATATTAAAGATCATTATATCATAAAGAAGCAAGCTAGAAAAACATATGAGACTAATAATGACTAGATTCAGGCGAAAATCACTAAGTCGTATAGCGATTCCCTAAGTAAGAAACATTCCTTGAAAGAAATTCATAAAATAAAAAGAAACAAGGGCTTCAGTTTATATACTGAAACCGTTCTTGTTTCTTTTCTTTACGCTTCGCACACACTTTTTCTGAGCAGATTGAGAAACGCTTTACTGCTTGGTAAAGGTCAGAGTATCTGGATCATCATCTAGTTCGTCCACAATTAGCTGATTGCCATTTTGTCGGTAACTTTTGACATCGTCACCGACAATTAGTCTTTGGTTCGCTGCATCTACTTGTACCTGTTTGATTTCCTTACTGCCATCGACCTCGGTCTCAGTCCAAGTGCCAGTCTTACCGCTGATTTCTAGGACATGCTGGTCACCATCATGGTCGGTTGCTTGGTAGCGTCCGTCTAGATTGCTGGTCTGGCCTGCATTGGATGAAGAAGTCTGTTCTTGCGCAGGCTGTGATGTTTGGCTTTGGGTATTTTGTGATGAGTTAGCATTTTCTCCCTGATTAGCATTGCCTGAACAAGCAGTCAATAAAACTGCGACTGTTAATGATAAGATTCCAGTAAAGGCTTTTTTCGAAATAGTCATAGTGTTTCCTCCTTTTTTTCTACATTTGTAGTTTATAATTATATTCTACAATTGTCTGTTTTGTTTGTCAATCATATAGCATTTTTTTATCTAAAAATAGAGAATTCTCCAGCCTTACTTGACTGGAGATGTAGAATTTCTTGCTTCTTCTAGAGGATCAAAGCTAGTCATCCTTGATGGACGAGCCTTCTGCATCATCCCCAGATATCAAGGTTGACTGTTGCAGATAGGGATTGGGGTACTTTCTAAGCAAATCTTTCACAGCTTCTACCAAAACCTCCTGCTTCACCTGACCTACTTGGTATCGCTCTAAAAGCAGCATAAAATTTTCTTTTTCAGCTGGGCTGGCTTTTTTCTTAAAATAGCCCCAAACATGCTGAAAGGCATTGCAGACCTGACCTCGGTTCTCTGGCAGGGCTATCGCCTGATCAATCAAGTCTTGGACATGTGCTGCTTCCACCGAGTCACTTTTCAGATATTGGCGGATTTCCAGATAAATCTTACTGGAATGACTGAGAACCAGATATTTATTTCTAGCCCAAAGAGTCTGACATTGGGATATTTGGTTTGAATTTTCCATGATTACTTTTCCTATAATCTTTCCTTTTATTCCGGAAAAATCCATTCAATATGTGGAGCTCGCTTACTGATTTCTTTATAAATAGTATTGAAATCAGCATCAACAAGATCATTCAAGTCAATCTCTTCCAGTATTTTTCCTTCTTCGTCTTTAAAATAAAGTATGCGATAAGTTGATCTCGAATTTTTAGAATAAGCACGTCTAATTTCATACTCGATTTGCTTAATATTTGTTAAATTAATGTGATTTATATCTTGGAAAACAGAGGGTTTAACATCAATCTTATCATCAGAAATAGTAAAAGCTGCAGGCTCATGAGCTTTCTTATAAGCCGAAACACCTAAAATAGTAACTATAATACCTGCACCAATTAGAATTGGACCCACATATTCATTATTTTGATTGAGAATTTCTTGCTCAGATTCCTTTTCTCTTCGGATAGAAGCTTGTTCGGACTCTAATTGTTTATTATAGGTCTCTACAAAAGCTTGCAGTCTTTTTTGCTCTTCTTCTGGTGTTTCATTCTCAGGTGCAAAATCCGAATTAACCAAGGTTTTGGCTTTTTCAATAGTCATCGGGCTTTCATTCAACTTTGCATCTTTTCGTTCAGACTCTAGCTGTTCCAAGCTATCACTGTGGTTCCCACTACTACTATTTGGTGATTGCATTACTCCAATGAATATGAAGGTTCCAATAATAACAATAATAATAGCTACAATTTCAGCTGCATAACTTCTTTTATATCCCATTAAAATATTCTTTCTGTAAAATCTTTATTGAGACTAGGATACCATAAATCAAGTTTTTTATAAAGTCCTACTATTAGATAAAAGCAGCCCTTAAGGACTGCTTCTCTTTGTATATACTAGCGCACTTCTGCTCCAACATTTTCTTCCAAGGATTTTTCAATTTTTTCCATGTATTTAGCCACTTCATCGTCAGTCAGGCTGTCTTCTGGATTTTGGAAGGTCAGTGTGTAGGCCATAGACTTAAGGCCAACACCTAATTTTTCACCAGAGAAGATATCGAAGAGTTTGATATCCGTCAAACGTTTCACTCCGGCAGCTTGAATCGCTTCCACCACCTGTCTGTGGCTGATCTCTGCTTTGAGCAACAAGGCCACATCGCGAGTAACAGCTGGGAATTTGGTGATTTCTGCAAAAGGCTGTTCTGGCTCAAGATTCGCCTCAATAGCCGTCAGATTGAGCTCTGCCACATAGGTTTCTGGGATATCATAAGCCTTAGCCGTCACTGGATGAACCTGCCCGACATAGCCCACAGGCTGACCTTTGATCGAAATCAGCGCTGTCCGACCCGGATGCAGACTCTTGAGCTGGTCAGTTGCTTGATAATCAGCTTCTAATCCTAGGCGGTTAAAGAGCGCTTCAACCACTCCCTTAGCGTAGAAGAAGTCCACAGGAGTCGCTGGCGTTTGGAAATCTTTTTCACTTACCAAGCCAGTTAGAGCAAAGGCAAAGCTATTGATTTCGTTAGGCAATTCTTCCTTCGGATTGCCTGTCTGTTCAAAGATTTTCCCAATTTCATAAAGGGCCAAATCCTTATTTTTACGAGCGACATTGTAGCTAACAGTATCCAACATACCTGAGAGCATATTTTGGCGAAGAACACTGCGCTCCCTTGTCATAGGCCACATAAGCTCAGTCAGATTTGTAGGATTAAGCGTAAATTCGACAGCTTTTTCTGGCGTGGTCAAGGCATAGGAAATAATCTCGGTCAGCCCTGCTCCTTCAGCCACTGTCCGAACCTTGCGACGTAGCTTCTGAGTAGCCGTCAATTCACCAGCTGTTCCAGCATCTTGAGGCAGGGAAACTGGCAAGCGGTCATAGCCATAAATACGAGCAATTTCCTCGTAAAGATCTGCTGGAATACTAATATCCCAACGACGAGCAGGCACGCTGACTGTGAACAAGTCCGCAGATCCACTGAGGCCAAAGCCTAGACGACGGAAAATATCTTCAATATCCGCATAAGTCAAATCTGTTCCCAGGACTCGGTTGACATCAGAAAGGCTAGTCGAAACTTGCTTGTCAGTCGTATCCAATTGTCCTGCTTGGACAATGCCAGCATGAACAGTTGCACCTGCCAAGTCAGCAATCATGCTCGCAGCAGCATCTAGAGCTGCGGTTACTGTTGCAAGGTTAATCCCTTTTTCAAAGCGAGAAGAAGACTCAGAACGCAATCCCAGACGACTGCTTGTCTTGCGGATTGACTTGCCATCAAAGACAGCCGCTTCCAGAACGACACGAGTCGACTTATCAGAAATTTCGGTTGCCGCTCCGCCCATGACGCCTGCAAGGGCTACTGCCTTATCTGCCACAGTGATAACTAAATCACCGACTTCCAGCTCACGCTCTTCGCCGTCCAGCGTCACTAATTTCTCACCAGCACGCGCTTCTCGGACGACAATCTTGTCACCCTCAAATGTGTCCAAATCAAAGGCATGCATTGGCTGACCAAAGTAGAGCAAGATGTAGTTAGTCACGTCCACTACATTGTTAATCGGACGGATTCCTTCGTTCATGAGGAGATTTTGCAACCACTGAGGACTCGGAGCAATAGTCACATTGTCCAAAATACGAGCGGCATAAAACGGTGCTTTTTCGCTTTCAATGGCAACAGACAAGCTAGCCGCAGCCTCTTTATCCCCTTCAGTCAAAGGAAATTCTTTGAAATGAACAGGCTTATCGTAGATAGCTGCTACTTCGTGTGCCACCCCACGCATAGACAAAGCGTCAGCCCGGTTTGGCGTGATAGAAAGCTCGATAATCTCATCATCCAAGTCTAGATAAGGGAAGACCTCATCTCCTGGCACAGCACTATCGGGCAAAATTTGGATACCATCCGCAAATTCCTTCGGTACGACAGAATCCGAAATTCCCAGCTCTCCAAGAGAACAAATCATACCCAGTGACTCTAGCCCACGGATTTTTCCTTTTTTAATCTTATAATTATCCGCAATACGAGCGCCTGGTACAGCCACCATAACTTTGATCCCAGCGCGAACATTCGGTGCACCACAGACAATCTGACGAGGCTCGTCTTCACCAACATTGACTTGACAGAGGTGCAGGTGGGTATCTGGAACATCCTCGCAGCTCAGAACTTCTCCGACAACAATTTTCGAAAGACCTTCAGCTGGTGAGCTGACTCCTTCTACTTCAATACCAGTTGTAGACATTTTCCCCGCCAGCTCAGCGCTCGTCACATCCAAATCAACCAGTTCTTTTAACCATTTATAACTAACTAACATATGTATGATTTTACGACCGACCCGAACTAACTCTGACTTCATAGACAAAGCCAGTCCATTCATCTCTTCGGTCGTATTTGATTCCTCTCTATAAATTTCTGTTTTCACTAAAAGCCCAATAAACAGCGATGTTATCGTCTTTTTAGTTTAATTTCTTCCTTAAAAGCCAGTCAATATCGACTGTGTCACCAGTGATATATTCATGCTGGCTAAATCTTTCAAAGCCATATTTAAAGTAAAAATTCTGCGCCTTAAAATTTCTTTCCCAAACACCTAGCCAAGCCCAGCTAAAGCCACGTTTTGGGGCTTCTTCTAAGGCAAATTCAAACATTTCCTTGCCCAAGCCAAGTCCCTGATGGGAGGCAAGTACATAAATCCGTTGAATTTCAAAGGAATCTTCCAATTCCTGCTCTGTCTGAGCCTGACCCCAGTTAAACTTGAGAAAACCAGCGATCTTTTGCTCCTTGTCCAGCACAAAATAATGCTCAGACTCAGGATTGGCCAGCTCCTGCTCCAGCCTTTCATGCGCCAGCTCGTGGGCAAAATAATGCTCTAAATCTGCCTGTTTGATGAATGGACCAAAAGTTTCTTGGTAGGTCTGCACTTCCAAGTCCCGCAAAATATCCAGATCCTCTGGCCGAACTCTAACTAACATAGGGCACTCCTTTCCCAGAAGTAGCTGTAAGCGATATTCCCATCTATAAATTTCTTATATTCAACTAAACTAACGAGCACTTTTGCCACGCATTTCAAGTCCGCAAACATTGCTAATCAGGCTTGTCGTGACGGGATTGTTCAAATCAAGCCCTATTCTAAGATTCTTATTTATTTAAATTGCTCTGAAAAGCGCACATCGCCTTGGTAAAAGCCACGAATATCATTGATACCGTAGCGAAGCATAGCCACCCGCTCTTGACCGAGACCAAAGGCAAAGCCAGAATATTTCTCTGAATCAATGCCACTCATTTCCAAGACACTTGGGTGCACCATTCCGGCTCCCATGATTTCGATCCAGCCAGTCTTCTTGCAGACATTACAGCCGGCACCACCACACTTAAAGCAAGATACGTCCACTTCGACAGATGGCTCTGTGAATGGGAAGTAAGATGGACGCAGACGAATCTCACGATCCGCACCAAACATTTTTTGAATAATCAGCTGCAAGGTTCCTTGCAAATCAGCCATAGAGATATTTTCCCCTACGACCAGACCTTCAATCTGGTGAAACTGGTGAGAGTGAGTCGCATCGTCTGTATCGCGACGGAAAACACGTCCTGGAGAGATCATCTTGAGTGGCCCTTGGCTAAAGTCATGGGCATCCATGGCACGAGCTTGGACAGGAGATGTGTGAGTACGCAAGAGGATCTCTTCTGTGATGTAGAAGGTATCCTGCATATCCCGCGCAGGGTGATCTTTAGGCAGGTTCATCCGCTCAAAGTTGTAGTAGTCTGACTCAACCTCGAAACCATCCACAACCTGATAGCCCATACCGATAAAGATATCTTCGATTTCTTCACTCGTTTGGGTCAAGATATGGCGATTTCCAGCCGGAATCTTACGTCCAGGCAGGGTCACATCCAAGGCATCATTGGCCAACTGGGCTGCGACTTTCTGCTCTTCCAAGATTTGAGCTGCTTCTTCAAAGGCTGCATTCAGCACATCTCGTGCTTCATTAACGTGCTTCCCGATAATAGGACGCATCTCAGCGGAAACATCCTTCATCCCTTTGAGAATCTCAGTAAGACTTCCTTTTTTCCCTAGGACAGATACTTTCAGCTCCTGCATATCCTTAGCATTTTCCAGAGTAATGGTCTGCAATTGAGCTAAAGTTTCCTCACGCAGACTCTGCAATCGTTCTTCAATTGTTGACATAGTTCCTCCAAAATAAAAACCGCGGTCTAACTCACACCGAAGCGGAGCGTTGACACGCGGTACCATCCGTTTTTTATCTGGCAAGCCAGACCTTAATTACCAATCCTAAAGCAAGTGAATTCGCCTAGCTTTCATCTAGAGAGCTCTCAGTCGCTGGCTCCCCTCCCTGTCAAACTTCCCCTAGGTTACTGGTCTTGCGGATTGCTATTCAATTATAATTCATTCTAACAGATTTCTAAACATTTCGCAAGCTCAGTTATAGAATTTACAAGAAGAAAAAGAAGCCTGTCAAACAACAGACTCCCTTTCTTTCTATTTAATCACTTGTCCTGCTTCTTTGAGAGCATCTTCTGGTACAGTGATACCGAGTTCTTTGGCATTTTTAGTATTGATAACAGATTTACCTTTATCAAAAATATCTACTGCAGTATCAGCAGGCTTGGCACCTTTAAGGACTTTAGCAGCCATTTTACCTGTCGCAACACCGAGGTCATACTGGTCTACAACGACAGAGGCAAGACCGCCTTCTTCTACCATGGCTGTCGCACTTGGATAAATCGGTTTCTTAGCTTCTTTATTGCTGGACACAACTGTCGCAAATGCTGACGCAATGGTATTGTCAATTGGAATCCAGATAGCATCAACCTTACCAGTCATGACATTCATGGTTGAAGCAATCTCATTGGTTGAAGGAACAGAGTATTCCTCTACCTTAAAGCCTGCCTCTTCAGCCAATTTTTTGAACTCTTCTACCTGAGCTTTAGAGTTGTCTTCACTGCTAGAATAGAGGGCACCGATTGTTTTCACATTTGGCGTTAATTTTTTAATCAACTCTAGTTGTTGCTTAGCTGGATTGTGGTCAGAAACACCTGTGATATTACCACCTGGCTTTTCCAGATTTTTCACTAGATTTGCTCCGACTGGATCTGTGATAGCTCCCATGACGATAGGCTTGTCCTTAGTAGCCGCAGCCAAGCCTTGCGCAGACGGAGTCGCAATCCCAATCAGCACATCATTGTCATTGGACACCAGCTGCTTACTCATGGTAGAAACCTTGCTCTGATCTCCCTCAGCATTCATAAAGTCAATCTTAATCTTGTCGCCCTTGTAGCCTTCCTCGGCTAGACCGTCCTGAATCCCCTTGTAAATCAAATCAAGCGAAGGGTGGCTGACATATTGCAAGACACCAACCTTGACTGTCTTACTATCGTCGTCAGTCTTAGATCCGTTGCTCTTTCCGCTCAAGCTGGAATAAGCCATCCCACCGATTACCAAAATAGCCAAAAGGCCTAAAATAGTCATTAAACGTTTATTTTTCATATTTTTTCTCCATTTCTTTATTTCATTTTTTCTATTCAATCCCTAGGGACGCCATCGTTTAAACATGGACATTTCTCCTTATTTCTTATAATAAGCAACAAAAAACCTCACACAGGTATTCTGTGTGAGGGCGTAAATCGCGGTGCCACCTCAATTATGGAAAAATAGCTAATATTTCCCCATATCTCTGTCTTGTCATCAAACAAGCTGCACTGTAAGGTGTGCACACCGAATTCTTATTGTTTCAAATTCATATTTATCAATTAGCCCAATTTCGTAAAGATTTGCTGCTCATTTCCACCAACCACAAGCTCGCTAAAAACAAATGCATCTACTACTTTTCTAATTTCCTATATTGTAAATTTTTCTTGAAGGGATGTCAAGGCTTTTTTGAAAATTTTTGTAAAATGTTCGGTTTTTGTTTATATCGATAATCATTGAAAAAAATAAATTTCTTTTTGATGAGACTTTAGAAGCTTTTGGCTTGGTTTTTTGTTATAATCTTCTTTAGCAAGTTTCAAGGAGAAAAGCATGTCTTTCGACGGATTTTTTTTACACCACATGACTGAGGAGCTCCGCCGCGAATTGCTGGGCGGCCGTATTCAGAAGATTAATCAGCCCTTTGAGAAAGAGTTGGTTTTACAGATTCGCAGCAACCGCCAAAGCCACAAGCTGCTCCTATCAGCCCACTCAGTCTTTGGGCGCGTCCAGCTGACAGATACCACGTTTGAAAATCCAGCTGTTCCCAATACCTTTATTATGGTCATGCGCAAATACCTGCAGGGCGCTGTCATTGAAGCAATCCAGCAGGTGGAAAATGATCGGATTTTGGAAATCAGCGTCTCCAATAAGAACGAAATCGGTGACAGCGTGGCTGTGACTCTTGTCATCGAAATCATGGGCAAGCATAGCAATATCATTCTCTTGGACAAATCTAGCGGTAAGATTACTGAAGCCATCAAACACGTCGGATTTTCTCAGAATAGCTATCGCACTATCCTGCCGGGCTCAACCTATGTCGCACCACCTCAGACTGGCAGTCTCAATCCTTTCACTGTGGGTGATGAAAAGCTCTTTGAAATCTTACATACTGAAGACATAGAGCCCAAACGCCTGCAGCAAATTTTTCAGGGATTGGGGCGGGATACGGCCACTGAGCTCAGTGGTCGTCTGACAGCTGACAAGCTCAAAACTTTCCGAGCCTTCTTTGCCAGCCCGACTAAGCCAAGCCTGACCGAAAAATCCTTCTCTGCTCTGCTATTTTCCGACAGCAAGACCCAAATGTCCACGCTATCCGAGCTTTTGGACACTTTCTACAAGGACAAGGCTGAGCGAGATCGCGTCAATCAGCAAGCCAGCGAGCTCATCCGCCGAGTAGAAAATGAGTTGGAAAAGAACCGAAAAAAGCTGGTCAAGCAAGGGGAAGAGCTCCTAGCAACGGAGAATGCAGAAGAATTCCGCCAAAAAGGGGAGCTCTTAACTACCTTTCTCCATCAAGTGCCCAACGATCAGGATCAGGTAGAGCTGGACAATTACTACACAGGTGAGAAGATTATCATCTCGCTCGACAAAGCCCTGACTCCCAACCAAAATGCCCAGCGCTATTTCAAACGTTACCAGAAGCTCAAGGAAGCTGTCAAACACTTGACCAGCTTGATTGAAGAGACTCGGGCTACAATTCTCTACCTAGAGAGCGTAGAAACATCCCTTGCACAGGCCAGCCTGACTGAAATTGCAGAAATTCGGGAGGAACTAATCCAGACTGGCTTTATCCGCCGACGCCAAAGAGAGAAAATCCAGAAAAGGCAGAAACCGGAGAAATATCTGGCAACAGATGGCCAAACCATTATCCTGGTTGGCCGCAACAATCTACAAAATGACGAGCTGACATTTAAGATGACCAAGAAGGACGAGCTTTGGTTTCACGCCAAGGATATTCCAGGCAGTCATGTGGTCATCACAGGCAATCTTCAGCCTAGCGATGAGGTCAAGACAGACGCTGCCGAGCTAGCGGCCTACTTTTCCAAGGCCAGACTCTCCAATCTGGTCCAAGTGGACATGATTGAAGTCAGAAAACTCAACAAACCAACTGGCGGCAAGCCCGGATTTGTCACCTATACAGGCCAGAAAACCCTGCGTGTCACACCAGATGAAGAAAAGATTAAAAGCATGAAAATATAAACTAATCAGTTTCTAAAATATGGATTTGGCGGATATTGAAAAATAAAAGAGGAGCCAAGACTCCTCAAACTTACTAAATCTAAAAATCTAGTTATCTTTCAGAGGTTGGGACAGCAGAGTCCTAGCCTCTTTTTTTATCAGAAGTAGACAATTGTCACAGTAATTGACTACTCAACCTTGTCCATGTCCGATCTTACTTCATCGACATTGAATTTTGCAAAGAGGAACTTACGGTCTTGAACTGGGAAACGTTGATCCAACTGATCGACAGCACCTAGCTCCACAATCCCTTCCTTGATAACAAAGTCCATAACGTGACCACCAAAGGTATGGTCGTCTGAAATAAAGTGAAGATGATAGCCGGCTACACTGACACCGTGGAAAATTTCGGGTGTCCAAAAGCCAACAATAGTTCCAGAAACATTGTCCGCATGGTACTCAGGCTGACTCACGGCCACCTCAGCAAACTTCTTCTCTGAAGTCGATTTTGGAATCATTCGCACATGCATGTGGGAAAATTCTCCATGAATCTTGATGGAGCGGAATAGATTTTCCCCATCGTAATAGGATTCAATTCGCTTTTCCAGCTCTTCATCTGTCATTTCGAAGCGTTGGCGGAAAATGACCTCCGCTTGATGGGGAACAACCGCAGCGTAGGGCACTGTTACATCATCTGAAACCTCTACAACTTCAGGCACATTGCCAGATCCCTTAGCCTGATAGGCCTTACCATCAAGAACAATCAACTCCCCATCAATGGAATCCAGTGTACCAATCCCTAAATCGCCGTATTTCAGGAGCTCCCCAATCGTCATGCTCCCACCATAAAGTCCAGCCATCAAAGCTCCTAGGGTGTTATACTGAAATAATTTCACTGGCTCTGCCATTTTTTCTCCTATATCAATAAACTTCTGTATTTTCTAAGATAATTAAGTATATCATATTCTGGTCGAAATTCAAAAAAATCGTTTAATGGAAGTTTGAAAAACCGCACGGGATACCTAAATCAGCTGACTTTCCTCAATACCGGCATCAGCTAGGATTTGAGCCACACGGTCAAACTTAAGTCGAAAATGCTCCAGCTTGTGACCATCGGAGCCAACTGAAAAGCGCTGACCACCCAGCTCCTTGACCAGACCAAGAGCGTAGATATAGAGATCTTCATGACCGTAGAGATACATAGACTTGCAGTTGAGTTCAAAGGCCAAACCATGATCACTCATCTTTTGAAAAAGCTGTCGCAGCTGCGGTTCAAAAGTTTTTAACTCCTCTACGGTAAGGTCGAATTTCCGAAAGCCATAGTCAAAGTGGGCTAGGACATCCGCCGGAACAGCCTCGATTGCCTCTTCTAGCTCTCTCAGGTAGCGGGGAATTAACTCCATCTTGTCCAGCTGCAAGACTGGCTCTTCCAGATAGTCAAAACTGCCATTGTGGTGGACAGATAGGAGTTTCAGGTCGTATTCCTTATAGGCTAGGAATGCTAAAATATCAGCCTTACGCGGAGCATAGTAACCAATTTCAATCCCCTTTTTGATGCGGTTGCCATATTGCTGGTTTAGCTCTGCTATTTTTGCTGAATAGGCCGCATAGTCAGGCACATCATCATGGGGCGAGGCAGCTTGGTGAGGGTAGGGATTGGACAGGTCATAGTGCTCGGTGGTGATAATCTCGCCCTCATAATGGTCCAGATAGTCAGAAAAATCCGCCTCAGAATCATAGGAAAAATAGGTATGAAGATGGTTGTCGCGCATGCTGGTCCGCCTTTCTGCAAATCTTGTGTTCCTTTAATAATGTCAACGGTTGGTCGGCCCTTGTTTTATATTTCCCACATTTCCGATCCTTTCGTTGACGTTGTCCATGCTCTAGCCTTTCGATAGAAGTCATTTTATTTCAAAAATCCTCCTAGGCCTTTACCTTTCTTTCAGCATGGCACTGGATAGGTCTAGCAGCTGCAGCGCTGTCTCAAAGTGCTCTCCCATGAGGTCATAAACAGCATCTTCGCTCAAAACGCCGCAGGCCACATTCTCAGGAAAGTCTGGTCGATTGGAAAATTCCAAATCGTCAAAGAAAACTTGGCTGGTGTAATAATCTCGGAGATGAATATAATTCTTCTGGCTGGCCTCCAGCACAGCCAAAGCAGATTGAGCTGCAGCCAGAGCCTGAGCGTATTTATTCAAATGCTCTTCCATTTCTTGGATTCGTTTCAATTGGGACATTATCTCCACTCCTTCTTTAATCAAACTATCGTGTTCGCACGGAAAGCTACTAACGCAAGAGATTTTCCAAGAAAACTTTACAAACTTTCGTATAAATCGGCCATAGCAGTATCATCTGGAACCAAACGCAGATACTTACCAGCCTGTATTTTAGCTTCTTCCACACGCCCTAATTCGCGTAAGAGATAAACATATTCTTCCAAAAATTCAGGATTTTCCTGCAAGTCAGTTTCCAGTTCCTGGTAAAGCTCCCCAGCTTTTTCCAGATTTTCCAAGGCCTGATAAGCACGTGCCAGATTCCAGCGAGTCAAGACATTGTCTAGATCTTGTTCCTCAAAAGCTAAAACCTCATCGTAGCGTTCCTGCTCCAGATAGAGATTGGTCAAACGTAGAGCAATTTCCTCTAAATCATCTGCATTTTCCTGAGCTGCCAGCAAGTAGTTTTCAGATTTTTCCACATCATGCAGTTCGTAAGATAGTTGGGAAGCCAGAAGCAAGAGGCGAGTCTCGAAAGGATTTTTGGTCAAACCTTGCTCTGCCATCGCCAAAGCTTCCTCCGTCTTATGCTCCGCATGGAGAGACTGCGCGTAGGCATACTCATAGCCTTCAAAATCTGGCGAAATCGTATCCAGCTGCTTGAAGTACAAATTAGCTTTTTGGTACTCCTCTTGCTCATACAAGATAGCTGCTAATTCATAGACCGTCTCTTCGTCGTACTCCAGCTCAACAGCTTTTTCCAAAAATTCAATGGCTGCTTCGATTTTCCCCAGACTGGCATAGCAAAGGCCAATACGCTGGTAGGTGGACACGCCTGTCTGCTCGTAGATAGAGCGATTATCTAGCTGGGCATATTCCTTGATGGCCTGGGCAAAATTTTCCAATTCAAACTCAATTTCTGCTAAACCAAAAGTCACCAAAGGGTCGTCTGACAGTTTGGCAGCTTCTAGCAATTTCTCCCGTGCCACATCTGGCAGTCCCTCTAGCTGATAGAGGTCAGCCTTGGCCAAGAGAGCGGCCACATACCATTCACTTTCTAAGTCAATTTCCTCTAAATAGGCAAAGGCGTCCTCCAAATCACCATCGTCAGCAGCAATCGTTGCCAGACTGATATAGGATTCCGGAAAGAGCGGAGCTAATTTTTCATAAATTCGCTTGGCTTGAGGGAAAAAGCCGATACTTTCTAAGTAATCGGCTAATTCTAATAACTCTTGATTGGAATCTTGGTTCAAAGCCTCTTCAAAATACTTTTCAGCCTGTGCTAAATCTTGATTTTGCAGGGCTGTTAACATTTGTTCACTCTTACTCACTGCCTTCTCCTAATTCTTGAACACTTTCTTCATACAAACCGCTGACCTTCTTGTACCACTTAAAGAGCGCTGTGATGGCAACTTTGGCTGACGCATAAGCTGGAATTCCCAGCAAGACGCCCCAGATACCAAACATGGTTCCTGAAGTCAGCAAAACAAATAAAATCGTAATCGGATGGATGCTTAATTGACTTCCCAAGATCAATGGAGACACGAAGCGCCCCTCAATAGTCTGCTCCACGATAAAGACGATAATGACTTTCAACAGCATGATCGGACCAGCAATCAATCCAAGAACCAAAGCCGGCAACATAGCAAGGAAGCTTCCCAGATAAGGCACCAAGTTCAAAACTCCTGCCACAACCGCTAGAGTCACACCGTACCGCAAGCCGATAATCTTGAAAAGAATCATAAACATAAAGGCCACAATAATCGCTACGGTCACCTGACCACGAACATAATTGGCCAGCTGGGTATTGACATCCGTCATAACCTGACCAAATGACTCGCGGAATTTCGTTGGCAAGAACTGAACCACATAACCTTTGAGATTCTTCGCGTCGCGCAATAAATAGAAAAGAATAAAAGGCATGATGATAATAGCCACAATGATTTGTGAAGCCGTACTAATCAAATTGCTAGCCCAATTGACTGCCTTAGATGAAAAATTGCTGGCCCATGAAGTAATCTGGGTCGATAGCTTATTCGTAACTTGCTCGATTTGTGGCTTCAAATCATCTGAAATATGATTGGTCAAAACATCATCAATCATTTTATTGGCTTGCTTGAGATAGGCAGGAACATTTTTTGAAAAACTCACTATCTGATGCTGCAAGTTAGGAATAGCAACCGCCAAGCCCCACACAATCAAAACGCCAATCAAGACAAAGACAATTGTAATCCCAGCCACGCGATTAATCTTGCGCTTTTCCATCCAGTCGACAATGGGGTTGAGCAGATAGTAAAGTAGTCCAGCCAAAATCACTGGCAACATGATAACACCAATAAACTCAATCACCGGTGTAAAAATAAAGCTAATTTTGCTAAGAATAAAAATGTTCAAACCGATGAGCAAGGTCACCAAAAATACGGTAATGGCCTTATTATCCAAGAACCATCTAAAAAACCAGGATAAACTAAAATCTTTTTCTTTATGTTCCATATTCAACTCCTTTGGATATTCCATTTCATTGTACCATTTTTCAAAAAAAAATTCTTCAAGCAACCATGATGAAATGCCTCATTTATCGGACTTTTTCACCGATTGAAGTTAAAGTCCTGTTTTCTCTATTCATTCTACAAAAATAAAAACAAATAGACCGAGATGGTCACTCGGTCTATGTGTTTTTCTCACTATGGATGGCTGACAATCAGTTGTAAGTCGCCAGACAAGGTCCATTCTGTAACATCGCTCGGTAGGATGAAATGAGATCCTTTTTTGATTGGATACACTAGTCCATCCACTGTTAACTCACCAGCACCTTCCAAGATACTGAACAAGCTGTAATCTACTGTCTTTTTAAATTCAACAGAACCAGCAATGTCCCACTTGTAAACAGCAAAGAAGTCATTGGCCACCAACAGAGTAGAGGTCAAATCGTCAGCCTGAAGGGTAACGGGACGACTATTAGCAGGCTCGCCGATAGTCAGAACATCAATCGATTGCTCCAAATGCAGCTCACGAAGATTACCAGCATCGTCCTTACGATCAAAGTCATAGACACGGTAGGTCGTGTCACTGGACTGCTGAGTTTCTAAAATCAGAATCCCTGAGCCTATGGCATGCATGGTGCCACTTGGCACATAGAAAAAGTCACCAGCCTTGACCGGAATTTTGGTCAAAAGATGATCCCAGTCCTTGCTCTCGATTTGCTGGCGCAATTCTTCCTTGCTCTGGGCATTGTGACCGTAGACAATCTCTGCCCCTTCGTCTGCAGCGATAACATACCAGCATTCAGTCTTGCCAAGCTCTCCTTCGTGCTCTAGTCCATAGGCATCATCTGGATGAACCTGAACGCTGAGCCAGTCATTGGCATCCAAAATCTTCGTCAAAAGTGGAAAGACAGGCTCTGGACGATTGCCAAAGAGCTCACGGTGTTCAGCATAGAGAGCATCTAGCTTCTGACCTGCAAAACGACCATTCTTGACGGTTGAGACACCGTTTGGATGAGCCGAAATTGCCCAATACTCGCCCACATGGTCGCTGGGGATTTCATAGCCAAAAACATCACGCAGCTTAGTGCCGCCCCAAATTTTCTCCTGCATCACAGACTCTAGAAATAACGGTTCTGACATAATAGTCTCCTTACATATTTTTCATCATCCAAAATCTGGCAATCCTTGATGATAAAAGTTTGGTACTGCTTACATTATAATATAGACTCGGGCACTTTGTCTACTCCTCAATTTACTTTACAAAGAAAAATCTGGCTCTCGCCAGACATTTATAATAAAAAGATTAAAGCTCCCCAGCAAATGCCGCAAAGGTATCCTATCACCACATCCTTTGGATAGTGCACTCCGCCAATCACGCGCACTGTAGCCAACCCCGCTGAAAGCAAGAGGCAGATAAGTCCCGGCAACCAGAAAAAGTAGAGCAGGCACATGGAAATCACTGTAGCCGAAAAGACATGGCGGCTAGGCATGGACTTGCCCGATGTATCCTTGACCAGCAAGGGTTGAATAGCCCATTTTTCGTAAGGACGTGCTTGATTCAGCTGTTTACGAATCGCTGACAAGAGACCAAATCCGATAGCTGGCAGGAGAAAAAAAGCAAGCAGCCCTTTCCAACCTTCCGTCAGAAAGGCACAAACCAGAATCAGACCATACACCAGAGGCATAAAAACAGTCATCCCCCTATTAAAATAGGCCATTCCTTTCACTATCCTAGGACGACTGCGAAAGGAAGCTGTTAATTGTTGATAAAAAATCTCATAGTCTCTCATACTTGCTTACCCTGCTTTTTTAAAAAGTTGAATTCTCATACTTTCTCTACTATAGCATATTTCTAGACAGGATGGTAGATGGATAGCAAAAGAGACTGAGAACCAGGCCCCAATCTCTTAGTGTTCATATTTTCCGAAGAGGTTTATTTCTCCAAGTTCCAGATTTCCTTGGCATATTGCTCAATGGTATCATCTGAAGTAAACTTGTCGGATGTAGCGATGTTAATCAAACTCATGCGGGCCCATTTTTCTTTGTCACGATAGAGGGCATCAATCTTCTCTTGAGCTTCTACATAGGAGTGGAAGTCTTCCAAGAGGAAGTATTCGTCATTGTGGGTGATAAGGGCTTCGTAGATCTCAGAGCCTTCTTCACGGACGTTTGGAATGGTGCCGTTGACAAAGGTATCGACCACTCGGCGAATATCTGGATTGCTTTCATAGACACCGCGTGAGTAGTAATCGTGGCGGGCATAGTGCTCGTAAACTTGGTCCTTGTCCATCCCAAAGATGACAATATTGTCGTCACCGACCTCGTCCTTGATTTCGATATTGGCTCCGTCCAGTGTAGCCAGGGTAATGGCACCTGTCATCATAAACTTCATATTGGAAGTACCAGAAGCTTCCTTGGAAGCCAGAGAAATCTGCTCTGATACATCTGCCGCAGGAATGATGAGCTCAGCTAGGCTGACACGGTAGTTTTCTAGGAAGACAACCTTGAGTTTGCCTTGCAGGCTTTCATCCTTGTTGACCAGATTGGCTACTTCATTGATCAGCTTAATGACCGACTTGGCAAAGTGGTAGCCTGGAGCAGCCTTGGCACCGAAGATAAAGACGCGTGGCACCATATCCTTATCAGGATTGTCCTTGAGGTCCCAGTAAAGCTTGATGATATGAAGCAGGTTGAGCAGCTGACGCTTGTAGGCGTGGAGGCGTTTCACCTGGACATCAAAGATGGCTTCTGTAGAGACTTCCACTCCTGTTGATTCCTTGATAAAGTCAGCCAGACGAGCCTTGGCTTCCTGCTTCACTCGATAGAAATCACCCAACACTTGCTGATCATCCTTAAATTCCAAAAGCTTGCGCAGCTCATGGATATCACTTCTCCAGCCCTTACCAATCAACTTATCAATCTCAGATGACAGAGGCTGGTCCGCAATCTGCAGCCAGCGGCGCTGGATAATCCCGTTGGTTTTGTTATTAAACTTCTCTGGGTAAATACTGTAGAAATCACGCAAGGTGTCTTCTTTAAGCAGTTCTGTGTGGAGTTTGGCAACACCATTGATTGAATGACCACCGATGATAGCCAAGTGAGCCATGTGGACTTGATTGTCCTTGACGATCCGAGTGTTTTCGATGACCTGTGGATCGATACCGCGTCCAGCCATTTCAGCTACATAGCGGTTGTCAATTTCTAGGATAATCTGATAAACCCGAGGCAGGACATTCTTAAAGAGCTCAGTATCCCATTTTTCCAAAGCTTCAGACAGAATGGTGTGGTTGGTGTAGCTCATAGTTTTAACCGTCGCATTCCAAGCATCTGCCCACTCGAGACCATAATCATCCAGCAAAAGGCGCATAAACTCAGCTGGCGCTACTGCTGGGTGAGTATCGTTGATATGGACGGAAACCTTCTCATGAATACCCTTGAGCGGACGACCTTGCTTGAGGTAAGACTTGATAATAGTCTGCAAACCCGCACTGGTCATAAAGTATTCCTGAATCAGACGCAGTTCTTTTCCTTTGTAACTAGAGTCGTCTGGATAGAGAATGGCAGTGATATCCTGCACCCGTCGACGGGCTTCAATGGTTGGATAGTCCAACTCATATTCTTCTGGGATTTCAACATCCCAAAGACGGAGATTGTTGATATTATCATTGCCAAAGCCAATCTGAGGCACGTCATAAGGCACAGCACGCAAAGTTTTAGAATGCTCATAAACCGGCACAATGCGGCCTTCTTCATTGGCACGAAGGTAGACATTTCCAAAGATTTTAACATCCACAATGCCGTGATCCTTACGGGTTTCCCAGACATTGCCCAGACTGCCAAACCAATCATCTGGAATCTCGACCTGATAGCCATTCACGATTCTCTGCTTGAAAAGACCGTAGCGATAGCGAATCCCATTTCCAAATCCTGGATAGCCCGTTGTAGCTAGCGAGTCCATGAAGGCTGCTGCCAAGCGACCAAGGCCCCCATTTCCCAAAGCCATGTCGTGCTCAGCATTTTTTACATCCTCAAAGTCAACTCCTAACTCAGCAAAGCTTTCCTTGACCGTATCAAGAATACCTAAATTGAGCAGGTTGGTTTCCAGCATACGTCCCGGCAGAAACTCAATTGAGAAATAATAGGCTGTTTTTTGCTGCTGTTCCACGAGTTTATTGCGGCGCTCCAGCCACAGTGGCGTAATATATTTACGAATGGTACTAGCGAGGGCTTGAAAAAGCTCGGCAGGTGTAGCATCCGCAATCTTAATCAGCTGTCTTTCGTGCAAAGTATCCTTGAAATCTCGGATAAACTGTTCTTTATTTAATTCCATTTTTACCAATCAACTTCCTTTCTTTTAGGGAAAAGCATCCGTCTGGATAAGATGTCAACATGAGAAAGACCACTTACCCGACAAATCCTCTCTTGTTAGAAACAAGAGAGGATTGCTGTTCTAATGCAATATTCTAGAGCAGTGACTCATATAAATCACTATATGCTCGACTGGCTGTATCCCAAGAGAAATCTCTTTCCATCGCCTGTATTTGCAGACTATGCCAAGTTTCTTGGTCATGCCAGTAAAGATTGAGGGCTTCTTTGAAAGTCCATGTTAGCCAATAACCAGAGAAGTTATTGAAGCTAAAGCCTGTTCCCTGTCCACTATAGACATTGAAAGGTTCAACCGTATCACGCAAACCACCAACCTCATGAACCAGTGGCAGTGTCCCGTAGCGCATGGACATCATCTGCGACAGACCGCAAGGTTCAAAGCGACTCGGCATGAGGAAAATATCACTAGCCGCATAGATTTCCTGAGCCAGAGTAACATCAAAAAGGATATTAGCGGACAATTTTTCAGGATAAGCCTGGCCAAACCAAGCGAAGGCCCGCTCAAATGCAGGGTCACCTGTTCCAAGTAGCACAATTTGCACATCTTCCTGAAGCAGATTATGCAACTCTTCCACCACCAAATCAAAACCTTTTTGACGTGTCAATCGAGAGACGATACCAACGACAGGAACATCATCCCGAACTGGCAAGCCGACTTTTGCTTGAAGAGCTCGTTTGTTTTCCAATTTCCCAGTCAAATCATCTTTATTAAAGTGGTAAGCCAGCAATTTATCTGTTTCTGGATTGTAGATATCTGTATCGATACCATTGACAATACCGACCAGCTTGCCTGACTCCATCCGAAGAATCTGATCCAGACCGCAGCCAAACTCAGCTGTCCGAATTTCGTTGGCATAGCTCGGTGAAACAGTTGTCACGCGGTCCGCATAGAGAATACCCGCCTTCATCCAGTTAAGGCAGTCATTCCAGCGGAGAGTCCCGTCCGCATAACGTTCATAGCCGACACCAAAGAGTTCCCAAAGCATGCTATCCGGAAATTGCCCCTGAAACTCTAAATTATGAATCGTCAGTACTGTCTTGATGTTGTTATAGGCCTGAATCCAGCGGTATTTTTCCTTGACCAAGAAAGGAATCATAGCCGTATGGTAGTCGTGCGCATGGAGAACATCTGGAATAAAGTCAATGCGCTCCATCAGCTCAATTGCTGCTAATTGGAAATAAGCAAAACGTTCACCGTCATCAAAATCACCATAGACATGTCCACGGAAGAAATAATGCTGATTATCGATAAAGTAGAAGCTGACACCTTCCAACTCAATCTTTTTGACACCGACATACTCCCGACGCCAGCCGACACTGACTTCAAAAGAGAAGAGGTCTTCAACTTGATCACCAAATTTAGCATCCGTCATGTCATAATAGGGCAGAATAACCCCAACTTCATGACCAGCTTTGACCAAGGATTTGGGGAGGGCGCCGATAACGTCCCCCAAACCACCCGTCTTTGAAAAAGGTGCCCCTTCTGCTGCTACAAATAAAATTTTCATGAAACGATGTCCTCTGTAACTTTTTGACCTTTCTTCAGTACAACTGGATGTTCAGCTGTACCTCGAACGACAACTCCTTCAGCAATCTCAACGCCCTTGTCCACAATTGCATATTCTACCACTGCATTTTTTCCAACGACAACGCGTGGGAAGAGGAGACTGTCTTTGACACTGCTACCCGCTAAAATTCTTGTATTCCGCGAGATAACAGAGTTTACAACTTCACCTTCTACAATACTACCTGACGCAAACTGAGAGCGATTTACTTTTGATCCTGTTGCATAGTAAGTCGGCTCTTCGTTTTTCACCTTTGTATAAATCTTGTGATTTGGCGAGAAGAGAGAATAGAATTTCTTCTGTTCAAGCATGTCAAGGTTAGCTTTATAATATGAACCAACAGAGTAGATATTTGCTAGATAGCCTGTGTACTCGTAAGCAAAAGCTCCAACTTCAGCTGCCAAGTCTCGAAGAACATAGCGTAGCTTTTGTGGGAATTCTTTTTGCGCTTCTTCTTCCAACTTTTCAATTAACCACGGCGTATCTACTACAAAAATATCTGTAGACATATTAAAGAGTTCGCCCTCGTCTTTTTCACTATGCAGCTTATGACCTAGGACATGGTCAGTTTCACTGATTTGTAGCACCGCATTCACATCTGAAATGTCCTTAGATGGCAATTTCTTGTAAACCACTGTCATCGGTTGCTGGGTTGTGTTATGTAAGTGGAAGACCTGATTTAGGTCAATGTTGATCAACACATCACAGTTTAGGGCTACAGTTTGGTTAGAGCCTGAACGCTTCAGGTAAGTCAGCAACTGTTCATAATATTCCTTACCAACTGTGCTGCTTTCTACACGAGTATTGTAAATTCCTAGATAGTAGTGACTCAAAAGTGTAGACAAGCCCCACTCACGACCTGAACGAATATGGTCAAAGACAGAGCTGATATTGTCTTGTTGGAAGATACCAAAGACGCTACGAACACCAGCATTAGCAAGACTAGACAGTGGGAAGTCAATCAAACGGTATTTCCCACCAAATGGCAAACTGGCAACTGGACGATGTTCTGTTAAGGTTGACATGTCGTGGAAACCGACCGTATTTCCTAAAATCGCTGAATATTTATCAATCTTCATCTGTTGGTACCCCCACTTTTTCATTATATCCGACTACTTGCACTTCATCTGTTCCGTCAATCTCTACACCATCAGAAATAACAGCGCCCTCACCAATGATCGCACGTTTAATCTTAGCTCCCTGGCCGATAATAGCGCCACTCATAATGACAGAATCAGTGACTTCTGCACCCTCACGAACTTGAGCGCCTGTTGAAAGAATAGAATGCTTAACAGTTCCGTCCACAAAACAGCCGTCAACTACCAAAGAATCTTCAACATGAGCATTTGCACCAAGGTAGTTTGGTGGTGAAATCAAGTTACGTGAGTAAATTTTCCACTGACGATCACGACTGTCTAAAGCATTTTCTGGACTAATGTATTCCATGTTCGCTTCCCAAAGTGACTCAATCGTACCAACGTCTTTCCAGTAGCCGTTAAATTCATAAGCATAAACACTTTCGCCAGATTCAAGATAGTTAGGGATAACATTTTTACCAAAGTCGGACATATCGACATTGCTCTTTTCAGCAGCAATCAGCATATTGCGGAGACGTTGCCAGTCAAAGATATAGATTCCCATAGAAGCCTTGGTTGATTTAGGATTTTCTGGTTTTTCTTCAAATTCAACGATTCGATTGTTGGCATCGGTATTCATGATACCAAAACGGCTAGCCTCCTTGAGAGGCACATCTAAGACAGCAACCGTCAAACTAGCGCTGTTATCCTTGTGGGATTGGAGCATATCATCGTAGTCCATCTTGTAGATATGGTCACCAGATAGGATTAAAACATATTCAGGATTGATACTGTCGATATAGTCGATGTTTTGGAAAATAGCGTGGCTAGTTCCCTCAAACCAACGATTTCCTTCACTGGCAGAGTAAGGCTGAAGAATGGATACACCTGTATTGATACCATCCAAGCCCCAGCTTGAACCATTCCCGATATGGCTGTTCAAAGCAAGTGGTTGGTACTGGGTAATCACACCGACATTGTTGATCCCAGAGTTAGCACAGTTTGACAGCGCAAAATCAATAATACGATAACGACCACCAAACTGTACTGCTGGTTTTGCAATACTTTGTGTGAGCTTTCCAAGACGAGTTCCTTGCCCACCGGCAAGAATCAAAGCTAGCATTTCATTCTTCATATCCTACTCCTTTGTGGAATCTTTTTTAGCATTTTTACGAACATTCACACGACGCTTGATTTTCCAAATACTTGCTCCCAAAGCTGGTAGCGTAAAGGTCAAGGTCTGCGGATAATCTTTCCATAGTCCCTCTTGAGACTGAACTGTTTCGTTGTGTTCCTTCCAAACACCTCCCCATTTCTCTAATTCAGTATTCCATACTTCTTCATAAATGGCTTCCACTGGCACACCAATGGTAAAGTTTTTGCGCTCTACTGGCACCATATTGAACACACAGACCAGCATATCTCCTTTTTCCGTCTTACGAATAAAGGAAAGGACGCTCTGATCGGTATTGTCAGCATCAATGATTTCGATGCCATCGTAGCTCAAATCAATCTCCCAAAGCGGACGATTGTCTCGATAAAAGGCGTTGAGGGCCGAAGTGAAGCTCTGCATCTGCTTGTTCATCTGATCGTCCAGATTTGACCATTCCAGCTGCTCTTCTGACTTCCACTCTAGGAATTGACCAAATTCTGAACCCATAAAGAGCAGTTTCTTGCCTGGATGGCAGATTTGATAGGTCAAGAGGTTGCGTAGACCAGCAAATTGATTGTAGCGGTCACCCCACATCTTATGCATCATGCTCTTCTTACCATGAACGACTTCGTCGTGAGAGAAAGGCAAGAGGAAATTTTCAGAAAAAGCATACATAAAGCTGAAGGTCACCAGATTAAAATCGTACTTGCGATAAATCGGGTCTTCTTCATAGAAACGGAGAATATCGTTCATCCAGCCCATATTCCACTTGAAGTCAAAGCCCAAACCGCCCATTTCTCTCATACCCGTAATCTTGGTTTCGGACGAGCTCTCTTCAGCAATCATCATAACTTCTGGATGAAATAGCTTGATGACTGTGTTCAAACGTTGCAAGAAATAGTAGCCTTCATAGTTACGATTACCGCCATCCTTGTTTGGCTGCCAAGGACCACTATCGTAGTCTAGGTAGAGCATGTTGCTAACTGCATCCACACGAACCCCATCTAGATGGTAGAAATCAATCCAGAATTTGATACTAGAAATCAAGAAAGATTGCACTTCATTTTTTCCTAGGTCAAAATTCAAGGCGCCCCAGCCATAGTTGTGAGCTCGGTCATGATCCTGGTACTCAAAGGTTGGTGTTCCATCATAGTAGGCCAAGGCATCGTCATTGATGGTAAAGTGACCCGGAACCCAGTCCACAATGACACCAATATTATTCAAGTGACATTCTTCGACAAAGTCTTGAAATTCCTCTGGCGTTCCATAAGTATGTTCAAAGGCAAAGTAACCCATAAGCTGGTAGCCCCAGCTGAGTCCCAAAGGATGGGCCATGAGCGGCATGAACTCAACGTGCGTGTAGTTCATTTCTACCAGATAAGGAATCAACTCCTCCTTAAGCTGAGCCATAGAATATGGACTGCCGTCAGGATTTCGTTTCCAAGAGCCAGCGTGTACTTCATAGATATTGACCGGTCTTGAGAAAAAGCCCCAACGCTTTCTCCGAGCCAGCCAAAGTCCATCTTGCCACTTCTTCTCTGGAATAGTCCGAACAATAGCTCCTGTCCCTGGGCGCTCTTCTAAATAAATAGCCAGCGGATCAATTTTCAAGATTTCCTGACCACTACTGCGTTTGATATTGTACTTGTAAATATCTCCTTCCTTAGGCAAATCCGTGAAGACTTCCCATACACCGCCTTCATTGCGAGTCATAGGAATCTGCTCTCCATACCAATTGGTGAAATCTCCAATCAGATGCACATTCTGCGCATTGGGAGCCCAGACTCTAAAGGTGTAGCCAGCCTTGCCATCCACCACATCCTGATGCACTCCCAAATAATGCTGCAAATGAAAGTTTTCACCTGTTGTAAAGGTTCTTAATGCTTCTTTTTTGTCCATTTAGTCACCTTTCTATTTGTAAACGTTTTCTATGTTTCTATTTTACTCCATTTTCTTATATTTTTCAAGTAAATTTCCAAAAACTATCTCAAAAATTTCAAAAGCCCAATTTCTTCAAAAGAATGAATTGCTATATCAATAGATCGTTGAAGAAGATCTCATGAGATACTGATTCTAAAGGCTTTTACCTGAATCATTTGATATAAAAATCAATCGGATTAGAGATAAAATAGCTGATAATTGTATAGACCAATATGTAAATTTACATTTTAAAATGATAAGTAATCAAAAATATAAACGCTTGCTTATTTTTATATTGTTCGAACACTTGTTAGATTTACAAGTTCATCAAGGTGAGAAAAAAGGCCGCACAAAGCCGCCTTTCTCATTATTTCACATCAAACACGATGGATTTTACTTGTGTCATCGCTTCGATACTGTAACGAATCCCTTGCACTCCGGCTCCAGACCCCTTAACACCAAGGAATGGGAAGTTATCTGGACCACGTTGGGTCTTATTATTGATGTGTACAGTACCCACTTCCAGTTTTTCAGCAATTTCAAATGCTTTCGGAAAATCATTTGTAAAGACTGAAGATTGCAGACCAAATTCTGACTGGTTACAGATCTGAATAGCCTCTTCAACGGAAGTCACACGAATAATCGGAAGAACAGGACCAAATGGCTCTTCCCAAGCTAATTTCATATCCAGTGTCACATGATCAAACAAGGCAGGCCAGATGAGATTTGCTTCACGTTTGATTTCTGTCAAGGCTGACGCTCCCTTTTCTTGAGCATCTTCAATCAAGCCCCAGATG
Source organism: Streptococcus sp. SC1 (assembly GCF_030272855.1). NCBI lineage: Bacteria > Bacillati > Bacillota > Bacilli > Lactobacillales > Streptococcaceae > Streptococcus > Streptococcus sp. SC1. The sequence goes on along the minus strand of NZ_JAQCMU010000003.1, from coordinate 32,629 downwards.
AAATCTGCTGATGCATGATCAATGACTGGTGTGATATCCGCATTATCAAAGGGATCACCAACCGTCAGTTTCTCTACCTCTGCCTTAATCAGCGCCGCTAATTTATCTGCTACGCTCTCCATGACAATGACACGTTTAATAGCCGTACAGCGCTGACCGGAATAACTGTATGCCCCGCCAACAATCTGCTTAGCTGCATGCTCCAAGTCAGCATCTTCCAGCACAACTGCAGCATCCTTACCACCCAATTCTAACATAATTGGACGCATACCAGCCAACTTACCGATGCGCTCACCGATTGGAGTGGAGCCAGTAAAGTTAATGTAGTTTACTTCCTTATGCTCAATAATGTAGTCCCCAATTTCTGAACCATGGCCTGTGATGGTATTGAAAACACCAGCAGGCAGACCAGCCTCAGCAAAAGCCTGAGCCAAGAGCAGACCAGAAATCGAACCTTGAGTAGGTGGCTTAAACATCACAACATTTCCGCCGATAAGGGCAGGAGCAATCTTAGAACCAGACAGATTGACTGGGTAATTAAATGGCGCAATAGCCAAGACAACTCCTACAGGCTCACGACGAACCATAGCCAATTTTTTCTTGCTGGCAGCTTCAAAGCCGCCACCTTCCATAACTTGACCGTGAATACGGATGCCCTCTTCAGCCGCATAACGAATCAAGTCTGCTGTCCGGACTACCTCTCCGACTGCCGCTTTGATACCCTTGGCAACTTCTTTTGCCAAAATTTCGCCAATCTTCTCTTGATCACGCTCCAAAATATCCGCGGCCTTATGCAGATAAGCTGCACGTTCGACTGCTGAAAGAGCGCGCCAAGCTGGCAAAGCAGCACGAGCGCTCGCCATCGCATAATCAACCTCTGCCTGACTCATGGCAGGCACAGTTCCTAAAATCTCATTATTGATAGGAGATGAGATGGTGATTTCATTTTCAGAAGCTCTCCACTCTCCATTTATATAGTTCTTATATTGTGTCACTTGTACCCTCCATAATGTTATTAAGTATCATTTTATCAAATTTTCTGAAAATTTCAACTAAATTTTATATATTTAAAGAAATTTTTCACAAATTTCATGAATCATCTTCTTTTGCTCATATGAACTCTCTATATTTCTCGATTTTTTATCAATTCTCACTTTCTACACTAGGTCCACTATGACGTTGAAGAAAACTAAAAAAGACCAGGAAAATTTTCCTGATCTTAATTTTCAGATTAATCGAAGTCAAGATATTCTTTTTCAAGTTCAAGAACTTCTTCCATCGTTGCACATTCAGTCAATGCGCGCTGTGCAAGTTCTTCCATCTTCTTCGTATCCAATTTCTTCATAAGGCTACGAGTCCGAAGGACAGAAGTGGCACTCATAGAGAATTCATCCAAGCCCATTCCGACAAGAAGCGGCACAGCTGTTTGGTCACCGGCCATTTCTCCACACATACCTGCCCACTTGCCTTCAGCGTGAGCTGCCTTGATAACGTTATTGATCAAGCGAAGGATTGATGGGTTGTATGGTTGGTAGAGGTATGAAACTTGTTCGTTCATGCGGTCAGCAGCCATTGTGTATTGGATCAAGTCGTTAGTACCGATAGAGAAGAAGTCAACTTCTTTGGCGAATTGATCCGCCAACATTGCTGCTGCTGGAATTTCAATCATGATACCCACTTGGATATTATCCGCTACAGCAACGCCTTCAGCTTGCAATTTCGCTTTTTCTTCTTCATAAACTGCTTTAGCCTTGCGGAATTCTGTCAAGAGAGCAACCATCGGGAACATGATACGCAATTGTCCATGGACAGAAGCACGCAAGAGAGCGCGGATTTGTGTACGGAACATAGCGTCACCAGTTTCAGAGATAGAGATACGCAATGCACGGAATCCAAGGAATGGGTTCATTTCATGCGGCATATCGAAGTAAGGAAGCTCCTTATCTCCACCGATGTCCATCGTACGGACAACCACTGGTTTTCCATTCATGCCTTCCAAGACAGCCTTGTAAGCTTCGTATTGCTCATCTTCTGTTGGGAAGTCTTGTGAATCCATGTAAAGGAATTCTGTACGGTAAAGACCTACGGCTTCAGCACCATTTGCATTGACACCTTCAACGTCTTTTGGTGTACCGATATTAGCAGCGAGTTCAAAGTGTTTGCCATCAGCAGTCACTGTTTGGGCATCTTTCAAGAGAGCCCATTCAGCCTTTTGCTTCGCATAAGCTTCACCAGCTGCCTTGAATGCTGCTGCCTGCTCTTCAGTTGGGTTAATGATAACTTCACCAGTGATACCATTTACTGCAATGATATCGCCGTCTTTAACAAGGTCAGTGATATTATTGGTTCCCAATACGGCTGCGATTTCAAGCGTACGCGCCATAATCGCAGAGTGGCTTGTTCGTCCACCGATATTGGTTACAAACGCTTTAACAAATTTCTTGTCTAATTGAGCTGTATCAGAAGGAGTCAAGTCATGTGCAATCACAACTGATTCTTCATTGATAGAAGCTGGATTTGGTAATTTCTTGCTCAAAAGGTTTGCCAAAACACGCTTCGTTACATCACGAATGTCTGCCGCACGTTCTTGCATGTATGGATTGTCTTCCATACCTTCAAAAATAGCGATAAACATGTCTGTAACTTCTTTCAGACCAGCTTCCGCATTTACTTTCTTAGTACGGATCGTTTCTTTAATTTGACCAACCATTTCAGGGTCAGCGAGTACCATTAAGTGAGCGTCAAATACTTGAGCCGCTTCCTCACCAAGGCTATCTACTGCTTTCTCACGGATAACAGAAAGCTCGTTCTGTGAAGCTTCAAGAGCTGCATCCAAACGAGCCTCTTCTGCATTCGTATTATCGACTGAAACAGTCTCAAATGACAAATCCGGTTGAACTAATAGATATGCCTTAGCAACAGCAACACCATCAGATGCTGCAATTCCTTTTAGCATTTCTGTCATTTTCTTATGCCAATCCTTCTTTTTCCATTGTTTCTGAGATAGCAGCGATAGCATCATCCGCGTCTGCACCTTCAGCTGAGATTGTAACGTCAGCACCTTGGCCAACACCAAGACTCATAACACCCATGATTGATTTAAGGTTTACTGATTTACCTTTGTACTCAAGAGTGATATCTGAAGCAAATTTGCTAGCTGTTTGTACCAACAATGTTGCTGGACGCGCGTGAATACCTGTTTCTGCCACAATGTGGAAATCTTTAGAAGCCATAGTTAGACTCTCCTTTAAAATAATTCTTTTTGAGTTAAAGTGATAACCCTTACAAGTTGATATTATATCACTTTTTGAAATCTTTTTCAAGAATTTTATAGCACGCTTACAAAATATTTCGTTAGAGTTTGAAAATGAATTCTGTTTTAATTATAGTAGATTCAATCATCAACTCCCTCTCTTTCCGAAATCGTTTCAAGGCTTTCTTCCTTATAATGAATTCTTCTTGGTCTAGCTTCGCTTAAAGTACAGTAAGCGCTGTTACTTCTTGTGGTTATTTCTCTTTGTTTCGATGTTTTATACACTATATATTGTATCTCTATAGTTGCTATAAGAAAATATCATACAATATTTAGTTCAAAACTGTTGACATCGAATTCGCTTTTAGATATACTAGTTTCAGATTTAAATTTAAGAAAATGAAAGTATAGAGGAATCATCTAATGGTAACTATTTACTCTAAAAACGATTGTGTTCAATGCAAGATGACCAAACGTTTTCTTGATACCAACAATGTGGAATATCGCGAAATCAACCTTGATGAGCAACCAGAATACATCGACCATGTTAAAAGCCTCGGTTTCAATGCAGCGCCTGTTATTCAAACGCCAACTGAAGCATTCTCTGGTTTCCAGCCTGGTAAACTTAAAAAATTATCATAATCTCACCAGTATTTAGAGCTTTGTTGCCGCTCCTATCATTCGTAGGAGCCGTTTATTTTGTACAAGCAAAAGACATTTTAGAAAAAGGAAAATTATGGGACTCAAACACTTAGAAGATGTGACTTACTTCCGTCTAAATAACGAAATTAACCGTCCAGTCAATGGGCAAATCATGCTTCACAAAGACAAAGAAGCCTTGGAAGCCTTCTTTAAAGAAAATGTTGAACCAAACACGATGAAGTTTGCTTCTATTACTGAAAAAATTCAATACTTAATCGAAGAGAACTACTTGGAAAAAGAATTTATCCAACTCTATTCTCCTGAATATATTGAAGAGTTGTCTGCTTTTATCCGTGCTCAAGATTTCAAGTTCAAATCTTTCATGGCTGCCTATAAATTCTACAACCAGTATGCACTGAAGACAAATGATGGTGAATACTATCTGGAAAGCATGGAAGATCGAGTGCTCTTTAATGCCCTCTACTTTGCCAACGGAGATGAAGCCATTGCCAAGGATATCGCAAATGAAATCATCCACCAGCGCTATCAACCGGCTACACCAAGCTTCCTCAACGCTGGTCGAGCTCGTCGTGGTGAATTGGTTTCCTGCTTCCTCATCCAAGTAACAGATGATATGAACTCAATCGGCCGCTCCATTAACTCTGCCCTGCAATTGTCTCGTATCGGAGGTGGGGTCGGTATTTCTCTCAGCAATCTGCGGGAGGCTGGAGCACCTATCAAGGGCTATGAGGGAGCAGCGTCTGGCGTTGTACCTGTTATGAAGCTCTTCGAAGACAGCTTCTCTTACTCTAACCAGCTGGGCCAACGTCAGGGAGCTGGGGTTGTTTACCTCAATGTCTTCCACCCAGATATCATCGCCTTCCTTTCTACCAAGAAAGAAAATGCCGACGAAAAAGTTCGGGTTAAAACCCTCTCGCTCGGGGTCGTGATTCCAGATAAATTCTACGAATTGGCGCGTAAAAATGAAGATATGTACCTCTTCAGCCCCTATTCAATTGAACGTGAATACGGCGTACCATTTGCCTATATCGACATCACTGAAAAATACGATGAGTTGGTCGCTAACCCTAAGATTACCAAAACTAAAATCAAAGCCCGTGATTTGGAGACAGAAATCTCTAAACTCCAGCAAGAGTCTGGCTATCCGTATGTCGTGAATATCGATACTGCCAACCGTTCCAATCCAATCGACGGCAAAATCATCATGAGTAACCTTTGCTCTGAAATCCTGCAAGTGCAAGAGCCTAGCCTCTTGAATGATGCGCAAGAGTATCTCCGCTTGGGAACAGATGTGTCATGTAACTTGGGATCTACCAACGTTGTCAACATGATGACTTCGCCTGACTTCGGAAAATCCATCCGGACTATGACACGCGCTTTGACCTTTGTCACTGACAGCTCGCACATCACAGCTGTCCCTTCTATCGACAATGGTAACAGTCTGGCGCATACCTTTGGTCTGGGAGCTATGGGACTGCACAGCTATTTGGCGCAACAACTGATTGATTATGGATCTGCGGAAGCTGTCGAGTTCACCAGCATCTACTTTATGCTCATGAACTACTGGACTTTAGTTGAGTCTAATAATATCGCTCGCGAGCGCGGTGTGACCTTCCATAACTTTGAAAAATCTGACTATGCCAACGGCACTTACTTTGACAAATACCTGACGGGTGAATTTGTACCTAAGTCTGACCGTGTGAAGGAACTTTTCAAAGATATCTTTATCCCAACCGCTGCTGACTGGGCAGAACTTCGTGACAAGGTAAAAGCGGACGGTCTCTATCACCAAAACCGCCTAGCTGTTGCACCAAATGGCTCTATCAGCTACATCAACGATGTTTCTGCTTCAATCCATCCAATCACTCAGCGGATCGAAGAACGTCAGGAAAAGAAAATCGGTAAGATTTACTATCCTGCGGCAGGTTTGTCAACTGAGACCATTCCTTACTACACCAGCGCCTATGACATGGACATGCGCAAGGTGATCGATGTCTATGCAGCCGCAACTGAGCACGTGGATCAAGGACTTTCACTCACACTCTTTATGCGCAGCGATATTCCTAAGGGCCTCTACGAGTGGAAAAAAGAAAGCAAGCAAACAACCCGTGACCTTTCTATCCTGCGTAACTATGCCTTCAACAAGGGAATCAAGTCCATCTACTACGTCCGCACCTTTACTGACGATGGCGGCGAAGTAGGAGCTAACCAATGTGAAAGCTGTGTGATCTAGTAAGTAACAATTTACAATTACACCATTTAAATTCAACAAAATAAAAAAACACCTATCGCAATGTCGCCAAGGAAATCATTCCATCGGCGACATAAGCAAGTATTAGAAGTTTAAAGCGAGATTATCATGGAAACATACTATAAAGCCATAAACTGGAATGCTATCGAAGATGTCATTGACAAATCAACTTGGGAAAAGCTGACGGAGCAATTCTGGCTCGATACGCGTATCCCCTTGTCAAATGACCTAGACGACTGGAGAAAACTATCAAACAAAGAAAAAGACTTGGTCGGCAAGGTCTTCGGAGGATTGACATTGCTGGATACCCTCCAATCTGAATCTGGTGTAGATGCCCTACGCAAGGACGTCCGTACTGCCCACGAAGAAGCCGTCTTCAACAACATCCAATTTATGGAGTCCGTTCACGCAAAATCTTACTCTTCTATCTTTTCTACCTTGAATACCAAGGCTGAAATTGAAGAAATCTTTGAATGGACTAACACAAACCCATACCTACAAAGAAAAGCAGAAATTATCAATGAAATCTACCTCAATGGTAGCCCCCTTGAAAAGAAGATTGCCAGTGTTTTTCTTGAAACCTTCCTCTTCTACTCTGGTTTCTTTACACCCCTCTACTATCTCGGTAACAACAAACTGGCCAACGTTGCGGAAATCATCAAACTGATCATCCGTGATGAGTCTGTTCACGGAACTTACATTGGTTACAAATTCCAACTTGGTTTCAACGAATTGCCAGAAGAAGAGCAAGAAAAACTCAAAGAATGGATGTACGATCTGCTCTACACTCTCTACGAGAATGAAGAGGGTTATACAGAAAGTCTCTATGACGGTGTTGGTTGGACCGAAGAAGTGAAAACCTTCCTTCGTTACAATGCCAACAAGGCCCTCATGAACCTAGGACAGGATCCACTTTTCCCAGATTCAGCAGACGATGTCAATCCAATCGTCATGAACGGAATCTCAACAGGAACATCTAACCACGACTTCTTCTCTCAAGTCGGAAATGGTTACCTTCTTGGTGAAGTTGAAGCCATGCAAGACGATGACTACAACTACGGTTTAACCAAATAATTTGCAGATACTAAAAAACGACTAACTTGATGAGCAAGTTAGTCGTTTTTTTATCAGCTAATTCTTTCGTCCTCAGCTACTTCACTATCCTCTTTCTTAGGAGCTGGAGGTTCATAGGCACGGATAATTTGCGCCACTACTGGATGGCGAACCACATCCTTGGCTGAGAAATGCACAAAATCGATCTGGGAGATATTTTTCAATTTCTCTTGAGCGTCAATGAGGCCAGACTTAACATTGCGAGGCAGATCAATCTGACTGATGTCACCATTGACAATCATCTTGGACTGGAAGCCGAGACGTGTCAGAAACATCTTCATCTGCATGATGGTGGTATTCTGCGCTTCATCCAGAATGACAAAAGCATCATCCAGCGTCCGCCCCCGCATATAGGCCAGGGGTGCAATCTCAATGATTTCTCGCTCCATCAGACGCGTCGTCTGGTCCTTGCCCAAAATCTGATACAAGGCATCATAGACCGGTCGCAGATAAGGATCTACCTTTTCCTTAAGGTCACCAGGCAGAAATCCCAAACTCTCACCGGCTTCTACCGCTGGTCGCGTCAAGATGATGCGTTTGACCTGCCCACGCTTGAGAGCTGTCACGGCCAAGGTCACCGCTAGAAAAGTCTTCCCTGTTCCAGCTGGCCCGATACCAAAGACGATATCATGATTTTTAACACTGTCCACATAGATTTTCTGGCCAAGTGTCTTGACCCGAATCGGCTTGCCATAGCTGTCCTTGATAATCTCTTCTTCATAAAGAGCTACAAACTTATCAATCTCGTCATTTTTGACCATGGTAATGGCTGTTACCACATCGGGCGTTCCGATAGTCATACCACGATTGACCAAGACCAAGAGAGCCTGAATGACCTGGCGAGCCTCCTCACAGGCGGCCTCCGTGCCCATAATCTGCACAATCTCGGTTCGGGCATGGATGGTGACATTTAATTCCTGCTCCATCAGGCGCAGATGGCGTTCATTAGAGCCAAAGAGATGAAAGGCATCATCTGGATGGCCCAGTTTCAATTCTACTGAATGTTCCTGCAAACAAAGAACCTCTCTACTTTATTTTTTTGAATGAATTATCTTTATTATATCAAAGCAAGCAGAAAATGACTATCCCTAGCCACTATCCACTTAATGGGCCTGATATTCTTCCCAAATCGCATCAAACTCGCCCAAGTTAAAGGAAAAATTTGCGTGCTCCTCCAGAAAACGACTGACCTCATCAAAATCATCCGTATGCTTGGGAAAGGCCGTGTCCTGAAAAGCCAAATCCGCCAAAATAGCTTTGGGCTTATTACTTTTAGGATTGCGCTCTGTCATTAGCCAGCTGTAAAAAGATTTTCTCATTTAAACCAGCTCCGTCCCAGTCGGATCTTGCTTGATTTTACCGGCTTTCATGAGACCGCCCAGGGCTTTTTTAAACTGGCCTTTGGAAATGCCAAAAGTAGCCTTGATGTCGTCTGGTGAAGACTTGTCGTTCAAAGTCATGAAGCCGCCGTTGCTCTCCAGATAAGTCAGAATCATCTGAGCATCATTTTCCAGCATTTCAAAGGAGCGAGGCTTGAGGGAGAGGTTAAGGGTGCGGTCTACTTCACGGAAGCCAATCACTCGTGCGTCCAAGACCTGCCCCAGACGTGGCTCTGCATAGCGCTCGCTCGGATGGATGAAGCCCAGCATATTATTCTCTGGCAGATAGACAAAGGTGCCAGAAAGCTTGAGCCGATAAACGATGGCTGGCCAGTTTTGGTTCTGCATGTTATTGTAGGCAGGACGAGCCAAGCGCTGGAAGTCCTCTTGATAGGCCAGTTGACCCCAGATGCGGTCTTTCTTGTCCACACTGAGACGAATATAGAGACGGTCGCCCTTCTTAGGCCAAAGTTCCTTGATTTCTGGCAAGATGTCTAGCGACACAACGATTTGCTTATCCGGCAGGCCGGTATCGACAAAGACGCCTAGATCCTTGCGAACCTCCGTCACTGTTCCCCAGCCAAACTGCTCTTGGGTCGCTGTGACTTCAAGAGTCGTCAGGCGAAGCTTCTGCTTCATATCGCTATAAGCAAAGCCCTTGACAGACTGACCTAGCTCATGCGGTCCCTCTTCTTTAGAAAGAGCATAAGTTTGTCCATCCTTCTGGACAAAGTAAAAACGATCGTTTTCATCCGTGATAATCCCCACGATGAAGCTAGCAAGATTTGTGTTCATATAGTCCTACTTCTACCTTGCCTCTTCTAATCGCAAGGATTTTTATGTTAAAACAACTCAGCCAGCCTAGGCCAACTGAGTTTTGATTCTGCCAAAATATTAAACTTCTAGAAGTTCTTTTTCTTTAGTCGCTGTCATATCATCGATATGCTTCACTGCATCATCAGTGACTTTTTGGATATCCTTTTCAAGAACCTTCAATTCATCTTCAGTGATTTCTTTAGCCTTTTCCTGTTTCTTAGCTTCGTCCATCGCGTCGCGGCGGATGTTACGAATCGCAATCTTAGCATTTTCACCGACTTTTTTTACTTCTTTAGCCAATTCACGACGAGTTTCCTCTGTCAGAGCTGGAATAACCAATCGAATGACAGATCCGTCGCTAGATGGTGTGATACCTAAGTCAGATGCATTAATCGCACGCTCGATATCCTTGATAGAAGACTTATCAAAAGGTGTCACCAAAAGAACACGCGCTTCTGGAATCGTGATAGAAGAGAGTTGGTTAAGCGGTGTCTCTACTCCATAGTATTCCACATGGATGCGATCCAAAAGGCTAGCATTAGCACGGCCTGCACGGATGCTACCAAATTCACGGGCCAAACTTTGGTGCGAATGGGTCATTCTTTCTTTTGCTTTTTCTACAATTGCATTTGCCATTTTCTTTTCTCCCTGATTTTTATAAATTATTTGAGACAGTTGTCCCAATTTGCTCGCCAAAGACCACTCGTTTGATATTGCCAGGTTCATTCATATTAAAGACAACTAGATCAATGTCATTGTCCATAGAAAGGGTAGAAGCAGTCGAGTCCATGATGCGCAAGCCTTTGTTAATAACGTCACGGTGGGTCAATTCATCAAACTTCACAGCCGTTTTATCCTTGTTTGGATCGGCATTGTAGACCCCATCCACACCATTTTTAGCCATAAGGATAGCGTCTGCCTCAATTTCCGCAGCCCGCAGAGCAGCTGTCGTATCTGTTGAGAAATATGGTGAACCAATACCAGCACCGAAAATAACAATCCGACCTTTTTCCAAGTGACGAAGAGCACGTCCACGAATATAAGGCTCAGCTACCTGCTGCATGGCAATTGCTGTTTGAACGCGGGTGTCAACGCCCACTTGTTGCAAGGAATCTGCCATTACAAGTGCATTCATGACTGTTCCCAACATACCAGTATAGTCCGCTTGAACGCGATCCATACCTGCTTCTGCTGCTGGCTCGCCTCGCCAAAGATTACCACCACCGATAACCAAGGCAATTTGAATGCCCAGTTCATGGACTTCCTTGATCTCTTCAGCCATCTTTTGAACAGTGGCGATATTGATACCCACACCTTTTTCGCCAGCCAAAGCTTCTCCAGATAGTTTAATCAAAATACGCTTATATTTAGGTTCTACCATTTTTCCACTCCTTGTTTTATCTGTACTATTTTACCATAAATTCCACTTTTTACCTAGCCCTATTATTCAAAATATTAAATTAAAATACAAAAAGAAAACTCCACCAGATGACTCCAGTGAAGTTGTGATTTATTTATATTTTAAAGCACGTTTGAAGGTCTTCCAAGCTCCCAAATCATCCGTCTGCAGGACAAGGCTGGAGTAGATTCGCGCGATGAAAACTGTCATCATCACCGCAAAAGCAGCTGTAATTCCTAGAGAAAGCCAAGCTTCCAAGCTGGTTGCATAACCATTGATAGCTCGGAAAGGCATGAAAAAGGTTGAGATGAAAGGAAGATAAGAACCAACCTTCAAAATCACATTATCTCCTGCTGCCCCCAAAGCTGAAACTCCCATGAAGCCGACTAAAATCAGCATGATAACTGGCGAAAGGACTTTTCCTGTATCTTCTGCTCGTGCCACCATTGAACCAAGAAAGGCTGACAAGACAACATACATAAAGATGCTGACAGCTACAAAAGCTAGGGTATTCAAAGACACAGCTTCTCCGATATACTGCTGAATGGCTGGATTGCTCTTCAAAACTTGAGATACAAGAGGAATGCTGTCCGCAAAGAGAAAGGCTGCCAGTCCACCAAGCACATAAATGCCCAGATGGCTAAGAATCACTGCAAAAATCCCAATCATACGAGCATAGAAATAATCGGTCGCCTTAATACTGGAGAAGATAACTTCCATGATTTTTGTGCCCTTTTCACTGGCCACATCTTGGGCAGTAACGCTGGCATAAGTAATCAGAATCATATAGAGCAATAAGCCCAGTCCCATTGCAGCAAAGGTCTGAACCATCTTCTTGCCTTCTTTATTTTCATCAATTTTTTCTTCAAACTGGACTGTCCGCGCAAGAATCTGACTCTGCTCATCTGATAATTCAGCCTTGGCCAAGTTTAAAGCCTGCTGAACCTGGATAAGGGAATTGGACAGAGCCATTTTCGTTGCAGCGTTCATGCTGGTTTCTGCATAGTAGGTGGCAGAAAGCTGTCCATCTCTTTCCTCAATCGTCAGATAGCCCGCGATTTTCTTATCTTTTACAGCCTGCGTGGCTGCAGCTTCATCTTTGTACTGAAAACTCAGCTGATCTTCATTTCTTAATACTTCTCTGACAGAATCAAGCTGGGTCAGCACTGCTACCTTTTGAGAAGAGGATATGGAGCTTCCCTGCAGATAGCCAATCCCCAAGCTCAGCCCAAGAAAGAGAAAAGGAGACAAGACCATAAAGACAAAACTCCAAGACTTGACATGACGCAGGTAGGTTTCTTTGATTACGATTAACATTTGTTTCATACTTCCACCCCTGATTCTAATTTGAAAATTTCATCAATTGTTGGTGCCTGCTGGTCGAAAGTTGCCACATAGCTTCCCTGCGTCAAGCGATCAAACAATTCAGGACCAGCTGTTTCATCGTCCAGAATCAATTTCCAGATGCCTTGCTTGGTCTGCGTCGCCTTGACAACATGGGGCAGGGCTTCTAATTCAGCCTGAGACAAGTCACTTGAAACGAAAAGACGAGTCTTGCCATATTGGTTGCGGACTGCCTGCACATCCCCATTGAGAACCACTTGCCCGTCACGAATCATTAAGACATCATCACACAGCTCTTCCACATTTGTCATGACATGATCCGAGAAGATAATCGTCGCTCCGCGCTTTTTCTCTTCAATAATGACTTCTTTCAGGATTTCAGTATTGACAGGATCCAGACCGCTGAAAGGCTCATCTAAAATAATCAAGTCTGGCTCATGCAGGAGCGTGATAATCAGCTGAACCTTTTGCTGGTTCCCCTTAGACAAGCTCTTGATTTTGTCGGTTAATTTTCCCTTGACCTGAAGCTTTTCCATCCACTGGGGCAGTTTTTCTTTGACAACAGCTGTCGGCACACCCTTTAGATTTGCCAGATAGCGCACTTGTTCAAAGACCGTCAGCTTGGGCATCAGGCTTCTTTCCTCAGGCAGGTATCCAATCCTGCTATAGGTCTCCTGCTCAATCGCCTGCCCTTCGAAACGAATCTCTCCAGTATAGTCTAGGAAGCGTAAAATACTGTGAAAAATCGTTGTTTTCCCAGCACCGTTTTTCCCAATCAAACCAAGGATATGCCCCGGCTGGGCTTCGAAATCAATACCGAACAAGACTTGCTTTTGCCCAAAACTTTTTTCTAGTTTTTCTACATGAAGCATATGAAACCTCCTATTATGATACTAAGATTATTATACTACTTTGAAAGCAGTTTTTCATCTTTTTGTCCTACTATACAAGAAATTTTATCTCTATTTTTCATAAATAGAAGATGAAACTCGCTCCAAGTAATACCACAAAAAAATGAGACTCGAAAACCTCATTCGTTTAATGTATTTTATTCATCGCTCTTTATTGACCACCCAGTTGAGGAGCTTGGTCAAAAGAGTCCAGAGAACAAAGCTAATGATGATAATATAAAGCCAAGCATTTTTATCATCTGACAAAGGCAGGGGTACATTCATACCGAAGAAGCCAGTGATGACTGCTAGGACTGCCAGAAGAACCGAAATAATAGTCAAGACAGTCAAATTATCATTCAGATTGTTGTTCAGGATGTTATTGTAGGAGCCCGAAAGCTGGCTAAGAACCTGAGCAATCAAATCCGTCATTGAAACCAGCTGACGTGCTTCAATCATGGCATCTTCAAATTGCTCGGTCTCTAGTTCATCAAAGCTACGATAAACAGCATTGCTCTTGATGTGCTCTAAAAGTATACTATTTTGCTTGGATGCCGCTACCAGATAGACCATAGAGGTTTCCAAGTCGGAGAGGGCAAACAAGTGCTTTTTAGTAGTTTTCTGACGCAAAAGTCGGTTAAGCTCATCCTTGCGCTTATCCATCTGCTCAATGACCGGATAGTAGGAATTGGAGATCAACTCTAAACTGGCAAAAAGAAACTTATAGACTGACACGGGCTCATGGTGCTCCGTGTAAGCCTTCATGATATCAACCACATAGGCATTGTCTTGATTGCTGATGGTGATGAGACGATCCTGCTGCACCACGAAAGTCATCGGAATGGTCTCATAGTAGTCCTTCTCTGTCGCTAGATTCAGCACATTATAGATAAAAAGAACCGTCCCATTCTCGCGATTGTAGTCCATGTGAGCTCGCTCGTTTTTATCCAGCGCATACTCGATGGTTTCAAGGTCGATATTATAATCCTGATAAATCTGTCCATTCTTTTTAACATCATCTGAATCAATGTTGATCCAGACAGATTGGTCTTTTAGTTTTCTTTCCAGAAACATAGAACTCCTTTCTGGGATCTAGAATGATTGTCTAATAGCTCATACATAATGCCCACACTTAGCCTCATAGCCAAAGCTCCTATGTCCTGACAATAACCAAGCAAATCGATATCATCTTTTAAATATAGCTTGTAAGGAAGTTAGCTAAATCAAGTCACTAGCTACGACACGAAGATGCGGAAACGGTCTTTTTTCACCGATAAGTTAGTGAGGTAGTTAGGCACTACGCTTACTTTCCTAGTGAAGCGTTTAGGTAAGCCGCCATAGCGGTTACCGTCAAATGACAGCAACTCTCTGTTGCTAGTCATTTGTAACGATTTACATCTTCTCTTCTAACTCTACATCTGGATATTTATCCGCAAACCAGCGGAGGGCAAAGTCATTTTCAAAGAGGAAGACTGGTTGGTCAAAGCGGTCTTTGGCCAAGATATTGCGGCTTGAAGACATGCGCTCGTCTAGGTCTTCCGGCTTGATCCAACGAACCGTCTTTTTACCCATTGGACTCATAACCACTTCTGCATTGTACTCACCTTCCATGCGGTGCTTAAAGACTTCAAACTGGAGTTGGCCGACGGCGCCCAGCATGTACTCGCCTGTTTGGTAGTTCTTATAAAGCTGAATGGCTCCTTCTTGCACCAATTGCTCGATTCCCTTGTGGAAGGATTTTTGCTTCATGACATTCTTAGCAGAAACTTTCATGAAAATTTCAGGTGTAAAGGTTGGCAATGGTTCAAATTCAAACTTGTTTTTTCCAACCGTCAAGGTGTCTCCAACCTGATAAGTACCGGTATCGTAAACTCCGATGATATCTCCTGCAACAGCGTTGGTCACATTCTCACGACTTTCCGCCATAAACTGGGTGACATTAGAAAGCTTGGCAGTCTTCCCAGTACGAGGCAAATTGACACTCATGCCACGCTCAAATTCGCCCGATACGATCCGAACAAAGGCGATACGGTCACGGTGACGAGGGTCCATATTGGCTTGGATTTTAAAGACGAATCCTGAGAAATCCTTGTCATAAGGATCCACAATTTCCCCGTCTGTCTTCTTGTGTCCGTGTGGTTCTGGAGCAAATTTCAAGAAAGTTTCAAGGAAGGTCTGCACACCAAAGTTAGTGAGGGCTGAACCGAAGAAGACCGGGGTTAGCTCACCAGCTAAAATAGCTTCCTCTGAAAACTCGTTTCCTGCTTCCTTCAAGAGCTCAATGTCATCCTTAACTTGTTCATAGAAAGGATTGCTGGCAAAAAGTTTGTCCCCATCTTCCAGACTAGCAAAACGCTCATCCCCTTTATAGAGCTCCAAACGTTGGTTATAGAGGTCATAGAGACCCTCAAAGGCTTTCCCCATCCCGATTGGCCAGTTCATAGGGTAGCTGGCGATACCCAAGACTTCTTCCAATTCTTGCAAGAGGTCTAGTGGCTCACGTCCATCACGGTCTAGCTTGTTCATAAAGGTAAAGACGGGAATCCCACGGTGTTTGACAACCTCAAATAATTTCTTGGTTTGGGCCTCAATGCCCTTGGCAGAGTCCACGACCATGACCGCAGCATCCACTGCCATCAAGGTCCGATAGGTATCTTCAGAGAAGTCCTCGTGTCCTGGTGTGTCAAGGATGTTGACTCGTTTGCCATCGTAGTCAAATTGCATAACAGATGAAGTGACCGAAATTCCACGTTGTTTCTCGATATCCATCCAGTCAGACTTGGCAAAATTCCCTGTTTTCTTACCTTTTACAGTACCAGCCTCACGAATTTCGCCCCCAAAGTAGAGCAGCTGCTCAGTAATGGTTGTTTTCCCCGCGTCTGGGTGGGAAATAATGGCAAAGGTACGTCGTTTCTTAATTTCTTCTTGTAAAGTCATTTTCTTCTCTTTCTTTCATTTTAGGATAATGGCGAATGTCAGTATTTTTATATTTTACATTGGAATATTCTAATCCTTTCAACCTACCTATTATAGCGGATTTAGCGCTTTTTTTCAATTATCTGAAGAACATAAAAATCGCTCTTTTCAGCGATTCTATTCTTTATTTTTGTCAAATTTGTCTTAAAATTGACAATGACACTGCTAAAGAGGAAAACTGCAATGATTAAGATTAAAATCAGATTTAAGAAAACTCCTGCCAACTAAACTTGACAGGAGCTATAAAATGCAATATTAAACAATTTCTAGCTGCTTTTTCCACCGTTTCTTAAATATTTCATCAAAAAGAAGCAAGGTAGCGGACAAAATAATCGACACAGCTAGATATTTTACTAAAAGATTGTGCTGACTGATAAAAGGTGGGCTTTTTAGCAGACCGTAATTTCCACCCGTCACTTGATTGACGCCGACAAGAAAGGCATCGAGCAAAAAAGTATAGAGAACAATCATGTATTTCTTGAGTTGGGTCTTGTCGTAGTGATTCATCAGATAAATCAGGGAATTTACCAAGAGCGCATAGTGACCAATCAGGAAAGAAAAGCTGGTAATGTGTGGGAAATCATAAGGATCAAAGACTGGATAGCCAAGGGCAAAGACTGCTCCGCTGGCTCCTAGGAGAGCGAAATACTGCTTGCTGGGCCATTTATCTGGCAGAAAGACTACCGCAAACATGGCCAAACGACAATGGTATAAAGGCAGACTATTTGCCAGAGGAAGCTGAAAACCCACATACCAACTATAAAGAACTGCCAGTTGGCACAACTGAAGGATTTTCATGCTTTTTATAAAGCTAGGATTCTTATGATATTTTATCGATGCGTAGACAGACAGCAAAAGCAATGCCATCATCAAAGAGTAGGCCAAAGCTGAAACAAAGGGTGGTTCAGTTTGGTTGGTAGTCAAAAAATGATGCATCCAGTTTCCTTTCTACTTTTAAAATCTGTATGTTCAAACTCGCAGTCAGATTGAAAATCTAGGCAGAATTCTCCTAGTTGCTAGAGAAATCATTTCCTCTTCCAATCTTTATTGGATCAATCGCTCTGCCTGTCTTTCCTTCATTTCTTTGAACAAGTAAGAAAATAGAAGCAAGGCCGTCGCTAAGACCACAGACACGATCATATAATTCCCAAGCATACCATGATCTCCTACCAGAGGCGGATCCTTTAAGAAACCGTAGTTGCCCCCGAATGCAATATTTCCAAGCAAGATGAGGAAGTCTAAGCCAAAGGTAATTTCTACGATACGGCGATAGGACAAATTAAGTCTATCATAATGCTTCATCAGGTAGATAATCGAATTGGCTAACAGGGCTAAATGACCGATGAAAAATGAAAATAGCGTGATATGCAGAAATGGATAGGGATCCAAAATCGGATAGACAATGGCGCAAATCGGTCCAAATACTCCCAATAAGGCGAAATATTGCTTATAGGCTACTTTATCTGGCAGTAGCAAGACAGCAAACATAGCGACTCGGCAATGATACAAGGGGAGACTCTCCGACAAAGGCTCCTGAATAACCAAGTACCAGCCATACAAAGAGACTAATTGCACGATTTGGGCAACTCTAAAAAAAGTCTGCACTTTCTTTCGCTCAAAAAAACGACTAGCAACATAGATGACGGACACTAGGCTCATCATGAGCAGAATATAAGCAAAAGGCGTCATCACAGGCGGTTCTGTTTTGTGACTAGTAAAAAAATCTAGTAAATTCATCTTTCAAATTTTCATCCTAATAAATAATTTTTAAGGACACTGGGCTTGCTCTTCCTAGCAAAGTCCTTAATTTCTTTTAAAAAGGTTTTTCAACTTCTTAGAATAATAGCTTCTGGCCATTACAACTCTGGACAGATTGAGCTGGATTATCTGGTCTACTGGATATAAGCATCCAGTCAGCATCAACTTCAATCTAGTCTATATATTGTTCTTGCTGATTCTGATAAATATCCCAGAGAAGCTGCATCTGCTCGTTTGTTATCCTTTTCTCGGATAGAAGAGGCAAATCCTGTTGATCAAAGAAACTCAGCTCAGCGATTTCTAAATTGGGCTGAAAATCTCCCTCTTTCAGCTGACATTCAAACACGAGCTTGACGTACTGCTTACTTTGTGGCTGAAATTTATTGCTATCAAAGACAGCCAGCAAGCGTACTACGCTAGCTTGAAATCCAGTTTCTTCCTGAATTTCTTTTACTATATTTTCTTTGGGAGATAAGCCTACTTCACAGAAACCACCCGGCAGAGCCCATGTCTCCTCTTGCTGTCCTCGTACTAGACAAATCTTGCCCTGCTGAACGATAAAAGCTCGGACATCGACCAAAGGAGTCGCATAAAAATCTGTCGGCCGGAGCAAGTCAGACAGCTCATCCGATTCCAGATGGCTGGTCTCGCTGAGCAACTGATTCAGATTGTCTCTGATAACCGCATAGCGTTCTCGATCAAAGTCACTGGCAGCAAAAGACAAACCTGTATCCGTTATAGCCAGCAGTCGCTGGAGAATCAAAGCTATATCACTTGTCCCCATACTCCAAGACCTCCACTAGTTTATCCAACTTCATCGAATTACTGCCCTTGAGCAAGATTTGGTCGGAGGATTGCAACCAAGTCTTAACGGTCCTGGTCAAATCTTCAAACTGATCCTTGTCAGCATTTTTGACAAAATAATGCACCCGATTTGGTGGATAGATTTCCCGAGCATAGACATAGAGGGCTTCCATATCCTCTCCATAGAGGAAAAGATCGGTTATAATCTCTGGATTGAGACTGGTAATCATGGCTCCGTGCATTAGCTTGGAGTCAGCACCCAGCTCTTTCATATCGGCTAATACTGCAGCCTTGCGACCACTCTGACTGGCTGGAATCGTTGAGAAAGTCTCAAGAATCAGACGCATGGCTGTTGGATTGGCATTGTAGACATCTGACAGGATATCGGCCCCATTAGCCGCCTTCTTCCACTCGGTTCGATTGCGAGTCAATTCCAGCTGGGCAAAAGCCTGACGAATCGCCGACTCACTGACACCTTCCTGCAAGGCTACGTAAGAGGCGATCATAGCGTTAGTCGCATTGTATTTGCCAGTCACAGGTAGGTCAATCGCCTGCTCCAGAAAATTCGCTTCAAAGGTCAAACTATCCTTGCGCTCTTCCAAGCGAGTCAAGTAAATATCTGCATCGGGACCAAAGCGAACTACCTTTTGCTGGTCTGGCAGAAAATCATTGACGATCTTATCAGCCGGAGCCAAGAACAAGCCGCCTTTCTTCATGCCATCTGCAATTTGCATCTTTCCTTTAGCAATTTCCGTACGGCTTCCGAAAAATTCTAAGTGAGCTTCGCCAATCAAGGTTACAATGCTAGTCTTTGGCTTGGCAATTTCAGACAGAAGATGGATATCTCCCAAATGATCCTGTCCCATTTCTAAAACTAGCTTTTCTGTGTCGTCTGGCATGTGGAGCACCGTGTAGGGCAGGCCGATTTCATTATTATAGTTGCCCTGGGTTTTATAGGTTTTGTAGCTAGTAGCCAGTAGCTGAGCCAGCATATCCTTGGTTGTAGTCTTCCCATTGGATCCCGTCACAGCGAGCACATCTACGCCTGTCTTTTCCAGATAGTATTGAGCCAAAGCTTGAAAGGCCGCGAGCACATCATCGACCAAAATATAGGGTCCTTCTGCTACCGGACGCTCAGACAAGGTAGCCGCAGCTCCCTGAGCAAAGGCTGTCGCGATAAAGTCATGTCCGTTACGCGCCCCCTTAAGCGGGATAAAAAGATCCCCCGCCTCAATCAAACGGCTGTCAAATTCAGCATTTCTAAAAGCCACATTTTCAAACTGATTGACATCATTTTTGGCAGCCAAGACTTCTGCTATTTCATATAAATCTAATTTCATATTTTTAACTCATTTTTCCACTTTTTCCCAAAAAAGAAGGGATTGAGACCAGACTAAATAGTAAATATTCAGCCTGTCATCTCAGTCCCTCTATTATATCATATTTATAAAAGATGCGCTTCTCTCTGAGCGAAGGCCTCTTCAGCTAGATTTACCAATTTCTCAATCAACTCGGAATAAGGCAGTCCCATATTTTCCCAGAGCAAGGGATACATAGACCATTGGGTAAAGCCTGGCATGGTATTAAGCTCATTGAGGAAAATGTCACCCTCTTCAGTGTAGAAGAAATCACAGCGAGCCAATCCCTGTCCGCCCAAGGCACGAAAGGCTGTCTCAGCATTCGTACGCATGACTGAAATAACCTCGTCTGAGATTTTCGCAGGAATATCCATGGTGATCTTATTGTCAATATACTTGGCTTCATAATCGTAGAAAGCCACATCCTTGACCACTTCGCCCGGCAAGGTACTCTTAACGTCATAATTTCCTAAGAGACCAACCTCAATCTCACGCGCATTGACTCCCTGCTCAACCAAGACACGGCTGTCGTACTTGAAGGCCAAATCCAATGCCGCTCGCAGCTCCTCTTGATTCTCAGACTTAGAAATACCGACACTAGAGCCCATATTAGATGGTTTGGTAAAAATCGGATACGTCAATTTTTCTTCGATTTCGGCAATTTTTTCTTCCAGATTTTCACCCTCAATCACCGCTACATAAGGAACCTGTGGGATTCCAGCAGATTCCAGAATACGTTTGGTGGTGATTTTGTCCATGGCAACACTGGAAGACAAGATATTGCAGCCCACATAAGGAAGGCGCAGCACTTCAAGGAAGCCTTGGATAGAGCCATCCTCGCCCATAGGTCCATGAAGAACAGGAAAGACAACTGCATTTTCCTCATAAATATCACTCGGTTTGACTTGCTGTGAAAGATCAACCGTTTCATTGGTCATGAGCTTTTCAGCTGCAGCTGGTTTTTCTGTAAATACCTGCGTCTTTATAAAATCGCCAGCTTTTGTGATGAAATAAGTCTTGACAGAAAATTTGTCATAGTTGATAGCTCGCATGACACTCTCAGCCGACAAGACTGAAACTTCTCGCTCAGCGCTGCGGCCACCGTATAGTAAAATCAAGGTTTGTTTGACCATTATCTTATCCTAACATTTCTAGCTATAAGTTCATTTTGGGTTGCCCCATCTTCTTTTTAGACTGTTTCAGTATATCATATTTCCCCGCATTTTTGAATAGAAAAAAGACTTCCAAAGCTGTTTTTCAGCAGGAAATCTTTCTTTCATCTTACAATTCTGTCCGATTTTCAATGGCTCGGAGCAGGGTCACTTCATCTGCGTATTCGATATCAGCGCCGACAGCCAATCCGCGGGCCAGACGAGTCACCTTGATGCCTGCAGGCTTGAGCACTCGAGAAATATACATAGAAGTCGCTTCTCCGTCAGCCGTTGCATTGGTAGCCACAATCACTTCCATCACTTGGCTGTCCATCAAGCGAGTCAAGAGACTCTTAAGGTTGATGTCATCTGGTCCTACACCGTTCATGGGGGAGATAAGGCCGTGAAGAACATGATAAAGGCCGTGGTATTCTTGGATATTTTCCATAGCAGACACATCGCGACTATCCTCAACGATCAGAATCACAGTCTGATCGCGCGTTTGATCCGTACAGATAGCACAAGGATCATCGTCCGTCAGATTGCCACAGATAGAGCAGTAAGTCAGCTCACGCTTGGCAGCTAGTAGATTTTTGGCGAATTCATTGACATCATCGTCACTCATCCCGATGGTATAAAAGGCCAAACGAGTAGCTGTCTTGATGCCGATACCTGGCAGCTTGGAAAAGCTATCAATCAATTTGGCGATAGGAGTTGGATAAAGCATTATAGTAATCGTTGAGCAGTAAAATCTTGATCCGATTCTACTGCTTTTCCTTTCTAATTCATAGGATGCTGTTGATTATAAAGGTTGATAATATCACGGGTGATACTGTGGCTAACCGTTGAGGAAAGATCGGTATTGTGCGGAAAGACCACGGCCACAGCTATTTTAGGATTATCGCTTGGTGCATAGGATACGACATTGGTGTTGATAGCAGATGTACCACCGTTGACAAAGGTTTCGGCAGTCCCTGTTTTGGCACTGATCGAAACCATAGCGCCCTGGGCAATCGTCCGTCCAGTTGTAAAGCCACTCCATCCATTGACCACCTGATAGAAACCTTGTTTTATCAGAGCCATATTTTCCTCGGAAATATTGACCTGATTTAGTTCTTTTGTTTCCTTCTTCTCAATCAAGTCTCCCAGTCCACCTTGGTCATTGTTGGCGTAAATGCCTTCAACCAGATGCGGAGCTACCCGTTTACCGTTATTGGCTACTGTCGACGCATATTGAGCCAACTGAAGTGGAGTGTAGTTATCAAACTGCCCAAAAGCATCCGTAATATAATTGCTGACTGTGAAGTTTTTGGGAATGTAGCCTGTTGATTCTGTCGGTAAATCAATCCCTGTTTCAGTCCCCAGACCATATTCTGCAAAAGTCGAACGGAGTTTTTTCATTGAAGCATCGACATTATGGGTTCCTAAGGCCATATTTGGGCTATACGGAGTCCCCAGCATATTTAGGGCTACCTGAACCATATAGGTATTAGACGAATATTCCAGAGCCTCCACCGCTGTAATAGAACGTGAGCCATAGGCCGTAAACCAAGAATTGATAGGAGCAGAACCCGCGAAAAGAATCGGCTGATCGACCAAGGATTGATTTCCTGAAATGGCTCCGTACTGCCAACCAGCTGTTAAGGTAGCCGCTTTAACGACAGAACCTGGAACAAAGACATTTGTAATGGTACCCAGCGCATCCGCTGAGATATCGCCTGTTTCCAGATCGTGCTTGACACCAGCCAGGGCCAAGATTGACCCTGTATTGGGATCCATAGCCACGGCATAGACACCTTCTGAATAGGTGGCATTACCTTTGGCTAGCTCCATATTAAAGGCATTTCTGAGAACATCCTCAACTCCCTGCTGGAAGGTCAGATCTACGGTTAGCTTCAGGTTGTTCCCTTTGCTTCCCTCGGAAATGGTCTCAACGCTCTCCATGTTGCCATTTTTGTCCAGCCGAATTTCTTTTTCTGCTCGTTTTCCTTGTAAAACAGACTCATACTCTTTTTCCAGATAAGAAATTCCCACTCGGTCATTCAGAGAATACCCCTTCTTGACATAGTCATCCGCTTCCTCAGCTGGCAGACCTGTTTTTTCGGTTGAAATTTGACCAACAATCGAAGCCAGCGATGTTTCCAAAACCTTCCGGTTCCAGCTGGTTGAAATACTAATACCCGGAAGCTCTTTGCCGATGGACGCAATCGTAGCGACCTGCTCCGTCGTCAAATCATCCGTCTGAATCGTCCCTGTTGAAAAGTTTGGAACGGCATTCATCTGGCTAAATAGAGCGATAATCCTCTTTTCCTCATCTGTATAGCCTAGCTGGCTTGGATCAATACTCTCCGCCGCTGCCTTATAGATCTTGGCTTCAGGCAAACGATTGCCATCCGTATCAAATTTTTCTTCCTTGGGTAATTTTTCAACCACTTCTCGGTAAACTTTATTATCCGCCAGATAATAATCAACCTCTTGGCGCTCGGTCACCTTTAGGTCAGACACTGACACATACTGCAGTAACTTTTGTGCTGTTTCACGGATTTCTTCTGCTGTCAGTTTATTATCTCGCGTAAAGGTCACCACTTGCTTGGTTGTGTTCTCCACCAGGGGCTTGCCTGAAGCGTCATAGATCTGCCCACGAACCGAACTCGATTTAATCTTCGTTTTACTTGCTTTAGCTAATTTATCGGTATAAAATTCTTGATTGACGACCTGCATGTAGCCCAGACGAGCGATCAGCACCAAAAATAAGACTCCGACTATCCCAAATAGAAGGTAGAGTCGGCCTGTGATAGAATGGCTATCAAATTTTCTCTTAGACATTTCTTCTCTCATTCTCGTAAAAATCTATCTTTTATTTTACCACATTTCCCCAGCAATGAAGCATGGAAATCTCACAGGAAGGAAAAAGAATTTTTCTCCAATAATGAGAAAAAGCCCTGCTAGGCAGAGCTTTATCACCAATTATTTTCCAAGGTAGTATTCAGCAACTACGTTCAATTTTTCGTCGAATTCGAATACCAATGGTGGGAAGTTAGGGATTTCCACGTCCATGATTTCGTCGTCTGACAAGCGTTTGATGTGTTTTACAAGGGCACGGATTGAGTTACCGTGAGCTCCTACGAATACATTTTTACCATCTTTAAGTGCTGGAGCGATTTTATCTTCCCAGAATGGAAGGGCACGTTCCAAAGTTACTTTCAAGTTTTCAGCATCTGGGATAACTGAGTCGTCAAGTGAAGCGTAACGACGGTCAGTGTGAGCTGAATGTTCATCATCACGATCCATGTTTGGAGGCAATACATCGTATGAACGACGCCAGATGTGAACTTGCTCATCACCAAATTGTTCAGCTGCTTCAGCCTTGTTTTTACCAGTCAAACCACCGTAGTGACGTTCGTTCAAGCGCCATGATTTTTCAACTGGAACCCAGAGTTGGTCAGCTGCTTCAAGCGCCAAGTTTGTTGTTTTAATCGCACGTTTCAAAACTGAAGTGTAAGCTTGGTCAAATTCGATACCTGCTTCTTTGATCAATTTACCAGCGTCAATCGCTTGTTGTGTTCCTTTTTCAGACAAATCAACATCAGCCCAACCAGTGAAGAGGTTAGCTTTGTTCCATTCAGACTCACCATGGCGAGCAAAAACCAATTTTACCATTAGATGGATTCTCCTTTTATTTTCCGGGGTTTGCCCCGTTTATCTATTCTATTTTACAAAATTTTCTCTCAAAAATCTAGTCTCAGTGAAATATTTGTGAAATTATCCACTTGCTCAGCCTTTGCTCAACGTTTTGAGAAAATCAATTCTCACTCAAGACTTCTAGCTAGCCACTTGTCCTTGCTGGGCGCACTCGGGACAAATGCCATAAACGACCATCTGACTCTTAGTGATCTGATAGCCAGTCTGCTCTGCTGCTTCCTGCTGAACGTCTGGCAAATCCAAGTCCATATCCGCAATCCGACCACATTTTTCACAAATGACATTGAGGTGCTGATGCCCCATAAAATCATAATAGGTCGTCGTGTCATTACGAACCTTGAGCTCTGAGACAAAGCCTTCATCAATCAATACTTTTAAATTATTATAAACAGTCGCCAAGCTCATATTGGGAAATTCAGGCAAGAGGGCTTGGTAAATCATCTCTGCACTAGGATGGTCATGACTGCTGATGATAAAAGCAATCACAGCCTTTCTCGTCTCTGTGATTCGAACACCTTTCAGCCTCAGATGTTCAATTACTTCCTGGTAATTCTTTTCATACTCTTCATTCATCTTCTCTATACTCCATCTACATTCATTTCTAGCTTATTTCCATTATATCATGACAAACATAGATTTTCTATTAAGAATGATTGTAAATAAGGAAAATTATTAACCCACCTAATAGACCTATTCATTTTAATTAAGTAGATTTTTGCCTCAAAGCACGATATGATAGAGATGTCAACAAATATGTAAGCGCTTAAATTATTTGACATGTCAGCTTTATAGTAACAAATTCTGTAGCCATGCTTCTGCTATTTTACCTGCCTTGCAGGAAACATGCAGGACAAGTATTTGGGTACAGCTGATTTTCTATCACTTTTTAGAAAAAAATTATATAAATGAGGATATCATTATGAAAAAAACACCAAATCGCTGGTTAATTTTAGCAGCAGCTATATTAACCAACCTTTCTTTAGGTGCTGGATACGCCTGGTCTGTTTTTCAAAAAGCGTTGCTGGAAGCCAATGCTAGCCAAGGATGGGTACAAGCTCAAACCTCTCTAGCCTTCAGTATCTCTTTTGCAATGGTGCCAATCGGCATGATTATTTTCGGACCTAAAGTCGATTCATTAGGCCCTAAGAAATTTGTCTTTCTAGGAGGAATTCTCTTTGGTGCGGGTATGTTTGCTACAGGATTTGCAACTTCTCTTCCTGTACTCTACTTGACCTACGGGGTTATCCTTGGTCTCGGTATCGGATCAGCCTATGGCGCTTCAACTTCTGTCGCTACCAAATGGTTCCCTGATAAAAAAGGTCTCGCGGGTGGTTTAACCGCAGCGGGCTTTGGACTTGGACCACTAATCATCGGACCACTTGCCAAAACTCTCATCGCTTCAATGGGCGTTTATTCTACATTTAAAGTTCTGGGAATTGCCCTACTTGTCGTTATCTGCTGCTCTTCTCTTGTCATGGAAAAAGCTCCAGTAGCTGCTCCAGCAGCAGGAAGTTCTGCACCGACAGGAAAAACTCACAAAGAAATGCTACGCGAAGGCAACTTCTGGTTGCTGTGGCTCATCTACATTTTAGGTGCTACTGGTGGTATGATGATTATCGGCTCAGCAGCGTCTATCTCCGACCAATATAAACTAGTTGGAGAAGCAACTCTATTCGTTATGCTGGTTTCTATTGCCAATACTTTTGGACGAATCTTCTGGGGAGCTGTATCGGACAAAATCGGCCGCTACCCTACTGTAATCGCCATGTTTGGCGCTGTCGCTGGTGGCTTAGCACTGACCGCTCTCTTTAAAGGAGAAGGAAGCATCCTTGCAATCTTAGGCGTCATGCTTGTTGCCCTGTCCTTCGGTGGCTTCCTTGGATCTTTCCCAGGTATCACAGCCGAAAATTGGGGCGTGGCCAATGTCGGCACAAACTACGGCTGGATGTTCACGGCCTATGGTGTTGCAGCTATTGCCGGACCACAGTTAGGAGCTCGACTTGCTCAAGCAAACAAGGGAGACTATTCAATGGCCTTCTACATCGTTATTGGCATGGCACTCCTTGGTATCGTCCTACAATTATTCTATATTTCTAAATCAAAGAAAGCTTAAAACTATTACTAACTCTGGGGTAACCCAGAGTTTTTCTTTGACAAAGAATCTGTTAGCCAGCAAAAATTGAAAAGAACTCTCCGAACTAGCATAAAAGCCGAGACAAACTCGGCTTTTCTTTTTAACGGAACGATTCTAGATCAACGGTCAGAACTTTGCCATCTCGGACGACCTGCTGCCCTGCAATGTAGACATCCTGAACATCGCTGCCTTTGACTGCATATACTAGGTGCGACAGCATATTTTCCAAAGGATAAAGGTGAAGTCGTCCCTTAGGCTGAATGGCAATGAAATCGGCTTGCTTGCCCGTTTCCAGACTGCCGATTTTCTTCTCCAAGCCCAGAGCTTTAGCTCCTTCAATGGTCAAAGCCTTCAAGGCCTGCTCAATTGTAAACTGGGTCGCATCACCTGCCCGCATTTTCTGGAGGAGGGCAGCCGTCCGACCTTCTTCAAACATATCCAGATTATTATTGGAAGCAACAGAGTCTGTCGCGAGGCCAACGGTCACCCCAGCGGCTAATAAGTCTGTCACTGGAGCTATACCAGAAGCCAGCTTGAGGTTACTGATAGGATTGTGGGCGATGCTGACTCGAGAAGCCGCTAAATCCGCAATCTCTGATGGATTGAGCTCAACTCCGTGAGCAAAAATGGCTGATTGCTCCAAGTAGCCTAGTTCTTTCAAGAAAACCAAAGGCCGTTTACCATAGCGCTCCAGGATAATTTTATTTTCTTCCTGTGTCTCCGCCACATGGATATGAAGCTTCAAATCCAGCTCACGCGCTAGCTCAAGACTGCCCTTGAGCAGAGCTTCGTCACAGGCATAAGGCGAATGAGGCGCCACCATGACCTGAAAATCTTCATCGTCATAGGAGCGAATTTTCTCAATAATGGCCCGAGTACGTGCCAGAGTCTCTGCTGCCGTTTCAGCTGCTGAGCTAAAGAGGGTTGGCGAAAAATAACAGCGCATACCGGACTGCCGCACAGTCTTATAGATCCGGTCAATCTCCACTCCCTGAGGATTATACATATCGTTAAAAGTCGTTGTTCCCGACTGGAGCATTTCAGCTAGAGCCAGCTGGACAGCTTTAGTTGTTAGATCCGATGTGAACTGGCTTTCTGCCGGCCAGATATAATCCTCCAGCCATTCGTGCAGATTGCTATCATCACGAATCCCGCGCAACAAGGTCATAGCAGAGTGAGTATGGCAGTTGACCAGCCCTGGCATGATCCAAGCACCCTCATAATCCACTAGCTCGCTGCACTGTTCTAGCCAGGCCTCGTCATAGGGGCCACAGTAGGCAATGCGATCATCTTCCACAACCAGCAACCCTTCCCGATATACATGAAATGCGCTGTCACAGGTCATCAGATTGACATTTGTATAAGCTTTCATCCTTGCTCCTTCTCATTTCGTTTTAGCTATTATAGCAAGCCTAGTAAACTAGCGCAAGAATTTTCTAAGATTATTTAAAATAAAGATAATCAGGATTAGGAGTCATATAATACAACTCTCCTTTAGAGAAAATCAGATTAATTTTATGTTGCTTATAGCTATATAAAATATAATCACTCTCCAACTGATAGTCTTGGTTCAAGCTAGCTGCCTGGGCAATATCCGCTGCTGTTACATAGAAAGCTTTTGCCTGCTCTTCCGTCACATGCTGACCTCGATAGAGTTCTTTTATATTTTCTAACTCCTGAGCTTTAAAAGTGTTCTTAATGTAATTCGGATCCTTTATGACGGCCTCTGGCTCGCCAAGCACCTTTTTGACTTGCTCCTCTGTATAGCCTTTGAAATCAGGCGTTTGAGCACTAAATCCTCCTTCAAAAGAACGATAATACACCTTGGCATTACCTGTTGCATAGATCTTGTCTTTATTGGCAGACTGTGCATCTTGAGGCAAGCCATCCGTTACTTCATCTGGCGAACTTGTAGCCTTGCTCTCAGAAGCTGGAGCACTGGATGATGAGGTCTGGCTGCTCTTTGATCTTTCTTGCTGACTGGAGCTTGTAGCCTTCGTCGATTCTGATTTCTTTGGTATTTTCACCTTTTGGACAGAAGAGGCTTCAGACCTAGGAACCCTTTTCCTTGGATAATAGCAAGCTGTCAAAGCCATAACAGCCACAAGCATGGTTAAAAAGGTTATTATT
Source organism: Streptococcus sp. SC1 (assembly GCF_030272855.1). Classification (NCBI taxonomy): domain Bacteria; kingdom Bacillati; phylum Bacillota; class Bacilli; order Lactobacillales; family Streptococcaceae; genus Streptococcus; species Streptococcus sp. SC1. Next base: position 3,508 of record NZ_JAQCMU010000003.1, on the reverse strand, counting down.
CTTTTAAAATACATAGTTACCCCCATTTCTTAGCTACATTATATCATATTTTAAGTTGAGCAGGAGGAGCATCCTAATTTTTACTGTCTTCTCTAACAAACAAATACTGTGTCTTCTAGAAGCTTAGGAAAAATGATTGATGTTATGCCAAAACATAAGAAAAAACCTATTGCACAAGCTAGGAAGCTGATGCAGTAGGCTTTTGGTTTTTGTCTTATTTAACAGCGTCTTTAAGAGCTTTACCTGCTTTGAAAGCTGGAACTTTAGAAGCTGCGATTGTGATTTCTTTACCAGTTTGTGGGTTGCGACCTTTACGTGCTGCACGCTCACGAACTTCAAAGTTACCAAAACCGATCAATTGAACTTTTTCACCTTTTGAAAGGTATTCTGTAACTGCTGCAAATACAGCGTCAACTGCTGCTGCTGAATCTTTTTTAGTCAATTCTGTAGCTTCTGCCACTTTTGCGATCAAATCTTGTTTGTTAGCCATTTAACAAATCCTCCAATTTTTTTCTGGGTTAATAACCCTAACAGATATTATCATATCTAAAAAAAGCGTCTAGGTCAAGTCTTAAGCAGACATTTTACAAATAATTTACTCTATTTATAGCGAACTAGAACGGCCCATGCATTTTCTCCAGTGTGAGTTTGGATGATGGAACCTGTTTCTAAGACAGAGATTGGTTTTTCAACAAACTCCTGCAGCTCTACCTTCATTTGATTGGCAAATTCTGGTCCACCCGCATAGGAAATTCCGATTTCTTCAATTTCTTTCTCTTTCAGAGACTCTTTCAAGTCATCCAGCCATTTCTTAAAGGTTTTAGCGCCCCGTCCTTTGACAATAGGAGTCAAGGTATGATTTGTCATCTGCATGACGACACGAATATTTAAAAGCGAGCTAATCAGACCAGTCACACGGCCGATACGACCACCTTTGACCAAATTTTCTAAGGTTGATACGCCGATATATAGCTCCGTCTTGGCTTTGACTTCCTCAAGTTTTTGTAAAATCTCCTCCAAAGTCGCTCCAGCTTTTGCCATCTTAGCAGCCTCAACGACTTGGAATTTCATCGCTTGATCCGTGAAAGAACTATCGACAACCGTTACATCAGCCTTGGCCAAGGTAGCTCCCTGACGAGCTGCCTCTACGGTGCCAGATAAAGCATGAGACATGTGAATCGAGATGATTTGGACATTTTCCGCTGACAAATCTTCAAAAACCTCAGCAAATACTCCAACTGGTGGCTGGCTAGTCTTGGGCAGATTTTTACTAGACTTCATCAACTGAAGGAATTCTCCCTCCTTCAAATTGGAATCCGAGTAGACTACACCGTCAATCATGACTGTCAAAGGAACTATCGTAATATTCAAATCTTTTGCTAGTTCAGGCTCAATCGTAATCGAAGAGTCTGTCACAATTTTAATTTTTGTCATATTTTCCCTACTTTTATCCTATTATTGACTCTATTATACCAAAAAATCCTAATTTTTGTGAATCAATCTTAGCTTAATCCATAAATCCCGAAAAAACAAGAGCCTTCTAAGTAAAATACTACTTAGAAGACTCTTAACTAGTTGATTGAGGCACTAGCCAAAGCTTGCATCAAGAAGATGCCCTTTTAAGCCTCATCATCTTTGCGCTTGCGACCAAGAATCATGAATCCTAGACCCGCAAGAAGAGCACTGGTCGTTGCTCCCACGATTGAAACTGGAGCAGTGCTACCTGTATTTGGTAAGGTCGCTTGTTTAGTCTTATCTCCTGCTGGAGTTGGAACAGCTGGCTTAGCATTTAGAACAGGTTTGCTTTCAGGCTTCTTCGCTAACTGATCCGTTTGAATTTTAGCTGCTGAATCAGTCTCTTGAACCGGCTTCACTTCTGGAGTCACTGGTGGAACAGGACTTGGCTGTGGTTCTGGTTTCGGAACCGGTTGCGGTTGTGGCGCTGGTTCTGGTTTCGGCTGCGGTGCAGGTTCCGGTTGTGGTTGTGGTTGTGGTTGTGGACTAGGAACTTGCTTGGCTTCAAAGGCCCATTTACCTATGAAAGTCAAACTTGTTCCCTCTTCCACTTTTTCATAGCCCAGGAATTTCCAAGTGCCATTTGCAGCAGCCACTTCTAGTAGCATTGGTGCTTCTGGAACAAAAGCAATCGCTGCAGAAGAACTTGTAGTATATGTCCCACTTTGTGGAAGCAAGCTCAATACTTCTGCTGGCAAGTTGTTGTCTGCGGTTGCACTTTCGAAGCGGTAAGTCACTTTATAGGTTTCAGTTACCGGTGCAGGCAAAACATTAACTGGTACAGGAACTTCAGTAGAAGAACCATCTGGATAATCAACACGCACTGTACCGCTATAAGTACCTGGTTTTGTGGTATCTATTTGACCCACAGGTGTGATATCAACTACCTTAGTGCCAGCTGGAAGGCTTGACAAGTTCGTCACATTATCGATCAAGTTTGGTTTGTCTCCAACCTTGATGATTTCTTCCGTTACCTGAGGCGTATAAATTTCAGCATTTTTCGGATTTGCCTTGAATTCCCATTTTCCTACAAACTCTACATTTGCCTTGTTCACGACTGCATTGGCTGCGTCATAGCCCTTGAAGGTCCAGGTGCCATCATTCACTGTATCTGTGTAAGTGCTTTCCGCTGGTTGCTTAGCTGAAACAGAATTACCATTCACATACGAATCACTGTCGCTTGGAGTCAAGGCTGCGATGGCTGCTGGAAGAGCTTTGCCAGCAGTCGCACTTTCGAAACGGTAACCTGCTTGGTACTTGTTGGCTTCAAAGGCCCATTTTCCTACAAACTCAACATCGGACTTGTTCACGACTGCATTGGCTGCATCGTAACCCTTGAAGGTCCAGGTACCGTCATTGACAGTATCTGTGTAAGTGGTTTGAGCTGGTTGTTGAGCTGAAACAGAAGCACCATTCACATAAGTTGCACTGTCGCTTGGAGTCAAGGCTGCGATGGCTGCTGGAAGAGCTTGACCTGCTGTCTCGCTCTCGAAGCGATAAGTAGCTTGGTACTTGTTAGCTTCAAAGGTCCATTTCCCTACAAACTCTACATTTGCCTTGTTCACGACTGCATTAGCTGCGTCATAGCCCTTGAAGGTCCAAGTGCCGTCATTCACAGTATCTGTGTAAGTGGTTTGTGATGGCTGTTGAGCTGAAACAGAAGCACCATTCACATATGTTGCACTGTCGCTTGGGGTCAATGCGGCGATGGCTGCTGGAAGTTGCTTACCTGATGTTGCGCTCTCGAAGCGGTAACTTGCTTGGTACTTGTTAGCTTCAAAGGCCCATTTCCCTACAAACTCTACATTTGACTTGTTGACAACGGCGTTAGATGCGTCATAGCCCTTGAAGGTCCATGTGCCGTCGTTCACAGTATCTGTGTAAGTGGTTTGTGATGGCTGTTGAGCTGAAACAGAAGCACCATTCACATATGTTGCACTGTCGCTTGGGGTCAATGCGGCGATGGCTGCTGGAAGTTGCTTACCTGATGTTG
>NZ_JAQCMU010000002.1:0-496308 GCF_030272855.1 Streptococcus sp. SC1 | reverse complement strand
GCAAGCACAAGCTTGAGTAACAGCGTGTCCGCCTCAATCAGTGCAAGCCAATCAGCAAGCACAAGCATGAGCACCAGCGTGTCTGCTTCAATTAGTGCATCTGAATCAGCAAGCACAAGCATGAGCACCAGCGTGTCCGCTTCAATTAGTGCATCTCTCTCAGCAAGCACAAGCATGAGCAATAGCGTGTCCGCTTCAATCAGTGCATCTGAATCAGCAAGCACAAGCATGAGCAACAGCGTGTCTGCCTCAATCAGTGCAAGCCAATCAGCAAGCACAAGCATGAGCAATAGCGTGTCTGCTTCAATCAGTGCTTCAGTATCAGCAAGCAACAACTCAAGTAGTACTTCAGTTTCAACAAGTACTTCAGTAAGCTTGAGTAACAGCGTAAGTACATCTACATCACTTAGCAATAGCGTTTCAAACAGTTTGAGTACAAGTGCGTCACAACAATCTAACTCATTCAGCTACAGTAAGGGTGAGCCAACAAGCGAATCTAAGCCAGAGTTTAACCTTCCTAGCTACCTTGAATCTGTAAGTGCAAGTGAGTCAGTCTCAACAAGCACAAGCATGAGCAACAGCATTTCTGCCTCAATCAGTGCAAGCAACAACTCAGGTAGTGGTTCAGGTTCAACAAGTACAAGCAATGGTTCAGGCGATGCCTCAACTTCAGCAAGCATGAGCAACAGCGTAAGTGCTTCAATCAGCACAAGTGAATCAGTTTCAACAAGCACAAGCTTGAGCAACAGCGCAAGTACCTCAGCTAGCTTGTCTGACAGTGCTTCAATCTCAAGTGCTACAAATCACTCTCAAGCACCTAAGCCACAGCCTGCACAACCAGGACAAGTCAAAGTTACTCCAAACGCTAAGGCTTTACCAAATACAGGAACTGCAAGCAACCAATTTGCTGGTCTTGGATTAGGAGTAGCTGCCTTGGTAACTGCCTCTCTTCTTGGTAAGAAGAAGAGATCAGCAGCTTCTGAAATGGATTTAGAAGACTAAGTTCCAAAAATCGGCTACAATGAAATTTTTTTGATATCATTTTAGCGATGAAAATAAGAACCCCAGATGGCTCAAGGCTATCTGGAGTTTTTGGGCTCTTTTCTACCATTTGTCAAGTCTATCAAGGCTTTAAGTAAAAAAGAGATAAGGCAGTAGCTATTCTGAGGTTACTGTCTTATTTTTAACACTTTTTGCTCCATAAAAGGGCATGCTAAAAAACACCTCATCTGGTATTTTTTGAAACAAGGTGTTACCATAATAAGGCATAGACAGCCTTTAGGATTCAGAAAGAAAGGCATAACCACTATGATTTGTTTGTTTGACCGCTATGATCAAGCAAGTTTTGATTTGTTACGTTCATTAAAAGCAACAGGACTTGATTGTCCTGTTGTTGTTGTACAAGACGATGGCTATCTTTCACCAGATGTCGAGTCTCCTTACAGTTATTTCACGGGAGATTTGGACACACCAGAGGGCCGTCCAATTTATTTTAATCTTGTCCCCAAACCGCACCTATGGGAGATTCGCTCCAGCAATGTAAATGGAGAAATCTTGGATATGGGCAAGAAGCGTGCGAATATTTTCTATCGCCAACCGACACATGAAAGACGTGTACGGGCTGTCGAATGGTTGGATACAGAGGGGCAAGTCCGAGCAGCAGATATCTACAATCGCAAAGGACGGCTTTTCGCACAAATAACCTACGACCAGACACAACGTCCGACCCATACTCGCTATTTTGACCAGAACAATGTCGTGGTCATTATGGAAAATCATCTGACTGGTGATATCATCTTGACACTTGAAGGAAAGCGTCATATTTTTAAATCTAAACAAGAATTTGTCGTCTTTTATCTGCAATATCGTGGATATGATACAGATCGTATTATTTATAATTCTCTAGCAACCCCCTTCTTGGTGGCCTACGCTCTTCGTCCTAAAAATGGTCGTGCAGAAGATGTTCTTTTCTGGCAAGAGCCTATCGGAGAATCCTTACCTGGTAATATGAAAGTAGCTATGAAAATGCCTCATCGCAATATCCGCATCGCTGTTCAGGACAGGCAGGTATATGAGAAAATTCAAAGCTTGGCAACACCGGAAGAAAAAATCTATTTCCACAATATTGGTTATATTTATGATTACCAGCGTCTTAATAATATGAATCCAGAAGCCTTGATTTTGACCAATAGTGATCAGCTTGAGCAAATAGAGCAGCTCTTGACTCAGCTGCCAAATGTACATTTCCATATTGGAGCCATCACAGAAATGTCTGGCCATTTGATGGGGCTCAATCGTTATCCGAATGTTTCGCTTTATCCAAATATTCGTCCAGCAAAGGTTGCAGAGCTTTTTGAGAGATGTGACTTGTATCTAGATATCAATATCAGCGATGAAATCCTTAATGCTTGTCGCACAGCCTTTGAGAACAACATGCTGATTCTCAGCTTCACAAACACTTGCCATAGCCGTCGATTTATTGCGGATGATCACATTTATTCGTCAGAAAATGTCTCAGGCATGGTGGATAAGATTCAAAGTGTCCTTGCCCACTCATCAGAGATGGAAGCAGCACTTGCTAGACAGAAACAGGCCGCTAATCAGGCTAGTTTGGAGCAATATAAGGCCATTCTTTAACCAGATACATGAGAACTTGCTTTCGATGAAAGCAAATTCCTTTCTATCAACAGAAAAGGAGGAGCAGATGTCTAACAAGGATAATGGCATTTTACAAGAACATATACGAGAACAGCTAGATAATCGAAAGAAACCCCTAAAGAGGGAGAAGCAAGAGTTTAGTATGATTGCAGTGTTAGGTGGCATTCTCTTTCTTATCACCCTCTTGGTCACAATCATCATGCAGTTGGGACAATTCTTTTAGTCCCTGATATTCTAATCAGAATGATGAAAAACAGCAGACTTTCCTGCTGTTTTTTGTTACAATTTATACATGACTAAGAATCAAGAAAATAGAAGGGAGTGCCACTGTGTTAGCAATTGAAAAAATTAGGAAAATCACTCCCGAAAACCTTCCGCCTTTAACGATTTTGACGGGAGACGACTTGGGGCAATTTGAGCTGTTAAAAGACGAGTTTTTGAAGCAGATCCACTACGATCTAGCGGATTTGAATGTCACGTTATTTGATATGAAAGAAACGTCTTATGCAGATGTGGAGTTAGATTTAGTCAGTCTGCCTTTTTTTGCGGATGAAAAGATTATTATTTTAGATCATTTTGCGGATCTAACGACAGCAAAAAAGCGCTATTTATCGGATGAAGAGCTCAAGTCCTTTGAGCGGTATTTGGAAGATCCTAGTAGCACGACCAAATTGGTCATTTTTGCGGAAGGTAAGCTGGACAGCAAACGCAGATTAGTCAAGATACTCAAGCGCGACGGACAGATCTTTGAAGCAGCTGAGATTAAGGAAGCAGACTTACGTCAGTATTTTACCAAACAGGCCCAGCTTGAAGGTCTGGACTTTGCTCCGAAGGCTTTTGACCACTTGCTGGTCAAATCAGGCTTTCATTTTAGTGAAATCAGTAAAAACTTGGCTTTTCTGAAGTCTTATAAAGAGTCGGGGAAAGTCAGTCTGGAAGACATCGCTGAGGCCATTCCCAAAACCTTGCAGGACAACATTTTTGATTTGACTCAGCTGATTTTACAGAAACAAATTGATGCCGCACGGAGTTTGGTGCGCGATCTGACCTTGCAGGGTGAGGATGAAATCAAGCTGATTGCCATCATGTTAGGCCAGTTTCGGATGTTTACTCAGGTTAAGATTTTGGCGGATAATGGCCGATCCGAGAGCCAAATCGTGTCGGACTTATCAGACTATCTAGGTCGCAAGATGAATCCCTTCCAAGTTAAGTTTGCACTCAAGGATGCGCGTGGTCTTAGCCTCGGCTTTCTGAAAAGAACCCTGACCTGTTTGATTGAAGCGGACTATCAAATCAAGTCTGGTCTTTGTGACAAGGACTACCTTTTCGACCTCGCCTTGCTGAAAATCGCAACAGGAAACTTCTAAAAGCTTAGCAAAATTTATAAGCAAAATAGTTGAAAAATGTGCGTTTTTACGTTATGATTTGTATAATAATAAAGAAAATGAGGACAAGTAAATGGCAATTATTTTACCAGATCTACCTTATGCATACGACGCTTTGGAACCTTACATCGATGAGGAAACAATGCACCTTCACCATGACAAGCACCATCAAACTTACGTGAATAACGTAAATGCGGCGCTTGAAAAACACCCTGAAATTGGTGAAGACTTAGAAAAACTGTTGGCAGATGTTGAGTCTATTCCGGCTGATATTCGCCAAGCAGTGATCAACAACGGTGGTGGACACTTGAATCACGCTCTTTTCTGGGAATTGATGACTCCTGAAAAGACAGCTCCTTCAGCAGAACTTGCAGCAGCGATCGATGCGACATTCGGTTCATTTGAAGAATTCCAAGCAGCCTTCACTGCAGCAGCAACAACTCGTTTCGGTTCTGGTTGGGCATGGTTGGTTGTCAACAAAGAAGGGAAACTTGAAGTAACATCAACAGCGAACCAAGATACACCAATCTCAGAAGGGAAGACACCAATCCTCGGCTTGGACGTTTGGGAACATGCTTACTACGTGAAATACCGCAACGTGCGTCCTGACTACATCAAGGCTTTCTTCTCAGTGATCAACTGGAATAAAGTGGATGAGCTCTACGCAGCAGCTAAATAATAGAATTATAAAACGGATCGCAATGATTCGTTTTTAAATGCCCTTAAATTGACCTTTCTACTTGTTATTTTAATGAGAATCTTTTATAATACTAAAATATTAGGAGAAAAACTTTGATTAAAAATGACATAAAGAAACTGGCTTGCTGGTTCGGTGGTGTTTTCTTATTTATTTGTTTTTTGGGTCTTTTGGTGGAACCACAGCGAGCTGATAAAAAGATAGCAGAAGCAGGTCAATCAATCGCTTCTTCACAGGCTACAGAAGGAGAGGAAACGAAGTCTGAGGCGACTGCGCGTACTAGTAAGACGATGGAAGAGAAACAAGAGGTGATAGAGCAGGATTTTCCGACCATGGAAGCCTTGGGCTTATCTTACGATTATGCGAATATGACCTTGCCACAAGTTATTCAGGCTTACATGGATGACATGGGAATTGACTCTTCTCAGATTGCTTTTTCTTATAAAGATCTGACAAGTGGGCAAACTTATGCCATGAATGATACCCAGCCTATGACAGCAGGATCTACCTATAAACTCCCCCTGAATATGTTGGTTGTTGATGAGGTAGCAGCAGGAAAATTATCGCTGGAAGAGCGGTTTGATATTACCAATACCAGCTATGAATACAAGGGAGAGCACGATAACTATGTAGCGGCCTTCAATGGCGCCATGTCTATTCCTGATATGCAGGAGTATTCCTTGGTCTACTCTGAAAATACGCCCGCTTATGCGCTAGCAGAGCGACTAGGCGGTATGGATAAGGCCTACAGCATGTTTGAAAGGTATGGTCGGTCAAAAGCTAAAGTCAAGACGATCAGCAGAGAAAATAAAACAACAACGGACTACTATATTCAAGTTCTGGAGTATCTGTGGAATAACCAAGAAAAATACAAGGATATTCTTTATTTTATCGGTGTTTCCTTCCCTGGTGAATATTACAAACGTTATTTATACGATTTGACAATTTACCAAAAGCCTGGGTATGTTAGAGAGGCTCTTAATGTTGATGCTATTGTTATGGAGGAGAAGCCCTATATTGTGGCACTTTATACAGCCTATCTAGGTGGAAGTACAGAAGCCAGTGAGGAGATTAGTGGAGTTGGTATTGATCAGGTCGGTCAAATTGCCTATATCATCAATGAGTGGCACCGGGTCAACATGAATTAAAATCGGCCCAATAACTAGGTTCTGCAATGAAACTGCTGAATGAGGCTGTTTTATAGAAAATAGTTGTAGAATGCGAGTCGATCCTCGCATTTTGTTCTGAATGTGAGTTTTCTGACCAGCTTTTTTAGAGGATTGACATCTGGGAGGAAAAAGGTATAATTCTAGTAAAACTTTTAATAGTTGAGGAGACGATTTCATGCTTCAAACGCATATTTTGATTGCTATGGTGCTGATTTTAGCCGCTGTAGTCATTCCAGTAATTTATTTTAAAAAAACCAAGCAAATTTCCCTGCTTGTTTTCCTCTTGGGAGGGGTTGGATTTTATCTGTCTAGTCAGATTTTCGAAAATCTCCTACATCGATTGGTTCTTCAGCCTCAGGCTGATGGAACGATTGCTCTAATGAAAAATGCTCCCTTGCTTTATGTTTTGTATGGCATTGCAACGGCGGCTATCTTTGAGGAGACAGCGCGCTATGTGATTTTTCGATATTTACAAAAGAAGCGTCCACTGACTATTGGTGATAGTCTGGCCTATGGTTTAGGACACGGCGGGATCGAAGCTCTTTTCATCGGTATTTCAGGTCTCTTGAGTCTGTTTGTCCTCGCTCAGCTAGTCAGCCAAGGGGACAGCCCTTTGCTAGCGAAATTACCCCAAGCGACGATTTCTTATGTACAAAAACTACAGGCAGGTCAAATTTACTTACTGGCTTTCGAGCGTATTTTAGCACTTGCAATCCAAGTATTCTTGACTTTCTGGGTTTGGACGGCTGTAAAAGATAAGAAGCTAGGCTATTTTCTTGCAGCTCTGGGCTTTCATGCTTTGATTGATTTGGCTCCTGCTCTGGTTCAAGTTGGTTGGCTGACTCAGCCAATTCTGGTTGAAGTGATTATTTTGGTAGAATTTCTTGCTCTGGTATTTTTGACTAAGAAGTTTCTATCGATATCAATTTTTAATACCAAGAGTAAAAATGCTTAATGGGGCTCAAGTAAAGAAGGTAAGAGTTTAAACGAGATTAGATAGTAAGGAGAGATTAGGACAAAAGATTCCTAGCCTCTCTTTTTGTTAGAAAAGGATTCTTAATGTACTTAGCAGGAGTATTTTAAAAGTTCTGAGAGAATGTTTAAAACGAATTTTCGAAGCAAGCGAGTAAAGCTAAATGGCTACCGATTTACTTTCATAGTATTCCTTTTTTTGCCAAAATAAACTGGTCTAATAATTTCTGTTTTTGGAAGCGGATTTATGTTATAATACTAATAGCAAGTAAGAAGGGTTATTATGATCAATAAGGAACATTATCAGATTATTAGACGGCATCCAGCATTTGCACATTTTCCTGTGGAAATTTTTGATAAGATTGCTATTGAGATTCAATTCCGCAAGATTCCCAAGGGACAGATTATCTTCTTTTCAGGGGATCGTAGAGATCGCCTTTTCCTCCTGCATCGAGGCTATGTTCGTATCGAACAGTATGATTCAACTGATACTTTTTCTTATATGGATTATATTAAAATGAATAGTGTGTTTCCATATGGAGGTATGTTTTTCGATGAGCGTTATCATTATACGGCTAGCGCGGTCACCAATGTCGAGTATTTCAGCATTCCTATGGACTTGTTTGAAGACTATTCAAAAAAGAATGTGGATCAGCTGCTATTCATCACCAAGCGTTTATCACAGATTTTAGAGTTTCAGGAATTGCGCTTACGCAATGTTGTCTCGGCAAGTGCGACGGACCGTGTAACCCAGTCTCTATCTATTTTATGCATGGATCTGTGCAAAGAGCAGGATACACTTCCATTTCCAATGAGTATGAAAGAGTTGGCCAAGTTAGGAGCCACTACACGTGAAACAGTCAATCAGGTTTTAAAAAAACTAAGAGAAGAAGGAGCGATTGACTACGAGCATAAAAAATTGACATTTAAGAATAAAGATTACTTTATGAGATATTTTGAAGGGAGCTAATCAATCATTTGATTGGCTTTTTTCAAACATTTTTACACATTTAAAAGTTTTTTCTGATCATATTCTAATATTAATTGAACATATATTTTTTACAAAAAAATATATATTCCTAAAAATAATAGAACAACCAAAATATGCAAAGAAAACGCTTTAAAATAAATAAATATGATAATGTTTTATAAAAAAAGCAAAGGATTTGGCATTTGTAATGTAAGATTTTAGGTGTAAGCCTTTCCAATCCATGATAGAATAATAGCATAAAAGGGATTGGGAAACCAAACCTCAACGAAAAGGAGGACAATAGATGTCTACACATCCAATTCATGTTTTCTCAGAAATTGGAAAACTGAAAAAAGTTATGTTGCACCGTCCGGGCAAAGAGCTGGAAAACTTGCTACCGGACTACCTAGAACGTCTTCTTTTTGATGACATTCCTTTCTTGGAAGATGCTCAAAAAGAACACGATGCATTCGCTCAAGCTCTTCGTGATGAAGGAATTGAAGTTCTTTATCTCGAAAAATTGGCTGCTGAATCCTTGATTTCTCCAGAAATTCGTGAACAGTTCATCGAAGAATATTTGGAAGAAGCAAATATTCGTGGACGTGAAACTAAGAAAGCTATTCGTGAATTGCTGCATGGTATCAAGGACAACCAAGAGTTGGTTGAAAAAACAATGGCAGGGGTTCAAAAAGCTGAATTGCCAGAAATTCCTGACGAAGCGAAGGGTCTGACTGACTTGGTAGAATCAGATTATCCATTTGCGATTGATCCAATGCCAAACCTTTACTTCACACGCGATCCATTTGCAACCATTGGTAATGCCGTATCGCTCAACCACATGTTTGCTGATACTCGTAACCGTGAAACACTTTACGGTAAATACATCTTCAAATATCACCCAGAATATGCTGGAAAAGTGGAATTGGTTTACAACCGTGAAGAAGATACTCGTATCGAAGGTGGAGATGAGTTAGTTCTTTCTAAAGATGTATTGGCAGTTGGTATTTCTCAACGTACAGATGCAGCATCTATCGAAAAACTTTTGGTGAACATCTTCAAGAAGAATGTTGGCTTCAAGAAAGTATTGGCATTTGAATTTGCTAACAACCGTAAATTCATGCACTTAGACACTGTCTTCACTATGGTTGACTATGACAAGTTCACCATTCACCCAGAAATCGAAGGCGACCTTCGCGTTTACTCCGTTACCTATGAAAACGAAAAACTGAAGATCGTTGAAGAAAAAGGTGACTTGGCTGAGCTTCTGGCTCAAAACCTTGGCGTAGAAAAAGTTCATTTGATTCGTTGCGGTGGCGGCAATATCGTAGCAGCTGGACGTGAACAATGGAATGACGGTTCTAACACCTTGACTATCGCTCCTGGTGTGGTAGTAGTGTATGACCGCAATACCGTAACCAACAAGATTTTGGAAGAATACGGGCTTCGCTTGATCAAGATTCGCGGAAGTGAATTGGTTCGGGGCCGTGGTGGACCTCGTTGTATGTCTATGCCATTTGAACGTGAAGAAGTTTAATTCGTGTTCGACAATTTATCAATAGAAATTTATCAATAGAAATTTAATAACTAGAAAGAGGAAATAACAGAATGACACATTCAGTATTCCAAGGACGTAGCTTCCTTGCAGAAAAAGACTTTACTCGTGCAGAATTAGAATACCTAATCGGACTTTCAGCTCACTTGAAAGACTTGAAGAAACGCAATATTCAACATCATTATCTTGCTGGTAAGAATATCGCTCTCTTGTTTGAAAAAACATCTACTCGTACGCGTGCAGCCTTTACTACAGCAGCTATTGACCTTGGTGCACATCCAGAATACCTTGGTGCTAATGATATTCAGCTTGGTAAGAAAGAATCTACAGAAGATACTGCTAAAGTATTGGGACGTATGTTTGACGGGATTGAATTCCGCGGCTTCAGCCAACGCATGGTAGAAGAATTGGCAGAATTCTCAGGTGTTCCAGTATGGAATGGTTTGACTGACGAATGGCACCCAACTCAAATGCTTGCTGACTACTTGACAGTTCAAGAAAACTTTGGTCGTTTGGAAGGATTGACATTGGTATACTGTGGTGATGGACGCAATAACGTTGCCAACAGCTTGCTGGTAACAGGAGCTATCCTTGGCGTTAACGTTCACATCTTCTCACCAAAAGAACTCTTCCCAGAAAAAGAAATTGTTGAATTGGCAGAAGGCTTTGCTAAAGAAAGCGGCGCACACATCCTCATCACTGAAGATGCAGACGAAGCTGTTAAAGGTGCAGACGTACTTTACACAGACGTTTGGGTATCTATGGGTGAAGAAGACAAATTCGCAGAACGCGTTGCACTTTTGAAACCTTATCAAGTTAACATGGAATTGGTGAAGAAAGCTGAAAACGAAGATTTGATTTTCTTGCACTGCTTGCCAGCATTCCACGATACAAATACTGTTTACGGTAAAGATGTCGCTGAAAAATTTGGCGTAGAAGAAATGGAAGTAACAGACGAAGTCTTCCGTAGCAAATACGCTCGTCACTTTGACCAAGCAGAAAACCGTATGCACACAATCAAAGCTGTTATGGCTGCTACACTCGGCAACCTTTACATTCCAAAAGTATAATTTATAAACCGTAATACCAACAGCTATGAGGGCTGCGACTAATAGCTTTAGTCCAGTCCTCTTTTATATGATGGAAATCTGTTATTTCTTATAAAAATTTGAAAAAATATTAAACCGAAATCTAAAGGCATTCAATTGAATGTGATAAAGGAGAATTTATGGCAAATCGTAAAATTGTAGTAGCTTTGGGAGGAAATGCGATTCTTTCTTCTGATCCATCAGCAAAAGCTCAACAGGAAGCTTTGGTGGAAACAGCTAAGCACCTTGTAAAACTGATTAAAAATGGGGATGATTTGATTATCACTCACGGTAATGGTCCTCAAGTTGGAAATCTTTTGCTCCAACACTTGGCGGCTGATTCTGAAAAGAACCCTGCTTTCCCACTCGATTCACTTGTTGCTATGACAGAAGGTAGCATCGGTTTCTGGCTGCAAAATGCCTTGCAAAATGCTCTTTTGGATGAAGGCATCGAGAAAGATGTTGCTTCAGTTGTGACACAAGTTGTTGTCGATAAAAATGACCCAGCTTTTGTTAACTTGAGCAAACCAATTGGTCCTTTTTATTCAGAAGAAGAAGCAAAAGCAGAAGCTGAAAAGAGCGGAGCGACTTTCAAAGAGGATGCTGGCCGCGGTTGGCGCAAGGTTGTTGCTTCACCAAAACCTGTTGATATCAAGGAAATCGAAACAATTCGTACCCTCTTGAATGCTGGTCAAGTGGTCGTTGCTGCTGGTGGTGGCGGAATTCCAGTCATCAAGGAAGACAACGGTCATTTGGCTGGTGTTGAAGCTGTTATTGATAAAGACTTTGCTTCTCAACGCTTGGCAGAATTAGTCGAAGCTGACCTTTTCATCGTCTTGACTGGTGTAGATTACGTCTTTGTCAACTACAATAAACCAGACCAAGAAAAGTTGGAACATGTGAATGTTGCTCAGCTGGAAGAATATATCAAACAAGACCAATTTGCCCCAGGCAGCATGCTTCCAAAAGTAGAAGCAGCTATCGCTTTTGTCAACGGTCGTCCAGAAGGAAAAGCAGTTATTACTTCCCTTGAAAATCTTGGCGCTTTGATCGAATCTGAAAGCGGAACAATTATTGAAAAAGAATAAGCTATTTTACTAGTAAAATATATGGTATTTCTAACGTCTTTATATCAAGTTAGGAATATTTCTTGAAAATAAGTGCGATATTTTCAAAAAATACTAGTTTTTTAGACCTTAATGTGGTAAAATAAATATAAATAGAAAGCGTTTTTCTTAAATATTTATTTAAGAAAGTGGTTGGTTTTTTGCACTTTGTTAGACATTAGGAGGAAAAACAAATGAGTGAAAAAGCTAAAAAAGGGTTTAAGATGCCTTCATCTTATACCGTCTTGTTACTAATCATTGCTGTTATGGCAGTGTTGACTTGGATCATCCCTGCAGGTGCCTTTGTGGATGGTGTTTACAAAGCTCAACCTCAAAATCCGCAAGGGATTTGGGATGTCCTCATGGCACCGATTCGGGCTATGCTAGGTACTCATCCAGAGGAAGGATCGCTGATTAAAGAAACCAGCGCAGCGATTGATGTAGCCTTCTTCATCCTCATGGTTGGTGGTTTCCTTGGCGTTGTCAATGAAACTGGTATGCTAGATACTGGTATTGCTTCTATTGTGAAGAAATACAAGGGCCGCGAAAAGATGTTGATTTTGGTTCTCATGCCTTTGTTTGCCCTCGGTGGTACAACTTATGGTATGGGTGAAGAAACCATGGCCTTCTATCCTCTCCTTGTGCCAGTTATGATGGCCGTTGGATTTGATAGCTTGACTGGGGTTGCTATTATCTTGCTCGGTTCACAGATTGGATGTTTGGCATCTACCTTGAATCCATTTGCAACAGGTATCGCTTCATCAACTGCTGGTGTAAGTCTTGGTGAAGGAATTATCCTTCGTTTGATCTTCTGGTTTGTCTTGACTGGTCTTAGTACTTGGTTTGTTTATCGCTATGCAGATAAGATCCAAAAAGATCCAACTAAGTCACTTACTTATGCAACACGTGAAGAAGATATGAAATTCTTCAATGTTGGAGATGATGAAGAAAACGTTAATTCAACTCTTACTAAGAAACAAAAACATGTCTTCGTACTCTTTGTTCTTACTTTCGTCTTGATGGTCTTGAGCTTCATTCCATGGACAGGCCTTCATATTAACCTTTTTGATAACTTCAACACTTGGTTGACTGGTCTTCCAGTTATCGGTAAGATTATTGGTTCATCTACAGCTGCTTTGGGTACTTGGTACTTCCCAGAAGGCGCAATGCTCTTCGCCTTCATGGGTATCCTTATTGGTGTTGTTTATGGTCTTAAAGAAGACAAGATTATCTCCGCCTTCATGAATGGTGCTGCTGACTTGCTCAGTGTAGCCTTGATCGTAGCAATTGCCCGTGGTATCCAAGTTATCATGAACGATGGTATGATTACCGATACTATCCTCAACTGGGGTAAAGAAGGCCTGAGCGGTCTGTCTTCACAAGTCTTTATCGTTTTGACTTATATCTTCTATCTGCCTATGTCATTCTTGATCCCATCTTCATCTGGTCTTGCCAGCGCAACTATGGGTATCATGGCTCCGCTCGGAGAATTTGTCAATGTGCGTCCTAGCTTGATCATCACTGCTTACCAATCTGCTTCAGGTGTCTTGAACTTGATTGCACCAACATCTGGTATTGTGATGGGAGCTCTTGCACTTGGACGTATCAACATTGGTACTTGGTGGAAATTCATGGGCAAACTTGTAGTCGCTATCATTGTAGTGACCATCGCCCTTCTTCTCCTTGGAACTTTCCTTCCATTCCTATAAAATAGTGAGTGAGGTGATTCCATGAAAACATATATAACAAATCAAGTTAAAGATGAATTTCTTACATCATTAAAAACCTTGATTTCCTATCCTTCGGTACTCAATGAAGGTCAAAATGGAACACCTTTTGGACAAGCAATCCAAGATGTCCTAGAAAAAACTTTAGAGATTTGTCGAGGTTTAGGTTTCACTACCTATCTTGACCCTAAAGGTTATTATGGATATGCAGAAATCGGTCAGGGAGCAGAGCTCCTGGCCGTTCTCTGTCATTTGGATGTTGTTCCATCAGGTGATGAGGCAGATTGGCAGACACCGCCATTCGAGGCAACTATCAAAGATGGCTGGATCTTCGGACGTGGTGTCCAAGATGATAAGGGACCATCAATGGCTGCTCTTTATGCAGTAAAGGCTCTGCTAGATAGCGGAGTAAAATTTAAAAAGCGGGTTCGTTTTATCTTTGGTACGGACGAGGAGACGCTCTGGCGCTGCATGGGACGGTACAATGAACTAGAAGAAACAGCGACGCTTGGTTTTGCACCAGATTCTTCTTTCCCTCTGACCTATGCTGAGAAAGGCCTCTTACAGGTCAAGCTGCATGGTCCTGGTTCAGATCAGCTAGATTTAGAAGTAGGAGCAGCCTTTAATGTTGTGCCTGGCAAGGCCAGCTACCAAGGAGAGCTTTTGGAGCAGGTCGTGGCAGGTTTGCAAGCAGCTTCTTTTGACTACGAGCAAAATGACCAACAAGTCACTGTGCTCGGTCTACCTAAGCATGCCAAGGATGCAGCTGAAGGTATCAATGCTATTGTTCGGCTAGCGACAGTTTTGCAGCCTTTACAAGCTCATCCTGCTCTGGCCTTTATTGCAGAAGCGGTGGGAGAAGATGCGACTGGTAGCCGTTTATTTGGCGACATTTCAGATGAACCCTCTGGTAGACTCTCCTTTAATATTGCAGGTCTGACGCTGAACTCAGAAAAGTCTGAAATCCGTATTGATATTCGGATTCCTGTCTTGGCGGATAAAGATCAGCTAGTGGCAAAACTAGCAGAGATTGCTGGGCACTACCAGCTGGACTATGAAGAGTTTGACTATCTGGCTCCGCTTTATGTACCTAAAGATAGCGAACTGGTCAGCACCTTGATGGCTATCTACCAAGAAAAGACTGGCGATACTAGTCCAGCCATGTCCTCTGGTGGGGCAACCTTTGCTCGGACTATGCCAAACTGTGTGGCCTTTGGTGCTCTTTTCCCAGGAGTAGAGCAGACGGAACATCAGGCCAATGAACGAGCGTCTTTGGAAGATCTATATCGTGCGATGGATATCTATGCTGAGACTATTTTCCGCTTGGCAGGAGAGTAAAATTGCTAGGATAGATATCAGTGTTGCGAATTTTTCCAAGTAAAAACTGTGAATCAACACGAAAAAGAGTTGGATATTCCAACTCTTTTGTTATTTACTAAAGAAAAATGGGGGTGCAAATTCTTTGAGTTTATCAAAGCATTCGATAGCAGCTTGATTATCTTCGCAGATGATTAGGCAGACATCGTCTCCACAGACAGTAGCAACAATCTGGGGCAACTCTAGAGCATCTAAAATGGCACCAAAAGATTGGGCTAGTCCGGGTAAAGTTTTCATGACGACTTGATGCTGGACGGGGCGGAGC
The DNA here is from genome assembly GCF_030272855.1 of Streptococcus sp. SC1. NCBI lineage: Bacteria > Bacillati > Bacillota > Bacilli > Lactobacillales > Streptococcaceae > Streptococcus > Streptococcus sp. SC1. Next base: position 481,342 of record NZ_JAQCMU010000002.1, on the reverse strand, counting down.
ATGACGAGGGCATCTTCCATATAGAAGCGCAGCCTTTTCTCCCAACGAGAAGGGGCGATACTGTTAATGACATAGTAAGATCTGTCGTTTTCGGTCACCTTGACTAGATTGAGAGTTTTCATGTCACGAGAGAGAGTAGACTGGGTGACAATGACGCCATTTGCTTCCAGTAGTTCTTGGAGTTCCTGCTGGGTATGGACTCTTTTTTCCATGATGAGGGAGCGAATGAGGCGATGCCTACTTTCGATTTTATTCATAGATTCACCTGTATTTATTTGATAAACATAGCGTCACCAAAGCTAAAGAAGCGGTAGCGCTCAGCGATAGCATGCTCATAGGCTTCAAGTGTCAGTTGTCGTCCAGCAAAAGCTGATACCAGCATGACAAGGGTTGATTTTGGCAAGTGGAAGTTGGTTGAAAAAGCATCGACAATCTTCCACTGATAGCCCGGTTTGATAAAGATATTGGTCCAGCCGGAGTCTGCTTGGATTTGACCATCGAATTTGCTGCCGATTGTTTCCAGTGTTCGGATAGAAGTGGTACCGACAGCAACGATGCGGTGGCCGCTTGCCTTGACTTGGCGCAGGGTCTCGGCTGCTTCTTCAGACAAGCTATAAAATTCGGAATGCATTTCATGCTCTTCCAGATTGTCAACTGATACAGGGCGGAAGGTTCCGAGCCCGACATGCAGCGTCAGGTAGACGAGTTTAACGCCTTTTGCCGCAATTTTATCCAGCAATTCCTCTGTGAAATGGAGGCCAGCGGTTGGAGCGGCGGCGGAGCCGTTTTCTTTAGCATAGACTGTCTGGTAGCGTTCACGGTCTTCTAGCTTCTCGTGGATATAGGGCGGCAGGGGCATTTCACCCAAACTTTCTAGAACTTCTAGGAAAATACCCTGATAATCAAAGCGAACGATCCGTCCGCCGTGTTCTAGCTCTTCTGTAACAGTGGCAGTCAAGCGGCCATCACCGAATGACACACGCGTTCCGACTCTGAGTCGTTTGGCTGGCTTAGCTAGGACTTCCCAAGAGTCTCCTTGGGTATTTTTCAAGAGTAGGAGTTCTACATGACCGCCAGTTTCAGGTTTGGTTCCATAAAGACGGGCTGGTAGGACACGGGTATTATTCATAACCAAGGCATCACCTGGCTCAAGTTGGTCAATAATATTGTCAAAATGTTGGTCACTAAACTGGCCAGTTTCCCGATCTACAATGAGCAGGCGAGAAGAGTCTCGCTTCTCCAGAGGGGTTTGAGCAATCAGTTCTTCCGGCAAGTGAAAATCAAAATCAGCAGTATTCATTCTATCTCCTTAAATAGTTCTCATGATCCAAATATAGTAGGCGGCAAGTAAAAAGGGAATACTGATAAAGAAAATTCCCAAGCATAAAAAAATTAGTTGCCAACCTAGATGTTTTTTTAAGAAAAGCCCAGTGGTAAAAAGGGCAATTCCGAGTAAAAAAATTATAATCATTGGTAATAGCATGCTTTTATTATACCATGATTTGACGCTAAGTCTCTCAGTAAAATTTGAAAAAATTAAGTAGAATCTACTTGACAAAAATTGGTCTATACCATATAATAAAATAAGGAATCAATCAAGAAAAATAGGAGAACAGAATGAAAGTTATTCGTGTTGAGAATCAAGTAGAAGGCGCAAAAGTAGCTTTAGAAATCTTGAAAGAAAAGTTGGCTCAGGGGGCCAAAACATTGGGGTTAGCAACAGGAAGTAGCCCGATTGAGTTTTACAAGCAAATTATTGCCAGTGACCTAGATTTGTCAGAGCTGACCAGTGTAAACTTGGATGAGTATGTGGGACTTTCAGAAGATAATCCCCAATCTTACCGTTACTTTATGAATGAGCAGCTATTTAATAAAAAGCCTTTCAAAGAAAGCTTTTTGCCAAACGGTGCAGCAGAAGATGTGGAAGCAGAAGTGAAACGCTACAATCAAGTCTTGGCTGATCATCCAGTAGATTTGCAAATTTTGGGAATTGGGACCAATGGTCATATTGGCTTTAATGAGCCTGGAACTAGTTTTGATAGCACTGTCCATATTGTCGATTTGGAGCAGTCAACTATCCAAGCAAACGCTCGCTTCTTTGATAAGATAGAGGACGTACCGACTCAAGCCATTTCAATGGGAATTCGGAATATCTTAGATGCAAAATCAATCATCCTCTTTGCCTATGGCGCTTCTAAAGCTCAAGCCATTGCAGGAACAGTCCGAGGAGAGGTAACAGAAGCTGTGCCAGCTGGCGCCCTTCAAGGCCATGAAGATGTCGTGATTATTGCAGACAAAGAAGCTCTAAGTTTATTAGAAGCTTAACAATCTATTTCCTATCTAATTTTTAGGTGGGATTTTTTATATTTATCAAAAACCTGATTAAAAATATGATATACTAGTTAGGAATGATTTTTTTGGAGGATAAATGTGAAGAAGAAGTTTTTGGTGTTTGGATTGATTTTGTCTGCCTTTCTATCACCGCTTTCTGCTGCGGCAGATGAATTGGTAGATATGGCACGAAAAATGTATCCCAATGAAAATGTACAAGCAATCAATCGCCCTAAGTCATCTTTGATGATTGACGGAAATACGGGCGATATACTGTGGCAGGATAACATTGATGAGGTTCGCGATCCAGCCAGCATGAGTAAGATCATGACCTTGTACTTGGTTTTTGAAGCCATTAAAGAGGGAAAACTCAGTTTAGATACGGTGATTAAGGCGACACCGCAAGATCAGGCTGTTGCGGGAATTTATGAAATTTCCAATAATAAAATCGTGGCTGGAGTCAATTATACTGTTTCTGAGCTGATTACCATGACAGTTGTACCCTCTTCTAACGCAACAACAGTGATGCTGGCAAATTACCTGTCAGATAACGATCCCGATGCTTTCTTGGACAAGATGAACGCCAAAGCGCAGGAACTAGGCATGACCAACACCAAATGGTTTAATGCCAGTGGTGCTGCGGCAGTTTCCTTCAAAGGTTACTATACTCCTCAGAGATATAATATCTACGCTAGCAACCAAACAACTGCGCGTGATTTAGGGATTTTAGTTTATAATTTTGTAAAGAACTATCCAGATATTTTAAACTATACCAATCAGGCTAAGGTGACTGTCAAGGCTGGGACGCCTTATGAAGAAACATTTGAGACTTATAATTACTCTCTGCCAGGTGCTCGCTATGCTTTAGAGGGAGTAGATGGTCTGAAGACAGGCTCAAGTCCGAACGGTGCTTTCAACTACATTGCAACTGTCAAGCGCGGAAACCAGCGTGTGATTGGCGTTATCATGGGAGTTGGCGACTGGTCTGACCAAGATGGTGAATATTACCGCCATCCATTTGGAAATGCCTTGATTGAAAAATCTTATGCTGACTACGAGTACAAGAAACTGTTCTCTAAAGGGAAGCAGGAGATTAATGGAAAAACTTACAATCTGCCCGAAGATTTTTATGCAACAATCAAAAAAGACGCGAAGGCAAAGCCTGTAGTTGAGAATGGTGTCTTGAAGGCCGGAAATGATCTATACACGCTCTCTCCAAAGATCTCTGATGAGATGAAAGTGGAGGAAGTAGATGCTTCTGTTACCCAGTCTGCCAAAGAAGAAGTCACTCAGAAAGAAAATAATAAAACTTGGTATAGTGACTTGCTGAGCAACCGCTGGTTAATTGCCTTGCCAATTGTCATTATTGTCCTGATTTTCTATATCGAGAATCGGAAATCAAGAAAAGCTAAAGCAAGAGCTAGAAAAAATAAATAAATGATTGCATTTAGCTTGCAAGCTGAGATAGAGGCTGGGACAAAAGTCCTAGCCTCTCAATTGTCTTTGGATTGTCGAGCAAGACGCAGTGGTTGAGTGGGCTCTACTACGCTGATTTCATCAGCTTTTACAGCCCTACTCAACTGTGCGGAGGTGGGACGACGAAATCGAATTCTAACGAATTACCGATTTCTGTCCCACTCTCTATTCTATTTTTGGAGAGGTTTTGATGATGGGGAAAAAGTTTTCTAATAGCTATTTGGCTTATTTTTTGATGTATAATTTTTATTTTCTGTCCAATTCATTGTTTTCGACCTTGATATCCGTTTATATGCTGGATAAGGGGTACACGGCTGGTCAAGTATCTATCGTCGTATCAGCTTCTTTCTTTTCTTCCATGCTGGCTCAGCCAATCATGGGGCTGTTAACTGATACGCTTGGCATCAAGAGGGTTTCGCTTATCAGTTTTTTCCTGATTATCCTAGGAGACATCTTTTTTATGGAGGCCGATAATCTATGGCTCTTAGCCATCTGGTATAGTTTTGTCTTGATGCTCATCAATGGGGTGGGCACTGTGATGGATGTACTAGCAACCCAAAGTCCTTATAAATATGGGAAAATCCGAATTTGGGGAACAATCGGTTATGCCGTCGGTTCACAGCTGGCGGGTTTGATTTATAAGAATATTTCTCCTCAAGCGATCTATCTGGTCTTTATTGGGACTATGTTGCTGAGTATTATAGGGGTTCTTGGTATGAATCCTAAGCGGGATAGGTTGACTAAAAAGACTGAAAAAAAAGGCCATTCGCTCTTTTCAGCCATTCTTAAAAACAGAACCTATCTTTTTTATCTTTTCCTTGTTGCCCTTTACTCTGGTGTGGGCAATACAGGACATACCTATATTCCTTCCATGCTAGAATCCAGTGGCTTAAGTGTTGATTGGGCAACGACTGTTGTCGCAGTTTCTGTGCTGTGCGAGGCGCCCTTGATCTTTTATTCCTATCTTTTCATGGATAAGATAGCTGTCAAAAAGTTGCTCTATATCTGCTTAGGCATGATGCTTCTTCAGTATGCGGTTTATGCTTTAAACTTTGGCTTGGGTTCGAAAATTGCAGTGACCCTGCTTTCCAAGCATGCTTCTGGCATGGTACTGACTATGCTTAGTCTGCGCATCGTAGCAAATTTGGTGGATGAAAAATATTTGGTGACCGCTTTTGCGTTACTACAGACAGGGAGAAATCTAGGAACAATTTTCATCCAGAATATGTCAGGGTCTATCTTAGATGGTTTTGGCTATGGTAGTATGAATTTCATGTTGGCAGCCATTATAGGTCTAGTGCTCTTGCTTGCTCTCTTTTTGAAAGTTCCTGAAAAAAAGAATCAGAATCTATTTGGATAAGAAAAAACGAGTCTGGAATTTTTTCAGCTCGTTTTTGTTTGGGGAGATTACATAAGTGAGAGAATAAATAATACTTCGTTCATTTCACAATCCCTCTCTTTGGTGTTTTAATTACGAATAAAAATATAAAAGACATTATATTGAGAGGGGGATGCTCATGTTGCTTGCGAAAAATGAAGAGGGGATTTTGCTGAATGCGATGGAAAATCAGCCGTCCCTAGGCGAACAACTCTTTTGTCCGGCCTGTTCGGGAGCGGTCCGCTTCAAAAAAGGAAGGGTCATGCGACCGCATTTTGCTCATATTTCTCTTGAAAATTGTTCGTTTTATGCAGAAAATGAAAGTGCGGAGCATTTGAACTTGAAAGCTGGCCTTTATAGCTGGGGGAAGCAAAGTCAAGAGATTCAGGTGGAGACCTTTTTGCCTGAGATAAGGCAGATTGCTGACCTTTTGTTGGACGGTCGTATAGCGCTGGAGGTTCAATGCAGTCCTCTTAGTCAGGAACGACTTGAGGAAAGGACGCTATCCTACCGCCAGCATGGTTATCAGGTCCTCTGGCTCTTGGGCAAGAAATTATGGTTAAAACAGTCGCTGACGAAACTGCAAAAGGATTTTCTTTATTTTAGTCAAAATATGGGCTTTCATCTTTGGGAATTGGATGAGAAAAAGCAGGTGCTTCGGCTTAAATATCTCATTCACGAAGACTTGCATGGACGAGCTCAGTACAAAGTCAAATCCTTTCCTTTTGGCCAAGGCTGCCTGTTATCCGTCTTGCGCAGCCCCTTTCAGAAGCAGGAGCTAGAGAGTTATCTGGCTCGGCAGGACCCAGAGATTTGTCACTATGTTCGTCAGCAGCTTTATTATCAGCAACCTCGTTGGATGAAGCTCCAAGCCCAGCTCTATCAAAAAGGAGACAATCTTTTAACCAAGTCGGCCGAGGATTTCTATCCGCAGGTTCGGCCTGTCCAAGCCAGTTCCTTTTGCCAAATAACAAGAGACTTAACGCCCTATTACCAGCACTTTCATCGCTATTATCAGGCTGAAAAAAATAAGCAGCTTCAAATTATCTATCCACCAGTATTTTATGCGAGGATTTCCCCAGCTTTTATGATAAAATAGAAAAGATGGAGGAAATTTCTATGGCAAAACAAAGAAATGAAATTGAAGAAAAATATACTTGGGATTTGACTACTATTTTCCCAACAGATGAAGCCTTTGAAGCGGAGTTGGCACAGGTTTCAGAAGAAGTGAAGAAAGCAGCTGGTCTGGCTGGGCATTTGCTGGATTCGGCTGACAGTCTTTTGACAACGACGAAAATCCAGTTGGACTTGATGCGCCGTATTGAAAAGCTTTATTCTTATGCTCATATGAAGAATGACCAGGATACACGTGTGGCTAAGTACCAAGAGTATCAGGCTAAAGGCATGACTCTTTACAGCGATTTTGGACAAAGCTTTGCCTTCTACGAGCCCGAATTTATGGCGATTACAGAAGAGCAGTACCAAGCTTTCTTGGCTGAGCAGCCAGCCTTGCAGCTGTATCAGCATTATTTTGACAAGCTTTTGAAAAAGAAAGCCCACATTCTGACACAGCGTGAAGAGGAGCTACTGGCTGGTGCTGGTGAAATCTTTGGGGCAGCGGGCGAAACCTTTGCTATCTTGGATAATGCGGATATTGTCTTTCCGATGGTGCATGACGAAGATGGAAATGAAGTTCAGCTCAGCCACGGTAACTATATCACCCTGGTCGAGTCTAAGAACCGAGAAGTCCGTAAGGAAGCTTACGAGGCTCTCTACAGCGTATACGAGCAGTACCAGCATACCTATGCCAAGACTCTGCAGACCAATGTCAAGGTACACAATTACAATGCGAAAGTCCGCAAGTTCTCATCTGCCCGCGAAGCAGCCTTGTCAGCGGACTTTATTCCAGAAAGTGTATACGATAGCCTAGTTTCAGCTGTCAATAAGCATTTGCCTCTTTTGCAGCGTTATATCGCTTTACGAGCGAAGATTCTAGGCATTTCTGATTTGAAGATGTATGATATGTACACACCTTTGTCAGAGACAGACTACAAGTTTACTTATGAGGAAGCCTTGGCTAAGTCTGAGGAAGTTCTGGCAATTCTGGGTGAGGATTATTTGAGTCGAGTGAAGACGGCTTTTTCAGAGCGCTGGATTGATGTTCATGAAAATCAAGGCAAGCGCTCAGGTGCATACTCAGGGGGTTCTTATGATACCAATGCCTTTATGTTGCTCAACTGGCAGGATACACTAGATAATCTCTTTACCTTGGTGCACGAGACAGGCCACAGTATGCACTCAAGTTATACTCGTGAGACCCAGCCTTATGTTTACGGGGACTACTCTATCTTCCTAGCTGAGATTGCTTCGACAACCAATGAAAACATCCTGACAGAGAAGCTCTTGGAAGAAGTAGAAGACGATGCTACCCGCTTTGCTATCCTCAATCACTTCTTGGATGGCTTTAGAGGTACGGTCTTCCGTCAAACCCAGTTTGCTGAATTTGAGCATGCGATCCACAAGGCCGACCAAGAAGGACAAGTTTTGACTAGCGAGTTTCTCAATGAACTCTACGCTGACTTGAACGAAAAATACTATGGTCTGAAAAAAGAAGACAATCCACAGATTCAGTACGAATGGGCTCGGATTCCGCATTTCTACTATGATTACTATGTTTTCCAATATTCTACAGGCTTTGCAGCCGCTTCTGCCTTGGCTGAAAAGATTGTCTATGGCAGTCAGGAAGACAAGGACAAGTATCTGGACTATCTCAAAGCCGGGAACTCTGACTATCCGCTCAATGTCATCAGAAAAGCAGGTGTAGATATGGAAAAAGAAGACTACCTAAATGCTGCTTTTGCTGTCTTTGAGCGTCGCTTGGACGAATTCGAAGCCTTGGTAGAAAAGTTAGGACTGGCATAAGATGGTCGAGACTTATAATCAAAACTCTAATCCCAATATGCGTCGGCCAGTGGTCAAAGAAGAGGTCGTAGACTTTATGAGGCAGCGTCTCCAGCCGGTCGCTGGTGGGCTCAAGGAGCTGGAGGATTTTGCCAGAGCTGAAAATGTACCCGTGATTCCCCATGAGACAGTGGCTTATTTCCGCCTGCTACTCGAAAGCCTGCAGCCAGAGAAGATTTTAGAAATCGGGACGGCTATCGGTTTTTCGGCCCTTTTGATGGCGGAACATGCGCCTCTGGCTCAGATTACGACTATTGACCGCAATCCAGAGATGATTGAGCTGGCCAAGGCTAATTTCGCCAAGTATGACAGCCGTCAGCAGATCACTCTGCTGGAAGGTGATGCGGTGGATCTGCTTGAGACACTGGAGGATTCCTACGACCTTGTCTTTATGGATTCTGCTAAGTCCAAGTATGTGGTCTTTCTTCCCCAAGTCCTCAAGCGCCTCAATCCTGGTGGTCTGGTCCTCATTGATGATGTCTTCCAAGGCGGTGATGTTGCCAAGCCTTTTGAGGACATTAAGCGCGGTCAACGAGCTATTTACCGAGGACTGCATAGCCTGTTTGACGCAACTTTGGATAGTCCAGATTTGACTGCTAGTTTGCTTCCCTTAGGAGATGGACTGCTTATGATTAGAAAAAAATAATCCCTTCACTTTTTTCTTGATTTCCAAAAATTTTTAGGAAAAATTAAGATATCAAGTTGGATTTGTGGTACAATAGACAAAGTGAATTTATTGAAGGAGTAGATAAAACAATGAAGAAAAAAATCCTTACAGGAGCAGTAACTCTCTTTTCTGTAGTGGCTTTAGCAGCATGTTCACAAACAGCAAAAGATAAAGATATTGTGACAATGAAAGGTGAGACAATCACAGTAAGTGAATTTTACGATCAAGTAAAAAATAATGGATCCTCTCAACAAGTCTTGCTTCAAATGGCAATTAAGCAAGTTTTTGAAGAAAAGTATGGCAAAAAAGTGACGGATAAAGAGGTTGAAGAAGCCTTTGAAAAAATGAAATCCGCTTATGGTTCTGCCTTCCAAAATGTTCTTGCTCAAAGCGGAATGACGGAAGATGCATACAGAGACCAGATCCGCGCAAATAAATTAGTTGAATACGCTGTTAAGAAAGCAGCTGAAAAAGAGTTGACAGATGACAACTACAAGGCTTTCTTTGAAACGTATACACCAGAAGTAACGGCTCAAATTATCAAGGTGGACAGTGAAGAAAAGGCTAAGGAAGTGCTTGAAAAAGCCAAGGCTGAGGGAGCAGACTTTGGTCAGTTAGCCAAGGAAAACTCAACCGACAAGGACACCAAAGATAAGGGCGGCGAGGTGAAATTTGATTCAACCTCAACAACAGTTGCGGATGCCGTTAAAAAAGCTACTTTTGCTTTGGAAGAAAATGGCGTTTCTGATGTGATCACTGTACGAGGTAAGCAGAACTATTCAGCAAGTTACTACATTGTTAAATTGGTGAAGAAAACTCAAAAATCTGCAAAATGGACAGATTATAAGAAGCAACTAAAAGAGGGAATCCTGACTCAAAAACAAAACGATGCAAGCTTTATTCGTTCCGTTATTTCTAAAGAATTGAAGGAAGCGAATCTGAAAGTGAAGGATCCAGCTTTCCAAAATGTCTTTGCCCAATATGTAGAAGGAGATACTTCTAGCTCATCGTCTAAAGAAGAAAGCAAGTCTCAGTCTTCTAGTTCAGAAGAAAAGAAATCACAATCTTCTAGCTCAGAAGAAGCAAAATCTGAGGCTTCAAGCTCAGAAGAAAGCAAGTCAGAAGCTGCTCATACTGAAGAAAACCCAGCTCCTGCAGCAGAATAAGCTTGACGAAAAGCCAAGAAGTCAGTATAATAAAACTATTGAGAATTAATTTTCTAGATCTCAGCTCAGAGAATTGGCGGTGCTGCGAGCCATGTGAGAGGAAAATTCATGCTACTCATGTTTCAAACTAAATAGCTAATGAGAATGACAAGTTCATTGAATGAAGGTGGTACCGCGGTTTTTCGCCCTTCAGACAAAGAGCTTGTCTTTTATCTTGACTATGGAGGTAAAGCGATGAAAACCTATCTTGTCAAACAGAAATTTCGCTTAGGTGGCGAACGCTTTGATATCAAGGACGATCGAGGTAACATAGATTACCAAGTAGAAGGATCATTTTTCCAGATTCCGAAGAGTTTCACCATCTATGATGCCCAAGGACAGACAGTTAGCCAGATCAGCAAAATCTTTCTAACATTTTTGCCTCGGTTTGAAATCAAGCTCAGTGATGGGACAAGCTTTTATATTCGCAAGAAACTGACCTTCTTCCGTGATAAGTATGAGTTTGATGATTTAGGCCTTCGTATCGAGGGCAATATCTGGGATTTAAATTTTAAATTACTAGATAATCGCGATCAAGTCGTGGCAGAGATCACCAAGGAACTTTTCCATCTGACCTCCACTTATCAGGTGAGTGTCTATGATGAGGCTTACTCAGATCTAGTCATTTCCCTCTGTGTCGCCATTGACTATGTGGAAATGCTGGAAAGTTCATCATAAAAAACATTAAAAAGATTTAAGGAGAAAAATAAAATGAAACAAATGTCAAGTGCTCAAATTCGCCAAATGTGGCTGGATTTCTGGGCAAGCAAAGGCCACTCTGTAGAACCATCAGTTAGCTTGGTTCCAGTAAACGACCCAACTCTTTTATGGATCAACTCTGGGGTAGCCACTCTTAAGAAATATTTTGACGGGACCATTATTCCTGAAAATCCACGCATTACCAATGCGCAAAAGGCTATCCGTACCAACGATATCGAAAATGTAGGAAAAACTGCTCGTCACCATACCATGTTTGAAATGTTGGGGAACTTTTCTATCGGGGATTACTTTCGTGATGAAGCTATTACTTGGGCTTATGAACTCTTGACAAGCCCTGAGTGGTTTGACTTCCCAGCTGAAAAACTCTACATGACCTACTATCCAGACGATAAAGATTCTTACAACCGCTGGATTGAAGTGGGAGTGGATCCAAGTCACTTGATTCCAATTGAAGACAACTTCTGGGAAATCGGTGCTGGACCTTCTGGACCAGATACAGAGATTTTCTTTGACCGTGGAGAAGCCTTTGACCCAGAAAATATCGGTCTTCGCCTGCTTGCAGAAGATATCGAAAACGACCGTTATATCGAAATTTGGAATATCGTTTTGTCACAATTTAACGCCGATCCTGCTGTTCCTCGTAGCGAGTACAAGGAATTGCCACATAAGAACATTGATACGGGCGCTGGTTTGGAGCGTTTGGTGGCGGTTATTCAAGGGGCTAAGACCAACTTTGAAACAGACCTCTTCATGCCGATCATTCGTGAAGTTGAGAAGTTGTCTGGTAAGGTCTACGACCAAGATGGCGATAACATGAGCTTCAAGGTTATTGCGGATCATATCCGTTCCCTTTCATTCGCTATCGGTGATGGTGCTCTTCCTGGAAATGAAGGTCGTGGCTATGTCCTTCGTCGTCTTCTCCGTCGTGCTTCTATGCACGGTCAAAAATTGGGTATCAATGAGCCTTTCCTTTACAAACTCGTTCCAACTGTTGGAAAAATCATGGAAAGCTACTACCCAGAAGTACTTGAAAAACGTGATTTTATCGAGAAAATCGTCAAGAGCGAGGAAGAGTCATTTGCTCGTACGCTTCACTCAGGTCAACATTTTGCAGAAACCATTGTAGCAGACTTGAAAGAAAAAGGACAAACTGTCATCGCTGGTCAAGATGTCTTCAAACTCTATGATACTTACGGATTCCCAGTGGAATTGACAGAAGAAATCGCAGAAGAAGCGGGTATGACGGTAGACCGTGAAGGCTTCGAAGCAGCCATGAAAGAACAGCAAGAACGTGCACGTGCATCAGCTGTCAAAGGTGGCTCAATGGGCATGCAAAATGAAACCCTTCAAAACATCACTGTTGAGAGCGTCTTTAACTACAATGCCAGTCAATTGCCTTCTAAGTTGGTGGCTATCGTAGCGGACAATGCTGAAGTAGAAGCTGTCTCTGAAGGAACTGCCTCTCTCATCTTTGCAGAGACTCCATTCTACGCTGAGATGGGTGGACAGGTAGCTGACCACGGTCAAATCTTGGATGCTGAAGGAAATGTCGTGGCTACCGTGACAGATGTTCAAAAAGCACCAAACGGACAACCACTGCACACAGTGGAGGTTCTTGCTCCACTTGCTTTGAACCAAGAATACACTTTGGCTATCGACACCAACCGTCGTCATCGTGTCATGAAAAACCACACAGCAACTCACTTGCTCCATGCGGCTCTTCACAATATCCTTGGCAGTCACGCAACCCAAGCAGGATCTCTGAACGAAGTCGAATTCCTTCGCTTTGACTTTACGCACTTCCAAGCAGTAACTCCTGAAGAATTGCGCGCCATTGAACAACAAGTCAATGAGAAAATCTGGGAAGCAATCGCAGTGGAAACTGTTGAGACAGATATTGACACCGCTAAAGAAATGGGAGCTATGGCCCTCTTTGGTGAGAAATACGGTAAGGAAGTTCGTGTCGTTACCATTGGAGAATACTCAGTAGAACTCTGTGGTGGTACCCACGTTGGTAATACTTCTGAGATTGGCCTCTTCAAGATCGTCAAGGAAGAAGGGATTGGCTCAGGAACTCGCCGTATCTTGGCCGTGACTGGCAAGGAAGCCTTTGAAGCCTACCGCGAACAAGAAGACGCTCTGAAAGCAGTAGCAGCGACCTTGAAAGCACCTCAACTTAAGGAAGTACCTCATAAGGTTGAAGGACTTCAAGAGCAACTTCGTCAATTGCAAAAAGAAAATACAGAATTGAAAGAAAAAGCAGCCGCTGCAGCCGCTGGGGATGTCTTCAAGGATGTGAAGGAAGTCAACGGTCACCGTTACATTGCAAGTCAAGTTTCTGTATCAGACGCAGGTGCCCTTCGTACCTTTGCGGATAACTGGAAACAAAAAGACTACTCTGACCTTCTTGTCCTAGTCGCAGCTATTGGTGACAAAGTCAACATCCTTGTTGCAAGCAAGACCAAAGACATCCATGCTGGTAACTTGGTTAAAGAATTGGCTCCAATCGTCGATGGACGTGGTGGTGGTAAACCAGACATGGCCATGGCAGGAGGAAGCAACCAAGCGAAAATCCAAGAACTCTTGGATGCAGTAGCTGGTAAGTTGTAAGAAAACAAAGATCTATCCATTTGGGTAGATCTTTTTGCATACTCAAAAAGCCAAATCCGAGTGGACTTGGCTTGATTCGTAATAGCTAAAAAAGAAAGTAAAATTTACTATGCTTCTGAATGCACGTTATAGCTCGTAAGGAAATTTAAAAGAGAGTGGGACAGAAATCGATAATTCGTTAGAATTCGATTTCGTCGTCCCACCTCCGCACAGTTGAGTAGGGCTGTAAAAGCTGATGAAATCAGCGTAGTAGAGTCCACTCAACCACTGCGTCTTGCTCGATAATCTAAAGACAATTGAGAGGCTAGGACTTTTGTCCCACTCTCTTGTTATCAATTCACTGTTTTACTTTTAATTCTAGCTCTCAGAAAGCGCAAATCATTAAAAATATAAATTAGAAAAATGATTTGACAAGAGTAAACGCCCCAATCTAGCCTATAAATATCCTTTTGAATAGTGATGGAAAACAGGGCGTACATCATGAATATAAAACTAGCTATGAATACTAGGAAGGATTGTAGGCTTGCTATAAAAGGATAGCCTCTCTTTTTCAAAATGAATTTGAATAAAATAGCTAGAGCAGGCAAAATGGCAAATAAGGTAAAACAAGTTAAAAAATAGGAACCAATTAAATTTCTAAAATTACTTCCCCAAAAGATAGAATCCTCGTTTTGAAAAAGATAAATTGAAAGTGATTGATCGTTTAAAAAGGGTAGGCCAAGGATGACCAGATAAAATACAATCAATAATCCAATTTACCAAGAGAAACCTGCTTTCCTTCTCTCTTTATTGTCTGACATATCTATCTCCCTTCTATAATTTTTCCTTGCTTAACCTCAACATAATAATCGATTTGCTCATCAATCGTTCCTAATACATAGGTTCCATCAGGTAAGCTTAATTGTCCTAGCAACTGCTGGATTTGATCTCTTAGATAAAAATGTTCCTTGTATTTTTCTTCTGGTAAGATAATTTGAACATAGACTGCATTATGTGACAAGGCATCATTTAAAGGCAAATCGTACAATTCTTCAAGAATAGAATGGTCATTGCTAACAGCATCTTCCACACGATCGCTATACCAAACTATACCTTTAATAAACCTATTTTTGTCAGATAGAGTGCTTCTCAGCTTAACAGTTCCCCCTTTTAGGTGTGAAGCCTGATTTAACTTTCTCGTCAGAGACTCTTCCAATTTAGCTCGCTCAGGGTTAATTTCTAAAGCTTTTTCAAGAATTGGCGCATATACTCTGATAGATTCATCATAAGTCACCCCTAACGCAGATATAGGGTCCCTCCACTTGTCTACATCCATCTTGTCGTAATAAGGCATGACTAATTGTTTGAAGCGGACCGATTTTTTTACAGGAACAGAGATGGTTTTGTCCTTAATGTTTTCAGTATAGGTATAATTGACATCTATGCCCCAAATTTTGTCAGCCCAGGAAAAGCCAGTTATCTTAACCTCTCCAAGAAAATTACGATTGGCGTAAAAGCCTTTGAGATGAGCTTCTAGATTTCGATAGAAGAATAAAGCTGAGACCACTAGAAAACATACAAGTACCATAAAACTTTTTCTCTTGTCCGTATCAATCTTTAAAATCTTTTTCAATGGCTTCCTCCTTAATGACTTGATTGAACTCCTCTTCCGTACGGATTATTTCTTTTTTGCCACTCTTTGTATACTCCATGCCAATACTCCAGTAAAAAGAGCCGGCATCGGGGAAAAACATTTTTGTTAGGGTGATGCTATCGTTGAGGGGCATGTTTTCTTTTAAAACTACTATAAAGCCGTATTCTTTTAATATTGAAAGTGTCAGGCTATCCTCTGGTTTGCTATCACTATCCGTTAAACGTGATTGGTAATCGTTCTTTTTGTAACTAAACAAAGTGGGCCAATCCGTAGTTACATTTTCGCTATCATCCTTATATATCCCTGTAATAAATGATGGACTTGAAAGTACTCGATAGAGCCCTCCATATCCGAAATGAATCGCCTCTTTGGGATGTTTTTTTGTAGCTTTTTTACTGGTTAGGTTTACATAGATTTCATCATTGTCTTTTATCTGGATTTTGACATATTCATCTTTTCCATCAGAATACATAAGATTATCCATCTTGCCTTCTATGGTGACATAGCCCATATCTTGAACAAGTTTCAAGACATCAATCGTTTGCCCTTCTCCTTTTTCTTGTCCCAGTTTGTAATAACGAATTCGGAAGTATTCTTCCTTGTCCTTTGCTTTCAGTGTTCCCACATACTGCTTTGAATCCTGAAATGCTAAAAATTTCCGTCCAACAGCAAAATCATACGGGCTTCACTCGTCGCTCTCTTTAAAAGAAAGAGCAATCATAGGGAATTCTGGTTCGGTCTCACCAATAGCCGTATAATCAGTTAAACGCTGATTCTTTCCTTTATAGGCATAATTTCGTTCTTTGACCACATAAGCAGCTTCTTTTGTGAAAAAGAAAGAACAAGCACCAGCGATAAGAAAAATGACCAGTGTTGCTAAAGCATAAATCTGCCACATTTGCCAAGAGAAATTCTCTAGCTTCTTCATCCTATTCTCCTTTTAGATAGATTATGGACTATTATATCATTTTTTGTAAACTTCCTGCTATAAGCAAAAGAAAAGTATGATAAAATGGTATTATTATAGTTTTATAAGGGAAAAATATGAATCAAACACGTCTCAAAAAACTCTTGAAAATATCGAGTTTCTTTCTATTCGCTTTTGTGACATATCATGTCTACTATCAATCTCTTGTCCCTCATCTTACAGCCAGGAATGAGGAAGATGCTAGACTGAGCCAGTCCAAATATCAAATCGCCTATGGGCAAGTAAGAGATTTTCAAAAAATCGGAAATTTTGCTTTGGCCATTGATATGTTTGGTGATGTCCAGCAGAAGGAAGGCTACATTATTGCTCAGAATTATCGCATTCCTAAAACTCAGGATCCTTCTGAAGGACAAGCATTTTATGATAAAGAAAAGTCAGAGTATTTTTATCAAATTGATATTTACAAAGAGGATGAAGGGATTCAGTCACTGAGAAAGATTGATGTAAAAGATATCCTTCTCAAAGAAAAGAAGAAATATAAGATCATCAGTACGGCGAAAATAGATGCCTTTGACTCACCAACCAAGGCTCCTTATTTAGAAATAGGACTGGAAGAAATCAATGGGGATGCGAGAACTTTCTCACTGATCATTGATTTACAGACCTTAGAAAGTCGCATTACTCGCCTTATAGGCTCTTCATCTGAGGAAAAGATTACTAGCAGGACTAATAGAGAATTATCGGTTGTCAGAGCCAATCCTGTCTTTGCAGAGCGCTTGAAGAACCTGAGCTTCGTTATTGCTAGTAATGATACCATCACAATGCGACCATATCAGGGAGGAGAACTCATCAATCTCTACCAAGAATATCCCCATATTTTTGAAATGGCTAAAAAAGGTAGTTTTACGATCTATCCACAGTTTCAATATAAAGAAGATCTAACTCAACAAGTTTCAAACTTTGCTAATCTTTTCAATTATCCAGGTGAAGCTCCCTTTTGGTCTGCCCAACAGAAACAAGATTACGAGGCAGACCGAGCTTTAAAACAGACAAAAGATTTATCGACTCCCCTTTCATATGATTTTTTCATGGATAGGGTAAAAGAAGAAGGCAAGCTTAATGCGGTAGAAGGAATGATTCCTATCGGTTTAGATATCAATACTGGGAAAATAGTCACCGTTGATTTCAAAAAAGGACCTGTTTACCTCCAAAATTTTGACCTAGAAGACCATATAGATAGTCTAAGCTTTATCAACTCCAATTATTCCTATATAAGAGATGTGCGGTTTGATCAAGTCAGTATCGACACAGCCACGTCTTATAAATTAGGTATAAAACCTGTAAGTGATTACAGCAAGATGATTGAGGAGTCTAAAATCAATAGACCGAGAGAGACACGTTATATCACTTGGCTTCAATATAAAGCAAATAACAATGTACATGAATCTGATTTGAATATCGTTAAGGGAATTGTGGATCAAGGGATCTTGTACAAAATTTTCTCTATATTTAGTCTTGAAGAAGGGCAGATGACAGTGAATCAGACTGGGACCAGCAGTAATCTTGCAGCAGGCAAGACCAAAATATTAGTACAAAATGGTCATCAGCTTCTTGATTCATTACAGTTTGAGACAACTGATATGCCTAGCTTGAATCACGATGAAATGATCAAGTCTGGTCGGATTATATATGTCCTTATCGATGGGCAGCTTCGTCAAGTAAAAGTTCCGGAGGAAAAGTAGGTGCAGAAGATAGTGATAAAAATAAAAAAATGCTTTCAAAATAAAATCTTTTTGAATGTTGCTGGCTATACTTTGGCTTTTACACTTGGTTTATTTTTAGCTTTTTATGTTTTTGAGAGGGAAAAAATGACCATTCAGTCTGAGCAAAGACAGTCTAAAACATCCCAAGAAAAGAAAGTTACAAGAGCGAAAGATGAGGCAGTCCAGATAGAAAAACTTGCAGACAAGATCTATATGGTGAAAAATCCTAATTCTGCCATCTTGTCTGATAAGTATATCTTACAGCAAGAAATGAATTACTCTGATCAATCCTTTCACTTCGATAGCTATCAGGCCTTTAGTAAGGACAATAAACAGAGCAACCATGTCAAAATTAAGCTTTTAAATCAAGTGGAAGCGTTGTATAAAGATTACGATTTAGTCCAATTGGCTCAAAACCTGCATAGTCAAGCCATACCGGGTAAAGTTAGCCATCAGCTCTATCAAGATCCTCAGGATGGGCAATATTATTTTGCTTTTGAAGTCTATCTACCAGGCGGTAAGGATGAAAGAGATTACTCGAACGCTCATGAGGAGAAGCCTATCTATACTCTCTATACCAATATTGAAAACGGGCAGACTTTTTATCTAAAAGATTATTTTAAGCCCCTGAGTATCCGTGACAAGTATCCTGTCTATGGTGCTAGTAATCTGGATGACAAACTAGAGAAGTATGGCTTGGTTTTGCTCAACAGTCCGCATAACTTTACCCTCATTCAAGGGGAAGGAAATTTACAGATCAAAAAGTTGAAGCTAAGCCAGCAATTTCCAAATATAGAGGAAAAACTTGCTAGCGGCTGGAGTTTAGTCGTAACTGGAGAAGATTCTTATGAAACCAGTATCAGACTTCTAGCGTCTGAAGGAGAAACCGATCTCTATACAAATGTCAAACTAGATCGTTCTTATTCATCTGATGACCAAGATCATCTCTTAAAGTCTTATCAGGATTTTCTTGAGCTATACAGGGAGAAATAAGTACGTTCCTTTCTATCAAATAACATCGTTCCATATGAAAGCAATGATGCTTTTCATTGCTTTCATATGGGGCTTTTTTTATGCCTTCAGAAAGTTATTTTGGATTTACCAACTGGACATCCTTCAGAATATCTTTCTCAAACATTTGTAAAGGATCTAAGTCTTTATGACAAAAATATTTATTTTTTTGACAAATATACTTGTCAAAAAGAAAAGAATCTGTTACAATGTATTTAAGTTAAGAAGAAAAGATAAAAGGAGGAACTAATGGAGATACTGTTTTGGTGTCTACTTCCGATATTTTCTGGTTTGTGGCTGATGTCATCCAGTGAATTGAAAAATGTAAAAAGGAAGTTGAAACGTTTAGAGAGAAATAAAGAAAGGAGTGGAGAAATGTCACGTTTTTTTAAAGAAATGATTGGGAAAAAACCGATCATCATTGGTGAAATTTTCGGGACAGATTGCTGGGAGGTAGTTGATGCTGATGACGATTGGGTTAAGTTGAGTAAGACCAATAAAAAAGGTCAAACAAGAATCAAGCTCATGCGCATTGACGATATCAAGTCTGTTGAACTGAAAGAAGACTGAGAGGTGTTGTCATGAAGCTGAAAAATCGACTTAAAGAGCTGAGGGCTAGAGACGGGCTGAATCAAACTGACTTAGCCAAGAAAGCCGGCGTGTCGCGGCAAACGATTAGCTTGCTGGAGCGGGATGAATACACGCCCTCCGTGGTCATTGCTCTCAAAATTGCTCAGATTTTCAACGAAAGTGTCGAAAATGTCTTTCGCCTAGTGGAGGAAGAGTAGGCCGTTAGGAAAAATCAGTTGCTGGAGATAGTTTATGCTAGCCATCTTGTCATGAAGACAAGCAAGCTTTCATATCATAGCGATTACTTAATCTGATCCTGATAAGCTGTGTAAGTATATTAGTGCTTTTCCGCAAGTGACGGAAAGTAAAACAAGGAGAAAAACAATGCAAGAATTTATGGAAAACTTTAAAGTTAACGAAGAACAAGCAAAAATTGCTGGTGTCTGTGCAGGTTTGGCGGATTATTTTGGGATAAAGGTAGCTTATATTCGTCTGATCTTCGCAGTTGCAGTGCTAGCATCAACTGAGCTAGGGATTTTTGTAGCCTTGGGCTATGCCTATCTGGCAGGATGGTTACAAAGGGATTATTTGTGGAATAAAATGAACAAAAAAGTCAGAAATCACTTTATTTTCCTGATGATAGTGCTGATTGTTTTACCTTTATTTGGCCGTGAAATACTGGAAATTGCCTCTGACTTTATTAGCCAAGTCATGGCTTGGCTGACTGCGCTTATTTAAGAATAGGAGAAAACAATGTCAACAAAGAAAAGAATATTGAGAAATATCGGCATCTTAATTCCTGCTGTTATATTAGGAGGGGTAGTTGGTTTTATGATGGATCATTTTGAGCATATTTCTTGGCCGACCGTCTTAAATGTTGAGCTGCTGAAGAACATTGGTCGAGCGAGTTTGTTCATTCTCTATCCCGTAACCTTTTTCTTGCTCTATCAGACGCATAAAGTTCACGGAGCTTACCAGAGAGAAGAAGATGATGACAGAAGCTATGAGCTCTATCGTCAAACTTTCAAAACCCTAGAATATGCGACGATTTTATATAATATCTCGTCTGCTCTGACTCTATTCACCCTCTTTGTAGGAGTGAGCTACCTAGGTCCGCTACTAAGGTCAGAAACGGCGATTCACATTCCGTTTTATGATATTGCACTGTTTCTTGCTTTGATTTTAGGTCAAATTCTTGTATTGAAAACCACTCAGAAGGTTCGTCAATATAAATTATCTGCTATGCCAACCATTGAGGAGATGAAGGACTATGCTCTGTCTTATGATGAAGGGGAGTTGCAGGCTCATTATGAGCAAAGCTTTTTAACTCTCTTTAATCTCAATCAGCGCCTCATTCCAGGTCTTTATATCTTGCTCTTTATTCTTGGAGTTGGGACACCGATGCAGGTCGTATCTGGCATGATTGTCTTAACCATTATTTTTGTCTATATCAATGTGGACTCCTATCAAGCAGTTAAAAGATATTTCAAATAAGCTGTTTGTCGGCCAAAAAGGAGTTCGTTTGAAACTAGTGAGCTTTATCTTTCCTAGTATCTATATTGGACTGATACTGCTAAACTTCCTATTCCAGTTGGATACGATTTTGGCTTGGATTGCGGTATCGGTCATCTATCTTTATGTTACTGTCAGCCAGTACAAAATCGTTAAACGTTATTACAAGTAAGAAAGTGAGAAGAAGCCTTATGTCACAAGTGATTCAAGTAGAGAATATTTCTAAAAGTTTTGGAGATAAAAAAGCTTTAGAACGGATTAATTTTCATATCAATCAAGGAGAGATTTTCGGATTTTTAGGACCATCTGGATCGGGAAAAACAACCTTAATTAATATCCTAACAGGCCAGCTTGATGCCGACAATGGTCAAAGTAAAATCCTTGGTAAGGCCTCAAATACTATTAATGCTCAGGATTTGGTGAAAATTGGCCTAGTATCTGATACAAGTGGCTTTTATGAGAAGATGTCTCTCTATAAAAACCTGCAGATATATGCGAAATTATACGGTTTAAAAAATGAGCGGATAGATGAAGTTTTAGAGCAGGTTGGTTTGTTAGAAAGCAAAAATATTGTAGCAGAGAAGCTTTCGACAGGTATGAAGCAGCGGATGTTTCTAGCTCGGGCTCTTTTAAATAATCCTGAGGTCTTATTTTTGGATGAACCAACTAGTGGACTTGATCCCCGTACTTCCAAGGTGATTCATGAGCTTTTGCTTGAGCTGAAGAAAAAGGGAACAACCATTTTTCTGACGACGCATGATATGCATGAAGCGAGCGCCCTTTGTGATCGACTGGCCCTGCTAAATAAGGGAGTATTAGTAGAATATGGCAAGCCGAAAGCTATTATTCAAAAATATAACGCAGCCAAGAAAGTTAAAATTAGCTATGAAAATGGAGAAACTGAGCAAATTTCATTCTCAGAATTGGCTACAAAAGACCTAAAATTAGCTATTACAGTACATTCTTGCGAACCTACATTAGAAGAAATCTTTATTCAATTAACAGGAGAAAAACTAGATGTATAAAAAAATTAAAGCTCTCACATGGCTGCGTACTCAGATTCTATTGACAAATTCTTCTTTGCTTATGTCCGTCTTGCTGCCCTTTGGCCTCCTCTTTTTGTACAATATGATTTTAAATAAGAATGGCAATGCAGGTCAAGGGCTATTGAAGATGATCCTGCCTATGACCTTTGCCATGAGTGGCGGCTACATGGTGTCTATTATGATGGCAGAGGACAAGGAGAAGCGTAATCTAAAAACCTTGATGCTGAGCGGGGTTCGTTCTGGCGAATACCTCTTATCCATGTTGGTTTATCCCTTCCTATTTACAGTCTTTGCCTTGTTTTTTTTCCCATATTATTTGCATGTAGATCTGTCTGGCAAATGGCCTATCTATCTTTTGATCAATCTCTTAATTATTGTTATTATCCTTTTAATCAATCTTTTTATTGGTGGTATTTCCAAGACACAATCACAAGCTCAGGTTTATAGTTTATTTCCGCTGTTGCTGATTAGTTTCGTACCATTATTTGCTAGTTTTGATAAAACAATACAGCACATTCTACGTTTTACTTTTATGAATCCTTTTATCAACTTCTTTGAAGCAGGAGACTATTCATTTAAAATTGAAGATGTCTCTAATTTGGTGATTTGGCTTCTTATTTTTATCAGTGCAAGCACCTATGTCTTGAGTAAAGGTCGAAAATGATGGAGGAGATTTTATGAAACTCATTAAAAAAATTAATTTTATGGAAGAAAAGAAATATGTAATCGGTTTAAATGTAGCGGGGCTCTTACTGATTTTTCCTTTCTCCATGCTTTTTGCGAAATTGACCCAGCTAATCTTCCGTGCAGACCATTATGATTTTTCGGGTCTAGATCTTGCCTATTTTTTAGTTTTTACCTTTATCCTTATCGTCATCCACGAGTACATTCACGGTTTCTTCTTCAAGTTTTTTGGTAAAGGGAAAGCCAAGGTCAAGTTTGGTTTTAAAAATGGGATGGCCTATGCGACTAGTCCAGGAACCTTCTACCATCGTAAGGACTTCTTGGTCATTGGTTTGGCTCCCTTTGTTTTGATTAGCCTGTTTCTGACCTTATTGGCCATGCTTGGCTTGCTCAGTTCAACTCTCTACATGCCTCTAGCTAGTATTCATGCAGCGGGCTGTGTTGGTGACTTTTACATCGCTTTGCTGCTGTTGGGCCAGACTGATGATATTCTGGTCGAGGATACTGAGGTTGGGATGAACTTTTACCAGAAAGAAGAGCCTAGTCAGGGCTAGAAATCACTTGTGTTAGATACTTCTTGTAAAATGTCTATTAAAGAGTAATATACTTGATAATTTAAAGATGTGGAGCAATGTCGATCCTGCCTAAATGGATGGTAGCGTGATACTAAATTCAAATTTAAAATAAATGAAACCCGAAGGACTAGAAGTTCCTTCGGGTTTTGTATATAAGATAAAAATGATTAGACAAGTTCGTCAATAGAAGTGTAATCGAGATTCAAGCCTTCTGCAACAGGTCGGCTTGTGATGTGGCCGTGATAGGTTGTGACACCTTCACGCAATCCAGCATCGTCTGCAATAGCTTGTTTGAAGCCTTTGCCAGCCAGCGCTTCGATATAAGGAAGGGTGACATTGGTCAGGGCGATAGTAGAAGTGCGAGCCACGGCACCAGGGATATTGGCTACCGCATAGTGGAGAACACCGTGTTTCTCATAAACTGGCTCATCGTGGGTTGTCACGCGGTCAGCAGTCTCGATAACGCCACCTTGGTCAACGGCCACGTCAACAATGACAGAACCAGGGTGCATTTGCTTCACCATATCGTCAGTCACCAGTTTTGGAGCTTTAGCACCAGGAATAAGCACAGCTCCAATCACGACATCTGCTTCACGGACGCTTGCCTCAATGTTAAATGGATTGGACATGAGGGTTTGAATTTGGTTGCCAAAGACTTCTTCCAGCACGGATAGACGTTTGGCACTAATATCGAGAATCGTAACTTGAGCGCCTAGTCCCAGAGCGATACGGGCTGCATGAGTTCCTACAACACCGCCTCCGATAATGGTAACTTTACCTTTTGGCACTCCTGGTACACCGCCAAGGAGAACGCCAGAGCCACCTGTTTGCTTGGTTAGGAAATGAGCTCCGATTTGAACCGCCATACGACCAGCAACCTCACTCATAGGTACTAAGAGTGGTAGTTGTCCTTGTCCGTCACGTACAGTCTCGTAGGCTACCCCGGTAGTTTTAGCTGTTACCATAGCTTGGGCTAATTCGGGAGCAGCGGCC
Source organism: Streptococcus sp. SC1 (assembly GCF_030272855.1). Classification (NCBI taxonomy): domain Bacteria; kingdom Bacillati; phylum Bacillota; class Bacilli; order Lactobacillales; family Streptococcaceae; genus Streptococcus; species Streptococcus sp. SC1. The sequence goes on along the minus strand of NZ_JAQCMU010000002.1, from coordinate 457,279 downwards.
ATGTGCAGGTAAGTGAAGAGGAGGAGGTCGTCACGCAAGTACTGATATTCAGTTTCCAGCGGTTCTTTAACCTTAACAACCAACTCAGCTGCCCAAGCTTCAGCAGCAGTGGCAACGATTTTTGCACCTTGCTTTTCATAGTCTGCATCTGCAAAGCCAGATCCAAGTCCAGCATTTGTCTCGATCAAAACCTGATGGCCTTTTCCTACAAGACTGTGTACACCAGCTGGCGTCAGAGCAACGCGATTTTCATTATTTTTAATTTCTTTTGGAATTCCGATTAACATAGAGCTTTACTCCTTTTTCTAACGCTAGGATCTCCGAATACAGGACTACAAAGGGACCTAGGTCAATTATTGTGATGTTTTCATTTTAAAGGAAACTATCGCAAAAAGCAAGAAAAAAAGGATTGTTTTAGATGGGGAATTATGCTATTCTGTTAAGAAAAATTAGGAGGAAGAGATGGAAAATATTTACGTTAAGCTGAGCCAGCATTCCAGAATTGAGACGGAGCGATTGATCTTGCGTCCAGTGACCTTGGAAGACGCTCCAGCCATGTTTGAATATGCTTCAGACGAGGAGAATGTTCGCTATACCTTTGCGACCAACAAAACTTTAGAGGAAACCCGCAATAATATCGCCCTGTTTTACCTAGCTAATCCTTTGGGTCGCTGGGGCATTGAGCTGAAGGAGACTGGCGACTTTATCGGGACGATTGACCTGCATAAGATCCGCTTGGACTTGAAAACGGCAGCTATCGGCTATGTGATCCATAAAAAATACTGGAATCAGGGCTACACAACTGAGGCCACTCGGGCGGTAATCAAGCTAGTTTTTGAAGAAATTGACATGAACAAATTGGTTGCCCTACACGATATTGATAATCCTGCCTCCGGCCGTGTCATGCAAAAGTCAGGCATGATCTTTTCGCACGAAGAGCCTTACGCAGCCTTGGACAAGCATGAGGAAGGGCGCATCGTGACGCGGCTGCATTACTATCTGACCAGAGACCAATATTTCGCAAAAAAGTGAGAAAGAATATTGACAAGTACCTGTCTACATGATATAGTAGATGGGTAATGCTGATTTAGCTCAGTAGGCAGAGCGCATCCATGGTAAGGATGAGGTCGCCGGTTCGATCCCGGCAATTAGCACTAGATAAAGAGGTTGAGATTTTCTCAGCCTTTTTTGGTTTTAAATTAGGATTTCTCCTCGTTTAAATGCAATGCTTGTGGCTCTCATAGGCGCCCAAATATGATATAATAAAAGTAATATTAGCAAGGCAGGTAAAATATGTATATCGAAATGGTGGATGAAACCGGTCAGGTTTCTCAAGAAATCATCAAGCAGACTCAGGAAATCTTGGAGTTTGCGGCTCAGAAAACGGGCAAAGAGAATAAGGAAATGGCTGTAACCTTTGTGACTAATGAGCGCAGCCATGAGCTCAACTTGGAATATCGAGACACAGATCGGCCGACGGATGTCATCAGCTTGGAATACAAGCCAGAGCTGGATATTGCCTTTGACGAGGAAGATTTGGCGGATAATCCTGAGTTGGCTGAGATGCTGGAGGATTTTGATGCTTATATCGGTGAGCTCTTCATTTCGGTGGACAAGGCGCGGGAGCAGGCAGAAGAATACGGGCACAGCTTTGAGCGAGAGATGGGTTTTTTGGCGGTGCATGGTTTTCTGCATATCAACGGCTACGATCATTATACACCGGAAGAAGAAGCAGAAATGTTTGGCTTACAGGAAGAAATTTTGACAGCTTATGGACTTACAAGACAATAAAAATAACAAACGCAAGTGGAAAAATCGAGATGTCATATCGAGTTTGGAGTTCGCTCTGACGGGGATTTTCACAGCTTTTAAGGAAGAAAAGAATATGCGGAGTCATGTTCTTTCAGCTGTAGCTGCCATCATTGCAGGTTTGATCTTTCGGATTTCAGCGACGGAGTGGCTTTTCTTGCTGCTAAGTATTTTTTTGGTAATCGCTTTTGAAATCATGAATTCAGCCGTTGAAAATGTTGTGGATCTAGCTAGTGATTATCACTTTTCTATGCGGGCTAAGAATGCCAAGGATATGGCGGCTGGTGCAGTTTTGGTAGTTTCTGGTTTTGCAGTTATCACAGGTTTAATTATCTTTCTGCCAAAACTGTGGGATATTATTTTTTAGAGAAGGAATAGAACAATGACTTTTAAATCAGGCTTCGTAGCCATTTTAGGTCGACCAAATGTCGGCAAATCAACTTTTTTGAATCATGTTATGGGGCAAAAAATTGCCATCATGAGCGATAAGGCTCAGACCACTCGCAATAAAATTATGGGGATTTACACGACGGATAAGGAGCAGATTGTCTTTATTGATACGCCGGGAATCCACAAGCCCAAGACAGCTCTAGGTGATTTTATGGTGGAAGCAGCCTACAGCACCCTGCGTGAGGTGGATACCGTTCTCTTCATGGTGCCAGCTGATGAGCCGCGTGGCAAGGGTGATGATATGATTATCGAACGTCTGAAAGCGGCTAAGGTGCCGGTGATCTTGGTAGTTAATAAGATTGATAAAGTCCATCCGGATCAGCTCTTGGCGCAAATTGATGATTTCCGCCAGCAGATGGACTTCAAAGAAATCGTTCCAATTTCAGCTCTGCAGGGCAACAATGTTTCCCGTCTGATTGACATCCTTAGTGAGAATCTGGAGGAGGGTTTCCAATATTTCCCAGAAGACCAGATTACCGACCATCCAGAGCGTTTCTTGGTTTCAGAAATGATCCGCGAAAAGGTTCTACACCTGACTCGTGAAGAAATTCCCCATTCAGTCGCAGTGGTTGTTGACAGCATGAAGCGAGACGAGGAGACGGACAAGGTCCATATCCGAGCGACGATCATGGTCGAGCGTGACAGCCAAAAAGGCATTATCATCGGTAAAGGTGGTTCCATGCTCAAGAAAATCGGATCCATGGCTCGCCGTGATATCGAGCTCATGCTGGGGGACAAGGTCTTCCTCGAAACATGGGTCAAGGTCAAGAAAAACTGGCGGGACAAGAAGCTGGACTTAGCGGACTTTGGCTATAATAAGAAGGAGTATTGAAAAATAAATAAAAATGGAGCATAGGGTTAAGTTTTATGGGGCTAATGATTTTTCAATTTCTTATTACCTTAGTAGAATGGAAATAATCTTTGATTTATTTATAGAGAAAAAGAAAGAGATTAGTAATTTTACAGATGCCATTGAACTTGAGAATACTTTTAAAATCTTTGATTCAGGAAATTATTCTACAAATTGGTCAAAAGAATATATTGACAAAGTTAATTCTTATAAAAATGTATTAAAAAGTAAAATTAATGAATTTTATGGTAGAGCATCCAGTGAATTGATTTTAAAATATATGATTCTGTTGAAATATGAATACAAATATCGAGAAGATTTTTTTGACATTTTTTGTAGGTTTAACTATGGTTCAAAGATATCTGAAAATGAATTTGAAGATAATTTTTGGAAAAGTGAGTTGCCAATATATTATTTATTAAAGGATAAATATTTTAGCATTGTCTACCCAAAATTTATTAAAGAAAGTTTTCTTGCAAAAGCGAAACATCTTGAATATTTATTAAGCAACTATATAAATTCGACTAAATGCTTCTACCATATACCTAGTAATATATCTTCAGATGAGTGGAACGAACTTTTAGATGATTATATAAATTGTTTAGAAGTAAATCCAAATTATCTTAGACTTCTTTTAAAGCCAATTCGAGGGCTTGGTACCAAATATTTTGAAGTTACACGACATCAGAAGTCAGAAATTCAAAAAATATTAACATTATTTTATCAAAGCTTTGATAGTTCAGAATTAGGACTTCATGTAATTTTTGAAGTATATTTTGATAGAAATTTATATGAAAAAAAGATTGTTGAATTAAATGAGAAAAGCCCATTGTCACCGCCAGAATTGATTGATAATAGTATTATTAATAATTTAATGAAATCTTCTGGGGAAAAAGTTGCTGAGCAATTGACCTTGTATATGGTTTCTTTGGTTGATTACGAAAAAATAAAAGACAAATGTGATTATAATAGTTTATTTACATATTTCTTAAATGATTCTGATCTTTTTTCAAGGAAAAGAATGTCAGAATTACCAAGTTTTCCAAATAAAGAGACATTAGGAGTTACAAAATCTATCGGAGTTTTAACTAGGAATTCTTATCAAGATACTCAATATTTTAAACTAAAGCAAAAGTTAGTCTCATTGAAAATTTGTGCTTATCAGAGATTATTTAGTGAGTTTGATTTAAGTATCGAACAGGTAGTGGATTGGTTTTTCTTTCACTACTGTGATGAAGGAAAAATAAAATGGTTACCTTTCAGTTTTTCACCTCTTGATGATAAGACCGATAACAAAACAGCAACAATTTTTAGAAATGAAGAAAAAATAAGGAAACAATATTTTTTACTGATGGAAGATGGGGAGATTAGCATTGAACAATATAATTTGTTAGACTCAACTCCAAGTATAGTGAGTCTACCTAGCAATATTCCTAAAAAGTATGCCTATATTGTTGATAATTCCGATATTAAAAATATTTTGTTTTTATTATTTTCTGATCAATCTCATTTGACATTCATTGATGAACGAAAAAACGGTAAAACTTTTGTAGAATTAATCAAAAATAATATTGTAAGGAAAGAAGATTTTCCAAGAGTTGATAGAGGCAAAATACAATTTTTGGTTGACAATAAAATACTTTCTGAAAAAAATGATAGGCTTGTTTTTTTAAATTATAAAGAAATTGATGTATTACAAGACTTATTTCAGTATGATGAATTAAGTTATTTTAACTCAAACAATGATGAAAAAGTAATTTTAGATTGCCTTTCTGAGAAAGGTATGATTGAATTTGAGAGTAATCTTTTTTCAAAAAGCGAAGCAAATTATCTAAATTTCCTATTAAACAACAGTAAGTTTGATAATAGTTGGGCGATAAGGAATAAGTATCAACATGGTTCCCCGTCTTATGAATCAGAAGAACTGTATCAAAGTGATTATTCTTTCGCTTTATTAATTTTAGTAATGTATATGATTAAGATTGATGAAGAATTATCTTACAAATTATCTGTCACTTGATTAAAGATATTGATTTATAAGTATGAACTAAAACTTTATTTCCTTTATTCACTCCAAGATGAGAGATGATAAGATTATCCCTAGTTTTGCTGGCTATCTGTGACACGTTGGATTGTCAGCCTTCGATATTTTAGAGTATATCTCTGACTAAAAGAAGATAGAAAGGAGCTTTATGCCTGAATTACCTGAAGTGGAAACGGTTCGGCGCGGTTTGGAGCGTCTGGTTGTTGGCAAGACGATTGGGCAGGTGCAGGTCCGCTATACCAAGATGATTGGAACGGGAGTGGATAGCTTTGTCCATGACTTGCCAGGTCAGACCATTGAAAAGATTGGCCGTCGGGGCAAGTATTTGCTCTTTTATCTGACGGGTGGAGTGCTGGTTTCCCATCTGCGAATGGAAGGTAAGTATCTTTTTTATCCTGATGCGGTACCTGAGCGTAAGCATGCTCATGTCTTTTTCGAGATGACGGATGGTGGGACGCTTGTTTATGAGGATGTCCGAAAGTTTGGGACTATGGAGCTATTGAGAAAGGAACAGCTAGAGGCCTATTTTACTGCCAGAAAGCTTGGTCCTGAGCCGACAGAGGCGGACTTTCTTTTGTCGCCTTTTGCTGCAGCTTTGAGTCGTTCCAAGAAGCCCATCAAAGCCTATTTGCTAGAGCAGACCTTGGTCGTTGGGCTGGGCAATATCTATGTAGATGAAGCCCTTTGGCGGGCGCGGATTCATCCGGCCAGGCCAGCAGATAGTCTAAAGCCTGCTGAAGTGAGGCGGCTGCGTGAGCAGATTATAGAAGTTTTGCAGCTTGGGATTGAAAAGAGAGGATCGACCATTCGGACTTACCGCAATGCTTTGGGCGAAGATGGCACAATGCAGGATTTTCTGCAGGTCTATGGAAAGACTGGTCAGCCTTGTGCTAGATGTGGCAGTCCCATTGAGAAAATCAAGCTAGGCGGACGTGGTACTCATCTCTGTCCTCATTGTCAGAAAGCGAGGTAGCTGTTGTGACAAGAATTATTGGTATCACCGGCGGCATTGCTTCGGGTAAGTCAACAGTGACAGAGTTTTTGCGGCAGCAGGGCTACCAAGTCATCGATGCGGATCAAGTGGTGCATGAGCTACAGGAACCGGGCAGCCGACTTTATCAAGCTCTTCTATCTGCTTTTGGGCCGAGTATATTGCAGGAAGATGGCCGCTTGGACCGTCCCAAGCTGGGAGCTATGATTTTTGGGAATCCTGAAGTCTTGGCGCGGTCCAGCCAGCTTCAGAACGAAATAATCCGAGAGGAACTGGCTCACCGGCGTGACCTACTAGCAGAGACAGAAGCTGTCTTTTTCATGGATCTTCCCTTGTTGTTTGAGTTAGAATATGATAACTGGTTTGACCAAATCTGGCTGCTGGACGTGACGGAGGAAACTCAGCTCAGTCGCCTTATGGCGCGAAATACTCTCAGTCAGGAAGAGGCAGAAAAACGCATAGCAGCTCAGCTATCTCTCCAAGAAAAACGAAAGAGGGCGGATGTGCTCATTGATAATAATGGCTCGCTTGAGGGAACACGACAGCAGCTTCGCGATGCTTTGCAGAAATTAGAAAGAAGATGATTCTATCACGGTAAAAGTAAATTGGAAACACAATCTGAAAATCGCCTGGTTTGGGAACTTCCTGACAGGTGCCAGTATTTCTCTAGTCACTCCTTTTATGCCCCTTTTTGTGGAGCAGCTAGGAGCGCGTGGTCACGAAGTGGAGTACTATGCTGGTCTGGGTATTGCCCTTTCGGCTGTTTCAGCGGCCGTTCTCTCTCCTGTCTGGGGCAGTCTGGCTGACCGCTATGGCCGTAAGCCGATGATGATTCGGGCTGCTACGGCTATGGTCTTTACCATGGGCGGTATTGCCTTTGTGCCCAATATTTTTTGGCTCTTGGTCTTACGCTTTCTCAACGGCGTTTTTGCGGGCTATGTGCCAAACAGCACAGCCTTGATTGCCAGTCAGGTTCCTAAGGAAAAGACTGGTTATGCGCTGGGAACTTTGGCAACAGGTGTTGTTGCGGGTAATCTTATGGGGCCCTTGATTGGTGGAGTGATTGCTGAAGTCTTTGGTATCCGCAATGTCTTTCTACTGATTGGCTTTTTCTTTCTGATTGCGACTCTGATGACGGCTGCTTTCATCCGAGAAGATTTTAGGCCAGTCACTAAGGAAGAGGAGATTGGCTTCGGGGAACTCATTCGCCAGATTAGATATCCCAAGCTCTTGCTCACTCTTTTTCTGACCAGTTTTGTGATCCAGTTTGCAGCCCAGTCCATCGGCCCAATTCTCTCCCTTTACATTCGGGAGTTGGGTCAAACGGACAATCTGATTTTTGTATCTGGCCTGATTGTTTCGAGTATGGGCCTGTCCAGTATGCTGAGCTCGAGTATTCTAGGTCGCATGGGGGATCGCATGGGCAATCATCGCTTGCTTGTTCTGGCTCAGTTTTATTCCATTATCATTTACCTGCTTTGTGCTCATGCAGGCTCTTCGCTCCAACTCGGTTTTTACCGTTTCTTGTTTGGTTTAGGGACCGGAGCTTTGGTGCCGGGGGTCAATGCTCTATTGAGCAAAATTACGCCTAAGTTTGGAATTTCTCGAATCTTTAGCTACAACCAGATTTTCTTTTATCTGGGTGGCGTCATCGGCCCCATGTCAGGTTCGGCTATTGCAGCGACAGCAGGCTATCATTCAGTTTTTTATGCTACAGCAGGCTTAGTGGGACTGAGTCTTCTTATCAACCTTTTTTGTTTTGGAAATTTATTGAAAAAGAAGGAAATCTAGTGCGCGTTAAAATTCATTTGAAATGCTCCAGTTGCGGCAGTCAGAACTACCTGACTAGTAAGAATAGTAAGACTCATCCTGATAAGATTGAGGTATTGAAGTACTGCCCCAAGGAAAGAAAAGTAACCTTACATCTTGAATCTAAATAGATTTTATGATAAAATAGAAAGGATTTTAAGGAGTTTTATTTATGTATAGCCTATTATTAACGATTTTAGTCATTTTATCAGGTTTTATCGTCATTGCTATTTTTATGCAACCGACTAAAAACCAATCTAGTAACGTGTTTGATTCGAGTGCCAACGACCTTTTTGAGCGGTCTAAAGCACGTGGATTTGAAGCTGTAATGCAGCGTCTGACCGGATTTCTGATCTTTGTCTGGTTGCTGATTGCCTTGATTTTGGCAGTATTATCTAGTAAATAAAATGGGCTCTGACTATGTCTTGGCCTTTTTTTAAAGTTTAAAAGGGGGAATATCAAGAGCCCCTCATAGTATAGAAAGAAAGTATGAAAGCAGAAATTATAAAATATTTAAAAGACAGGCAGCAGGCTAGCGTACATGAGCTGGCGGCTGCTTTGGGGAAAGAGTCTTCCAAGGACTTTAGTAGCTTGGTCAAGACCATCTCCCAGATGGAAAGAAAGCATCAGCTTCGCTTTGATAACGAGGGGCTGATTGAGCTTTATGAGGAGAAAAAGCAGGAGCGTCTGACGCTCAAGGGTGTTTTTCATGCCCACAAGAATGGCTTTGGCTTTGTCACCTTGAATGAGGAAGAGGATGACCTCTTTGTCGGCCGCAATGATGTCAATCATGCCATTGATGGGGATACGGTGGAGGTGGTCATTACCAAAGTAGCAGACCGTATCAAGGGAACGTCAGCTGAGGCTAAGATTATTGATATTTTGGAGCACAGCCTAACTACGGCAGTTGGCCAGTTGGTTCTGGATGAGGAAAAGCCCAAGTACGCGGGCTATATCCGCTCGAAAAATCAGAAAATCCGCCAGCCTATTTATGTCAAAAAACCAGCCATGGTTTTGGACGGCACAGAGGTGCTTAAGGTCGCTATTGACAAATATCCGACCAAGAAACACGATTTCTTCGTGGCTAGTCTGGTTGATGTGGTCGGTCATGTCAATGACCCAGGTATTGATGTACTGGAAGTGCTGGAGTCGATGGACATTGTCTCCGAATTTCCAGAAAAGGTCTTGGAAGAAGCCGAGCGAGTTCCAGATGCACCGACAGAAAGTGATTTGGAAGGACGTTTAGACCTGCGTGAAGAGATTACCTTCACCATTGATGGAGCGGATGCCAAGGACTTGGACGATGCGGTCCATATCAAGCGCTTGAAAAATGGTAATTTTGAGCTGGGCGTCCACATCGCAGATGTATCCTACTATGTCCAAGAAGGCTCTGAGCTGGACAAGGAAGCCCTCAATCGGGCGACTTCAGTCTATGTGACCGACCGCGTGGTGCCTATGCTGCCAGAGCGCCTGTCCAACGGTATCTGCTCCCTCAATCCCAATGTGGACCGACTGACCCAGTCGGCTATCATGGAGATAGATGCCAAGGGGCGCGTGGTCAAGCATACCATTACTCAGTCTGTCATTAAAACGACCTTCCGCATGACCTACAGCGATGTCAACGACATCATCGCAGGTGATGAGGAAAAAGCTGAGCAGTTCAAGGCCATTGTGTCTAGTATTGACAGCATGGTTCAGCTGCATGAGATTCTGGAAAGCATGCGATTTAAACGTGGTGCGCTCAACTTTGACACCAATGAAGCTAAAATCATCGTCAACAAGGAAGGCCGGCCAGTGGATATTGTCCTGCGTCAGCGGGGGATTGCTGAGCGGATGATTGAGTCCTTTATGCTGGTAGCGAATGAAACGGTAGCTGAGCATTTTGCTAAGCTAAATCTGCCCTTCATCTATCGGATCCACGAGGAGCCTAAGGCGGAGAAGGTGCAGAAGTTTATCGACTACGCCTCTAGCTTTGGGATTCGGATATACGGTACGGCTAGCTCTATGAGTCAGCAGGCTCTGCAGGATATTATGGAGGCGGTCAAAGACCAGCCTTATGAGGATGTCCTGTCCATGATGCTTCTGCGCTCCATGCAGCAGGCTCGCTACTCTGAGCACAATCACGGCCACTATGGTCTGGCAGCGGAGTTTTATACGCATTTCACCAGTCCGATTCGCCGCTATCCAGACCTTCTGGTTCACCGGATGGTACGGGATTATGGACAGTCTAAAGAAATAGCAGAGCATTTTGAGCAAGTAATTCCAGAGATTGCCAGTCAGTCTTCCAGCCGGGAGCGTCGGGCTATCGAGGCCGAGCGTGAAGTCGAAGCCATGAAGAAGGCTGAGTACATGGAAGAATTCGTTGGAGAAGAGTTTGACGGTGTAGTTTCAAGCGTGGTAAAATTTGGACTCTTCGTCGAACTGCCCAATACGGTCGAAGGCTTGATTCATGTTACAAACTTGCCAGAATTTTACAGCTACAATGAGCGGACGATGACCCTGCAAGGAGAAAAGTCTGGCGTGGTCTTCAAGGTCGGTCAGCAGATTCGCATCAAGCTGGTTCGAGCGGATAAGGCTACGGGCGAGATTGACTTTGAATACCTGCCTAGTGAATTTGATCTGGTAGAAAAGACTAGCAAGAGTGGCAGGGGCAGGTCAGGTAGAAAGAGACGCCGTGAAGATGACAAGCGTAGCCATTCTTCCAAAGAAAAAGGCAACAGAGAAAAGAAAGATAAGAAGTCCAAGAAAGGCAAGAGCCAGAAGGCATTTTACAAGGAACTAGTCAAGAAAGGAGCCAAGCATGGCAAAGGGAGAAGGAAAGGTCGTCGCGCAAAATAAAAAGGCCAGACACGATTACACCATCGTAGACACCATAGAGGCTGGCATGGTGCTGACCGGGACAGAAATCAAGAGCGTCCGTGCTGCTCGTATCAATCTCAAAGACGGCTTTGCCCAGATCAAGAATGGCGAGGCCTGGCTCAGCAATGTCCATATCGCTCCTTATGAAGAGGGCAATATCTGGAACCAAGAGCCTGAGCGCCGCAGAAAGCTGCTGCTGCACAAGAAGCAGATCCAAAAGCTGGAGCAGGAGACCAAGGGCACTGGGATGACACTGGTGCCGCTCAAGGTCTATCTCAAGGACGGTTATGCCAAGCTCCTACTGGGTCTAGCCAAAGGGAAGCACGACTACGACAAGCGCGAGTCCATCAAACGCCGCGAGCAAAACCGTGACATTGCAAGACAAATGAAGAACTTTAATACAAGATAAAAGACTGGGCGACCGGTCTTTTTTAACATTCAACTATGATTTTGGATTTATGCTATAATGGAGATAAGGTTTGAGGATGATTGAGAAAAGGAGAATAAAATGAAGAAGCAAGAAATACGTAACTGGAGTTGGTGCAGGAGGAAACTGATACGATGAGGAAGATATTAAAAAATAAGCGTGTTTTTCAATTTGTGTTTGCTAGCCTAATTCTTATCCCTTTTATTATAGTAGGTACTGTTGGGTTACAACAATTATTTAAAGAACCTGAAAAAGTCGAATATTCTATTGAGAAATACCATTCTGTAAAGGAAAACGTATATTTTTTCGGGAATCAACGAAAATTCGTCTTATTGAGAAGAGGTTCTAATGTGAATTTTGGGGGCGAATTTTATCTCTATACAACCGAGCGGAAAGTGATGACAAATAAATATGGAGTTGATTTAACCAAAAGAAAAAACATGCCCAAATCAGATTATTGGAAGATTCGTCTTTATGACTATAGAACAGAAGACTTAGTCGTTAAAGAAGTGGATCTAAACAAAGTAGTCGCAGACTATGATAGTAATTTTTTTCCAATTGATTTCAAGATTTTTACCTATCGTGATAATCCTAAAAACACCATCAATATAGAAGTCAAAGATAATCAAGGTGATAGGAAAATCTTAATTTTAAACATTGATAGTGGAAAAGTAGGAGTAGTGAATCAACTGCGTTCAGATATGTATGAAGCGAGTCCTTACTTTGATTATACGACACTGGATCAGTATGCAGAAGATAAGGGGTATGTAGTAGGTCGGCTCATTAACAGTTCTTTGCCTTTTAAAGAGGAGGGCAAGGTTATTGATACCAACATCAATCTCTTTGAGGAATATCCTGAAATTGAGAAAAAAATAACTGAAGGAGATTGGAGTCTTTATCCTCAAGTAGAATACGTGACCCTAGAGGAATGGTATGACAAAGTTTTGTACTGGATGGCGCCTAAGGGAGAAGAGAAACTGACGATTTATGGTATAGATAGTAAGGGTCAGGTTTCTGATACCCCACTTACGACTTATGCAGAATATCAAGCCTGGGTTGAAAAACAACGATCAGAAAGGAATATAAATGAAACGAATTGATCCTGAGAGAATAAAGAGTATAAAAGCGCGAGTTCACCAAACTCCGCGAGCAAAACCGCAACATGGCAAGACAAATGAAGAACTTTAATACAAGATGAGAGATCTTCAGGACAAGCTGTCGTATAAGATACAGGGATATAATTTATAAAATAAAACTTAATGTATGATATGAGCAAGAATTGACTACTGAATCATTTCTTGCTTTTTTGCTAGTGAGACCTTGAATACCCTAGCACTTGTCAAGTCTGGCTTTTTCGAGTATGATAAAGACAGTTAAAATTTTGAAATTTGGCTTTCAGAGAAAGGATTTTTATGACAGAAAAATTGCTAGCTTATAAACGCATGCCAGTGTGGACAGCTGAGACCATGCCCGAACTGGTCAAGAACAAGCACAATACCAAAGAAGGAACTTGGGGTAAAATCACTGTTCTCAAGGGACGCCTTAAGTTTGTAGAGATGTCAGAAGAAGGTGAGGAGCTAGCTGAGCATATCTTTGAGGCTGGTCAGGATAATCCTTTCGCCCAGCCCCAAGCTTGGCATCGGGTTGAAGCCTTGACAGATGATTTGGAGTGGTATTTGGAATTTTACTGTCGGCCTGAGGATTATTTCCCCAAGAAATACGGCAGCAATCCAGTTCACTCAGAGGTTTTGGAAGCCATGCAGACGGTCCGACCAGGACGGGCCTTAGATCTAGGTTGTGGTCAAGGTCGCAATGCTCTCTTTCTGGCCAAGCAGGGCTTTGAAGTAACGGCCGTAGATCAGAATGAGCTAGCCTTGGAGATCCTACGGAGCATTGTCGAGCAGGAAGATTTGGATCTGCCAGTGGGTAGCTACGATATCAACTCAGCTAGTCTGACTCAGACTTATGACTTGATCGTTTCCACCGTTGTTCTGATGTTCCTGCAGGCAGAGCGGATTCCAGATATTATCCACAATATGCAAGAACATACAACGCTTGGCGGCTACAATCTCATCGTCTGTGCTATGGATACAGAGGATTTCCCTTGCTCTGTTCTCTTTCCTTTTACTTTTAAGGAAGGGGAGCTTGCCGAGTATTATAAAGACTGGGAGCTGGTCAAGTACAATGAAAATCCTGGCCACCTCCATCGCCGTGATGAAAACGGCAATCGAATTCAGCTCCGCTTTGCGACGATGTTAGCTAAAAAAGTGAGATAAATCCTTTAAAGCTCAGGTCGCCTCTGATACAATCTCTAGTGAATTGCTTATAAAGATTTTATAGCAGGATGTTTTCTGATAAGACAAAAAATAATAGCCTTTCCTCTAAAAAAGATGGGGCTATTTTTTTGTTTATCAGCTCTGATTTGAGAAAAAAGTAGAGGAAATATAGATTAGATAAAAAATATACACAATTTTGTGTAAACGCTTGCAAAAAGATTAGAAAGAGAGTATACTAAAATAGGAATGTTAAGGTATTACGGTTTATGTTGTTTAGACTGGGAGTTGATTCCAGCCCCGCAGATAGTCAAAAGGAGATAGACTATGAAGAAAATACTGCTCAGACTAATGTTCCTTGCAATGTTAGTTGCTCTTTTGCCTGTTCATGTGGCACAAGCGTGTTCTGCTTTTATTGTCGGTAAAGATCTGACAGCAGATGGCTCTACTCTATTTGGTCGGACAGAGGACTATCCCTACGCCCCTGACGGCGGTCGGCACAATCAAAACTATGTAGTTGTGCCAGCTAAGACCTATAAAGATGGCGATAAGATAGAAGATGAGTCAAATGGCTTTACCTATCCGCATTTGGCGAATGAAATGAAATACACAGCTGTCTACGACTCTGATCGTGACAACGGAAGTAACGGAAACTTCGCTGCGCATGGCTTTAATGAACTTGGTGTAGCTATGACAGCGACCGTTTCAGCAACACCAAATGATAAAGTGTTAAAAGAAGACCCACTTGTAAAAGATGGTCTTCCAGAAGCATCATTAGTTGACCTTGCTTTGCCTCGTGCAAAAACAGCACGTGAAGTTATTGAGACAGTTGCGAAAGTTCTAGATGAAAAAGGGTCAGCAGAAGGAAATATCATCGTTGCAGCAGATAAAAATGAGCTATGGTATATGGAAATCCTGTCTGGTCACCAATATGTAGCCATCAAATTCCCAACGAATAAGTATGCTGTCTTTGCGAACACTTACTATCTTGGTCACGTTGACTTGAACGATAAGGAAAATGTCATTGCTTCTAAAGATGTGGAAGAAGTAGCTAAAAAAGCTGACAACTATAAGACCGACAAAGATGGCAACTTTATGATTGCTAAATCATACGGACCTGATAAATATATGGAGCGTAACCGTTCTCGGACCTATGCAGGTATCAAGTGGATGGATCCACAAGCAAAAGTAAATTATGACGATGAATCTTTTGATCTTTTGCGCGAACCAACTGATCCAAATAAGAAATACACGGTTCATGATGTGATCGCTGAACAAAGAAATCGTTTTGAACACTTGCCAGAATATAAAGCAGATGACTTAGTTGAAGTCGGTAAGAAGATCGATGGCAATGTTTACAAATATGCGCTAGGTAACGAAAACGTAATCGACGCCCACGTTTATCAAATCAAACCAAACCTACCAAATGCCTTTGGCGGTGTTATGTGGCTGGGTCTGGCACAAAGTCGCAACACACCATATGTACCATTCTATGGTAATGTAGAAGATACTTACGAAGCTTTCAAGAACCGTTCTACTAAATATGACGGAAAATCTTGGTATTGGACTGTTTGGCATATTGACCAAATGGTTATGAAATATCCAGAAATCTTTGGTAACAGCATCCAAGAAAAATGGAAAGAAAAAGAAGCTGAATGGGATAAAGAACAAACCGAACGTGATGCCAAATATGCAAATTACACAGATGAACAAGCCAAAGCCGCTGGACCAGAAGTGACGAAGGAAGCCTTGGAACGCTCAGAAAAAATCTTTAAGGAAATCAAAGCAGTCGAAGCAGAGATGGAAGAAAAGATTAAGAAAGAAAAAGGTAAAGATGCAGATCTTGTCTATACAGGCTACAACAAAGCGAACCTCCTAGCTGAAGCAGAAAAAGGAAAATCAGCGGATAAAGCTAGCGATACGAAGAAAGATAGCTCAAGTCAAACTACTTGGATTGTCATCGGCGTATTGGTTGTGCTAGTTGGTGGATTCTTCGGATACAAACAATTTAATAAGAAGAAGGAGGAAGAATAAATTTTGAAAGAAAAGCTAGAAGTTTAAGACTTCTGGCTTTTTTCCTCTCTCAGATAATAAACTTATATCCTAAAATACTTAGTAAGGAGATGAGAATAGAAGATTAGAATTGTCAAAAAACTAGGCTCCATCTTGCTTTTAGCGGTAAATTGCTATAAAATAGATAGGGTTAAACATCAATACTTTTATATTGCAAATAGGAGAAAAGATGACAAAAAAATTAAAACGTCCAGAGGTGCTGTCACCAGCTGGTACGTTAGAAAAGTTGAAAGTAGCTGTTCGCTATGGAGCAGATGCTGTTTTTATTGGTGGTCAAGCCTATGGTTTGCGTAGTCGTGCGGGGAACTTCACTTTTGAGCAAATGGAAGAAGGTGTCCAATTTGCGGCTGAGCATGGTGCCAAGGTCTATGTAGCGGCTAACATGGTCATGCACGAAGGAAATGAAGCTGGAGCTGGAGAATGGTTCCGCCGTTTGAGAGACATTGGAATCGCGGCTGTCATTGTTTCTGATCCAGCTTTGATTGCTATTGCAGCATCAGAAGCACCTGGTTTGGAGATTCACTTGTCAACGCAGGCTAGTGCAACCAACTATGAAACGCTTGAATTTTGGAAAAATCTTGGTTTGACCCGAGTTGTTTTGGCACGTGAGGTTTCCATGGCTGAGCTGGCTGAGATTCGCAAGCGTACCGATGTAGAAATCGAAGCTTTCGTTCATGGGGCTATGTGTATTTCTTACTCTGGCCGTTGTACCCTTTCCAATCACATGAGTATGCGTGATGCCAACCGCGGCGGTTGTTCGCAATCTTGTCGCTGGAAATATGATTTGTATGACATGCCTTTTGGACAAGAACGTAAGAGCTTGAAGGGGGAAATTCCAGAAGAATTTTCTATGTCAGCTGTTGATATGTCCATGATTGACCGCATTCCTGATATGATTGAAAATGGTGTTGATAGCTTGAAAATCGAAGGTCGGATGAAATCCATTCACTATGTTTCAACGGTAACTAACTGCTACAAAGCAGCTGTAGACGCCTATTTGGAAAGCCCAGAAAAGTTTGAAGCTATTAAGCAAGATCTAGTAGATGAAATGTGGAAAGTAGCTCAACGTGAGCTGGCAACTGGTTTTTACTATCATACGCCAACTGAGAATGAGCAGCTTTTTGGAGCCCGTCGTAAGATTCCAGAATACAAATTTGTAGCAGAAGTAGTTACTTATGATGAGGTTACACAAACTGCAACGATTCGCCAGCGGAATGTTATCCATGAAGGCGATCAAGTGGAATTCTATGGACCTGGTTTCCGCCATTTTGAAACCTACATTACTGACCTCCATGATGAAAAAGGAAATAAGATTGACCGTGCGCCAAACCCAATGGAATTACTGACGATTACAGTTCCGCAGCCTGTCCAACCTGGTGATATGGTCCGTGCCCGCAAGGAAGGTTTAATCAATTTGTATAAAGAAGATGGCACTAGTGTGACTGTTCGGGCTTAATCAGGCGCGAAAGTTGGAGCAATGTGCTTATCAAGTAGGCATCGCCTACATGGTGGATACGAATAGATAGCGGAAGTCCTTATTCTAAAAATTCTGCTATTGCTTTTAAAAAATAAAACTCTTCAAATCGCTTTTGATTTGAAGAGTTATTTTTTGAATTTGCGGCTTTCGAGCCGAATATCTTTTCTCTGGGCTTCACGGATGTTATTAGGGACCAGACTGATGCGATGGATATCAGGCACTCGGATGATGGTCGTCATGCTTTTTTTGAAATTTTTGACAATCAACTGTTGGCGGTCTCGGTCATATTTGACAATATCTCCAGTAAAATTCTTATCCAGAAAAATAACATGGACACCAGAATTTTTCCGCAGAGCCAAGTCAATCGTATGTAGGATATGACTTTTGTCGTCCTCTTCCTGATCTGTCTTTTTATAGTTAATGAACTCATTCGTCTTTTGTAAAATCATTTCGAGATATTTTTTCATAGCTAAAATCTCCATAACTTGTTACAATATATTATATAATAAAATAAGTAAAAAAGTAAAATCTTTTACGAATAATGAGATAGAAAGTAGAAAAGAGGTAAAGTATGGCAGATTTTAAATTTGAAATCGAGGAAAAATTGCTCGTTTTATCGGAAAATGAAAAAGGTTGGACCAAGGAGCTCAACCGCGTAAGTTTTAACGGTGCGCCTGCCAAGTACGATATTCGCACTTGGAGTCCTGACCACAGCAAGATGGGCAAGGGAATCACCCTTTCCAATGAAGAATTTCAAGTGCTTTTAGATGCATTTAAAAACGGGTAGACTTTAAGTCTATCCGTTTTTATTGTCTGAAAAGTAGGGATGAAAAGCTAGGCTTCTAAATATAGGAATGCTGATGAGCGTGATTGCGACAATTTTTAAAAGATCGGGAAGAATGAAAGGTGTGACACCAACGGCAATGGCTTTAGAAAATTCCATATTAGCTAGAAAATGAAGTCCGATTACGCCACCAACGAAGACCAGTGTATCTCCGAGCAGATTAGCCAAAAAGATCGTGTAAAACTTGCTATCCTTGCTTGTAAGACTAGAAGTTACCAGAGCAAAGAGTAGATAGGCCCAAAGATAGCCTGCGCTTGGACCAAAGAGAGCCTGAACTCCACCGCTTCCTCCGGCAAATACCGGCAGACCAATAGCTCCGAGCAGTAGATAAAGCAGAACAGACAAGACAGCTTCGCGGGTTTTAAGAATGGTTGCAATTAAACCCACGGCAAAGGTCTGTAGCGTAATGGGAATGGTCCCAATAGAGAAACTAAGCTGGGAGAGTACAGCTAGGAAAGCAGCGCCAATAGCTGGGAGTGCAAGAAGAAAAGCTTTGTTCTTGTTCATAATAGTAAACCTCTTTTTAAAATTATGGTAACTATTTTAAATCAAAATAAAAAAAAGTCAAGTCTTTTCATATCAGACTAGACAGTTGTTTGTTTATTTCCGCTTTTTGCGGCTCCGAATGAGGAGGAAGATAAAGGCGATTAAACCAAAAATATTAAAGAAAATAATTCCCAGAGCTGCTAGTAATTTTTTTGTTTTGCTCATTTCCAATCCCCTTTCTCTTAGTATTTCTTACTATCATATCAAAAATACGGTTTCTTGAATAGCAGAAAGGGTAAAAGATGGTTGGGAAGTTATAAATATTTCAAGAAAATAGGATCATCTTGACAAGTTACAATTTATAAGCTTGTCTAGAAGAAGTGAGCCAACTAAATAAAAAAGAGGAAGATCCATTAAATAAATCTTCCTCAATTTTAGAAATAATTTAGAATTTCTTGAATGATAATTGAATTTTGTGCTTTAAAATAAAGAAAGAAGTCAAAGAATAAGGCCAGATAGTGTGTTTAGGTCTATTCAAATGGTATAAGACTTCTTTCTTACAAAAATGTAAGATAAAAATCAAAAATGAAAGGATAAGTTATGGTTGCCCTTTATTCTTTATTTTATGATAATAATGAGCTTTAGAAAGGCCAAAAAAGAAGCTTTTAGCGCATGGTGACAAATTCTTCGGAGCCAGTTGGGTGGATGGCTACGGTGGCGTCGAAATCGGCTTTGGTAGCTCCCATCTTAATAGCAACAGCGAAGCCTTGAATCATCTCATCTACGCCATAGCCAATGCCATGGAGGCCGACAACTTTTTCATCCTGACCAGCAGTGATAAGTTTAAACTTGGCTTGTTGGCGGTGCTGGGTGACAGCTGAGTACATGGATGTGAAGCTAGAGGTGTAGACATGAATTTGCTCAGCACCATAATCTCGAATAGCTTCTTCCTCCGTCAGCCCTACTGTGCCAATAGCGGGGTGGGAGAAGACGACAGTCGGAATAGTGGAGTAATCCATCTTGGCATCTGTCTTGCCGTTAAAGAGGCGCTCAGACAGGGTGCGGCCGGCCTTGATTGCTACTGGCGTCAGCTCTTTTTCGCCCGTCACATCGCCCAAGGCATAGATGCCAGGTACGACAGTGTTTTGGTACTCATCCACAGCGATAAAGCCACGGTCATTCAGGGTAACTCCTGCAGCATCAAGATTGAGCCCTTGGACATTTGGCTTGCGGCCAATAGCCCAGATGATCCGATCGGCAATATGGCTACTGCCGTCTTGGAAGTAGAGTTGTAGTTGGCCATCGGCTAGTTTTTCCACTCGTTCGGGTATCTTGTGAGCATGAAGACTAGGACCAGATTTTTCCATCTCAGCTACCAATCCGTCAATCAGATAGCTATCGAAATTGCGGAGAGGACGGTCGCGACGGACAAAGAGATCCGTCTTGACACCTAGAGTATGGAGGACACCAGCAAGCTCCACTGCGATATAGCCTGCTCCGACGACAGCAACAGACTTGGGTAGCTCTTCCCAAGCAAAGACATCATCAGAAGTCTCACCGTATTCGGCACCAGGAATCTGAGGAATAGCTGCATGTGCACCTGTTGCGATAACGATGTGCTTGGCGCGAATCAATTCTCCATTGACTTCGACTGTATGCTTGTCAACGAAATGAGCGCGACCTTCGATCAGTTCAACGCCGTTGCGTTTGAAGCTGCCATCATAGGATGAGCGAGCGCGGTCAATGTAGGCTTCCCGATTCTTTCGTAAAGTAGCAAAGTCAAAGTGCTGATTTTCTGAAGTAAAGCCATAGTCTGGTCCGTAGTGTTGGATGGCCTCGGCAATCTGAGCACCGTACCACATGATTTTTTTAGGGACACAACCGACATTGACACAGGTTCCCCCTAATTTCTTTTCTTCAATGACAGCTGCTTTAGCACCATGCTCACCAGCACGATTCATGGTAGCAATACCCCCGCTACCCCCGCCAATTGCAATAATATCGAATTCTTTCATAGTTAGATAGAAGCTCCTTTAATCAATATGAAGTAATTGTACCTTTTTTAGAAAATGAATGCAAAAATCTGCTATGATTTAGAGATCCTGCAGCGTTTTTAGAGGAAAAATGGTCTTTTAGGGATTTTGTCCCTTTTCCTATCACAATATGTTAGGCATATGATATAATGTAGTATAAAAGAAAAATGGTTTTCATCAAGAGGAGGAAAAAAGATGAAAAAGCTGAAAAAATGGCAGCTATTTAGTATTATCGGAGTTGCTGTTGTAGTTGTAGTAGGAGCAATTTCTGCAATAGTCCTGAGCAATCTTAGTTCTACAACAGAACCTAAGGAAGTTGCCCCAATTGTGCAGCAGGCAAAAGAAGGTAGCATAGCCTCATCTGTCCTGTTGACGGGGACCGTAACGGCTAACTCAGAGCAATATGTTTATTATGATGCTACCAAGGGCGACTTGGAGTCCGTCCTAGTCAATGTTGGCGACCAAGTAGCTGTAGGACAAGCACTTGTTCAATATAAGAGCACAGAAGCTCAAGCAAATTATGATGCAGCAGTTCGTGCTGTCAATAAGGCTGACCGTCAGATTAATGACTTACAGACTAATGGGGCGACAGTAGAAAAAACTGGCGATGAAGAGACGGATAGTAAGTCCCTTGCTTCTGCTCAACGTACCGTCGATTCTCAACTGGCTGATTTGCGTGATGCACGTTCTGACGCTGTGGACAATATGAACAAGGCGCAAGCATTGTTGAATGCAGCGACTGTTACAAGCACTGTTGAGGGAACAGTAGTAGAAGTAAATCGCGATGTATCCAAATCAACAACAGGAACCAACCAAACCTTGGTGCATATTGTCAGCAACGGTAGCCTTCAAATCAAGGGAGAACTCTCTGAGTACAATCTGGCTAATTTATCAGTTGGACAAGAAGTAACCATTACCTCAAAAGTGTATCCAGATAAAAAATGGACAGGTAAAATTAGCTATATTTCCAACTATCCTAAGGACGGACAGCAAGCTTCATCAACCAATACAGGTGGCGCAGCTTCCTCTGCAAAATATCCATTTACAGTCGATATTACAAGTGAAATTGGTGATTTGAAGCAAGGTTTCTCTGTCAGCGTTGAAGTGAAAAACAATACAAAAGGGATTCTTGTACCAGCAAGCAGTATCATCTCAGACGGAGACAAGAACTACGTTTGGACTGTCGAAAAAGGTAAAGCGAAGAAAGTGGAAGTAACCTTAGGGAGTGCTGATGCTGAAAATCAAGAAATCTCATCTGGTTTGACAAAAGACAGTAAAGTTATCACTAATCCAACAGATAGCTTGAAAGATGGTCAAGAGGTGAAAGCGGATGAAAAAACTCATTGATCTACGAAATATTAATAAAACCTATCGGAATGGTGATCAAGAACTTAAAGTTTTAAAAAATATCAATTTGACAGTTGAAGAGGGCGAGTTTGTGGCTATCATGGGGCCGTCTGGTTCCGGGAAGTCCACCCTGATGAATATTATCGGGATGTTGGATCGTCCTTCTACTGGTGAGTATTTTTTAGGAAATGAAGATGTTGCAAACTTGGGTGATAAAAAATTAGCCAAGGTTCGCAATAATCAAATTGGCTTCGTTTTTCAGCAATTTTTCCTCTTATCTAAATTAAACGCACTTCAAAATGTAGAACTCCCGTTGATTTATGCGGGGGTGTCACAAGGAAGTCGAAAAAATCTAGCTAAGCAGTATTTAGAAAAAGTAGATTTGGGCACTCGTATGACTCACTTGCCGTCAGAGTTGTCTGGGGGACAGAAGCAACGTGTTGCCATTGCGCGTGCCTTGGTAAACAATCCTTCGATTATTCTTGCCGACGAGCCTACGGGAGCCCTCGATACCAAAACTGGGGAGCAAATTATGGAACTCTTGACGGAGTTGAACGCTGAAGGAAAAACGATTATCATGGTTACTCACGAACCTGAGATTGCTGCCTATGCTAAGCGTCAGATTGTCATTCGTGATGGAGCCATCTCTTCAGATAGCGCTGAGAAGGAGGAACGTGATTAATGCAAAATTTTAAATTTGCCATTAGTTCCATTCTTGGGCATAAGATGCGGGCTTTTCTGACCATGATCGGGATTATCATCGGGGTTGCGTCTGTTGTCGTCATCTTGGCACTGGGAAATGGAATGCAACAGGGAGTTACCAAGAGCATCACAAAAGAACAGAAGTATGTCAGCTTGCTTTATTCTCCCACTAAAAATAATTATACGATGGGAGTTAATTTGATGGAGGTCAATGGTGGTCAAGATGCAGATAGTGAGATACTAGAGGAACCACCTGTTGTCCAAGAGTCTTGGGTCAAGGAACTACTCAAAATTGACGGCGTAAAGGGCTATTATGTGACCAATGGTTCGACAGCTGACTTTTCTTATCAGAACAAGAAGTCTGATAAGGTCAACATTACGGGTGTGAATGCTACATTCTTTAAAATTAGAAAATATGAGCTTTTAGCTGGGCGGACTCTCTTGCCTAGTGACTATCAAAGTTTTTCTAATGTGATGATGATTGATGAAACAGTGGCAACCAGCCTGTTTGGAAGTAGTGCGGAAGCCCTGAATAAAATAGTTTCAGTCGGTGATAGTAACTATCGGGTTGTTGGTATCTATAAGGATCCCAATGCTGGTCAGAGCATGAGTATGAGCTCGGGTAGCGCCTTGATGGCGAATACACAGGTGGCATCTGAATTTCATACAGATGAAATCTCAACTGTCTATATCTATGTGCCAGAAGTGGATCGTATCAACGAAGTTGGTGTAGAAGCGGCCAAAGAATTGACGGCTCTTTCAGGAGCTCGTCAAGGAGAATATCAAATCCTGAATATGGATACCTTGCTGGAGCAGTACAATCAAATCACAGGAACTATGACCGGTGTTATCGGAGCTATTGCAGGAATTTCCCTCTTTGTTGGTGGTATCGGTGTGATGAATATCATGCTAGTATCCGTTACAGAGCGGACACGGGAAATTGGTTTGCGAAAAGCTCTTGGAGCAACGCGTGGAAATATTCTCACACAGTTCTTGATTGAATCCATGGTATTGACCCTTATCGGTGGCCTGCTTGGTCTTAGCCTTGCCTATGGAATCAATGCTCTGCTAGCTGCAGTCGTGCCTGAAAACGTATTTGGAGGCCCACCAGTTGTCTCCGTTACTGCAGCAGTGGGAAGCCTTGTCTTCTCAGCCATGGTTGGGATTGTCTTTGGTATCTTGCCAGCTAATAAAGCCTCTAAACTAGATCCGATTGAAGCGCTGAGATATGAATAATGTTAGCAAAAGTCTGGGAGACCAGACTTTTTGTCATGTGAAAAATCCCGATGGAATTCCAGCGGGATTTGTTTTTTTTAAAATTTTGTAAGTTTGAGATTACTTCATTGTTGGGAAGAGCAATACATCACGAATCGTAGTCACATCTGTGAGCAACATTACGAGCCGGTCGATACCGATTCCGAGGCCTCCAGTTGGTGGCATACCGTATTCCAAGGCTTCAACGTAATCATAGTCGATGCCAGTTGCTTCGTCATCGCCAAGTTCTTTAGCTTTTGCCTGTGCTTCAAAACGAGATAATTGATCGATTGGATCGTTCAACTCAGTGAAGGCATTAGCATATTCTTTGGTCATGATGAAGAGCTCAAAGCGGTCTGTGAAGCGTGGGTCTTCTGGGTTTTTCTTAGCCAGAGGTGACACAGCAACGGGATGACCGTAGACAAAGGTTGGCTGAATCAAGGTCTCTTCAACAAATTCTTCAAAGAAAGCATTGATGACATGGCCTACTTCAGTGAAGTGCTTTTCAAGCGGCACTTTCTTTTCCTTAGCCAAGGCAGCAGCTTCTTCAAAGCTCATATCTTGCCAGAAGTCTACGCCAGTGATTTCCTTGATGGCATCTACCATATGAACACGTTTAAATGGCTCGTTGATCTTGATCTCAGTACCTTGGTAGTTGACTGGTCCATCTCCTTTTACAGAAATGGCAGCATGTTGGATAATGCCTTCTGTCAAGTCCATGATATCTTGGAAGTCCGCATAGGCTTGGTAAACTTCGATGGATGTGAACTCAGGGTTGTGAGTGGCGTCCATACCTTCGTTACGGAAAATACGGCCAATTTCATAAACGCGTTCCATACCACCGACGATGAGACGTTTCAAGTGAAGCTCAGTTGCAATCCGCAGTACCATGTCAATGTTTTGAGCATTGTGGTGAGTAATGAATGGACGAGCAGCAGCACCGCCTGCTTCGTTGTGGAGAACAGGTGTTTCAACTTCAAGGAAGCCTTGACCATCAAGATAGCGACGAATTTCTGAGATAATTTTTGAACGAGTGACAAAGCGCTCAAAGCTTTCACGGTTGGAAATCAAGTCCAAATAACGTTTACGGTAGATAGTTTCAACGTCAGTCAAACCGTGAAATTTCTCTGGAAGGGGACGCAGAGCTTTTGAAAGGTGAGTAATATGCGTTGCTTTGATAGAGAGTTCTCCCATATCTGTGCGCATCACATCACCTTCAATTCCCAAGAAGTCACCCAAGTCAGCTTTTTTGAAAATCTCATAGTTTTCTTCACCAACTTCGTCCTTACGAACGTAAATCTGGATTTGGCCTTCACGGTCTTGGATGTGGGCGAAGCCGACTTTCCCTTTTCCACGTTTAGTCATCAAACGACCAGCAATAGTTGCTGTTTCGTTCAATTCATGTAATTCTTCTTTGGATTTGTCGCTGTATTTTTCTTTAAGTTGAGCAGAATTTGCAGTGCGTTCAAATCGTTTTCCGAAAGGATCAATTCCTTGCTCAGCCAGCGCAGCCATTTTTTCACGGCGAATAATCTGCTGGTCATTTAGTTCTTCAATATGTTCAGTAGTCATTTTCTTCCTCCTAAGGCTTTCCCTTCTATTCTATCACAAAATAAAAGGAAATTCAGCAATAATTAGATATAAAAATATAAAAACTGCGATGTTTAAAGATTCGCAGTTTCATCAGTTAGCATGTAATCTAAGTTGTTCCAAGTAAGTAACTTGAAAGAGTCAAAGTCGTCTGTTTCCAAAATGGTGACACTAGCATTGGCCAAGCCTCCGTTCTTACGGAGCAAAGATGTTTCGTAACCGAGCAGGCGACGAATGCTGGCAGTTAGGTTAGCTCCATGTCCGACAATCAAGACATTTTGATAACCTTTCCCTTTGAGAGACATCACGAAGGCAATTGTCCGATTGGTGGTTTGAGCGACGGATTCTGCATCAAATAGTTGGTGATCAAACTGGGATAGATCGTGGCGAAAAGCCCACATCTGCTGAGGATAGGTGGCTTCTACAGTAGCAATTTGGGCTCCTTCCAGTTTTCCAAGGGCCCACTCTCTTAGTTCAGGAGTCGAAACAATATCGGTTTGATATTGGTTTTCACTTTGGATAATTTCTGCAGAACGGTAAGCGCGCGGCAAATCGCTAGAGTAGATTTTATCGAATTGAACGTTTGATAAATGCTTGCCCAAGCGCTTGAGCTCATCAATGGATGTCGCCAGCAGTGGAGAATCTCCGCTTGCCCCTTGGAAACGCATTTCTAGATTCCATTCGGTTTTTCCATGTCGGATAAAATACAATTTCATATCAAGATCCTTTTTCCTTTTGAAGCGAATAGCCTAGTCCTCTTTCAAGTCTGCGAACTGCGCTTGAACAAAGTCAGCCAAATCCTGAGCTTTGATCTGGATGCTACGGCCGACTTCACCAGCAGAAACAATAATACTTTCGCGACTCAGAGCTGTTTGGTCGATGAAAATGGGGAAGGAGTGCTTTTGGCGAATGCCGACAGGATTATTGGCACCATGGATATAACCAGTCGTTTTTTCTAAATCTTTCTGCGGAATCATGCTAACTTTTTTATTACCTGAAATTTTTGCTAATTTCTTTTCCGACAGATGTTCGGTGATAGGCAGGATGCCAATGACTGTTCCTGTTTTATCTCCGTTTAAAGCCAGTGTTTTATAAATTTGCGAGCGGTCAAATTCCTCTGTCAGGCTATCATCTAAAGCATTAATCTGCAAACCTTGGTGTTCGATTTTTGCCTTGTTTAAAATTTGCTCAACTAGTGTTTTTTTGAGTTTTGTTTTTTTAGCCATTATTTATATTTCTCTTCTAATTGGGACATCCAAATTCCTAGCCAGATACCTAGTCCAAAGAAAAAGGCAGCAAGAACAAGTGTGAAAATGGATACGCCTGCATAACTAATGCTCTCACTGTTGCCACTTTGAGGGAGAACAATGAGCAAGGTACTGGACAATACAATGCCAATGATAAAATGGTAAACGCGGGAATGATAATGCTTCAAAATGTAATCCATGGCTTTTGAAAAGAGAATCAGAGCCAGAGCGCCGCCGATACCGATTGGCAGGAAGGTTCCAAATAAATCTAGGCGTTTAAATCCTGTCAGCATGGGAGTATAGAGCCCTAAAATCAATAGCAGATTTGAAGGACTGAGTCCCGGAATCAAGATTCCTAAGGCGATAAGAGCACCCGCTAAAACAAAGGATAAGAAGTTAGCTGGTAGTGTTCCCACCATTCCATTCAGCGAGTAAAGAAAGATCCCTGACAAGATGAAACTAAGCCAGAAGGTAACAGTGTCGGCTCGATCTCTGTCGGATTCTTTGACGGATTCTTTGATCAGGCTGGGAATGGTACCGATGATGGCTCCAGCAAAGCCCCAGAGAACGATAACCTTGTAATTATCCAGCAAGAGATTGACTGGATAGGAGAAGGCTGCGATCCCTAAAACCATCCCAATAGCTACAGGAGTGAAGTAGAGAACATTCTCGACAAAATTTTCTTTGATATGGGCTAAAAAGCGAATCATTCGCTCATAAATCCCCAAAATCGCGGCCAATACACCGCCAGACACACCTGGCAAGATGAAGCCAAGCGCGATAATCATTCCTTTTAAAACTCTAGCAATCCATGAAATCATAATATCTCCCTACAAGTTTTTTCATTAAACTATTGTACCATAAAGCTACATACTTTTCTGAAAAAAGCAAGAAAAATATCTTGTACAGAGAAAAAAAGATACAAGATTTCCTAACAATTATCTTGCATCTTTTTTATTTTGGTGTTGAAAATAATTTCTTATAAGTCGCTTTTTTATCCTGTACAGGAGAGAGCTGATTGAGGTCTAAGTTATGTGGGAAACCTTCCAATTTACCTTCTGAGGTGTATTGATGTAGGTCATAGGGCTGTTCAGTATTTGGAGCAGCGTTATAGTAGCCGTCATTATAGCCATAAGTTGGAATCCAAACGGCAGTAAATTTCTCAGTTGAGATACTATGCTCTTCCATGAAATAGGTCCCAATGTAGATACCAATATTTTGAGCTCCAAGACTTTCAAGCTTGGCACGAAAGGCCTCAATTCCTGCGTTCATGTCGCCCATGGTCTTTTCTTCAACATCAAGCCAGTAAAAGGTAGGTTTATATTTCGAAGAGGCCTTGTAGAAGCTTTCAGCTTCTTTTTCCATTTCTTTGATATTGCCTGCCGCTATATAAGCATAGACAGCTACAGGAATCCCCCGTTTTTGAAACTCTTGGATATGGGTAGCAAATGATTTGTCAAGTCCATTTAAATGAGTGGCAACATTTTCTTTTTTTGCTTGAGCTCCACTATGCACGCGAATGATAGCACCAGAAATATTTGTTGATAAGGTATCATAGTCTATTTCGCTGGGCAATTGCCAACCGGAAAGGTCAACGATAGGCTTATTAAGCAATTCTTCCTCAGGTTCGTCTGAAGGAGTTTCCTCCTTTTTTTTCTTGCTTGTCACCTGACTGACTTGAGATTTTTTTGTTTGGGCTTGTTTAATTTGCACATCAAGATGGTGCTTACTTATGACAATATATAGAATAAAGCAAGCAAAGAATAGCAAGAGTGCAAGCGGTTTAATCCTTTTTCTCATACTGTTTCATTGTAACGTAAAATAAATAGAAAAGCAAAGTATTTATCTATATTTCCAGCGAAATACGAAAATGTAATCTGATTGCAATAGAAGATAAAACAATTTGAAATAATTGGATTTTTGAGGCGATAAATAAGTAAATATCTCTTGAGGCCATCCTAATGCTTTTTTTTCGAATCAAAAAGTGGTATAATGAAGTTTGAATTTTTAGAATAAATTGGTGAAATATGAAAATTGACAAAAAGCATTTATTGAATTACTCAATTTTGATTCCGTACATGCTCTTATCTGGCATTGGCTTGATTGTCGTTTATTCCACGACGAGCCCCATCCTCATTCAAAATGGGCTCAATAGTTTTCGAATGGTCGCCACTCAAGCAGGTTTTTGGCTCTTCAGCTTGGTGATGATTGGGATTATTTACCGAATGAAGCTGGATTTTCTGAAGAGGCCAGGAGTGATTACGTTTGTTATCATAGCTGAAATTATTCTGCTTTTACTCTCACGCTTTATCACAGGAACGATCAATGGGGCACACGGTTGGCTCAAAGTCGGTCCAGTTACTGCTCAGCCAGCAGAATACCTGAAGATTATTTTGGTATGGTATTTGGCCCTACAGTTTTCTAAGAAACAAGAACAAATAGAAGTATATGATTATCAAGCAATCACCTTTAATCAGTTGATTCCGCGTGCTGTTACGGATTGGCGGGTTATTGTTGCTTTCTTGATAGGCCTGGTGGTTATCATGCCCGACTTAGGAAATGCGACTATTTTGCTCTTAACAGTTTTGATTGTAATTTCCACCAGCGGAATTGCTTACAGATGGTTCTCGACCATGCTTGGTGCTGTTGTAGGAGGGTCGGCAGCAGTTTTAGCGAGTATTTGGTTGATAGGTGTCAAGCGTGTTGAGCAAGTTCCTGTTTTTGGATATGTCGCAAAGCGTTTTAGTGCCTTTTTCAATCCATTTGACGATTTGTCTGGCTCAGGCCACCAGCTGGCCAATTCTTACTATGCGATGAGTAACGGTGGTTGGTTTGGCTTAGGCTTAGGAAACTCTATCGAAAAACGAGGTTACCTACCAGAGGCTCATACAGACTTTGTTTTCTCGATTGTTATTGAGGAAGTCGGATTCTTTGGAGCTACTTTAATTTTAGCCCTGCTCTTTTTCTTGATTTTACGGATTATTCTCGTAGGTACAAGGGCCAAGGATCCATTTAATTCTATGATGGCTTTGGGAATTGGCGGTATGATTCTGATGCAAACCTTTGTCAATATTGGTGGTATTTCGGGCTTGATCCCTTCAACCGGTGTAACCTTCCCATTCTTATCTCAGGGGGGAAACAGTTTATTGGTTCTATCAGTTGCCATTGCCTTTGTTTTAAATATTGACGCCAATGAGCGACGAAACGCCATGTATCAGGAACTAGAAGTAAGTCAATCCTAAAAGATCTTCTTGTATGTTAGCTCTTCAACAATAGAAAGGTGTAAATAATGTCATTTACAAAATTAGAAAATTATAGCAATAAAGAAATGATTCGAGAAGAAGTTTCTATTTTAACGGACTTGTTGGTGGATATTACCCGGGATATTCTCAGTCCTGACACTTTTGCTAAAATCTCCATGATTGAAGAACTAGCAGTTCAATCTAAATACCAAGAGCTGAAAGCAGTAGTAGAAGAATTATCTACGGATGATATGGTCTATATCTCACGCTATTTTGCTATTTTACCTCTACTCATCAATATTTCTGAAGATGTTGACTTGGCTTATGAGATCAATCATCAAAATAATATTGACCAAGACTACCTTGGTAAGCTTTCGACGACGATTGATTTGGTTTCAACACGAGAAAATGCACAAGAAATCCTGGAAAATCTAAATGTTGTTCCTGTTTTGACTGCTCATCCAACTCAGGTTCAGCGCAAGACCATGTTGGATTTGACTAATCATATTCACACACTGTTGCGCCAGCATCGTGATGTTAAAGCTGGTCTGGTAAACGAAAAGAAATGGTTAGCCAATCTCCGTCGCTATATCGAGCTGATGATGCAGACTGATATGATTCGGGAAAAGAAACTTAAGGTTACCAATGAAATCACTAACGTTATGGAATACTATAACAGTTCTTTTCTTCAGGCAATCACGAACCTGATGCTAGAGTATAAACGCTTAGCAGAAGAAAAAGGAATCCATTTGGAAAATCCTAAGCCCATCACCATGGGAATGTGGATTGGTGGTGACCGGGATGGAAATCCATTTGTAACCGCTGAAACTCTGAAATTGTCTGCAACGGTACAGAGCGAAGTTGTTCTGAATTATTACATTGATAAGGTTTACACGCTCTATCGTAACTTCTCCCTGTCTACTAATCTTTCAAAAACAAGTGAAGCTGTATCCAAGATGGCAGCTTTGTCAAGCGACAAGTCTGTTTATCGGGAAAATGAGCCTTATCGCCGTGCTTTTCATTACATTCAGTCCAAGTTGATTCAGACCTTACTTTATCTGAAAGAAGGTAATTTCTCTGGTGAAGGGCATCGTTTGGCTGATAAAGCTGAAGCCGTCCTGCATGCAAATTCAGCCACTTCAGTCAGCCATAATGGTAGAGAAATCATTCCAAATTATATCCAGTCTAAACTTAGTGGTAGTTTGGATGAATTACGAAAAGAACAACTTCCATCTTACAAAGATGCGCAAGAGTTTAAGGAAGATCTTCTTGTTATTCGTGATTCTTTGCTGGAGCACAATGGACAAGCTCTGGTGACTGGAGAACTTACTGAATTGCTACAAGCAGTTGACATTTTTGGTTTCTTCTTGGCCAGCATTGACATGCGTCAGGATTCTAGTGTCCATGAGGCTTGTGTGGCTGAGCTCTTGGCTTCTGCTAATATTGTGAAAGATTACAGCAGCTTGTCAGAGGAAGAAAAATGCCAAGTCCTTCTCAAGCAGCTTCTGGAGGATCCACGGATCCTGTCAGCCACTCACGCACCTAAATCTGAACTTCTACAAAAGGAATTAGAGATTTTCAAGACGGCTCGTCAGCTTAAGGATGCGATTGGCGAAGATGTTATCAAGCAAAATATTATTTCCCATTCCACTAGCGTATCAGACTTACTAGAGTTGGCAATTATGCTCAAGGAAGTCGGCTTGATCGATGAAGAAGGTGCGCGTGTGCAGATTGTTCCACTTTTTGAAACGATTGAGGACTTGGATAACTCCTGCGATACTATGGAGAAATATCTATCTCTGCCGATTGCTCAAAAATGGATTGCTTCTAAAAACAACTATCAAGAAATCATGCTGGGCTACTCAGACAGTAACAAGGACGGTGGCTACTTATCGTCTTGCTGGACTCTCTACAAGGCTCAGCAACAACTGACAGCTATTGGTGATAAGTTTGGCGTCAAGATTACCTTCTTCCATGGTCGTGGAGGAACTGTCGGTCGTGGCGGTGGCCCAACCTATGAGGCAATCACTTCGCAACCATTGCGAAGTATCAATGATCGTATCCGCCTGACAGAGCAGGGTGAGGTCATCGGCAATAAATACGGTAATAAGGACGCTGCTTACTATAATCTGGAAATGCTTGTATCGGCAGCTATTAACCGCATGATAAGCTATAAGAAGAGTGATAGTAATACGACCAATGAATACGAGAGAGTGATGGATCGAGTGGTCGATCGAAGCTACCAAATCTATCGCGACCTAGTCTTTGGCGACGAACGTTTCTATGACTATTTCTTTGAGTCTAGTCCTATTAAGGCCATTTCTAGCTTTAATATCGGTTCTCGTCCAGCAGCCCGTAAAACGATCACTGAGATCGGTGGCCTAAGAGCTATTCCTTGGGTCTTCTCATGGTCTCAAAGTCGGGTGATGTTCCCTGGTTGGTATGGCGTTGGCTCTAGCTTCAAAGAATTTATCGATGAAGATCCTGAAAAGAATCTTGCCTTCCTTCAATTTATGTATCAGAGATGGCCATTCTTCCAGTCCCTCTTGTCAAATGTTGATATGGTGCTGTCCAAGTCCAATATGAATATCGCTTTTGAATATGCGCAACTTTGTGAAGACCAAAATGTACGCGATATTTTCAATACAATCCTAGATGAATGGCAGCTGACCAAGGATGTTATCTTGGCGATTGAAGGCCATGACGAGCTCTTAGCAGAAAATGCCTATCTCAAGGATAGCTTGAACTATCGGATGCCTTATTTCAATGTTTTGAACTATATTCAGCTTGAGCTGATCAAGCGTCAGCGCCGAGGAGAACTTTCACCAGAACAAGAACGTTTGATCCACATTACCATCAATGGAATTGCGACAGGGCTACGAAATTCTGGTTGATGCACAGGCAGCTTTAAATGATATCAATAAAAATCGGCTTTTGAGCCGATTTTTTTGAGTTTAAACTATTTTGAGTCCATAACTCATTTCCTGCGATTCGTGTAAATAAAAAATGAAAAAGTTTTCATATCTGTGCGCTAAAATACTTGAAAGTGTTTACAATTAGTGATACAATGATAAGTGTAGAAAAATGAAAACGATATTTTCAACAAAAGAAAGGAAACTATATGAACACAGACGACACAGTAACCATTTATGATGTCGCCCGTGAAGCGGGAGTTTCAATGGCGACAGTCAGCCGAGTTGTAAATGGTAACAAGAATGTAAAAGAAAATACACGAAAGAAAGTACTAGAAGTAATTGAACGTCTTGACTATCGTCCTAATGCAGTTGCCCGTGGTTTGGCCAGCAAAAAGACGACCACTGTTGGTGTTGTAATTCCTAATATCACGAATAGTTACTTCTCTACTTTAGCCAAAGGGATTGATGATATTGCCGAAATGTATAAGTACAATATCGTCCTGGCAAACAGCGATGAAGATGATGACAAGGAAGTTTCGGTTGTTAATACCCTTTTCTCTAAGCAAGTAGATGGTATTATTTTTATGGGCTACCATCTGACAGAGAAAATTCGCTCAGAATTTTCACGTTCACGGACACCAGTGGTTCTAGCGGGCACGGTGGATGTAGAACATCAGTTACCAAGTGTCAATATTGATTATAAGCAGGCAACCGTTGATGCTGTGGAACTATTGGCTAAGCGCAACAAGAAAATTGCTTTTGTCAGCGGTCCTTTGGTAGATGATATCAATGGTAAAATCCGCTTGTCTGGCTACAAAGAAGCTCTGAAAGGCAAGAAAATTTCGTACAGCGAAGGCTTAGTCTTCGAGTCTAAGTATAGCTACGATGATGGTTATCATCTAGCTGAACGTCTGATTGCTTCAAAGGCTACGGCGGCCTTTGTGACCGGAGATGAGTTGGCAGCAGGTTTGCTTAATGGTTTGGCTGATCGAGGTGTTCGTATTCCTGAAGACTTTGAAATCATTACTAGCGATGATTCGCAAATTGCTCGCTTTACTCGCCCTAATCTGTCTACTATCGGACAACCTCTGTATGACATCGGTGCGATTAGTATGCGGATGCTGACAAAGATCATGCATAAAGAAGAGTTGGAAGAGCGTGAAGTTCTCCTAGCTCATACGATCAATGAACGTAAATCAACTCGTAAATAATAAATTGATACGGAATGGGACAGAATTAAATTTTGAAAGAATTTAGTTCTGTCTCGTTTTTTTATTTTGGTTAAACACAGTCGCCGAATATAAGAGACTCTGAGTTTCTTCTTTACAGAAATTTAGGTATAATAGAAGCAGGAATGCTGAAATTAGTTCTTGTTCTACTTACTTGACTGACGAAGGTTAAGAAGAAATAGGCTAGTTAGAGCTTGGGATAGATTTTCAGTAAAACGAAAAAATTAAGAAGTGGAAACGCATTTTTTCTGTCTTCTTTTTACCAGTAGGCATCATTTATCGTAGCTGTATCAAGGAGAATTTTGTGATTACACAACTAGATACCAAGACTGTTTATAGTTTTATGGATAGTTTAGTCTCTATCAAAAAATATGTTCAACGGGCCAAGGACTTGGGCTACAAAAGTTTGGGCATGATGGATGTGGACAATCTTTATGGGGCTTATCATTTCCTAGAGGAGGCAAAAGCGGCAGGACTTCAGCCCTTGCTAGGTCTGGAAATGGAAATCTATAAAGATGGAAATCCTCTCAATCTGAGACTGCTAGCCTTGGATAGTCAGGGCTATCGCAATTTGATGAAGATTTCGACTCTGAAAATGATGAATCGTCAAAATTGGGAAGACTTTCAACATCTTTTTAAAGGGCTGGCTCTGATTGTGCCAATTTTTGAGGGCGTGGATCAACTAGATCTTGGTTTAGACTTTTATGTTGGAGTCTTTCCAGATACGCCAAGGCAGGCATTAAGCAGGCCAGTCCTGCCCTTGCATACGGTTCGCTACTTTGAGCAAGGAGATTTAGAAACCTTGCAAATGCTGAGGGCGATTCGGGATAACATTAGCTTGCGGGAGGTCGGTCATCTGTCGAGCCATGAATTTTTATTAGCGCCAGCCTCTTTAGTGGAAGCTTTCGCTGAAAACTTTCCAGAGAGTTTGGACAACTTAGAGAAATTGATAGCTGATGTCCACTATGAAATCAATACCGAGCTGAAGCTTCCGCGCTTCAATCCAGAGCGACCTGCTGTAGAAGAGCTGAGGGAATTGGCTGAGATGGGATTGGCCAAGCGAGGACTTGCGGGTGAAGTCTATCAAGCAAGGCTGGATCAGGAGCTGGATGTTATTCATCAGATGGGCTTTGATGATTATTTCCTCATTGTCTGGGATTTGCTGCGCTTTGGCCGCAGTCAAGGTTATTACATGGGGATGGGACGTGGCTCTGCAGTTGGCAGTTTAGTAGCCTATGCTTTGGAAATTACAGGCATTGATCCAGTAGAAAAGAACCTGCTGTTTGAACGTTTCCTAAATCTAGAGCGCTATACCATGCCCGATATTGATATTGATATTCCCGATGTGTATCGGCCAGAGTTTATCCGCTATGTCCGAGATCGCTATGGCAGCATGCATGCGGCTCAGATTGTGACCTATTCAACCTTTGGAGCCAAGCAGGCCATCCGAGATGTTTTTAAGCGCTTTGGTTTGCCAGAGTACGAGCTGACCAATATGACCAAAAAAATCGGTTTTCGAGATAATTTAACCACTGCTTATGAGCGAAATATAGCCTTTCGTCAGATTATCAATAGCAAGCTAGAATACCAGAAGGCCTTTGAAATTGCTAAGAAAATCGAAGGCAATCCACGTCAGACCTCAATCCATGCTGCTGGTGTCGTCATGAGTGACGATGATTTGACCAATCAAATCCCCTTAAAATACGGGGAAGACATGTATATCACCCAGTACGATGCCCATGGTGTGGAAAGTAATGGACTGCTTAAGATGGACTTTCTAGGCCTGCGCAATTTGACCTTTGTCCAGCGGATGAAAGAAGCGACTCTAGACAAATACGGAGTTGATATTGATATTGCTGGTATTGACCTGGAAGATGAGGAAACTCTACGCCTCTTTGCAGCGGGTAATACCAAGGGTATTTTCCAGTTTGAACAAGCGGGTGCCATCAGTCTTTTGAAAAGAGTCCAACCCGTCCAGTTTGAAGAAGTAGTGGCTACCACCTCTCTCAATCGTCCCGGAGCTAGTGACTATATTGATAACTTTGTCAAGCGCAAGCATGGTCGCGAGCGCGTGGAGATGATTGATCCGAGCTTGGAGGATATCTTGGCTCCAACCTATGGCATCATGCTTTACCAAGAGCAGGTCATGCAGGTCGCCCAGAGTTTTGGTGGTTTTAGTCTGGGGAAGGCCGATATTTTACGGCGAGCGATGGGTAAGAAAAATGCTGCTGAAATGCATAAAATGGAGGAAGAATTTGTCAGGGGAGCCGTCAAACTAGGGCACTCAGAGACCAAAGCCAAGGAAGTCTTTGCGGTCATGGAGAAATTTGCTGGTTATGGCTTCAACCGCAGTCATGCCTATGCTTACTCAGCCCTAGCTTTTCAGCTGGCCTATTTCAAGGCTCATTATCCAGACATCTTCTTTGATGTTAAGCTCAACTACTCGAGCTCGGACTATATCACGGATGCACTCGGCTTTGGCTTTGAGCTAGCTCCCTTGACCATCCATAACATTCCCTATAAAGATAAGTTTCAGGAGCGGAAAATCTATCTTGGTTTGAAAAATATCAAGGGCTTGCCAAGAGATTTTGCATTCTGGATCATAGAAGAGCGTCAAAAAAATCCCTTTAGCAGTGTGGAAGATTTCATTTTACGCCTGCCTCAGAGTTATCATAAGTTGCCACTTTTAAGTCCTTTGGTGCAATTAGGGCTCTTTGATGTTTTTGAGCCCAATCGCCAGAAGATTTTGCACAATCTACCGAATCTTTTTGTCTTTGCAGATGAGTTGGGGAGTTTATTTGCTGATACTAGCTATTCATGGACGGATGCCGAGGATTTTACTGCTGCAGAAAAGTTTGAGCAGGAGCAAGCCTTGATTGGAATTGGCCTTAGTGATCACCCGCTCATTAGCCTAGCCAAGAAAGCCAATCGTTCTTTTGTCTGGATTGAAGAGTTGGCCGATAATAGTAAGGCGACCATTCTAGTAGAAGTCCAGTCTATCAAGGTTATTCGCACAAAAAATGGTGAAAACATGGCCTTTATGCAAGTGACAGATACGAAGAAAAAGTTAGATGTCACTTTATTTCCAGAGGTTTACCGCCGCTTTGCTCAACTAATCCAAGAAAAAGGCTATTACTATCTGACTGGAAAAATTCAGGAGAGGGATGGCCGACTACAGATGGTTCTAGCAGAGGTGGAAAAAGCAAGCTCAGAACGCTTTTGGATCCAATTAGCTGATACTAGTCACGACAGGCAGATTGCGGAGATCCTGCAGCGATACCCAGGGGATATCCCCGTGGTGCTACGCTATGAGAATGACAAGAAAACGGTTCCTGCATCAGGCTTTCAAGTTCAAAAATCAGACCAACTTCAAGCTGAACTAGAAAATTACAGCATGAAAACGGTTTTTCGGTAAAAAATCAGGAAAATAAGAGAATTTTTATTCTGATTGTGGTATAATCTATAAGAATGTTAAAAAGATAAAGGAGCACATTACGAAATGAAACGTATTGCTGTTTTGACCAGTGGTGGAGATGCCCCTGGTATGAATGCTGCTATTCGTGCAGTTGTTCGTAAAGCAATTTCCGAAGGAATGGAAGTTTATGGGATTTATGGCGGCTACGCTGGAATGGTTGCTGGTGATATTTATCCACTTGATGCGACTTCAGTTGGAGACATTATTTCTCGTGGAGGAACTTTCCTTCATTCAGCGCGCTACCCCGAGTTTGCAAAACTTGAAGGGCAATTAAAGGGAATCGAACAACTGAAGAAACACGGTATTGAAGGTGTAGTTGTTATCGGTGGAGATGGTTCTTACCATGGTGCGATGCGCTTAACAGAGCATGGCTTCCCAGCTGTTGGTGTACCTGGAACTATTGACAATGACATTGTCGGAACAGATTTCACTATCGGTTTTGATACTGCTGTTACAACTGCAATGGACGCGATCGACAAGATCCGTGATACATCATCCAGTCACCGTCGTACTTTCGTTGTTGAAGTAATGGGACGTAACGCTGGTGATATTGCACTTTGGGCAGGTATTGCTACAGGTGCAGATGAAATTATCATTCCTGAAGAAGGCTTCAAGATTGAAGATATCGTTGCCAGCATCAAACGTGGCTATGAAAAAGGTAAGAAGCATAATATCATTGTTCTTGCTGAAGGTGTTATGTCAGCAGATGAGTTTGGTAAAAAGCTGAAA
This sequence comes from Streptococcus sp. SC1, assembly GCF_030272855.1. NCBI lineage: Bacteria > Bacillati > Bacillota > Bacilli > Lactobacillales > Streptococcaceae > Streptococcus > Streptococcus sp. SC1. The sequence continues at coordinate 419,124 of NZ_JAQCMU010000002.1, read as the reverse complement.
GAAGCTGGTGATACTAGCGATCTTCGTGTGACTGAACTTGGTCACATCCAACGTGGTGGTTCACCAACTGCTCGCGACCGTGTATTGGCTTCTCGTATGGGAGCGCATGCCGTTAAACTACTTAAAGAAGGTATCGGTGGTGTTGCCGTAGGTATCCGTAATGAAAAAATGGTGGAAAGCCCAATCTTGGGAACTGCTGAAGAAGGCGCACTCTTTAGCCTGACTGCAGACGGCAAAATCGTTGTCAACAATCCACATAAAGCTGATATCGGCTTAGCAGAGCTCAATCGCAGCATTAATATTTAATTGGTCAATCAGGGGTGAAATCCCCAAATAGTAGAAGGAGTTTCTTAATATCATGAACAAACGCGTAAAAATCGTTGCAACTTTAGGTCCTGCGGTAGAAATCCGTGGCGGTAAAAAATTCGGTGAAGACGGATACTGGGGCGAAAAACTGGACGTTGAAGCTTCAGCTCAAAATATTGCCAAATTGATTGAAGCAGGAGCAAACACTTTCCGTTTCAACTTCTCACACGGTGACCACCAAGAACAAGGTGAGCGTATGGCAACTGTTAAACGTGCGGAAGAAATCGCTGGTAAAAAAGTTGGTTTCCTTCTTGACACTAAAGGTCCGGAAATCCGTACAGAATTGTTCGAAGGTGACGCAAAAGAGTACTCATACAAAACTGGTGAAAAAATCCGCGTTGCGACAAAACAAGGAATCAAATCAACTCGCGATGTGATTGCTTTGAACGTTGCTGGTGGACTTGATATCTACGATGACGTTGAAGTAGGTCGCCAAGTATTGGTTGACGATGGTAAACTTGGTCTTCGCGTTGTAGAAAAAGATGATGCAAGCCGTGGATTTGTAGTTGAAGTTGAAAATGACGGTGTTATCGCTAAACAAAAAGGTGTAAACATCCCTAACACTAAAATTCCTTTCCCAGCACTTGCTGAGCGTGACAATGACGATATCCGCTTCGGTCTTGAGCAAGGAATCAACTTCATCGCGATTTCATTTGTACGTACTGCAAAAGACGTTAACGAAGTTCGTGCAATCTGTGAAGAAACTGGCAATGGACACGTTCAATTGTTCGCTAAAATCGAAAACCAACAAGGTATCGACAACTTGGATGAAATCATTGAAGCTGCTGACGGTATCATGATCGCTCGTGGTGACATGGGTATCGAAGTACCATTCGAAATGGTTCCAGTTTACCAAAAAATGATCATTACTAAAGTCAATGCAGCTGGTAAAGTTGTTATCACAGCAACAAACATGCTTGAAACAATGACTGAAAAACCACGTGCAACTCGTTCAGAAGTATCAGACGTATTTAACGCTGTTATCGATGGAACTGACGCTACAATGCTTTCAGGTGAGTCTGCAAACGGTAAATACCCACTTGAGTCAGTAACTACAATGGCTACAATCGATAAGAACGCTCAAACTCTTCTTAACGAATACGGACGTTTGAACTCAGATACTTTCGAACGTAACTCTAAGACAGAAGTTATGGCTTCAGCTGTTAAAGATGCTACAAACTCAATGAATATCAAATTGATTGTTACTTTGACTAAGACTGGTCACACTGCTCGTTTAATCTCTAAATACCGTCCAAATGCTGATATCTTGGCATTGACATTCGATGAATTGACAGAACGTGGCTTGATGTTGAACTGGGGTGTTATCCCAATGTTGACAGAAGCACCTTCATCAACTGATGATATGTTCGAAATTGCTGAACGTAAAGCAGTTGAAGCAGGTCTTGTTGAGTCTGGTGACGATATCGTTATCGTTGCAGGTGTACCACTTGGCGAAGCTGTTCGTACAAACACAATGCGTATCCGTACAGTACGTTAATTTATTTCATAGTATGCAAAAACCGATAGATCCATTCTATCGGTTTATTTTTTGTTCTAGAGTTTTTTTATTTTGTAATTATGAAAACTTCAAAATAAGAATATTAACATTTTGCATATCAAAAAAGAGAAGATCCTTATTATCCTCTCCAGATTTTTGACTTTTCAATCGACCACAGTTAATAAGGAGTCAAAGAACCAATAGTGTAAAGATGATAATTATGTATTATCGTTATATTATTGGTTAATAATGGATACTCTCTATATCACTTTTTCTCTTTTCTAGATTCTAATACCCAACCGATGATCCAGCAGCAGACGAGTAGGTAATTTTCAATCCAGCCCAGTAGGTTGGCTTGATTCGCCTTTTCCAGATAGCCTAGCAGATGGTTGGTGCCAAAGCCCAGCCCGCCCAGAATCAGTGCTAGCAAGGTCATACGCAGATAGAACCAATCATACTTTATATTGGCGGCAATGACTAAAGGCAGAATAGCCAGATTCCAGAAACCTATTTCCCGCTGCCAGTAGGGAGCTAGGCCGTAGATGGACTCATTGCCCAATAGCTGGGGCTGGAAAATCTGGATCATAGCTGCGCCCAGCATAGCTAAGATCAGTAAAATGAAAGTCACTCGTAAAAATTTATTCATACCTGTCTCCTTTCTTCTTTATAGATTATATTATTTTTGAAAATGATTTTCAAGTTTTCATTTTTTACAAAAGAATCTCTAATAAAATATTTTACAGCCAAGTCCTATCTTTTTAGGTGCTTTTGTGGTATACTAGATTAGTTGCAGAAATACAGTTTTTCTATTCAGTGGGAACTAGCGACCGAGTCGGCGCTTTTTTAGTGCCTAGACTTGAGAGACCATATTTATGAAGAGAAGAGCGAATACTCTCAAAAAATCGAGATTTAGCAAGGGAAAAGAGCTTGGTATGTTTCGATAGTTGAGTATCAAAAGCCTTATAAGGTGGCTTCGCACCGCCTTTAGAAAGAAGAAGAACATTGAAATTTAATGAATTACATTTATCTGCTGAATTACTAGCAGAGATTGAAAAAGCTGGCTTTGTAGAAGCAAGCCCTATTCAAGAGCAGACCATTCCACTTGCTATGGCAGGTAAGGATGTTATTGGTCAGGCCCAGACAGGGACAGGAAAGACAGCGGCCTTTGGCTTCCCAACTCTGGAGAAGATTGATACAGATAATCCTGCTGTGCAGGCTTTGATTATCGCTCCAACCCGTGAATTGGCTGTTCAGAGTCAGGAAGAGCTTTTCCGTTTTGGCCGCAGCAAGGGTGTCAAGGTGCGTTCTGTCTACGGTGGCTCCAGCATCGAAAAGCAAATCAAGGCCCTCAAGTCTGGTGCTCATATCGTCGTAGGAACACCTGGTCGTCTTTTGGATTTGATCAAACGCAAGGCGCTTAAGCTGAATCAGATTGAAACCTTAATCTTGGACGAAGCGGATGAAATGCTTAACATGGGCTTTTTGGAAGACATTGAGTTTATCATTTCCCGTGTGCCAGAAGAGCGTCAGACCTTGCTCTTTTCAGCGACCATGCCGGATGCTATCAAGCGCATCGGTGTCAAGTTCATGAAGGAGCCTGAGCATGTCAAGATTGCTGCCAAGGAATTGACAACGGAGCTGGTAGACCAGTATTATATCCGTGTCAAAGAAAATGAAAAATTTGATACCATGACTCGCCTGATGGACGTGGAGCAGCCTGAGCTGTCAATCGTCTTTGGTCGGACCAAGCGCCGGGTGGATGAGCTGACTCGCGGTCTGAAAATCCGTGGTTTCCGAGCAGAGGGTATCCATGGTGATTTGGATCAAGGCAAGCGCCTTCGCGTTCTGCGTGACTTTAAAAACGGCAATTTGGATGTGTTAGTGGCGACAGATGTGGCTGCGCGTGGATTGGACATTTCTGGTGTGACCCATGTCTACAACTACGACATTCCGCAGGATCCAGAAAGCTATGTTCACCGGATTGGTCGGACTGGTCGTGCTGGTAAGTCAGGTCAGTCTATTACTTTCGTAGCGCCAAATGAAATGGGCTATCTGCAAATCATCGAAAATCTGACCAAGAAGCGTATGAAAGGCCTCAAGCCAGCGACTGCAGAGGAAGCTTTCCAAGCTAAGAAAAGAGTTGCCCTTAAGAAGATTGAACGCGATTTTGCGGATGAAAGCATCCGTTCTAACTTTGAGAAATTTAGCAAGGATGCCCGCAAGCTGGCAGCAGAATTCAGCCCAGAAGAGCTGGCTATGTATATCCTCAGCTTGACGGTACAGGATCCAGATACCCTTCCTGAAGTAGAAATTGCCCGTGAAAAACCATTGCCATTTAAAGCATCTGGTGGCGGTTTTGGTGGAAAAGGTAAAAGTGGTCGTGGCAACGGTCGTCGAGGCGACCAGGGCCGTGATCGCCGTGGCGGACGTGAAGACCGAGAGGGTGGCCGCCGTGACTTTAAACGCAAGTCAAACAAGAACAGTCGTGACTTCGAAAGCAGAGGAAATAAACGCCCACACCGCACTTCCAGCGAAAAGAAAACCGGCTTTGTTATCCGTAATAAAGGCGATAAATAAACAGAAAATCCGATGTCAGCTGACATCGGATTTTTCTATTGAAAATAATTTGAATATCTTTCAAGATTTGTTTGAAAATAGCACAATGAAAACGCATAAACAAACAATAATCTATTTTTTTGAAAAAAAGTATACATTTTTTTGTTTATATGAAAAAATTGTAGTATAATGATATAAGCAATGGTGCATGGACATTAAAGTGATTTGAGGTGTCCAAGGAACCTAAGAAATCAAAGGGGAAACTTTGATGAGGCGTCTCTAGACATCAACAACAAGGAGGATTGTACATGAAGGAAAGTCGTCATAAAGTGATCTTACAAGAGCTGGACCAGACGGGAGTTGTGTCTGTAAAGAACCTGAAGGAATTGCTGAATGTAACAGATATGACCATTCGGCGAGATTTGATTGATCTTGAGAAGCAAGGACTTTTGATTCGGGTGCATGGTGGGGCTCATAAAAAGGTGAAAGATAGCTTGAATGAAGCTTCGCATTCTGAAAAAACGATGTTAAATATCGAAGAAAAGAAGCTGATTGCTAAGAAATGTGCTGATTTGATTGCTGAAGGAGATACAGTTTTTATCGGATCAGGTACTACAACGGATTTTATAGGCGATTATTTAGAGGGGAAAAATATCAGTATTGTAACCAATTCCCTCCCTATTTTCGAAAAATTGAAGGATTACCCTAATTTTGATTTGATTTTGATCGGAGGACGCTATCGGGTTAAGACCCAGACTTTTGTGGGGCAGTTTGCCAATAAACTTTTACGAGAAATCAAGGTATCGAAGGCCTTTATTGGAGTGAACGGAATCGACGGTCACAATGTGACGACTGCCAATGAAGAAGAAGGGAATGGGAATGCCATTATTCTCAACAATGCAATTGAAAAATACATTGTTGCAGATAATAGCAAATTTGATAGCTATTCTTTCTATAGTTTTTACCGTTTGGACAATATTGATGCGATTGTAACGGATGACCATATCTCTCCGAAAGTGAGAGCAAAATATAGTTCTTACACCAAGGTCCTCTGATTTGATCGCGTTGTCATGAATATTAATTTAAGATTCTGAAAGCTGCGAATTTCGTAGCTTTTATTTCTTATTGCAGATGAATAATTGCATTTTACAGTGGACGAAAAGTTCTTGTATATCAACTTAGACTTGCTAAGGATATTTTTATGACTCGTGTTGTTCTTCAGCCATGCAGAATGACGAAATGTCCCATCTTCATATGAACATTAAAAATTTAAGTTATTAGACAAATAAACAAAAAATAACAAAACAAACTATTGACAGCGCTATCACATAATGATATAATTAATTAAACGAACAAAAAGAAACAAAAGGAGAGATGATAAAATGGCGCTTGCCCAATTATTTGATGAAAATCTAGTATTTTGTTTACATGCGGAAAATCAAGAAGATCTTTTTCATCAAGTAGCTGATTTGTTAGAAGAAAGAGAAATTGTAACTTCTTCTTATCGAAACGCTTTACTTGAAAGAGAAAAGGCGTTTCCAACTGGATTGGATATGGAATTTTTAGGCAAGGACTTGCCGAATGTTGCCATACCTCATACGGATATTGCACATAATTTGACTGAAAACGTGGTAGTTGTTAAGCTAGATCAGCCTGTAACCTTCCACAATATGATTTCTCCTACGCAAACCGTTGAAGTGTCTCTCTTGTTCTTTATTATCAACAACTCTAGCTCAAGCCAGACCAATATCTTAGCACAGTTAATGGATTTCTTCACTAGTGAAGGAAATCTAGCTGGTTTAGCTTCTTTGAACTCAAAAGAAGAGTTGTTCCAATATATTTCAAAAGTTATTAAATAAATAAATCGGAGGATTTTATTATGATTAAAATTTTAGCAGCCTGCGGAGCAGGGGTAAACTCAAGTCACCAAATCAAGAGTGCTCTTGAGGAAGAGTTGTCAAACCGCGGTTATGATGTACATTGTGATGCCGTGATGGTTAAGGATGTCAATGAAGATCTAATGCAAGGTTATGATATCTTCACGCCAATCGCTGCAACAGATCTTGGTTTTGAACCAGGAATCCCAGTTATCGAAGCTGGACCAATCTTGTTCCGTATTCCTGCAATGAGCGCTCCAGTGTTTGACAATATTGAAGCAGCTATTAAAGAGCACGGACTAAGTTAATCTATTCTTTATCTTGTTAACATTCATATAACAAAAAAAGGGAGGAATTATTATGGATGTCATTATTGACCTAGCCAATAAGATTTTTAAACCCATCTTAGATATGGGTGGTCCTATCATCATGCTGATCATCTTGACAGTATTGGCTTTACTTTTTGGAGTGAAATTCTCCAAAGCGCTTGAAGGTGGTATCAAACTTGCCATCGCTCTTACTGGTATCGGTGCCATCATCGGTATGCTTAACGGAGCTTTCTCAGCTTCACTTGCTAAATTCGTTGAAAACACGGGTATCCAGTTGAACATCACTGACGTTGGTTGGGCACCACTTGCAACCATCACTTGGGGTTCTCCATGGACCCTGTACTTCTTGCTCATCATGCTCATTGTCAATGTTGTGATGTTAGCTATAAAGAAAACAGATACATTGGATGTAGATATCTTTGATATTTGGCACTTGTCAATTACTGGCTTGCTCATCAAATGGTATGCAGATAAGAGCCATGTAAGTCCTGCTGTATCACTTTTGATTGCAACTTTAGCAGTTGTCTTGGTTGGTGTCTTGAAGATTATCAACTCTGATTTGATGAAACCAACTTTTGATGATTTGTTGAATGCACCGAGTTCATCACCAATGACTTCAACTCACATGAACTACATGATGAACCCTGTTATCATGGTTTTGGATAAGATTTTTGACAAGTTCTTCCCTGGGTTGGACAAATATGACTTTGATGCTGCCGCTTTGAACAAGAAAATCGGTTTCTGGGGATCTAAATTCTTCATCGGTTTCCTTCTTGGTGTAGTTATCGGTATCATGGGAACTCCGCACCCAGTAGCAGGTGTAGAAGATGGCAACACATGGCAATTGGTTATTAAAGGATGGTTGTCTCTTGGTTTGACTGCCGGTGTCTGCTTGGAGCTCTTCTCACTTATCGGATCATGGTTTATCGCAGCCGTGGAACCACTTTCACAAGGTATTACTAACGTAGCAACAAAACGTTTACAAGGACGTAAATTCAACATCGGTCTTGACTGGCCATTTATCGCTGGTCGTGCAGAAATCTGGGCCTGCGCTAACGTACTTGCCCCAATCATGTTGATTGAAGCAGTTCTGCTTTCTAATGTAGGGAACGGTATCTTGCCATTGGCTGGTATCATCGCAATGGGTGTGACACCTGCCCTTCTGGTTGTTACTCGTGGTAAATTGCTTCGTATGATTGTCTTTGGAACACTCTTGTTACCACTCTTCCTTCTTTCAGGTACCCTGATTGCACCGTTTGCAACAGAACTTGCTAAAGGCGTAGGTGCCTTCCCTGAAGGAGTTAGCCAGTCTCAATTGATCACTCATTCAACACTTGAAGGACCAATCGAAAAACTCTTGGGCTGGACTATTGGTAATACTACTACAGGTGATATTAAAGCTATCATTGGTGCTATTGTCTTCCTTGGTGCTTATATTGGAATCTTTGCTTGGTACAGAAAGCAAATGATCAAACGGAATGCAGAATATGCAGCAAAAGCGAAATAATATCCGTTAACTATTGTTAAATATTGTAAGACTAGGGAAGCTAGATTGTCCATTTCCAAATGGGAATGTTGATAATCTAGCTTTTCCTATGTGATGAATACTAAGCAGAGAGAAGTCAGAAGCCTGCCTTTTTCTCTGAAGTAGAGAGGAGATTTGGATGGTGATTACGCTAGCAAATGATGAATTGACAGTGCAGTTTAAGCAATTGGGAGGAGCGCTTTCTTCAATCAAGGATAAGGATGGTGTAGAATACCTATGGCAGGGGGATGCAAACTATTGGAGTGGTCAAGCTCCAGTTCTTTTCCCCATTTGTGGGAGTTTGCGTAATGACACTGCTCACTATGCATTAAAAGATGGTCAAGAAGCAAGTGGAGTCATTCCTCGGCATGGTCTCGTTCGCAAGAGAGAATTTGAATTAGTAGAACAAACGGATACGAGTGTAACTTTTGCTATTGAGGACACAGAGGAAATGTTTCAGAACTATCCTTATCATTTCCGCCTATCAATTCGCTATAGCTTGACTGGTAAGAAGCTTCGTACCCAGTATATCGTAGAAAATCTTGGAGATAGTGGCGCTATGCCGTACTTCATCGGAGGTCATCCGGGATTTAACTGCCCTTTATTTGATGATGAAAATTATGAGGATTACTATTTGGAGTTTGAACAGGAAGAAACCTGCAGTGTTCCTCTCTCTTATCCTGAAACTGGTATGTTGAACTTTCTGGAACGTACAAGTTTCCTAGATCATCAAAAAGAACTAAATTTGGACTATGCCATCTTTGATAAAGATGCAGTGACCCTTGATGAGCTAAAATCACGGACCGTTGCTCTTCGTTCTCGGAATCATGATAAAGGGTTACGTTTAGATTTTCAAGAATTTCCAAATCTAATTATCTGGTCAACTATTAACAAAGGGCCATTTATAGCCTTGGAACCTTGGTCAGGTTTGTCGACCTCGTTAGAAGAGGGTGATTATTTAGAAAGCAAGAAAAATGTCCGTCTACTCCCAGCAGGAGAAAAAGAAGAAATTGGATTTGATATTACTATTTTTTAAAGAAAAATTTTAAAAATGTTTAAAAACAAACATATAATGTTGACAACGAACACGAAATGTTATATTATAAACTTGTGAATCAAATAACGTTTAATGTTTTAAAACATTTTAGTTCATTATATAGAAAATTAAAGGAGGACTTAATATGTCTATTATCATTGGTGCAGATGCTGCAGGTTTGAGATTGAAAGAAGTTGTGAAAGACTTCTTGGAAAAAGAAAACTTCCACGTTGTGGATGTTACGGCTGAAGGTCAAGACTTTGTCGATGTGACTCTTGCTGTTGCTGCAGAACTAAACAAAGAAGAACAAAACCTTGGTATCGTGATTGATGCCTATGGTGCTGGTCCATTCATGGTCGCAACTAAAATCAAAGGAATGGTTGCTGCAGAAGTTTCAGATGAACGTTCAGCTTATATGACTCGTGGACACAACAACTCACGTATGATCACTATGGGTGCACAACTTGTTGGTGATGAATTGGCTAAAAATATTGCTAAAGGTTTTGTTAATGGTAAATACGACGGCGGACGTCACCAGATTCGGGTTGATATGTTGAACAAAATGTGCTAATTAGATTACAGTAAGAAAGGTAAGATAAAAATGAGAATTGCAATTGGATGTGACCACATCGTAACAGATGAAAAAATGGCGGTTTCAGAATTTTTGAAATCAAAAGGATATGAAGTCATCGACTTTGGTACATATGACCACACACGTACTCACTACCCAATCTTTGGTAAAAAAGTTGGTGAGGCTGTAACTAGCGGTCAAGCTGATCTTGGGGTATGTATCTGTGGTACTGGTGTTGGTATCAACAACGCTGTAAATAAAGTTCCAGGAGTTCGTTCTGCCTTGGTTCGTGATATGACAACAGCTCTTTACGCAAAAGAACAATTGAACGCCAACGTTATTGGTTTTGGTGGTAAAATCACTGGCGAATTGCTTATGTGCGATATCATTGAAGCTTTCATCAATGCTGAATACAAACCATCTGAAGAAAACAAAAAATTAATTGCTAAAATTGAGCACGTTGAAAGTCACAATGCTCATCAAGCAGATGCAAACTTCTTTACAGAATTCCTTGAAAAATGGGATCGCGGTGAGTACCACGACTAAGAGGTGACGCATGATTTTAACAGTCACAATGAATCCATCCATTGATATTTCTTATCCTTTGGATGAATTGAAAATTGACACTGTCAACCGTGTGGTGGATGTGACCAAGACAGCTGGTGGTAAAGGTCTCAATGTTACACGAGTTCTTTCAGAATTTGGTGATTCTGTTGCTGCTACAGGTTTAGTTGGGGGCAAACTTGGTGAGTTTTTAGTAGAGCATATCGATGATAAAGTAACGAAACGTTTCTTCTCGATTCAAGGAGAAACACGTAACTGTATCGCTATCCTACACGGAGACAACCAAACAGAAATTCTTGAGAAAGGGCCTGAAGTTCTGGAACAAGAAGGTCAAGATTTTTTGGCTCATTTCGAGAATCTCCTTGACACTGTGGCAGTAGTGGCTATCTCTGGTAGTCTGCCAGCAGGTCTTCCAGTTGACTACTATGCAAGCTTGGTAGAACTTGCTAATCAAGCTGGCAAGCCTGTTGTTTTGGACTGCTCTGGTGCAGCACTTCAGGCGGTTCTTGAATCACCACATAAACCAACAGTCATCAAACCAAATAACGAAGAATTGTCTCAGCTTCTTGGGAAAGAAGTTTCTGAGGATTTGGATGAATTAAAAGAAGTTCTTCAAGAGCCTCTATTTGCAGGGATTGAGTGGATTATCGTTTCACTTGGTGCAAATGGTGCTTTTGCAAAACATGGGGATACTTTCTACAAGGTAGATATTCCAAGAATTCAGGTAGTTAATCCTGTCGGATCTGGAGATTCTACTGTAGCAGGGATTTCATCAGGACTTCTTCATAAGGAATCGGATGCAGAACTCCTCATCAAGGCAAATGTCCTTGGTATGCTCAATGCTCAAGAAAAGATGACAGGTCATGTCAATATGGCTAACTATCAAGCTCTATATGATCAATTAATAGTAAAAGAGGTATAAAATGGCTTTAACAGAACAAAAACGTGCACGCTTAGAAAAACTTTCAGATGAAAATGGAATCATCTCAGCCCTTGCCTTTGACCAACGTGGCGCTTTGAAACGCCTCATGGCTCAATACCAAACAGAAGAGCCAACAGTCGCTCAAATGGAAGAACTCAAGGTCTTGGTTGCAGATGAATTGACCAAATACGCATCCTCTATGCTTCTCGACCCTGAGTATGGACTTCCAGCTACAAAAGCGCTTGATGCCAATGCTGGTCTTCTCCTTGCTTATGAAAAAACAGGCTACGACACAACTAGCACCAAGCGCTTGCCTGACTGCTTGGATGTTTGGTCTGCCAAACGCATCAAAGAACAAGGCGCTGACGCTGTCAAATTCTTGCTTTACTACGATGTAGATAGCTCTGACGAACTCAACCAACAAAAACAAGCCTACATCGAACGCATTGGTTCAGAGTGTGTGGCAGAGGACATTCCATTCTTCCTTGAAATCTTGGCTTACGATGAAAAAATCGCTGACGCAGGTTCTGCAGAATACGCTAAAGTAAAACCACACAAGGTTATCGGTGCCATGAAGGTCTTCTCAGACCCACGTTTCAACATCGATGTCTTGAAAGTGGAAGTTCCAGTCAACGTCAAATACGTTGAAGGCTTTGGCGATGGTGAAATTGTGCATACACGCGAAGAAGCAGCAGCCTTCTTCAAAGAGCAAGATGAAGCGACTAACTTGCCATATATCTACTTGAGTGCAGGTGTATCAGCTAGACTCTTCCAAGAAACACTTGTCTTTGCCCATGAATCAGGCGCGAATTTCAATGGTGTTCTTTGTGGCCGTGCAACATGGGCTGGATCAGTTGAAGCTTACATCAAAGACGGTGAGGCGGCAGCTCGTGAATGGCTTCGCACAACTGGATTTGAGAACATTGATGAACTCAACAAGGTTCTTCAAACAACAGCGACTTCATGGAAAAAACGCATCTAATTTAATCTTGAATGTAGAACTCAAAAAACGTAGTAAGTTTCAGGACTTACTACGTTTTTCTTCTATAAAAGCTAGTTTTTCAGCTCGTTTCTTCTTTTTGAAGAGGGCTTCAGCCGACATGGCTGCAGATTTGTCGGGATGTTCCTCTTGATAGATGAGTGTGACGGGCAATCGGGCGCGAGTGTACTTGGCTCCTTTTCCAGCCTGATGTGTTTTGAGGCGAGCTTCTACATCGGTGGTATAGCCTGTGTAGAGGGTGCCGTCTCCGCATTTAAGGACATACATATAGGCTTTATTTTCCATAGTAAATCTCTTGAATTTCTGGTGTATAGCTGCCGTCTTGCTCGTGTATAAAGAGGGGCGGGAGGATTTTCAGGCCGTCTGGTGAACCATCTTTAATAGCCTCAATTAAGAGCATATTGGCTTCTCTCCCCTGCTTGGGATAGACAAACTGGATGCGCTTGGGCGCTAGATTATGGTTTTTCATAGTTTCTAAAATATCCAAAAATCGGTCAGGACGGTGAACCATTGCTAAGCGACCATTGGACTTGAGAACTCGCTGGGCAATCGTGCAAATTTCTTCTAAATTCGTAGCAACTTCGTGACGCGCTAGCAGATAATGCTCACTGCCGTTAAGATTGGAATGTTCATCTACCTTGAAATAGGGAGGATTGCAGAGAATGATGTCAACCTTACTGCCAGGTATATGGGCGCCTAGATTTTTCAAGTCGTCATGGATGACCTGCATCTGTTGAGTAAGGTGATTTAATTCAATGGAACGCTGGGCCATATCGGCCAAACGTTCCTGAATTTCCACCGCTAGAATCTGGGCCCGAGTCCGTGTGCTAGCAAAGAGACCAACAGCCCCGTTTCCAGCGCAGAGATCGACGATGAGCCCTCGTTTGGGTAAGTTTGGAAAGCGAGAAAGCAGGACACTATCGACTGAATAGCTAAAAACCTCGCTATTTTGAATGATTTTTATATCAGTGGAAAAGAGTTGGTTGATTCTTTCTCCGTCTTTTAATTTTGCTTCTGTCATACCAACATTATAGCATGATTAAGTGCTATTCCAAAGAAGAAAGAGAAATTTTATAGGAAAAAACACCTGACAGAAACAGTCAGGTGCGAATATTAGTTGAATTCATATTTTTGCTTGATAGTACAAGCGATGAAAATTCCGATAAAGAAAACCATGAGAATCAGATAGACTGGCAAGGTTGCGGCTGTCAGCGTTGCAATTTCCAAAAGGTGTTGCAGAACAAAGGCGGATAGATAGAAGCCTGCGACTGAAAAAATGATCAGAAGAGCGCGCCAGAGGTTGAGTGGTAGGCAGGCCCGGATGACGGACAGGAAGCTGATGCTGCCTAGTAAGTAGTAGGTCAGAGTGGCCATTTCAATGTCGCTCCAGCCATGGCTGCTGCCCCAGATACGGACAAATAGCACACTGAAGATAATCATGAGGGAACTTGGCAGAGCTAGCTGCAGGGAGCGTTTGAGGAAGTGCTTTTCAACCGGCTTAATATTGCGCTCAAAAGTGAGGACAAAGGGTGGGAAACCTTCGACAAACTGGTCAATCAAGGTGATTTGAATCGGGATGAATGGGAAAATCAAGAGGTATTCCGGTTTTCCTAGCAGGATACTGGCAATACAGATGATAGCCAGGATGAAAGAATAAATGGTCTTGATGAAGAAAATCGGAGCAATCCGGCCGATATTGTTAACGACCCGGCGACCTTCAAAAAGAATCTCAGGGACATCGTTAAAGTCGGAGTTAAGAAGGACCAAGTTGGCAATCTGCCGAGTTGCGGGGTCGCCCTCCGCCATGACGATGGAGCAGTCTGCTTCGCGCAAGGCCAAGATATCATTAACACCATCTCCGGTCATGGCTGTTGTCCGACCAGCAGCCTTAAGAGTCTGGATGAGCAGCTTCTTCTGATGAGGAGAAACACGACCGAAGATGGCTGTTTCTTCTGCTTGCTCAACTAGTTCTTGGTCGCTGATTTTAGAGCAGTCGATGTAGCTGTCGTAGTTGGCAAATCCAGCCTGGCTCGCGATATGCGAAACGGTCACAGGATTGTCACCAGAGATGATTTTCAGATCAACATCCTGAGAACGCAGATAGTCCAGTGTCTCAGCCGCTCCCTCACGAATAGGATCAGTGATTTCCAGAACAGCTAAAGCGGTCATATCTTCAGGCAGTTGGATACTGTGTTTGTCTAGCACTTGGTCGCTGTGAGCCAGTACCAAAACCCGCGATCCTCGTTTTTGAGCCTCTCCAACCGCTGCAGGATTGCTGTCCAGCAGCATTTCAGGTGCTCCCAAAAAGATAGTTCCGACACTGGATAAATGCATAGCGCCCCATTTTCGGTCACTAGAAAATGGGATGACATTGTCGCTAGTATAGGCATGGTCCAGATGGCCGTAGCCCTTGCGGATAGCCTGGGCGGTTGGGTTATTATCCTCGCTGGTTTGGATGTAGGCTGCTAAGATTTGACCGACTGTCTCATTAGAAAACTTATCTGACAGGCTATGCAAGGCTTCAACAGTCATCTTACCTTGGGTAATTGTCCCGGTCTTGTCCAGACAGAGAGTATCCACCCGAGCCAGTGTTTCAACAGAATACATTTCCTGAACAAGAACCTTGCGCATACCTAGCTTGATGACAGCTGTCAGAAGTGACGTGACTGTCAGCAGGGCGATTCCCTTTGGCAGCATACCCAAAAGGGCTGTCGAGCTGGTAATGACAGAGTTCTTGACAGGCAGTCCCTTTATCATCAGGGCTTCAAAGAAGAGAGCCAATCCGAAAGGAATGATGATTTTTCCAGTAAAGCGGGAAATTTTCGCAAGATTGTATAGAATGCGCGAGTTGATAGGCTTGAGTGTTTTAGCCTCAGTCATGAGCTTGTTGGCATAGTTGTCTGCACCGACATGGTGTACCTCAGCATAAATCTGACCACTAGCCAGAAAGCTACCAGACAGCAGCTCAGCGCCTTCTTCCTTGAGAACCAAGTCGCTCTCCCCTGTCAGCATGGCTTCATTGGCCTCGGCAACCCCCTCTACCACACGGGCATCACTGGGAATTTGCTCACCAGCTGACAGCTTGATTAGGTCACCCAGTACAATTTCTTCTGGCTGAATTTTGACTTCCTGGCCGTCGCGGATGACTGTGACTAGCTCTCGGCTGACTAGATTGAGCTTGTCAATCATGTGCTTGGCCCGCAGTTCCGTGATAATACCGGTGACAGCATTAAAGCTGATAACTGCGAAGAAGACCAGATTGCTCCAGGCTTGGACAGAGACCAAGGCCAGAGCAATCACAAAGTTAAGGGCATTAAAAAGGGTGAAAACATTCCGCTTAACGATTTGCCAGTTACTAGTACTGGTGTCACTTGTAAAATCGTTGGTCAAGCCCTGCGAAATCTTTTCATCTACTTGGGTTTGGTTTAAACCGATTAATTCTTTCTTATTCATGAAAATAATGATACCATTTTTTTATAGAAATAGCTATCAGAATCAGCTGTTACAGCCAAAGTTTGGAAAAATATTGCAGACTATAATGGGATAGGGTATAATGAGAAAGGATGTAACAAATTTCAAGTACAATCACAGTTTGAAATAAGGAGAGTTTATGTTTTATACTTATTTGCGAGGTCTAGTGATTTTTATTCTCTGGGCTTTGAATGGCAATGCCCATTACCATAATAAAGAGAAGATTCCTTCACAAGATGAAAACTACATCTTAGTGGCTCCTCACAGAACATGGTGGGATCCAGTTTACATGGCTTTTGCGACCAAGCCCAAGCAGTTTATTTTCATGGCTAAGAAACAGCTCTTTGAAAATCGCGTGTTCGGCTGGTGGATTCGCATGTGTGGTGCCTTTCCTATTGACCGGGAAAATCCTGGTCCGTCAGCGATCAAATACCCTGTCAATATGCTGAAAAAGAGCAATCGTTCTCTGATTATGTTCCCGAGCGGCAGCCGTCATTCTACGGATGTCAAGGGAGGAGTGGCAGTGATTGCTAAGATGGCTAAGGTTCGGATCATGCCGGTTGTCTATGCTGGTCCCATGAGCCTCAAAGGCTTGGCAGCTGGGGAGCGCGTGGACATGAACTTCGGCAATCCAATTGATATTTCTGATATCAAAAAGATGAATGATGAGGGAGTTGAGGAAGTGGCTCGTCGGATTCAGGCAGAGTTTGACCGCTTGGATGCAGAAGTAGCGCCCTACCAGACAGGTAAAAAACCAAATATCTTCTGGCGGATTTTACGAGCAATTGCCTTTATTCCAGCAGCTTTGATTGGTATTTTGACCTTCATTTTTAGTTTCCTTGCAAGCTTTGTCTGGGATCCAGATAAGCATAGAAAATAATGCTAACAGCTTTTAGATTTTTATCTAAAGGCTGTTTTAGTTTTTCTTATTTATATTTGGAACTTTGTTTCAGATTTTTATATTTTCCCTTTTCTTTTACGAATATAAAGATAAAGGAGAAAAATTATGTTTGAAGAAATAGTTGAAAAATTAAAGGAATACAAGATTTTTGTTGGACTTTCTTTGATAGGAGTCGTCTTGGCTGGCTTTTTCTTGCTGAAGGGCAACGCTCAGCCACAGAATCAGGTCAGTGCACTGGCTCAGGAAGTGGTTACATCAGCTTCATCTGAAACTAATGCAGAAAAAAGAAGTGCGAATCAAGAAAAAATCGATTCAGAAAAAGATATGGATTCAGAGGAATCTGAGAAAGAAGTCACCGTTGATGTCAAAGGAGCTGTCAAAAATCCAGGAGTTTATCAGTTGCAGGCAGGAGCGCGTGTGCATGATGCCCTACAAAAAGCAGGTGGCCTATTGCCAGATGCCGAGTCAAAATCCATTAACCAGGCTCAAAAATTAACAGATGAGGCAGTTGTCTATGTAGCTAAAGTCGGTGAGGAAGGAGCAGATGTGACGCAAGCTAGTCAGACGCCCGCTGGAAATGGAGAAACGGCAAAAGGGAAGTCTGGCTTGGTCAATCTCAATACGGCGACCGAAGCTGAACTTCAGACAGTTTCAGGCATCGGTCAAAAGAAAGCGCAAGATATCATCGCTTATCGGGAAGCCAATGGCAAGTTTAAGTCAGTAGATGAGCTGAAAAATGTTTCAGGAATCGGTGCAAAAACCTTAGAAAAATTAAAAGACTATGTCACAGTGGATAAATAAATTTCCTATCAAACCAATCTATTTCTGTCTTTTGCTGGTGCTGGCCTACTTTGCGATTTACACTAGTAGTCTGCCAGCTTATCTAGGTTTGGCAGTCCTCCTTGTTCGACTCTTTTGGCTTTATCCGACCAGAAATAGTCTACTTGTTTTGGTGTTCTTGAGTCTCTTTGCAGGATTTTTCCTATTTCGGAGAGAAGTGGCTAATCAAGCCTTTCAAGATGAACCGAAAATCATTTCTACCATTGTGATCAAGCCAGATACAATTAAAGTCAATGGCGACTCGCTTTCTTTTCGTGGTTATTCCAATGGTCGAACCTATCAGGCCTTTTATAAAATCCAGTCAGAAAAGGAAAAAATCACTTTTCAAAAGCTGAGCGATCAACTCCTTGTGAAGATTGATGGAGAACTTAGTTTAGCAGAAGACCAACGCAATTTTTCAGGTTTTGACTATCGGGTTTATCTAAAAACGCAGGGGATTTACAGGATTTTGAAAATCAATCAAATCAAGTCCAGCCAGCATTTTAGCAGTTTTAATCCTTGGGACTGGCTGTCGGTTTGGCGGAGAAAGGCCCTGGTTTATATCAAGGAAAATTTTCCTAGTCCCATGAGCCACTATATGACTGGACTCTTGTTTGGTGATTTGGATACAGATTTTGCCGAGATGAATGAACTTTATTCCAGTCTGGGAATTATCCACCTCTTTGCCCTATCTGGGATGCAGGTCGGCTATTTCATGGACGGTTTTCGCAGGATTCTCCTCAAATCTGGTTTGAAAAGAGAAACCGTCGATTGGATACAACTACCCTTTTCCTTTATCTATGCGGGTTTGACGGGCTTTTCAGTGTCGGTCGTGAGGAGTTTAGTACAAAAGCTGCTCTCGCAGTTTGGTGTGACTAAGCTGGATAACTTTGCTTTAACGATCATGCTCCTAGCCATTTTCATGCCAAATTTTCTCTTGACGACGGGTGGCGTTCTTTCCTGTTCATATGCTTTTGTCATCTCTATCATGGATTTTGAAGCATTACCTCCTATGAGAAAGGTGCTGGCAGAAAGTCTGACCATTTCACTGGGCATTCTACCGATTCTGATTTTCTATTTTTCAGAGTTTCAGCCTTGGTCTATTCTGCTGACCTTTCTATTCTCAGTTGTTTTTGATCTTTTTATGCTTCCAGCCCTGACCTTTATTTTTGCCCTATCACCTCTTTTGAAAATCACTCAGGTCAATGTCTTATTTGAACTGTTGGAAGGGCTAATCCGTTGGACGGCCTCTATTTCTTCTCGACCAGTGGTTTTTGGTCAGCCATCTATCTGGATGATGCTAGGCCTGCTTATTACTCTTGGCTTGCTCTATGATTTTCATAGGCAGAAGAAAGTTGTGACCTTACTTAGTTTGACTCTTGCTCTGCTATTTTTTCTTACTAAACATCCTCTACAAAATGAAATTACAGTCATTGATATTGGGCAGGGAGATAGTATATTTTTGCGCGATTGGCGGGGGAAATCTGTTCTGATTGATGTGGGTGGTCGAGTGGAGATTGGCAAAAAAGAAGCATGGCAGAAGAGGACTGCTTCGACAAATGCAGAAAAGACCTTGATTCCCTATCTGAAAAGTCGGGGAGTGAGTCGCTTGGATGTACTGGTTTTGACCCACACAGATGCCGATCACATGGGTGATATGTTGGAGGTGGCCAAGCATTTCTCTATAAAGGAAATTTATGTATCTAAGGGAAGTTTGACCCAGTCGGATTTTGTGGAGAAATTGGAGCGGATGCAGACGGGAGTTCATGCGGTAGAAGTAGGAGATAGCCTTCCAATTTTTGATGGAGCTTTGCAAGTTCTCTATCCTGAGGAGACGGGTGACGGCAGTAATGACGACTCTGTCGTCTTGTATGGGCAATTTTTTGGAACCAGCTTTTTGTTTACGGGAGACTTAGAGGAGAAAGGCGAAGCTACCTTGATGCGGCGTTTTCCGCAACTCAAGGTGGATGTCTTAAAAGCAGGACACCACGGTTCTAAGGGCTCCTCCAGCCCAGAATTTTTACATCAGCTTCAGCCCAAAATTGCCCTCATTTCTGCCGGTAAGAATAACCGCTACAAGCATCCTCATCAGGAAACTCTGGACAGATTTGAGAACATTCAGACACAGATTTTTCGTACAGATGAACAAGGAGCCATTCGCTTCAGCGGCTGGGGTTCATGGGAAATTGAAACGGTAAAGTAACCCCTGTTTCCTTTCTCTGAGAGTGAGCCAGGATTAACTTACCTTGATTTCGAGCTAAAATTATGATACAATGAATCCTGTTAATAAAAATTTAGAGGAGATTTCTATGTTTTCTGCTTATAAAAAATTTTGGACTCGTTATGCAGACTTTAGTGGTCGTTCAAGCCGTTCAGATTTCTGGTGGGTTGTCCTATGTAATTTTTTGATTTCTCTACCATTTTCGTTGATTGCCTTTTTCGGCTTCCTCATTCCACTTTTTAGTGAAATTTATTATGCGGGATTGTACGATTATGAACCTGATTTATCTGGAGCTATGGCTGGCGCTGGTTTAGCTGTGTTCATCATGTTCTTGCTTACCATCTATTGGCTTGCAACGATCGTTCCCTATCTTGCTATCACAGTTCGTCGTCTTCGCGACGCTGGCTTCCACTGGTCATTTATTTTTCTGGGAGTAGGACCAACAATAGCTTCTCTCATTCCAGTTTTGAATATTTTAGCTGCTTTGGTTTCTCTGCCATGTGCTATTGCTCTGATTGTCTTGCTTTGCCAAGCTAGCAAACCAGCTCAGCCAGTTAATGGGGCTCCTTATGGTCAACAAGGCTTCCAAGGTCAGCAATTTGGTCAAGCTCAACAACCAGTTCAAAACCAACAGTTTGCTCAGCCTGGATTCCAAGGACAACAACAGCCGACACAAAACCAACAATTTGGTCAAGTTCAACAGCCAGCTCAAAACCAACAGTTTAGTCAGCCTGTTCACCAAGACCAACCATTTGCTCAGCAACAAGCACCCGTTCAGAATCCAGAATTTGGTCAGCCTCAGCAACCTTTTGGTCAGAATCAAGTGAACCAGCCAACTCAACCGTTTGCTGCTAGCCAAGCCCAAACTCAAGAGTCAACTCAATCAGCATTCTCAGCCTCAGTTTCAGAACCAGCTGAATCAGTCCATTCAGTGGAAGCTCATCAGTCTCAAGCTGAAACTGCAGAACAGGCTCTGGGAACTGCTTTTGAACAAATCACTAACTCAGAGTCAATCTCTCAATAAAATCTATAAGATATTAACCCTAGATAGTTTCAATCTATCTGGGGTTTCTTTGTCGTCTTTTAAACTTTTGTAACCAAAATGACTTTCTATTCGTTATACTAGTAGAAAGGGGGAAGAATAGAAAAGCAGTTTCAAATGAGAAGTAGCAGCTGTGAGCTTTGGATTAGAAAGGCTTTTTTGTTATTCTTTTTAAAGAAGTGCAAATAATGAGAGATTTTAGGGGAAGTTGTGGGGAGGTGAGATTATCAAACTGGATGAATACGAAAACATCTTGATTGGCTTTGCCCGAGAGATTGTCTTCTACTTGCAAAAGTCAGGAGCTTCTAAGGCCGAAGCAGAAGATGTGGTGCAGGATGTTTTTGTCAAAATGTTAGAGACTGATCTGGTCATCCCAGCAGAGAAGATGCGAGCTTGGATGTATCGGGTTTCCATCCGCTGCTATATCGATCGCTATAGGCGCGATCAGCATTATCTAGAAATTTTGCAAAAGGAATTTTTTAAACAAGATGTGATTCAACCATTTGAAAACGACCATTATGAGCTGTTAAGGACGATGATAGAAGAGCTCCCTACCAAGGAAGCAATGCTATTAGATCTTTATTATTTCCAAAATTTTACAGTAAAGGAAATCGCTCAAATTATGTCGTATTCTGTAAGTAAAGTGAAAGTGCAACTCATGCGTAGCCGAATTAAGCTCCGCCATAAATTGGAAAAGAAAGGATATAAAAATGGAAACATTTGAAATTTTAGCGAAGAAAAGTAAAAGAAAACGACTTTGGAAGACAGTTGCCATCAGTAGTCTTGTCTCCTTAGCTTTATTGCTTTTACTAGGAAAGGGATTGATAGAATTAGCCTCTAGTAATGGTCGAAATTTGCAGAAAGAGTACGAAGTTATGTCGGAAATCGCCTACCCTAATGTTGACTATGACAGTCTTTACTACACTCAAAATTCTTTGTTTTCAGGAACCTTACATTCTGATCGTTTCAAAGATTTAGATGGAGTGAAGGTGGCTTATCCTTCCTATGAGGGGAACTATTCACTCATAGGTGCTTTTAGAGATCCGACTGCGGAAGGGACTTATTTGTCTCTCTCAGGAACCTATACGCGAACCCTGCGTCAAAAATATCCGGTCTTCTACAATATTAATGCTAAAGGAACAATAGATACAAAGCGAATCCCTCAAGAACTTGCTTCTGTCAAAGAAATGCCGAATCAATTGGTGGAAGTAGCTTTGACTTTTGATAAAGCTTATACCTATAAGGAAATCCAGCAGATGATACCGAACAATCTCAAAATCAACTGGTACTGGATTGGCAGTAAGTCAGAAGATGTTGACAATACTGGGGCATTGCGCACTGATCCTAAGACGACTTACGGAGCTAACGCTGGTCTTCTCTTTACTTATGATTCAGATGTTAGAAAGAAGGCAAAAGAGGCTAAGAAAGAGCAGCAGACTTTCTTGGATTATCTGAAAAAGGCAGATAAAAATCTTTTCCCAAGTGTTAGTGGGTACAACACGTACAATGATGTGGAGTCCTATCTCAAGAAATTTGGTCAGCTAGATATTCGTGAAGCAGAAAATCGGGATCAATTGACTTTCTCCGGTGTCATCCTGACAGGAAAAGCTGAAAATTTCACTCAATTAGAAGGAAAAGAGTGGATTTATGCTTCGAGTATCGGTGCTTCCGTTCCCAATCAGCCTTACTATAAGCTAGATAAGGAATAATTGACAAAAAATGTGTAAAAGGCTTGCATTTTCAGTAAAATTTGATAAAATAGTAAGGAAAGTTAGACTGTATTGCCTACTGTCTATCTATAAAATATATTTTATTGGAGGCTTTTACTCAAATGGCAAAAGAAAAATACGATCGTAGTAAACCACACGTTAACATTGGTACTATCGGACACGTTGACCACGGTAAAACTACTTTGACAGCAGCTATCACAACTGTATTGGCACGTCGCTTGCCTTCATCAGTTAACCAACCAAAAGACTATGCGTCTATCGATGCTGCTCCAGAAGAACGCGAACGCGGTATCACTATCAACACTGCGCACGTTGAGTACGAAACTGAAAAACGTCACTACGCTCACATCGACGCTCCAGGACACGCGGACTACGTTAAAAACATGATCACTGGTGCCGCTCAAATGGACGGAGCTATCCTTGTAGTAGCTTCAACTGACGGACCAATGCCACAAACTCGTGAGCACATCCTTCTTTCACGTCAGGTTGGTGTTAAACACCTTATCGTCTTCATGAACAAGATCGACTTGGTTGATGATGAAGAATTGCTTGAATTGGTTGAAATGGAAATCCGTGACCTCTTGTCAGAATACGACTTCCCAGGTGACGATCTTCCAGTTATCCAAGGTTCAGCTCTTAAAGCTCTTGAAGGTGATACTAAGTACGAAGACATCATCATGGAATTGATGAACACTGTTGATGAGTACATCCCAGAACCAGAACGTGATACTGACAAACCTCTTCTTCTTCCAGTCGAAGACGTATTCTCAATCACTGGTCGTGGTACAGTTGCTTCAGGACGTATCGACCGTGGTACTGTTCGTGTCAACGATGAAATCGAAATCGTTGGTATCAAAGAAGAAATCCAAAAAGCAGTTGTTACTGGTGTTGAAATGTTCCGTAAACAGCTTGACGAAGGTCTTGCAGGGGACAACGTAGGTGTACTTCTTCGTGGTATCCAACGTGATGAAATCGAACGTGGTCAAGTTATCGCTAAACCAGGTTCAATCAACCCACACACTAAATTCAAGGGTGAAGTTTACATCCTTACTAAAGAAGAAGGTGGACGTCACACTCCATTCTTCAACAACTACCGTCCACAGTTCTACTTCCGTACAACTGACGTTACAGGTTCAATCGAACTTCCAGCAGGTACTGAAATGGTAATGCCTGGTGATAACG
Organism: Streptococcus sp. SC1; assembly: GCF_030272855.1. Lineage (NCBI taxonomy): Bacteria > Bacillati > Bacillota > Bacilli > Lactobacillales > Streptococcaceae > Streptococcus > Streptococcus sp. SC1. The sequence goes on along the minus strand of NZ_JAQCMU010000002.1, from coordinate 395,514 downwards.
TAACTATCGACGTTGAGTTGATCCACCCAATCGCCGTTGAACAAGGTACTACTTTCTCTATCCGTGAAGGTGGACGTACTGTTGGTTCAGGTATGGTTACTGAAATCGAAGCTTAATTCGATTTCGTTCCCAGATAACAATTATAAAATCAGACACGAAAAGTCTCGCTTCGGCGGGGCTTTTTCTTTTAGACAAAGCCTTTTTCTCGCAAACATGATATAATGTTTTTATATTTTGTTGTTGAAAAGAGACGGTATGAAATTACTTTATACGGATATCCGCAGTCCTTTGACGGCGCATTTGGCTAAGCAAGCTCAGGACTTAGCAGCGGCCGGCAAGCGGGTCTTTTATATAGCGCCCAACTCCCTTTCTTTTGAAAAGGAGCGAGCAGTTTTGGAGGCATTGGAAAATCAGGCTTCCTTTGCTATTACGGTGACCCGTTTTGCTCAGATGGCTCGCTATTTTGTCCTTAATGATGTTCAAGATGGACAGCCCTTGGACGACATTGGTCTAGGTATGCTATTTTATCGGATTTTATCGGAAATGGATGATCGAGAACTCAAAGTTTATGGGCGGATTAAGAAGGATGCACAATTTATCCAGCAACTACTAGAACTTTATCATGAGCTTCAGACGGCTCAGATGACTTTTGCGGATTTGAATCATCTAGAAGAGCCAGAGAAGCGCGAGGATTTGCTCAAGATTTTCTCGGCCTTTTCGCTTGCTCTTCAGGCGGGAAATTATGATGCGACTTCTAAACTCACAATCTTCGCTCAGCATATTCTAGCCGGCGATCTGGATGGTGAATTGGCTAATCTTGCGCTGGTTATCGATGGCTTTACTCGCTTCTCAGCAGAAGAAGAGTATCTAGTAGATTTGCTGCATCGCAAGGGAGTGGAGATTATTATTGGCGTTTATGCTAGTCAAAAAGCCTACCGGACAGCCTTTCGTGAGGGCAATCTTTATCAGGCCAGCGTGGACTTTTTGCTCAAGCTGGCTCAAACTTATCAGGTCAAGCCAGTGTATCTAGCGGGAGATCCGACTCAGTCGGATGATGCCTTTGGCAAGATTTCCAAGATTTTAGAGAGTCGCTATGATTTTTCTGAAACCCATGTGGAATTGACTGGGCAGGATCGCTCTCATGTAGAGATTTGGTCGGTTCGTAATCAAAAAGAAGAACTAGAGTATGTGGCCAAGTCCATTCGTCAGCGGCTCCATGATGGCGCCCGCTACAAGGATATCCGGCTGCTTTTGGGTGATGTGGAGGCCTATCAACTCCAGCTGAAGACCATTTTTGACCAGTATCAAATTCCCTTTTATTTAGGGCGGTCTGAGCCCATGTCCCAGCATCCTTTAGTCCAATTTTTAGAGTCACTGGAGCGCTTGAAACGTTATAATTTTCAGACAGAATACTTGCTCAATCTTCTAAAAACCGGCCTGTATGGCGGCTTGAGTCAGGAGGAGCTGGATAACTTTGAACAGTACCTTCGCTTTGCGGAAATTAAAGGGGCAGCCAAGCTGGGGAGGGATTTTACCATTAACCGTCAGGAGAAATTTGACCTGAAGCGGCTCAATGTCATGCGTCGCAGCCTTATCACGCCTTTGTTAGACTTTTTCAAATCACGCAGTCAGACAGCGGCTGGTCTCTTGACTAAATTTACCAATTTTATAAAAGAAGTTCGCCTAGATGCCAATCTGACTGGTCTGCTGGAAGGTGCAAGCCAGCAGGAAGTAGAGCGTCAGGAGGAGGTCTGGAAGACCTTTTGCCATGTCTTAGAGCAGCTTGCTCAGGTGTTTGATGGTAGCAAGCTGAGGATGGATGATTTTCTGGCTCTGATTCTGTCTGGTATGCTTCTGGCCAAGTACCGAGTTGTACCAGCGACAGTGGATGTGGTGACGGTTCAGTCTTACGATTTGATTGAACCCATGGCAGCGCCTTATGTCTATGCCATCGGGCTGACGCAGGAGCGCTTGCCCAAGTTAGCTCAAAATAAAAGTCTGCTCAGTGACGAAGAACGACAGAAATTAAACCAAGCAACTGGGGATGAGGCTGAGTTGCAGATATCCAGCAGTGAAAATCTCAAGAAAAATCGCTTTGCAGCGCTATCCTTGCTTAATTCAGCGACAGAAGATTTGGTTTTGTCTGCCCCTGTCTTAATCAATGAAGTAGAAGATGCCATGTCTTCCTATCTGACAGAGCTGGAAATAGTGCCTATTTCCCTACCTATCATCAGCAAGAAACCACAGGCTAGCAGCGACGATATTGGGACTTATTGGGCTCTATTGGCGCGCGTGATTGACCTCTATCAGGAGGATATTGACCGCGAATGGACACCGGAGGAGCAGACTTTTTGGGCGGTGGCAATTCGAGTCTTGCGTAAGAAGTTGGCAGCTGAAGGGATTTCCATTCCCCAGATCAGCAAGGAGTTGAAGACGGAGACTCTCAAGTCGGAAACCCTTCAGGCTCTGTATCCTTCAGAGCAGCCTTTGAAACTATCAGCTTCTGCCCTCAATGAATATTTTAAAAACCAGTATGCCTATTTCCTTAAGTATGTCTTGCGGTTGCAGGAGGAGTGGACCATTCAGCCGGATGCGCGCAGTCACGGGATTTTCCTCCACAGAATCTTTGAAAAGGTTATGCAGGAGCAGCTGGAGCAGGATTTCGACACTCGCTTGCAGCGGGCCATGGAGGAGACTAGCTGGGAGGATGAGTTTGAGTCTATCTATGGAGAAAATGGCGAGACCCAGTTTGCCCGCCGTTTGCTATTGGACACGGCTCGGGCTACTGGCCGTATCTTGGCTCAGTCGGATGGGCTGGAGGTCATCGATAAGGAGACTGACTTTGGTCGGGATGAACGGCCTTTCTTGCTTTTGGACAATGGCAGAGCTCTTCAGGTGAGCGGCAAGGTGGACCGTATTGATCGTTTGACGGAGACGGGGAGTCTGGGAGTCGTGGATTACAAGTCTGGCGATACCAAATTCAGCTTTGAGAAGTTCTTTAATGGGCTTAATTCTCAGCTGCCGACCTACCTAGCAGCTATCCGAGAAATGCCAGAATACCAAGAAGACAAGGGAATTTTCGGCGCCATGTACCTACAGATGACAGAGCCTCTAGCTAGCATCAAGGACACCAAGGCACTGGACGAAGCTGTGAAACAGGTCATGAAAAGTCAGGTCTACAAAGGACTCTTTCTGGCTGACAAGGCCAAGGACTTGGGCCCTAACTATGAGAAAAGCAAGGTTAATTTGCTGACTAAGGAAGAATTGGAAGTGATTCTGGCTTATAATGCTTTCCTCTATCAGCAAGCAGCAGAAGGCATTTTAGCTGGCTGTTTTGCCATCAATCCGTATACAGAAAATGGGCGCAGTATTGCCCCTTACGTGGACCAGTTTAAGGCCATTACAGGCTTTGAGGCTAATCTCCATCTGGGGCAGGCTAGACAGCTGACCAAGTTAAACCTGGATCAATACGATAAACGACCAACAGGCGAAAAGCTGCGTCAAGCCTGGTTAGAAAAAATCAAGGAGGAGTTAGATAAATGAGATGGATTCCCTTTTTAAACGAGCAGGATATCCTAGTCAAGCAGGCTGAGGAAGCTGCCTCTGACAAGCCACAAAAGTGTACACCAGAGCAGATCCAAGCAATCTACTCCTCTGGACAGAATATTCTCGTTTCGGCTTCTGCTGGCTCTGGTAAGACCTATGTTATGGTTCAACGGATCATTGACCAGATTCTCAGGGGTGTAGAGGTCAGCCAACTCTTCATCTCCACCTTTACTGTCAAGGCGGCAGGTGAGCTCAAGGAGCGGCTGGAGAAGGAGCTGAGTCTGGTACTCAAGGAGACTTCCGATCAGGAACTCCGCCAGCATCTGGCTCAGCAGTTGGCTGAGATTGCCAATGCGGATATTGGTACCATGGACGCTTTTACCCAGAAAGTAGTCAATAAGTACGGCTACTTGCTGGAGCTGGCACCGCATTTTCGGATTTTACAGTCGACCAGTGAGCAGCTCATTATGCAAAATGAAGTCTTTGACCAGCTTTTCGATACCTACTATGAGAGTGATCAACAGGAATTGTTCAGTCGCTTGGTCAAAAATTTTATTGGTAAGCGCAAGGACATTTCTGGTTTTCGCCAGCAGATTTATAGTATTTATAGTTTTCTCCAGTCTACCAGCAATCCGCGGAAATGGTTGGAGGAAACCTTTCTTCTAGGTTATGAAACCAGTGATTTTGGAGCAGAGCGGGAGCGAATACTATCTGGAGCTAGGCAGTCTTTGCTGGATTTGGAAGATTTTTTCCAGAGCCATCTAGCTCATGAAGGCCAAGCCTTTGCTGGGGCTAAGTATCAGGAAAATGTTCAGGCAGCCTTAGATATCTTGGCTGAGCTGACAGAGCAGACTGGATCGGAGCAGTTGCTAGACCTGATTCAGCGCTTTTTAGAATTAGCCAAGACCTCTAACCATCAGGCTTTTACTGCCCGAGTTGGTAAAAATGCAGACGAGCTCAAAAAAGAGATAGCCCAAGCCTATAATGAAGCCCGTAAGCCCTTGATAGAGCGAATTAAAGAGCTGGATGTCCGCCTCTACCATCTGAACTTTATGGAGCAGCATCAATCGGAAGCTCTTCCTCTACTGGATTTGTTACGCGATTTTGTCCGAGATTTCTCGCAAGCTTATTTGGAACGCAAGGTAGCGGAAAATGCTTTTGAATTTGGCGACATCAGTCATTTTGCAATTGAGATTTTAGAAAATTATCCAGAAGTGCGGCGTTATTATCAGGATAAGTACCATGAGGTCATGGTCGATGAGTACCAAGACACCAACCATACTCAGGAGCGGATGTTGGAATTGCTGGCTCGAGGAAATAATCGCTTTATGGTTGGCGATATTAAGCAATCCATCTATCGATTCCGTCAGGCCGATCCGCAAATTTTTAACGATAAATTTAAACTCTATCAGGCCGATCCTAGTCAGGGCAAGCTGATTATCCTCAAGGAAAATTTCCGCAGTCACATCGAGGTGCTGGAAGCGACCAATGATGTCTTTAAACGACTCATGGACGAGGAAATCGGCGAGATTGACTACAATGAGACCCACTACTTGGTGGCAGGAAATCCAGCCAAACGGGAGCCGAATCCAGCCAATCAGGCGGAGTTCCTGATTTATGATGGTAGCGCTGATAGCGAAGAAGAGGATTCTGATCAAGGTCTACCTAGTATCTCAGCTGGTGAAGTAGCCTTGGTAATCAAGGAAATTATCCGCCTCCATAATCAAGAAGGAGTGGATTTCAAGGACATGACCTTACTGACAGCTTCGCGGACCCGCAATGATCTGATTTTGGCAGAGTTTGATCGGCATCATATCCCGATTGTGCCTGATGATGGCGAGACCAACTACCTCCAGTCGGTAGAGGTTATGGTGATGCTGGATACCTTGCGGACCATTAACAATCCTCTCAATGACTATGCCCTGACTGCTCTCCTAAAGTCGCCGATGTTTGACTTTAATGAGGACGAATTGGCTCGGCTAGCCTTGCAAGCCTCCAGTACCAAGTCTATGGAAAATCTCTACGAAAAGCTGAGGAATGCTCTGGCTGATCAAGGTCTGGAACCTCAGCTCATCCATGATGAATTGCGCAAGAAACTGCAACATTTCCAGGAAACGCTGGATGACTGGCGCAGCTATTCCAAGACCCATTCTCTCTATAATTTAATCTGGAAGATTTATCAGGATCGTTTTTACTATGATATGGTGGGGGCTCTGCCCAACGGCGAACAGCGTCAGGCCAATCTCTACGCCCTGTCCTTGCGGGCCAACGACTATGAAAAGTCGAGTTTCAAGGGGCTATCTCGCTTTATCAGCATGATTGACCGGATTTTGAAAAATGAGCATGATTTGGCTAGTGTCCCTCTGGCTGCTCCGAAAAATGCTGTCCAGCTAATGACCATCCATAAGAGTAAGGGGCTGGAGTTCAAATATGTCTTTCTACTCAATATGGACAAGGCCTTCAATCGTCAGGATAGCAGCTCTGCAATTATCCTCAGCCGACAAAAAGGCATCGGAATCAAATATGTGGCTGATGTGTATGTTGAGGCTCAGGATCCTCATGCGCCCAAGCAGATCCGCATTTCCATGGAAACCCTACCCTATCAGCAGAATGCCGAAGAACTCAAGCTGGCTAGCTTGTCTGAGCAGATGCGTCTGCTCTATGTGGCCATGACGCGGGCTGAAACCAAGCTCTATCTGGTCGGCAAGGGCAATCAAGCTAAGCTCCAAGAGCGCAAGTGGGGAAGCAGCCAAAATGGTCGCTTATCCAGCAGCCTTCGTAGCCAGTTGACCAATTTTCAGGATTGGCTCTATGCTATTCAGTCAGTGTTTGAAAAGGAAAATCTAGCTTATCAAACCCGTTTTGTAACTGATCAGGAGCTGACAGACGAGCAGATTGGCGTAGTGGAGCAGGCTGATCCTATTCCAGTAGATGATTTGACGGGCAACCGTCAGTCAGAAGATATCCGCCGAGCTCTGGATATCTTGGAGAATGTAGATCGGCTCAACAGTCTTTATCAAGCGGCTATTGAATTGCCTAGTGTCCGTACACCCAGTCAAATCAAGAAGTTCTATGGGCCGGTTATGGACTCAGAAGGGCTGGACATTATGGATGCGCCTCGAAGCCATCAGACTCAGCTGACTTTTGAACTGCCTGATTTTGGCAAGAAGAAGCAAGTCACGGGAGCTCAAATCGGCTCTGCTGTTCATGAACTCATGCAAAGGATTCCGCTGGATCGACCTATTACTAAGACTAGCATTCGTCAAGCCTTGACTCAGGTTCAGTCAGATGCGGCAGTTAAGAAAGAGATTGACTTGGCTAAGATTGAAGCCTTTTTCGCTACAGAACTAGGTCAGCTAATTCAGCAGGAGGTCAATCATCTCCATCGTGAAGCCCCTTTTGCCATGCTCAAGCAGGATCCGGCCAGTGGTCAAAACTTTGTTGTTAGGGGAATCTTAGACGGCTACCTGCTCTTTGATGATCGCATTGTCCTCTTTGACTATAAGACTGATCGCTATCATGAGTCGACAGAGTTGGTAGAGCGCTACCGAGCTCAGCTGGATCTCTATGCTGAAGCACTCAGCCGTTCCTATGGTCTTAGCCAAGTAGATAAGTATTTGATTCTACTAGGAGGAGCTGAGCTGCAGGTGGTCAAGGTGGACTAGCCTGCTTGGGGAATAATTAGAGTTCTAGCAAGAAAGGATATTACTACGGGAAATGTTTGTGGGAAGGTTGACTGCATTATTTAACTGCCAATCTTCCCTTGGCGTTTCCTTTTTTTACTTCTTTTGGGTATAATAGAAGATATGAAAGTATTACTATATCTAGAAGGAAAGTCTGTTTTAGAAAAATCAGGCATTGGCCGTGCTTTGCAGCATCAAATGCATGCACTGGATCTGGCAGGAATTCCTTATACAACAGATGTTTTAGGAGATTATGATGTCGTGCACATCAATACTTACGGACCTCGTAGTTTGCTTCTTCTTCACGCGGCTAAGCGGGGAGGCAAAAAAGTGATCATGCACGGACATTCGACCAAAGAAGACTTTGAAAATTCTTTTATTGGTTCTAATCTTTTTGCGCCCTTGTTTGGCAAATATTTAGCGCACATGTATAAGATGGCGGACTTTATCATTACTCCGTCTGAGTATTCGAAAAAATTGATTGAATCCTACGGCGTGACGACGCCCATTATGGCTGTCTCAAACGGCATTGACCTGTCGAAATACAAGAAAGATGAACGTAAGGAAGAAGTCTTCAAAAAACATTTTCAGATTGCAGAGGGACAGAAAGTCGTAATCTGTGCAGGCCTTTATTTCAGAAGAAAAGGAATTGAGGACTTTGTCGAAGTGGCTCGCAGAATGCCAGATGTCCGCTTTATCTGGCTCGGTTCTATCAATCTCTGGCTTATTCCGCGCAAAATTCGAGATCTTGTCCTCTATAATCATCCTGAAAACGTAGAATTTCCGGGTTATTTCAAAGGTGCAGTCTTCCAAGGAGCCATGTCAGGCAGCGATGCCTTCTTTTTCCCGTCTTATGAAGAGACTGAAGGGATTGTGGTCTTAGAAGCACTAGCCAGCGGGCAACACGTGGTCCTGCGTGATATTCCTGTTTATAATGGCTGGATTGATGAAGATTCGGCGGAGCTTTGTCATAATGTAGATGAGTTTGTCGAATCGCTTCGTAAGGTTCTTGACGGAAAAGTTGATAAACGTGAAGCAGGCTATCGTGTTGCGGAGAGTCGCTCTATCGATGATGTAGCACTGCAGTTGGTCAAGGCTTACCAAACAGTTTTGGAGATGTGATATGCGGATTGGTCTTTTTACAGATACCTATTTTCCTCAGGTTTCCGGGGTGGCGACGAGCATTCGCACCCTCAAGACTGAGCTAGAGAAACTAGGTCACACAGTCTTTATTTTTACTACGACGGATAAGGATGTCAACCGCTATGAAGATTGGCAGATTATCCGTATTCCCAGCGTGCCTTTCTTCGCTTTTAAGGATCGGCGTGTAGCTTATCGTGGTTTTTCCAATGCCTTAGAAATTGCCCGCCAGTACCAGCTGGATATCATCCATACTCAGACAGAGTTTTCGCTGGGCCTTTTGGGCATCTGGATTGCCAAGGAACTGCGGATTCCAGTGGTTCACACCTACCATACCCAGTATGAGGACTATGTGCACTATCTTGCCAAGGGCATGGTAATTCGTCCGAGTATGGTTAAGTATATCGTGCGTGGTTTCATGAGCGATTTGGATGGTGTCATTTGTCCTTCTGAGATTGTCTACGACCTTTTAGTCGGCTACAAAATCAAGGCGGAAAAACGGGTTATCCCAACAGGAATCGACTTGGCCAAATTTGACCGCCCAGAACTCTCACGGGAAGACATCAAGAAACTACGTTTTAAGCTGGGAATAGCAGAAGATGAAGTCATGCTGCTCAGTTTATCAAGAATTTCCTATGAGAAAAATATCCAAGCGATTGTTGAAGCACTGCCAATGGTTTTGGAAGAAAATGCCAAGGTGAAGTTGGTCATTGTCGGAGATGGGCCTTATGCTGAGGACTTAAAAGCCTTGGTAGCCCAGCTTCATATTGAGGATTCAGTCATTTTTACAGGGATGATTGCGCCGAGTGATACGGCCCTCTACTATAAGGCGGCAGATTTCTTTATCTCAGCCTCAACCAGCGAGACGCAGGGGCTGACTTATCTGGAAAGTCTAGCCAGCGGTACGCCCATCATCGCCCATGGCAATCCCTATCTGGATAATGTAATCAGCGATAAAACCTTTGGTACGCTTTATTATGAAAGTCGAGATTTAGCAGGAGCTATTTTGGAGGCCATTTTGGCAACACCAGATATGGACGAGAAAAAGCTAGCCGATAAATTATACGAGATTTCAGCTGAGAATTTTGGTCGCCGAATCTATGAATTCTATTTGGATTTGACTATTAGTAAGGATTTTCATAATGATCTCAATCCAGAAGAAACGGTTGCTAAACGCTTAGCCAAGACCATTGTCTATTTGCCAGGAAAAATCATGTCATTGCCGGTCAACAGCTCAACTAGGATGATAAAAGCCTCTAAGAAGCAGATAAAGAATATTCGGAAATATTGGGAATAAACTTTCTCATAAGGCCTAATGAACGGAGGTGCTCTTATGAAAGTCCATAAAAAAGAAATTTTCTTTTTGCTCCCCCTTTTCTTTTTCTATTTTGTCTTTTATATACTGTTACGGTATGTGCCTATGGATGCCATCTTAAGTAAGGAGCTAGTGGTTGGAAATGTTCTCATCTACTCTCCTCTGGCAACCTTGTTGGTATCCTTGCTCTATGCAGCTTTTTATGGATTTTCTTTGCGCTTTTCTTTCTTAGTTGCCCTCTTATTTTTCTTGACTATTTTCACCTTTGGGGAGTGGATTCCTCTTTATCATGCCGCCTATTTCCTTTTCTCACTAGCTGGAAATGGCTTGGGGCATGTGATTTATAGATTTACTAGGAAAAATAGCAGAGCTGAAAACCAATAAAAGTTCTTGCAAATTTTTTCAATCGTGCTATAATAATTTTTAGAGACATATCACCTGCAGGAAATCTTTTAGAGAGCGCGTGGAGCTGGAAATCGCGTAGAGGATGCATTTGGGACTACTCTACTGGCTTTTATGAAAACATAAAACGGTGGCTACGTTAGAGCCAATCAGAGGTGTAGGTCTTTTTGACTTGCATAAATGAAGGTGGAACCACGTTGCGACGTCCTTTCGAGGATGTCGTTTTTTTATATGGAGAATAGTTACGACAAAGTTAAAATGAATTTAGCCAAGAGCTGAATGAGGTGATAGATTTGAAGAAATATTTATCTTGGATGATGGCTTGTACCTTCCTATTAGTCTATGTTTGGCTAATGAAAACTCTTAGCCTATGGGGAACGGAAAATATTGTCGTCTTTTCATTTTTTCTACTCATTCCTCTCTTGCCATTTCTTGCCCCCTTTCTTGGTATCTTAATGTTTTTCAACAACAAGAAACTCATTATAACAGGATATCTTTTAAGTTTGACAGCTGGTATCTATTTGGTCAATGCAATCAAAAGTTATCCGATAAGAATATACATGAGAGGTGAGATGACTCAGGAGGAATATTTGTCTCTCATTCTTTCTTTGGTAGGCTATCTATTTATTTCTACGCTTTTCTTTATTTTTAGAATGAAAAAGCTAAAATGAAATTGATTGTTATCATTCTTTGTTGATAGCTGGTTTCCCAGTTCTTCAAAACTCAGTTATAAAAATATGATAAAATTTTAAGGAGAAAACCATGATTAAGATTACTTTCCCAGATGGCGCTGTTCGTGAATTCGAAGCTGGCGTTACAACTTTTGACATTGCCCAATCTATCAGTAATTCCCTAGCTAAAAAAGCTCTTGCTGGTAAATTCAACGGCAAACTCATCGACACGACTCGTGCTATCACTGAAGATGGAAGCATCGAAATCGTGACACCTGATCACGAAGATGCTCTTCCAATCTTGCGTCACTCAGCGGCTCACTTGTTTGCTCAAGCAGCTCGTCGCCTCTTCCCAGACATTCATTTGGGTGTCGGTCCAGCTATCGAAGATGGTTTCTACTACGATACTGACAATGAAGCTGGTCAAATCTCTAACGAAGACCTTCCTCGTATCGAAGAAGAAATGAAGAAAATCGTTAAAGAAAACTTCCCATCTATTCGCGAGGAAGTTACCAAGGACGAAGCACGTGAAATCTTCAAGAACGACCCTTACAAGTTGGAATTGATTGAAGAACACTCTGAGGACGAAGGCGGTTTGACTATCTATCGTCAGGGTGAATACGTAGACCTTTGCCGTGGACCTCACGTTCCTTCAACTGGTCGCATCCAAATCTTCCACCTGCTCCATGTAGCTGGTGCTTACTGGCGTGGAAATAGCGATAACGCTATGATGCAACGGATCTACGGTACAGCTTGGTTTGACAAGAAAGACTTGAAGACCTACCTTCAAATGCGTGAAGAAGCCAAAGAACGTGACCACCGTAAACTTGGTAAAGAGCTTGACCTCTTCATGATTTCACAAGAAGTGGGTCAAGGACTTCCATTCTGGTTGCCAAATGGTGCGACTATTCGTCGTGAATTGGAACGCTACATTGTCGACAAAGAGTTGGCTTCTGGCTATCAACACGTTTACACTCCACCACTTGCTTCTGTAGAGCTTTACAAGACTTCTGGTCACTGGGATCATTACCAAGAAGACATGTTCCCAACCATGGACATGGGGGACGGGGAAGAATTTGTCCTTCGTCCAATGAACTGCCCACACCACATCCAAGTCTACAAACACCATGTTCACTCATACCGCGAATTACCAATCCGTATCGCTGAAATTGGGATGATGCACCGTTACGAAAAATCTGGTGCCCTCACTGGCCTTCAACGTGTGCGTGAAATGTCTCTTAATGACGGTCACCTCTTTGTTACTCCTGAACAAATCCAAGAAGAATTCCAACGTGCCCTTCAGTTGATTATCGATGTTTATGAAGATTTCAACTTGACTGAATACCGCTTCCGTCTCTCTCTTCGTGACCCCCAAGATACTCACAAGTACTTTGACAACGATGAGATGTGGGAAAATGCCCAAACAATGCTTCGTGCAGCGCTTGATGAAATGGGCGTAGACTATTTTGAAGCTGAAGGTGAAGCAGCCTTCTACGGACCAAAATTGGATATCCAGGTTAAGACTGCTCTCGGAAAAGAAGAAACCCTTTCGACTATCCAGCTTGACTTCTTGCTTCCAGAACGCTTCGACCTTAAATACATTGGGGCTGACGGGGAAGAACACCGTCCAGTCATGATCCACCGTGGGGTTATTTCAACCATGGAGCGCTTCACAGCTATCTTGATTGAGAACTACAAGGGTGCCTTCCCAACATGGCTTGCACCACATCAAGTGACCCTCATCCCAGTATCTAACGAAAAACACGTGGACTATGCATGGGAAGTGGCTAAGAAACTCCGTGACCGTGGTGTCCGTGCAGATGTCGATGAACGCAACGAAAAAATGCAGTTCAAGATTCGTGCTTCACAAACCAGCAAGATTCCTTACCAATTGATCGTTGGAGACAAGGAAATGGAAGACGGAACAGTCAACGTTCGTCGCTATGGACAAAAAGAAACACAAACTGTTTCAGTTGATGAATTTGTTCAAGCTATCCTTGCTGATATTGCTAACAAATCACGCGTGGCTAAAGAAGATTAAAATAAAAAAGGCAAATTCGATTGAGGGAGCTCCTCAATAGGCTTTGCCTTTTCATTTTTTACAATTTTGTTAAACGTAATCCTCTCTCATCTCAGTGTTTTGTCTAATCCCATGAAAAATGATATAATAGAATAAAAGGACAGGGGAGAGAGATGTTAAAGAGAGATTTACTGAGAAATATTATTATTGTGACGGTATTTATTGCCATTCTGGTGGGATTACGCTTGTTTGTCTATACACCTTATCGTATCACCAAGCAAGATGCCAATTCTTTCTTAGCGGAAAATGATTTGGTCTTGGCGGATAAGACAGCCAAGCTTGCTCGTGGGGAATTTGCTCTCTATGAGGTTGATGGAAAAGAGTATGTCGGCCGTGTCATTGCTATGGAAAATGACAAGGTGACCTATATGGATAACTTGCTGTATCTGAACGATCAGGTGCAATCAGAGCAATATATCGAAAAGATGCGAGAGAAATATCTGGCTTCGGCTGCCAGCACGGGCTATTATACCCACGATTTTTCTATTGTTGACTTAAAAGGAGCGACTTCTGATACCATCCCTAAAAATTCTTTTTTAATCTTAAATGATCGACGAGAAAACACGAAAGATAGCCGTGAGTTTGGTCTGATCAAAAAAGATCAAATTAAGGGCAGTGTAGAATTTCGCGTCTCTCCCTTAAACAAATTTGGTTTTATTGAAACGAAGTAGCAAAAAACTAGGCTGGAAATTCCAACCTAGTTTTCTTTTTGAGATGTTTTAAGACTTTCTTTGGTTTTCTTAAGCTCTTTTTTCAGCGAGAAGTTTTTAGACATGCTGATGAGAAAGGTCGTGACAGAGCCTAGGAGGACAGAGACCAAAATCAAAATGATTAAGGGAAGTTTAAAGCTGAAAAGGATAAAGCTAACATTGACGCTCTGCATATTTGCTAAGGAAATGCTGGCAACCAATAGGATGGTAATCAATAGCAGGATATAGTGTAATTTTTCTTTCATAACGATCTCCTAATTATTCAAATTCAGCCTTGCTCTTGATATCGCCATATTCTTCTTGAGTTTCTTGGGCTAGGATATCTTCATAAGCTGCTAATTCAATGTTAGAGCCATACTTGTTTTTCAGAGCAGTGGTCACGAGACGATAAGCTAAGTTTGCGTTGCGGGACAAGATAGGGCCATGGAAGTAGGAGCCGAAGACATTCTTATAATGAACGCCTTCGTTGCCGTCCTCTTGGTTGTTGCCATTTCCATAGACGACCTTGCCCAGAGGTTTCTCATCGTCAGAGAGGAAGGTTCGTCCTTGGTGGTTTTCAAAACCATAGTAGGTCTCGTTAAATTCTTCGTTATGAATCTTGATGTCACCAATATAGCGATTCTTGACTTGATTGAGGGTATAATGTCCCATGATACCCAGACCTTCGATTCGACGTCCAGACGCTTCGATATAGTATTGGCCTAAAAGTTGGAAACCGCCACAGATAGCGAGTACAACGCCGTTGTCATTGATGAAATTTTCCAAAGCATCCTTTTTAGCTGGCAAGTCACGAGCCACGATCGTTTGCTCATAGTCTTGACCTCCGCCAAAGAAGACGATGTCATAGCTATCTTTATCAAAGTCATCCTCTAGGGAGACGATATCAACCTCAACCCTAGCGCCTAGCTTTTCAGCTACATACTTGAGCATGAGGACATTGCCATTGTCGCCATAGGTGTTCATAAGGTCGCCGTAGAGATGAGCAATTTTTAAGTCATAGTGATAATCCTGGTTTTCAGGAGAAACGAGGGATCTATAAACCATTAGTTCATCTCCTTTCTGATTACTTGTCGCTCTGCTAGCAACTCGCGGAATTCCAGCATGGCGGTATAAGTAGCTAGGATATAGGCGTGTTTGGTTTCTTGCTCTTCAATCAACTTAAAGACTGCTTCCAAATCTTTGACTTCGGTAATCTGATCTGCTGGATAGCCTGTCACGCGCAGTCGACGAGCAATCTCTGAGTGGCGCACACCACCTGCAATGACCTGAGGAATATTCATTTCTAGAATTTTCTCAAAATCAGCATCCCAGATCCAGCTAGTATCAATACCGTCCGCATAGTTGGCATTGAGCAGGACAGATAGGCTAAAATCAAAAGGTGCCAGCTCAATCATTTCCAAGGCTTGGGTGGCTCCGACCGGATTTTTGATCAAGACCAAGGTACATTCCTTATCGCCGATTTTGAAAGTTTCCTGACGGCCAAAGACAGCCCGGCTCTTGTCAAAGCCAGCCTTGATGGTAGCCGGCTCAACTCCGAAGAACTGAGCAACTGACACAGCTGCCAAGGCATTGTAGATATTGTAGAGACCACCGATATTAATCTGATAGTCTTGACCATCAATGGTAAAGGCAGAGCGATTATGCTCAAGTGCTTTGAGAGCGGTCAGGGTGTAGTCTAGCTTAGGACGCTTGAAGCCGCAGTCCTCACAGATGTAAGCTCCGAGATTGGCATAAGTATTGAGCTCGTACTTGAGGATATGCTCGCACTTAGGACAGAGGATACCCTCGGTATTGTAGTGTGCTAGCTTAGGTTGGCTTTTCTCCGTGTCAAATCCATAATAGCGGACAGGATTTTTCAGGCTGACCGAGTTAAAGAGAGGGCTGTCACCATTCATCAGCACAGTTGCTTCAGGTACTTTAGCTGCAGCATCTAAAATCATCTGGTAGGTCGTGTAGATCTCCCCATAGCGGTCCATTTGGTCACGGAAAATATTGGTAAAGACGAAGAGGCTAGGCTTGATATAATCACAAATCCGAGACAGGCTGGCTTCATCGATTTCCAGAACAGCGATATTTTTGCCAGATTTGCCTTTTTTAGCTGTCAGGAAGGTTGTCGTAATCCCCGTAATCATATTGGCGCCGCTGGGATTGGTTACCACTTCGCCAAAAGCTTCCTTGAGAATGCCTACTGTCAAAGCTGTAGTCAGAGTTTTTCCGTTGGTTCCAGTAATAACCACAACTTCGTAGTTTTTGGCCAAGTTTTGCAAAATATTTTTATCAAATGTGAGGGCAACTTTCCCTGGCAGAGTCGAGCCGCGTCCCATTTTGCTGAGAACAAAGTGGGAGGACTTGCCTGCTAGGAGGCCCAATGCTGTATTTATCTTCATAAGAAATATTTTATCATAAAAAAGTAAAGAAGGTTACAGAAAAATATCCTTAAAAGTGATATAATGGTTGAGAACTGTTTGTTTTTGACTGGGAGGGCCACTATGCAATGAACTTTCAACAATTAACCAATCTCCAATACTGGGCTAATGTATTCAGTAATCCTTGGAATATTTTAATCAACATTATTGATATTGCTTTAGTCACCTGGATTTTATATCATTTTACTAAAGCAATTGCCGGAACCAAAATTATGATTCTGGTTCGGGGAGTGCTCTTCTTTATCTTGGCACAGTTTTTAGCGAATATCATTGGTTTGACGACCATTTCATGGTTGATCAATCAGGTTATTACCTACGGGGTCATTGCGGCAGTGGTGATTTTCTCGCCTGAGATTCGGACTGGTCTTGAAAAGTTGGGTAGAGCAACCGAGATTTTTTCAGCCACGCCAGTCAGCAGTGAGGAAAAATTGATTCAAGCCTTTGTTAAGGCAGTAGCTTACATGAGTCCGCGTAAGATCGGTGCCTTGGTGGCTATTCAGGGCGCTCGAACGTTGCAGGAATACATTGCAACGGGAATCCCACTGGATGCGGATATCTCTGGGGAACTGTTGATCAATATTTTCATTCCTAATACGCCTCTGCATGATGGGGCAGTTATTATCAAAGATAATAAGATCGCTGCCTCTTGTGCCTATTTGCCGCTTACAGAAAGCACAGGTATTTCCAAGGAATTTGGGACTCGGCACCGGGCTGCGATTGGCCTTTCAGAAGTTTCAGATGCTTTTACTTTTGTCGTGTCTGAGGAGACAGGCGGTATTTCTACGACACATAATGGAGTCTTCAAGCATGACTTGAGTTTGAGCGAGTTCGAATCACAACTGCGGGAAGTTCTCTTATCAGACAAGCATGAGAAAATGAGCCTAAAGAATCGTATCCTAGGAGGATGGAAGAATGAAACAAAGTAAAAAAATTCTCTATATTATCTCCTCCTTATTTTTTGCTTTGGTTTTGTTTATTTATGCGACGTCTAGTAGTTTTCAAAATAGTATCAGCATTCGCCAAGTGACCTCGGAAACTTATAGTAATACGATTCCTAATGTCCCGATTGATATCAAGTATGATAGTGAGCGGTACTTCATTAGCGGCTTTACCTCCGAAGCTAGTGTTGTTTTGACGGGTTCTAATAGAGTGGCTTTAAGTAGCGAAATGCAAGAGAGTACACGGAAGTTCCATGTGGTAGCGGATTTATCCAATGCATCAGAAGGAACAGTCGAGGTGCAGCTGAAAGTCGAAAATCTACCTAGCGGCCTGTCTGCTACGGTCAATCCGCAAAAAATTTCAGTCAAGATAGGTAAGAAAGCAAGCAAGAAAGTGCCAGTGAAGTATCTCATCACAGGCAGTCAAGTTGCAGAAGATATCTCTATCACAAATGTGAGCTTGGAGCACGAAGAAGTGACAGTGACAAGCGATGAAGAAACTTTGGAAAAAGTTAATCATGTCGCAGCAGTCTTACCAAGCAACGTCACTATTTCAGGAAATTATAGTGGGGCAGCTTCCTTGCAGGCCATGGATGCCAATGGGAATGTTTTGCCAAGTGTTGTGACACCGTTTGAAACAACGATGAAAGTTACGACCAAAACCACACATTCGAATTCGTCAAGCTCCAAATCGAGCTCAAGTTCGAGTTCATCTAGTAAATAAATGCAAGATTTGAAAGGAAAATTTTAAAAATGGGTAAATATTTTGGAACCGATGGTGTTCGTGGAGAAGCTAATGTGGAATTAACGCCGGAATTGGCCTTTAAACTGGGCCGTTTTGGTGGATATGTTCTGAGCCAACACGAAAGTGAAGTTCCTCGGGTATTTGTTGGCCGTGATACGCGCATTTCGGGAGAAATGCTGGAGAGTGCCTTGATTGCAGGTCTGCTTTCTGTAGGGATTCACGTCTACAAACTTGGTGTGATTGCTACTCCAGGTGTTGCTTACTTGGTTAAATCCGAAAAAGCTAGCGCGGGTGTCATGATTTCGGCTAGCCACAATCCTGCTCTTGATAACGGTATCAAATTCTTTGGTGGCGATGGTTATAAACTGGATGATGAGCGCGAACTTGAAATCGAAGCTTTGCTAGACGCAGCAGAAGATACCCTTCCTCGCCCAAGTGCTGAAGGCTTAGGAAAAGTCATGGATTATCCAGAAGGCCTGCGTAAGTACCAACAATATCTTGTTTCAACAGGTTTAGATCTTGAAGGAATGCACGTTGCCCTTGATACAGCAAATGGCGCTGCTTCAACCAGCGCCCGTCAAATTTTTGCTGATTTGGGTGCCCAGCTGACTGTTATCGGAGAGAATCCAGATGGCCTCAACATTAACTTAAATGTAGGCTCTACTCATCCAGAAGGCTTACAAGAAACAGTCCGTGAATCAGGAGCAGCGATTGGACTTGCCTTTGATGGTGATAGTGACCGTTTGATTGCCGTTGATGAAAATGGCGATATTGTAGATGGTGATAAGATTATGTACATCATCGGCAAGTATCTTTCTGAAAAAGGCCAATTGGCTCAAAATACAATTGTGACTACCGTTATGTCCAACCTTGGTTTCCATAAAGCCTTGGAGCGCGAAGGCATCAATAAAGTAGTGACTGCCGTTGGTGACCGCTATGTGGTAGAAGAAATGCGCAAGAACGGTTATAATCTAGGCGGTGAGCAATCTGGTCATGTCATTATCATGGATTATAATACTACTGGTGATGGTCAATTGTCAGCGGTACAATTAACCAAAGTGATGAAAGAAACTGGTAAGAGTTTGTCTGAACTTGCATCAGAAGTGACCATTTACCCACAAAAATTGGTTAATATTCGTGTCGAAAATGCTATGAAAGATAAGGCAATGGAAGTACCGGCTATCAGAGACATTATTAAAAAAATGGAAACTGAAATGGCAGGAAACGGCCGTATCCTTGTCCGTCCAAGCGGAACAGAACCGCTTCTGCGTGTCATGGCTGAAGCGCCAACTCACGGAGAAGTGGACTACTATGTGGACACAATTGCGAATGTTGTCCGTGCTGAAATTGGTATCGAATAAAAGTCAAAAGATTGGAGAAGTCTCCTATTTGGAGTGAGTTCTTCAATCTTTTTAAATTATTTTCATAAATATCCTTTAGGATTCTTTGGCTAATGGAGTAAAACCTCTCTTTTTCTTTTTCATCTCGTAAATATTTGAAAAAGTATGCTAATCGTGTTAAAATATAGGGAGTAATCTAGGAATTGAGGTAATAAAGTGGCTTTTGGAGATAACGGACAACGTAAAAAAACAGGATTTGAAAAATTGACAATGCTGGTCGTGGTAATCATGTTACTTGTAACGATTGGTGCAATTTTTGCACAAGCTATCGGCGTAATCTTCTAATCCTAAACGCTGCAAGGCGTTTTTTTAGAGTAAAAAAGAAGCGAGAATTTATATGAGTATGTTTTTAGATACAGCCAAGGTTCAGGTCAAGGCTGGCAAAGGCGGCGATGGCATGGTGGCTTTTCGCCGAGAAAAATATGTACCCAATGGCGGACCTTGGGGCGGCGATGGCGGTCGTGGTGGTGATGTGATTTTTGTCGTGGACGAAGGACTGCGTACCTTGATGGATTTCCGTTATAATCGTCATTTCAAGGCTCAATCAGGCGAAAAAGGAATGACCAAGGGAATGCATGGTCGAGGAGCAGAGGATTTGATTGTCCGTGTACCACAGGGGACGACTGTGCGTGATGCTGAAACTGGCAAGGTCATTACGGATTTGATCGAGCACGGTCAACGTTTCGTCGTAGCGCATGGTGGTCGTGGTGGTCGTGGCAATATTCGCTTTGCTACACCTAAAAATCCTGCTCCGGAAATTTCTGAAAATGGGGAGCCCGGTCAGGAAAGAGAATTACTGCTGGAGCTAAAAGTACTGGCCGATGTTGGTCTGGTCGGTTTTCCTTCAGTTGGGAAATCAACCCTTCTGAGTGTGATTACATCAGCTAAGCCGAAAATTGGAGCTTATCACTTTACCACGATTGTCCCTAATCTGGGCATGGTTCGGACTCAGTCTGGAGAATCCTTTGCTGTAGCCGATCTGCCAGGTTTGATCGAAGGAGCCAGTCAGGGAGTGGGCCTAGGTACCCAGTTTCTTCGTCATATCGAGCGGACACGGGTCATTTTACACGTTATTGATATGTCTGCCAGTGAGGGACGCGATCCATATGAGGATTACCTTGCGATCAATAAGGAGTTGGAATCCTATAATTTGCGCTTGATGGAACGGCCGCAGATTATTGTAGCCAACAAGATGGATATGCCTGATAGCGCAGAAAATTTGAAAGAATTCAAGAAAAAACTGGCTGCTAACTATGATGAATTTGAAGAGTTGCCGCAGATTTTCCCTATTTCTAGTCTGACCAAGCAGGGGCTTGCCACGCTCTTGGATGCGACGGCTGAGCTGCTGGATAAGACACCTGAGTTTCTGCTTTATGAAGAATCCGATATGGAAGACGAGGCTTATTATGGCTTTGATGAAGAAGCACCAGCCTTCGAAATCTCTCGTGATGATGATGCTACATGGGTGCTTTCAGGTGATAAACTAGAAAAACTCTTTACAATGACCAACTTTGACCGCGATGAGTCCATCATGAAATTCTCTCGTCAGTTGCGCGGTATGGGCGTTGACGAAGCACTTCGTGCGCGTGGTGCCAAGGACGGAGATTTGGTGCGCATTGGTAAGTTTGAGTTTGAATTTGTTGACTAAGGAGATATGTAATGGGTGATAAACCAATATCTTTTCGAGACGAAAATGGCAACTTTGTCTCAGCAGCAGATGTTTGGAATGCAAAAAAGCTGGAAGAACTCTTTAATCGGCTAAATCCAAATCGCAAACTTCGCCTTGAGCGAGAAAAACTGAAAGAAAATCAATAATTGAAACCAATCCTTTGAGATGAAGGAATGAGTGACAGTAGTCATGCTGCCTCATTCCAGATTTCAAAGGATTTTCTATTTGAAAAATAAAAAAAGCCAAATCCGATTTCTCGGATTTGGCTTCGTATTAACATTTGTTTTAATGTCAATACGTTTCTTATTTGAGACCGTATTTTTTGTTGAAACGATCCACACGTCCATCTGCTTGAGTGAACTTTTGACGTCCAGTGTAGAATGGGTGTGAGTCTGATGAAATTTCGACACGGATCAATGGGTAAGTTTCACCTTCGAATTCAACAGTTTCGTTTGAACGTTTAGTTGAACCGCTAAGGAACTTGTAGCCAGTAGTAGTGTCCATAAATACAACTTGACGGTATTCTGGATGAATATCTTTTCTCATTTTAAAAAATCCTTTCTGCCATGGACTCTTTGCGAGCCATAGATTAGTTACTTTGATAGTTTATCAAATTCTAAATGATTTGACAAGTCTTTTGGATGATTTTCTTACTTTTTTGCACTTTCTTTTAATTTTTGATAAATTAAGTCCACTTCATCTTTGGAATAAGCATTGGCACCGCTGGCAAGTGGGTGGCCACCTCCATTATGTTGTTTGGCAATTTCATTGATTGGAGTAAACTTACTGCGCATTCGCACACGATAATGGCCGTCAGGCTGTTCGACAAAGATGGCCCACATCTGGACATCTTCGATTCGTCCGGGTGCAGCTACAATGGCTGAAGTATCAGCATCTGTCAGCTGATTTTCTTTCAATAACTGCTGAGATAGGATAACGCGCGCAGCACCATTCTCATCAATTTCTAGATTATCGTAAACATAACCTTGCAGTTTGGCAACTTGATGGGTGATGGAGTCCATTTTTCGAGAAAGCTCTGAAAAATTAAAAGCGTATTGGCGAAGTTTGCCAGCTACCTCAAATGTGTGTGCAGTAGTCGCTGGATAGAGGAAGCGCCCTGTATCCCCAACAATGCCAGCATAAAGAAGTTTAGCGATATAGTCATTTACTTCTAAGTGATTTTCGAAGGCAAAAAGAGCGATAATTTCGCTTGTGCTACTAGCATCTGTATCAACCAGCAGCAAATCTCCGTAGGCATCATCGTTGGGATGATGGTCGATTTTAATCAAAAAGTCGCCTGTACTGTAGCGCTGATCATCAATGCGGGGAGTGTTGGCTGTATCGCACACGATTACCAAGGCCTGCTCATAGTCCACATCTGTTACCTCATCCATCTTTGCTAGCCAAGTAAGACTAGGCTCGTTGTAACCCGTTACTTTGATGGATTTTTCAGGAAAGTTGAGCTGGAGAAGTTTTTGTAAGCCGACTTGACTGCCAATTGCATCTGGGTCAGGGCGCATGTGGCGGTGGATGATAATTTTATCGTATTCCTTAATTTTTTTCAGAATTTTACTATAGATACTCATTGTAAACCTCTTAAACTTTCTCTAGTTATTGTAGCACAAGAATTTTTATTTTTAAAATAAAAAAGATGTGTTATAATGAATGAAGATTATAATTTGGAGGGAACTATGACCTTAGCGAAAATTGTATTTGCCAGTATGACTGGAAACACCGAGGAAATTGCCGATATTGTGGCGGATAAGCTAAGAGAACTAGATGTAGAAGTTGAAGTGGACGAGTGTACCACTGTCGATGCAGAAGATTTCTTGGAAGCGGATATTACGATTGTAGCGACCTATACCTACGGTGACGGTGAGCTGCCTGATGAAATGATGGACTTCTACGAAGACTTATCTGGATTGGACTTGTCTGGCAAGGTCTACGGAGTGGTCGGTTCAGGAGATACTTTTTATGATGAATTCTGCAAGGCTGTTGATGACTTTGATGCTGTTTTTGCGGCTACAGGAGCAGTGAAAGGTTCAGAATGTGTCAAAGTAGATCTTTCTGCAGAAGAAGATGATATTGAGCGCTTGGAAGCATTTGCGGAAGAGTTAGTAGGTAAAGTTTAAAATGACAATATGGGAAGCGGCTGTGGCCGTTTTTCTTTTCTTAAAGTATTATTTTCTGACAATTCTCATGATTAGGAGTATAATATAAGTAAGCGTTATCCCTTAGATAAAGGAGGAGTTCCTATGAAAGAACGCGACTATGCCTTTGGCTTTCATGATGATGTCAAGCCGCTCTTTTCGACTGGTAAAGGTTTGACCGAAGAAGTGGTTCGAGAAATCTCAGAAATCAAGAATGAGCCCCGGTGGATGTTGGATTATCGCCTCCGCTCTTTGGAACTTTTTCATAAGCTACCCATGCCCGACTTTGGACCAGATTTATCAGGTATTCGCTTTGATGATATTATCTACTACCAAAAACTAAGCGGAGATCGGGCTCGCAGTTGGGATGAAGTTCCAGAGGAGATTAAGAAAACCTTTGACCGCTTGGGAATTCCAGAAGCTGAGAAGCAGTTTCTGTCTGGAGCTGTGGCCCAGTACGAATCGGAAGTGGTTTATCATAATATGAAGGAAGAGTTTGCCAAGCTGGGGATTATCTTTACTGATACGGATACGGCTGTTCAGGAATATCCGGACTTGGTCAAGCAGTATTTTGGTACTGTGATTTCAAATGCTGAGCATAAATTTTCTGCTCTTAATAGTGCAGTTTGGTCCGGCGGAACCTTTATCTATGTGCCTAAGAACGTCCAGTGCCAAGTTCCTGTTCAGACCTATTTTCGTATCAATGGTGAAAATGCTGGCCAGTTTGAGCGCTCTTTGATGATTATCGAGGAGGGTGGTTCTATCCAGTACATCGAGGGCTGTACAGCACCGACTTACACAAGCAATAGTCTTCATGCGGCAAATGTCGAAATCATTGTCAAAAAGGATGCCTTTTTCCGCTATACAACCATTCAAAACTGGTCGGACAATGTCTATAACCTGGTAACGGAGCGGGGGATTGTTGATGAAGGCGGCACCTTAGAGTGGATTGATGGGAACTTAGGTAGCAAGGTCAATATGAAATATCCCTGCAGCATTCTTAATGGCCGCAACGCAAGAACTTCTATCCTCTCCATGTCCTTTGCCAACTATGGCCAGCACTTGGATGCAGGTTGTAAGGTTTTTCATAATGCGCCCAAGACTTCCAGTACTTTGATTTCTAAATCAGTGGCTAAGGATGGCGGCAAGACAGACTATCGTGGTCAGGTTCGCTTTGGCAAGAATAGTGCAGGTTCCAAATCTCATATCGAGTGCGATACCATTCTCATGGATGGCGAGTCTAGTTCCGACACCATTCCTTTTAATGAAATCCATAATTCCAATGTTGCCCTAGAGCATGAAGCCAAGGTTTCCAAAGTATCTGAGGACCAGCTCTACTACCTGATGAGCCGAGGAATCAGCGAAGAAGAAGCCACAGCAATGATTATCAACGGATTTATGGAACCCATTACTAAGGAACTTCCAATGGAATACGCCATCGAACTCAACCAACTCATCAACATGAGCATGGAAGGGTCCGTTGGCTAAAACAGTCCAGAATCTAAGGTTCGGGAAACCTTTTTAATCTGTAGATATAGACTCGCTTTTGCGATATCCCCTTAATCTAAGGTTGCTTTAGGTTGCAGATAAAAACTCGCTTAAGCGAGTTTTCTTTTAATTTAAGGTCCAATGACCCTTTTTTATTTAGGATAAAACTAGAACATTTTACTATTTTTTGATATGATAGATAGAATATGAGGAGGAATGAGATGACGTTAGAAGAAATCAGACAGGAAATTGACCAAGTAGATGACGCACTTGTTGCCTTACTAGAGCAGCGTATGAATCTGGTTGGCCAAGTTGTGGCTTTTAAAAAATCGAATGGGAAGGCCGTCGCAGATCCTAAGCGAGAAGAAAGGATCTTTGCTAGAGTTGCGAGCAAGATTGAAAATAAGGACTATCAAGAAACGATTCTTGCGACCTTTGCGGACATCCTAAAGCATTCACGTGCTTTTCAGGAGAAGCAAATAAGATGAGTGAAGTAAAAAATTCTTTAGCAATCTTCCTAGCAGCGATGCTAGGCGGTTTACTCCGTTATCAATGCTCTTCCTTTTTCACATTCACGGGACATTTTCCGTTACCGACACTTTTGGTCAACTATTTGGGAACTTTCTTGTTAGTCTATTTAGTTAAAGGCTATCTCAGTCGCAAGCAAGTTTCTAAGCATTTGTTATTGGCTTTGTCGACGGGATTTTGTGGCGGCTTGACGACTTTTTCTAGTCTTCTATTAGATTCGCTCAAATTGCTGGATTTAGGCCGTTATCCAGAATTGCTCCTATATCTTGTTTTGAGTATCGGCGGCAGCCTTTGCATTGCTTTATGGGCTGGAAGGAAGGTGACCGCATGATTTGGTTTTTGCTCATTGCTTGCGGTCTAGGAGCTCTTGTCCGTTACTTTTTTTCTAAGGTTAATAGCAGAGCTGCTTTGCCAATAGGCACCTTGATGGCTAATGTACTGGGAGCCTTTTTGATTGGATATTTTTATAACCATATCCAAGATAAACAGCTGTATAGCATATTGGCAACAGGCTTCTGTGGCGGTTTAACAACTCTCTCCACCTTTAATGCGGAATTAGCAGAGCTGTTTTCAGATAAGAAGAAATTTAGCCTCTATCTGATGCTGACCTACTTTTTAGGATTTTTAGCCATTCTTTTAGGAATTTTTATCTAAAAATCTTTACTTTTGCTAGAATTTTGATATAATATACTTTGTGCATAAATGGATGCACTAAAAAAACGGCTAATCCGCTGTCGCCTAGAACTACAAGATTAGCAAGATAGGAGAAAAAATGAATCCATTAATCCAAAGCTTGACTGAAGGTCAACTTCGCTCAGATATCCCTGCATTCCGTCCTGGTGACACTGTCCGCGTTCACGCGAAAGTTGTCGAAGGAACTCGCGAACGTATCCAGATCTTTGAAGGTGTCGTTATCGCTCGTAAAGGTGCTGGAATCTCAGAAAACTACACAGTTCGTAAAATCTCTAACGGTGTAGGTGTTGAACGTACTTTCCCAATCCACACTCCACGTGTTGATAAGATTGAAGTCGTTCGTTACGGTAAAGTTCGTCGTGCTAAATTGTACTACCTTCGTGCATTGCAAGGTAAGGCAGCGCGTATCAAAGAAATCCGTCGTTAATATCAGAAATGACTCTGTCACTTGGCAGAGTTTTTCTCTAGTCCCCTTAGTTCAATGGATATAACAACTCCCTCCTAAGGAGTAGTTGCTGGTTCGATTCCGGCAGGGGACATTAAACAACACTTAAAACCCTTGATTAACAAGGGTTTTTGTTATATTTGACCCAAATCTGCCCCAAAAGTTTCAAAAATCTTTCTTATTCGACTTCGATTTTTGTGCTATAAATTTTTTGCAATATTTGCTTGTATTTTCCTGAGATTCTGCTATAATGGTAAAATATTTATTTAGGAGGAAGAGAATGAGCTATATTTTGGAAATTTTACCTAGTCTTCTAAGTGGAGCGGCAACTACCTTGCAAGTGTTTGCTTTGGTCTTGGTTTTTTCGATTCCTTTAGGAATTATGCTGGCATTTTCAATGCAAATTCGCTTGAAGCCTCTGCAATGGCTGCTTAATATTTACATTTGGATCATGCGCGGGACGCCGCTTTTATTGCAGTTAATCTTTATTTACTATGTGTTGCCAAGTATCGGCATTCGGCTGGATCGGATTCCTGCAGCGATTATTGCCTTTACATTAAACTACGCGGCTTATTTTGCGGAGATCTTTCGCGGAGGCATTTCTTCCATTCCGACTGGACAGTATGAAGCTGCGAAGGTTTTGAAATTTACTCCTGTTCAGACGATTCGCCTGATTATTTTGCCGCAGGTCGTAAAAATTGTGCTACCTAGTGTCTTTAATGAAGTCATGACTTTGGTGAAAGACACCTCTTTGGTTTATGCTTTAGGCATTTCAGATTTGATTTTGGCTAGTCGTACAGCGGCCAACCGAGATGCCAGTCTGGCACCGATGTTTGTTGCAGGCTTGATTTATTTACTCTTAATCGGTTTGGCTACGCTGGTTGCAAAACAGGTCGAAAAGAAATTTAGTTATTATAAGTAGGTGCTATTATGTTAGAATTACGAAATATTAGTAAAAAATTTGGTGATAAGCAGATTCTAAAGGATTTTAATTTGATTGTGCCTGAAAAGCAAGTATTGGCCATTGTTGGACCATCGGGCGGAGGGAAGACGACCCTTCTGCGAATGCTGGCAGGCTTGGAGACAATTGATTCGGGACAAGTAATTTATAATGGAGAGACTTTGGATGTTGCTGAACTTGAAAAGCGCAATCTTCTAGGTTTTGTTTTTCAAGATTTTCAGCTCTTTCCCCATTTGTCTGTCTTGGAAAACTTGACCTTATCACCAATATATACAATGAACGTTTCCAAAGAAGAAGCTGAAGAGAAGGCGCAGGACTTATTGGCCCGCTTAGGCTTGTCCGAGCATGCCGAGGCCTATCCTTATTCGCTGTCAGGCGGGCAAAAACAGCGGGTCGCTTTGGCTCGTGCTATGATGATCAATCCAGAGATTATCGGATATGATGAGCCGACTTCTGCCTTGGATCCTGCCTTACGCTTGGAAGTAGAAAAACTCATCCTCCAAAATCGGGAAATGGGGATGACACAGATTGTGGTCACACATGATTTGCAGTTTGCGGAAAACATTGCGGATTCTATTCTAAAAGTCACACCAAAATAAGGGAGGCCCAGATGAAACTAAAGAATATTCTTTTGGCCTGTTTGACCTTGATCCTAACTTTTCTGCTCGGTGGTTGTAGTTCCAATGTCAGTGATCCCAGCTTGGATAACTGGAGTAAGTATGAGGAGAAAAAACAGATTACAATCGGCTTTGATAATACCTTTGTCCCCATGGGATTTGAGCAAAAAGATGGCACTTATGAAGGATTTGACATTGATTTGGCCAACGCTGTTTTTGAGGAATATGGAATTAAGGTGAAATGGCAGCCGATTGATTGGGATATGAAAGAAACAGAGTTGACCAACGGTACGATTGACCTTATCTGGAATGGCTATTCCGCGACGGATGAGAGAAGGGAAAAGGTAGAATTTACCATTCCTTATATGAGAAATGAGCAGGTTTTGGTCAGCAAAAAGTCCTCTCATATCTCACAGGCCAGTGATATGGCAGGAAAAGTATTGGGTGCACAAGCAGGATCTTCTGGCTACATAGCTTTTGAAAGTAATCCTAAAATTTTGAAAACCATTGTCAAAAATCATACAGCGACTCAGTACCAGAGCTTTAACGAGGCGTTGATTGACTTGCAAAACGACCGGATTGATGGTCTCTTGATTGACCGTGTTTATGCTAATTATTATCTGACAGAAGAAGGAATTTTAGATCAGTATTCAGTCTTTTCAGTTGGATTTGAGAGCGAGGACTTTGCGGTCGGGGCTAGAAAGGCGGACCGTACTTTAGTTGAAAAAGTAAATACTGCTTTTGGAAAATTATACCAAGAGGGAAAATTCCAGAAAATCGCTGAGAAGTGGTTTGGAGAGGATATTTCGACAGACCAAGTGAAAGCATATAAAAACAACTAGCAGAAAACTAGTTGTTTTTTCGTGTTTCTTGGTGAAAGATATTTTGCCAGACTTCGTGGCGGCGCCAGAGGCTAGTATGGATGACATCCCCGATTTGATAGCGAATCAGCTTGGTCTTTTGGCTGACGGATGTAATTTCTAAATTTTTGATAGGAGAAGTTTGGGCTCTCTCTAGTTGAAATTCCTCTTTGTTTAGCTGGCGACCATCTTGGGAAATGTAGACAAAATCAGAGGAAAGAAGCGCCTCCAATTGCCTGCCTTGGTCGACCAATTGCTCACGCATCAGGAGCTTTTGATAGACATTATCCAGAATCTCATCTTCAGGAATCGGAGCTGGCTCAATATGAATATCAATGTCGAAGACGCCAAAGTCTTCCTTGAGCATATCCTCCACCTGATCAGCGATTTCGTGACTTTCAAAGACGGAGAGGTCGGGATTCATTTCCAGTATAATATCCAAATAGATATTGCTACCATAGGTCCGACCACGCTGGGACTTGACGCGTGTGATTTTAGGGATTTCCAGAATAGCGCGCTTGTAATCGTCTAAAAGGTCCTGATCAAAGCCATCTGACAGACTGAAGGAGGACTCTATAAAGATGTCATAGGCTGTTTTTAGAATGAAAAACGTAATAACGATGGCTGCTAGCTTATCAACGATAGGGAATTTCAGGGAGCTGGCAATAATGGCAACAGATGTGCCTAGAGAAGTGATAGCATCCGAGAGATTGTCCTTGGCGGCCGCATCTAGAGCTTTGGATTTCACTCTTTTAGCTAGATTTTTATTGTAAAGATAAACACCGAACATGATGATAGCCGACACAATTCCGACAACAGCTCCCACAGGATCAATCAAGGTTTCTTCCTTGTTAATGATTTTTTGAGCCGTATCAATGAGGACATTGAAGCCGACAAAAAACATGATGAAAGAGGTAATCAGACTGGCCAAATCTTCAATCTTCCAATGGCCGAAGCGGTGGTCCTTATCCGCTGGTTTTCGCGCCATGCGCAGGCCAATTAGGACTGCTAGATTGGCAACGATATCGGAGACGTTGTTGAAACCATCCGCCGTCAAACTAGAGGATGTCAGTGCTGCACCTGCAATGATTTTTGTAACGGATAGGCCAATGTAGGTGGCAATTGCTAGGAGGGCGCCTCGTTCGGCAAGTTTGAGATTGTCACTTGGATGATTGTTCATGGTTGCCCCTTTCTAAACTATTATTATAACTTTTTCACACTTGGATTTCAAATGAGGTAGTTGCCTTTTCGATAACAAATTCGCTCGAATTTTGATATAATGGAAGCATTGATTTTCAGTTTGATGTTATATTGAAAGGATAGAAGATGAATCCCTTATTAAACGGTATGAATGACCGTCAGGCCGAAGCGGTCCAGACGACAGAAGGCCCCTTGTTGATTATGGCGGGGGCTGGTTCAGGAAAGACTCGTGTCTTGACTCACCGCATCGCCTATTTGATTGATGAGAAGATGGTCAATCCTTGGAATATCCTAGCCATTACCTTTACCAATAAGGCAGCGCGGGAGATGAAGGAACGAGCAGCAGCACTCAATCCAGCCACCCAAGATTGCTTAATCGCCACCTTCCACTCCATGTGTGTACGTATTTTGCGACGAGAAGCTGATCATATTGGCTACAACCGCAACTTCACCATTGTTGATCCGGGTGAGCAGCGAACTTTGATGAAACGGATTCTCAAAAATCTCAATCTGGATCCTAAAAAGTGGAATGAGCGCGCCATTCTAGGGACCATTTCCAATGCCAAGAACGACCTGATTGATGAGGTGGCCTATGCAAATATGGCTGGTGATATGTACACAGAGATTGTAGCCAAGTGCTACACGGCCTATCAAAAGGAATTGCGTCAGTCAGAGGCCATGGATTTTGACGATTTGATTATGCTGACTTTGAGCCTTTTTGACCAAAATCCTGACGTCCTAACCTACTACCAGCAACGTTACCAGTACATCCATGTGGACGAGTATCAAGATACCAACCACGCCCAGTACCAGCTGGTCAAGCTCTTGGCTTCCCGCTTTAAGAATATCTGTGTGGTCGGAGATGCGGACCAGTCTATCTATGGCTGGCGGGGAGCCGATATGCAGAATATCCTGGACTTTGAAAAGGATTATCCAGAAGCTAAGGTAGTCCTGCTTGAGGAAAATTATCGCTCGACTAAAACCATCCTTCAGGCAGCTAATGAAGTCATCCGAAACAATCGCAATCGCCGTCCGAAAAATCTCTGGACTCAAAACGAAGACGGTGAGGAAATTGTCTACTATCGGGCTAATGACGAGCAGGACGAGGCTCTCTTTGTCGCCCGAACTATTGATCAGCTGAGCCGAGAAGGCTACAGTCATAAGGATTTTGCAGTCCTTTATAGGACCAATGCCCAGTCACGGACGGTGGAAGAAGCCCTACTCAAGGCCAATATTCCTTATACTATGGTGGGCGGCACTAAGTTCTACAGCCGTAAAGAAATCCGTGATGTTATTTCTTATCTCAATCTCATCGCCAATCCTAGCGACAATATTAGCTATGAGCGCGTGGTAAATGAGCCCAAACGTGGTGTCGGGCCGGGAACGGTGGAGAAAATTCGGGATTTTGCGGCTAGTCAAGAAATCTCTTTGCTAGAGGCGTCAGCTAATATCATGCTATCACCAGTCAAGGGCAAGGCGGCTCAAGCAGTCTATGAGTTTGCCAATCTGATACTCGACTTGCGGGATCGTTTGGATGACTATAGCGTGACTGAACTAGTCGAGCTTGTTTTGAAAAAAACAGGTTACTCAGCAGCTTTGGCAGCTCAGGCAACCTTGGAGAGCCAAGCTCGGATTGAAAATATCGAAGAATTCCTGTCTGTAACCAAGAACTTTGATGAAAATCCAGATAATCCTGCTGATGAGACTGGTCTGGATAAGCTCAGCCGTTTTCTTAATGACTTGGCCTTGATTGCAGACACAGATGATGAAGATATGGAGAGTTCCGAAGTGACTCTGATGACCCTCCATGCAGCCAAGGGATTGGAATTTCCAGTCGTTTTTCTGGTTGGTATGGAGGAAAATGTCTTCCCTCTGAGCCGAGCATCTGAAGATGAGGATGAGCTGGAAGAGGAGCGCCGTCTGGCCTATGTCGGCATCACCCGAGCTGAGAGGATTCTCTATCTGACCAATGCTAATTCTCGCCTGCTTTATGGTCGGACTAACTACAATCAGCCGACCCGTTTCTTGAGAGAAATCAGTTCAGACTTGCTAAACTATCAGGGACTGGCTCGACCAGCCAACAGCTCCTTTAAGGTTAGTTATACCAACAGCGATACTAGCAAATTCGGTCAGGGCATGAGTCTGGCTCAAGCCTTGCAGGAGAGGAAGCGTCAGGCGGCACCTAGTTCGATTTCTACAAACAGCCTGCCTTTTGGAAAGAGCAGTCAGAGCCAGCCATCTAAGCCAGAAGTTGCTTGGGCTATCGGAGATATTGCTCACCATAAGAAATGGGGCGATGGAACAGTTTTGGCAGTATCTGGCAGCGGCAACAGTCAAGAGCTCAAGATTAGTTTCCCAGAAGTCGGTCTGAAGAAAGTGCTGGCTAGCATAGCACCGATTGAGAAAAAATCATGATTAGGCAGTCGATTGAAGCCTGGATCTATCGTCCAGAGGATCGGGAAATCTTGCTCTTGAAAGTGGAGAATGAAACAGTTTCCTTTTGGCAGCCCATTACTGGTGGGATTGAGAGTGGTGAGAGTCCAGAAGAAGCCTGTCTTCGTGAAATAAAGGAAGAGACCGGCTTGCTCTTAGATTGTTCAAATCTGATTAGTCTTGGAGATTTTACGGTAAAGATTGATGAAAATCTGTCCATCCACAAAAATCTCTTTCTAGTTCTAACTGAACAGAAGGCAATCCAGATTTCTGATGAGCATGTAGATGCTCAGTGGGTGGCTTTAGACAAAGTTTCATCGCAGTTGTATTGGCCCAGCAATCAAGCGACTTTTGAGATTATATCTGAGAAGCTATAAGATATAGCTTCTCTTTATTTCTTTTGATAAGGAAATTCTATTAGTCAAGCGGGGCGTTTAGTGGTAGACTTATCACATAACTATAGTGAGGTGACCTTATGACACGTGAATTCAAATTTGAAACTTTGCAGCTTCATGCCGGACAGACAGTTGACCCGACAACCAAGTCACGGGCTCTGCCTATTTACCAGACAACTTCCTATGTGTTTGACGATACTCAGGAGGGAGAAGATCTTTTTGCCCTACGCAAACCGGGCAATATCTACACTCGGATTGCCAATCCGACCCTGTCTGCTTTTGAGGAGCGGATTGCGGCTTTGGAAGGTGGGGTTGGAGCTCTAGCAACAGCTTCTGGTATGGCAGCTGTTACCTACACTATTCTAGCCTTGGCGCATGCTGGCGACCATGTAGTAGCAGCCTCTACCATCTACGGTGGCACCTTTAATCTGCTTAAGGAAACCCTCCCTCGCTATGGCATTACCACGACTTTTGTTGATATTGAAAATCTGGCTGAAGTAGAAGCGGCCATTCAGGACAATACCAAGTTGGTTTTGATTGAAAGTTTGGGCAATCCGCTGATTAATATCCCTGACTTTGATGCTTTGGCAGAGCTGGTTCATGCTCATAAAATTCCGCTGATTTCCGACAATACCTTTGCCACGCCTTATCTGATCAATGTCTTTTCTCATGGTGTGGACATCGCGGTGCATTCTGCGACCAAGTTTATCGGCGGTCATGGAACCAGCATTGGAGGTGTGATTGTGGACAGCGGTCGTTTTGACTGGGAAGCTTCTGGCAAGTTTCCGCAGTTTGTGGACCCGGACCCGAGCTATCATGATATCAGTTATACACGTGATGTCGGAGCAGCAGCCTTTGTTACTGCTGTCCGGACCCAGCTCTTGCGCGATACAGGCGCATCCATGTCTCCCTTCAATGCTTTTCTCTTCCTGCAGGGGTTGGAAACTCTCTCTTTGCGTGTAGAACGCCATGTGTCCAATGCCGAGAAGATTGTGGAATTCTTAGCAGGGCATTCTAAGGTCGAGCAGGTCAATTATCCCAAGCTTGCTGACAGTCCTTATCATGCTCTGGCAGAAAAATATTTCCCTAAAGGCGTGGGCTCTATCTTCACCTTTAATGTCAAAGGTGGGGAGAAAGAAGCTCGAAAGGTTATTGACAGCCTAGAGATTTTCTCCGACTTGGCAAATGTAGCAGATGCTAAGTCCCTGGTCGTCCATCCAGCTACGACGACTCATGGTCAGATGTCGCCAGAGGCTCAACTGGCAGCAGGCATCACACCAAATCAAATCCGACTCTCTATCGGCTTGGAAAATGTGGATGACTTGATAGAGGATTTGAGAATAGCTTTGGAAACTATTTAAATTTTAAGGTCTCTAGACTAAGCAAATAAGATTAAAACTAGGTTTTCGCCTAGTTTTTTGTTATAATGAAAGATATTAAAAAATAGCAGGTAATCAAAGTGACAATTTCAGTGATTGTTCCGTGCTTCAATGAAGAAGAGTCTATTCCTTTGTTTCATGAAGCTATGGAAGCGGTGAAATATCAAATCCGTGACCAGTTTGAATATATTTTTGTCAATGACGGATCGACTGATCGGACCTTGACTGTTTTACGTGAGCTCAGCAGTCGCTGTCCAGTTGTGCACTATCTGTCCTTTTCTCGTAATTTTGGAAAAGAAGCAGCGCTTTACGCTGGTTTACAAGAGGCGAGTGGAGATTTAGTGACGGTCATGGATGTAGATTTGCAGGATCCGCCCGAGCTTCTGATTGAGATGAAGGCAATGCTGGACATGAATCCCGAGCTAGACTGCGTAGGAACCCGTCGGACTACTCGCGAGGGAGAGCCGCCAATTCGAAGCTTTTTTGCCAATTTGTTTTACAAGCTGATTAACAAGATTAGCCAAGTCGAGATGGTAGATGGTGCGCGTGACTTCCGACTGATGCGCCGTCAGATGGTAGACGCTATTCTGGAAGTTTCAGAGTACAATCGCTTCTCTAAGGGAATTTTTGCCTGGGTCGGTTTCAATACCGAATACTTGGAATATAAAAATGTCGAACGAGTGGCTGGCAAGACCTCTTGGAATTTCTGGTCTCTTTTCAACTATTCTTTGGAAGGTATCGTCAATTTCTCTGATGCACCGCTCAACATCGCCTTTTTAGGAGGTATCCTGTCTTGGATTTTAGCCTTTATCCTAATGGCGGTAATTATTATCCGTACCTTGGTTTTTGGTGATCCGACATCTGGCTGGCCATCCCTTATGACCGTCATTTTACTCATCGGTGGCTTCCAGCTACTGACCATCGGTATCCTAGGCAAATACATTGGCAAAATCTTCATGGAAACAAAGAAACGCCCTGTTTATGTGATTAAGGAGAAGAGTAAGTGAGTCTTTGAGAGAGTTTTTGAGCTTAAGTGACTCTTATTTAGCTGAGGAGAGATTGTGAAAAATAAAAAAATTAATATTGTCTTATGCTTGTCTTCGTTTATTTATACGATACAGTTTTACATCAATAATAAAATCACCCCAGTAGGAGACCAAACAGCATTTTTAGAATATGCTAAGGAATTTCATTACAATTATTTATTCTTTGGGATTGATCGTTATTTCACTTGGAGCAGTAGATTACTCATTGAATCAGCCACCTTATTATTTTCCGTTCACGAAAAGCTGTTTATAGCAGCAGCCTTTCTGGCAACTCTGCTTTTGGTCTATGCTTTAAGGAAGCTGACTCCCTCCTTGCCTTGGCTGCCAGCTTTACTTATTTTTATATTCCTTCCAGCGACGGAATTTTTAAGTGCGGGTTCTATTCCGACCTATGTTAATTACATTTTCCCTGCTTCCTTGTTGCTTTTCGCACTTTTTTGCAGAGAATCTAAAAATATTTGGATTAATATGGCTAGCCTTTTGTGCTTTTTAGTTGCTATCATGCAGGAACAATTAGCAGTCTATGCTTTTTTATGGCTTCTGTTTGAAACTGTCCTTGCGAAGAAAGATAAAACCCCTTTACTGGGTAATCTATGCTATTTGGCACTAAGCGCTTTAGGAATCTTATCAGCCAAGCTGTCTCCGGGGAATGCTCTGCGTTTGGAAAAGAACATTGTCAGTTGGTTCCCAAACTTTCCTAACTTGAATATCTTCCAAAAGATTGGGCTTGGCTTTCTGGAGACAGGAGATAATCTGCTTTCCACGTCCTTTGCCTTTGTGATGGTCTTCTTGCTTGTGCTCTTTGTTTATGCTCTTCATAAGAAAAATGTAACGGCCATAGCTCTGAGCGGTTTTGTTATGTTCAATATTTTTTCACAAAAAATGGGCTGGAATACTATTTTTGGTACCTTAACAGGTATCAGTAAAGCAGCCAGAGAATCAGGGACATTTTCTTTTAATATCACGTATATGAGCGCGGTAGCTTTTTATGGCTTGCTGCTATTAATGATTCTTTACGCTTTATGGCTTGTAGTTTCTGACTGTAAAGAAAAGATATGGCTGACCTATTTGTTTGTAATTGGCTTTATTGGCCGCATGGTCATTTCATTATCTCCCACTCTCTATGCATCAAGCACTCGAACTTTTTTGCCTCTGATGATAAGTCTATTCATTATTACTTGCAGATTGTTGTATCACTTATATACAGAATATCAAAAGCGGCAAGAGGATGTTCTCTAGATTATACTATTAAGTATATTTTCCGATAGGGATTCGATCAAGCAGATTTTTTCTGCTTTTTTTGGTATAATAAATTCATCGAATTTTTATGATCTGAAAGGAAAGACAAATGATTTTAATTACAGGTGCGAATGGACAGCTGGGTACAGAGCTTCGCTATCTTTTGGATGAGCGCAATGAGGAGTATGTGGCTGTTGATGTGGCGGAAATGGATATTACCAATGCCCAAATGGTGGACAAGGTCTTTGCGGAAGTCAAGCCAAGCTTGGTTTATCACTGCGCAGCCTATACTGCAGTTGATGCGGCTGAGGACGAAGGAAAAGAGCTGGACTATGCCATCAATGTGACAGGGACCGAAAATGTTGCAAAAGCAGCAGAAGCACACGGAGCAACCTTGGTCTACATCTCAACAGACTATGTCTTTGACGGACAAAAGCCTGTCGGAGAGGAATGGGAAGTAGATGACCGGCCGGATCCGCAGACAGAGTATGGCCGTACCAAGCGCATGGGTGAGGAGCTGGTTGAGAAATATTCCAGCCGTTTCTATATTATCCGTACTGCCTGGGTCTTTGGCAACTACGGTAAAAACTTTGTCTTTACCATGCAAAATCTTGCCAAGACGCACAAAACTCTGACTGTAGTCAATGACCAGCATGGCCGTCCGACATGGACTCGTACGCTGGCTGAATTTATGACCTATCTAGCTGAAAATCAAAAGGAATTTGGTTATTACCATCTATCTAATGATGCAGCAGAGGACACAACTTGGTATGACTTTGCCGTGGAAATTCTCAAAGATACGGATGTGGAAGTCCAGCCGGTTGATTCTAGCAAGTTCCCAGCCAAGGCTAAACGGCCTTTCAACTCAACTATGAGTTTGGCTAAGGCTAAGGCTACAGGCTTTGTCATTCCAACTTGGCAGGATGCTTTGAAAGAGTTTTACAAGCAGGATAAAAAACACTGATATCTATCAAAAGGACCGTTGAGTCCTTTTTTGATGGCTATTTAACAGTGGCTTTTCACATTTCATGGAAAGTATAGTATAATAAGAACTAGAACATAATTGGAGAAGACAGAATGTCCCAGAAATCAGAAATTTCACTACCGTCAGTTAAGAGCAATTATATATGGAACATGCTGGGGACAGTCTCATCATCGTTGATATCAGTCGTCTTGCTTCTACTTGCTTCTAGATTTCTAGATTCAAGAGATTCTGATATATTTAGTATTGCTTATGCTCTTGGGCAGCAATTCTTTGTTTTAGGTTATTTTCAAGTTAGAAATCTGCAATCTACGGATGTAAAAGAAAGATACCAATTTGCTTCTTATCATAACACGAGACTTTTTACGGTCTTTTTGATGATTTTTACATCGTTTATCTATACTCTATGGCAAGGGTATGATGTTTATAAATCTAGTATTATTTTATTGCTTGTTCTTTATCGGGCTATAGATGCGTATTCAGATGTTTTTCAAGGATTATTTCAGCAAAA
The DNA here is from genome assembly GCF_030272855.1 of Streptococcus sp. SC1. Taxonomy (NCBI): domain Bacteria; kingdom Bacillati; phylum Bacillota; class Bacilli; order Lactobacillales; family Streptococcaceae; genus Streptococcus; species Streptococcus sp. SC1. Next base: position 357,862 of record NZ_JAQCMU010000002.1, on the reverse strand, counting down.
AAATAGATCAGACTTGGCTGGAAAGGTGCAATTCTATAGGAGCTGGATTTGCATGTTACTATTTGCAATAGTCCTGTTGTTTACAAAATCATTGATGGTAGCTAGTATTGTTATTTGCTGTGCGAATTTCATTCTGACCTTCCCCTTAGATTTCAGAAACTGTAGATTACATTTTTCTCAGGAAAAGTTTTCGCCTAAACTCCATGATGACAGAAAAAATGTGTATTCTATTTTAAAAAATAGTTTTCCCTTGTTTTTAAATGGATTTTTGATAACGTATATCTATAACGAGCCAAAAATTGATATTGATTACCTTTTGACAAATGGCTATTTTTCATCTGGGGTTCAAAGAGACTTTAATGTTCTATTCATGCCTGTCTTTGTCCTATCCCTTTTATTCTTCGTCCTGAGACCGTTGACCACACAGCTTTCTATTTATTGGAACGAGAAGAAATTTACACTATTTTTCAAACAGGTCAATACGCTATATCTAGTAATGACTGTTTTAGGAGTTGTTATTGTTGTTTTGGGTTATCTGATTGGTACAGAAGTGCTTGGAGCTGTTTATGGTATCCGATTACAGGAGTATAAGCTTCCTTTCACTATACTACTTATAGGTGGCATTTTGAATGTTTTTGCTCTAGTAGTTGATATCATTATGACCATCTTTAGAAAACAGCATTATCTGATGATAGCCTATTTATTGACATTTGCTGTTTCAAAATCTATTACCTTACCATTTATCCGTGACCAAAAATTGCTCGGAGCTGCTAATTCCTTTTTAATCTCCATGTGCGTCTTTTATGCAACAAGTCTGATTATTTATGGCGTTGTTAAAAATCAGGAAAAAAGAAAGAAGTAGGATTCTATGAATATCTTATTTACATTAAATGATGCGTTTGTACCTCAAGTTGCAACCTGTATGTGTTCTCTATTTGAGAATAATAAATCTGCTGAGAATATTACAGTATATTTAATTGGCGAGAGGATAAGCCAAGAGAATCAAAATAAATTAAAAGAATTCGCTAAAAGTTACGATAGAAAAGTTTGTATTATTTCTATAAATAATATCGCAGACTATATTGACTTTGATTTTGATACAAACGGTTGGTCTTCAATTATTTTAGCACGTCTTTTTTTAGATAAGCTTCTTCCACAAGAAGTTGATAGGATCTTATATCTCGATGGAGATACACTAGTTCTAGAAGATTTAGGTTCATTGTTTTATAGCGACTTAGGAGATAAGGTAATAGGTATGTGTCCTGAACCAACTGTCGATAAGTCAAGAAAGGAATTTCTAGCTTTGAAAGAGCATCCCTATCATAATTCGGGTGTCCTATTGATCGATCTAAAAAAATGGCGTAGGGAAGAGATTGGTAAAAAGGTCATAGAATTTTATCAATTTCATGAAGGGAAGCTATTCGCACCAGACCAAGATGCCTTAAATGGAGCCTTGAAAGAGCAAATTTTTACCTTGCCAATTTCCTTTAATTATTTTAATATTTATGATGTCTATCCTTATAAAACGTTGAGTGAATTAAGTAAGCCAACTAAGTTTATGTCTCAGGAAGATTTTAATCATTTTCGGAAAGCACCTACAATTATTCACTATCTAGGTGAAGAGAGACCTTGGCGGAAGGGGAATACACATAGATTTAAAAAGGAGTACCTCTATTATCTACACAAAACTCCATGGAAGGATACACCAATGGAAGAAGGTTGGCAGCTGTATTTTGTTTGTTTTAGAATCTTTAATATTGTTATGAAGCCTTTTCCAATGCTAAGATATAAGATTATCAATTCCCTAATTCCGAGCTTTATGAAATATAGAAAAAAACAGTTGCAGAAAAACAAAAAATAATGTGATGACATGTTATAGAAAGAATAGATTAAATTAATGAAAGTTTTAATGATAATTCCTGCTTATAATGAGGAAGAAAGTATTTTAAATACGGTTATGAGCATTGTAGAATATCGGAAGAAAGTTGATTTTGACTTAGACTACGTAGTTATCAATGATGGGTCAGTTGATAGAACCAAGGATATTTTGGATAGCCATCATCTGAATGCCATTCATTTGGTTATGAATTTAGGGATTGGCGGAGCTGTTCAGACCGGCTATAAGTATGCATTTGAGGAGAATTATGATGTGGCCGTACAGTTTGATGGAGATGGTCAGCATGATATTGAGTCACTGGATGCTTTGCTGGAGCCTATTCGTCGTCAGCAGGCGGATTTGGTTGTTGGTTCTCGTTTTATTGGTGACAAGTCTTCAGAATTTCAGACGACTTTTATGCGGCGATTTGGCATTACTATTATCTCAGCCTTTATTAAATTAACAACTGGTAAAAGGATTCTGGATACTACATCAGGCTATCGTTTGGCCAATCGAGACATTATTCGACAATTCGCTGCGCGCTATCCTATCAAGTACCCTGAACCAGAATCAATCGTCCATATCTTGAAGCGGAAATATAAAGTGGTGGAAGAACCAGCCAATATGTTTGAACGTGCAGGAGGAGTCTCTTCGATTACTCCGATTAAGTCCATTCGCTATATGATTGAAGTTTGCTCTTCGATCTTGATTGCTGCTTTTATGAAAGAGAGTGAATAATGTCCATTTTGTCTATTGTTATGCTAGTGGCTTCAATTTTATTCCTGTATTTCGTCTTTCGGAATATCAATCAAAACAATATTTTATTTGAGCAAGCCTTTATGTGGATTGTTATTGGCTTCGTGCTGATTATTATCTCTGTTTTTGATCGGATTCCAGTTTCTATTGCCAAATTGTTGGGCTTTGAGCTGACATCAAACTTTGTGATGTCTTTGGCTATCTTTTTCCTATTGATTATTGTTTTTTTACATACTATTTCCATTTCCAAGCAAAAGGAGCAAATCAAGCAGTTGGTGCAAGAACTGTCCATCATGAAGCAAAGAATGTCCAAGTTAGAGAGTGAAAAAGATGAAAAATAACCATACCTGGGTGATTTGCGCCTATGGCGAAAGTGAATTTTTAGAAGCTTGTATCCTGTCTTTGCAAGCTCAAACCTTGCCATCAAAGATTATCTGCTATAGCTCAACACCGTTGGATTCAATCAAGCAGCTGTGCCAGAAGCACGGTATTCCTTTTTATACGAAAGAAGGAGGCGGTATCGGTAAGGACTGGAATAATGCCCTTTCCTTTGTTGAGACTTCTTATGCTACCATTGCCCACCAGGATGACTACTATGAGCCTACTTATCTAGAAGCAGTGATGCAGAAGATAGAGCAGTCTAAGGATATTCTCATTGCCTATACAGACTACTTTGAAGAGAAAAATGGAGTCAAAATTCCAGCTAATACCAATCTGAAAATCAAAACTCTCATGCTTAAAACCTTGAATATGATGCCATCCAGTCGTTTTTGGAGAAATCGGGTGCTGGCTTTTGGCAATCCCATTTCCTGTCCAGCTGTGACTTACAATTTAGAGGCATTAAGGGATTTTCGATTTGATGAGGAAATGCGCGTGAGTCTGGATTGGTACGCTTGGTACAAGATTAGTGCCTATAAGGGTCGATTTGCTTATATTTCTGAGAAACTCATGTGCCACCGGATTCATGGAGAATCTGAAACAACCAAGACCATTTCAGATAATACTCGGACTAAAGAAGATTTGTTCATGTATCAGCTTTTCTGGCCTAAGTGGGTGGCTAATCTAATAAACAAAGCATATAAGAAGAGTCAAGATGCCAACTCAAATTAATATAGTTATTTACAAGGAAGTTATATGAAAGATTTAATATCTGTTGTTGTAACTTGTTACAACCATCAAGATTACATTGAACAGTGTTTGCGCAGTATTTTTGCCCAGACCTATCGAAATATTGAGTTGTTGGTATTGGATGATGGCTCCTCTGATCATTCTGCTGAAATCATAGAGGCTGTCTCGGCGGATTCCCCTTTTCCGACGCGGTTTGAAAGCCATGAAAATATGGGGGTTGTTAAGACAAGAAACAAGGCTTTGCAGCAAATTCAAGGCACTTATTTTATTTTTGTGGATAGTGACGATTTTCTGGATTCAGACTATATTGAAAGCTTCTACACAAGCATGGTGCAAGAGGAGGCAGATATTGTCTATGGTGATTTGTATGATCCTGATAAAAAGGAAGTTTACCTTAAATCACGGCCATTTGACAAGCTAGCTTTCTTAACGGAGAATTTTATTTCTAACTGTTCTCTCATTCGACGCTCAATTGCTGATGGTATTTATTATGATGAAGCGCTGAATCGTGAAAAACTGGAAGACTATGATTTTCTTTTAAACTTAATTATCAATCAAGGCGCGAAACCTGTTTATGATGCAAATACAAAGCTGAATTATCGGGTCTTTGACAAAGAGTCAATCTCTAAACGAGATTCTACTCGTTATCACTATGAAATTTATCTAAAAATCCTGCGTAAGTATATGAAACAGATACCAGATGAAGTTTATCAAGCTTTGTCTGCAAATATCTACACTCTAGATAGCAGACTGAATGATTTAATTCAGCATATGAATCAGGTATCCGATTATATTCATGAGCTAAAGGAAAACTGGGAACGTGATAGTGAATTGATTTATCAATATCAGGATGACATTGATGAATTACGTAACTCACTCTCATATCGCGTTGGGAATGCTATCGTCACTCCAATTAAGCAGGTAGGGCAGATTGTCAAAAATCCACGGAATATCCGAACTGTCCTATCTCAAATGAAGCGTCAGTGCATTACCATAAAAAGAAATATCAAATCGCCAAAAACCTATTATTATCGAGTTTTACGGAATTCTCAGCGAAAGCAATTTCAACAAGTGACTGGCAAGAAGTGCCTGATCTACGTCATTTTTGAGGCAGAAGAGAATCTTCAGCGCTACAAGGTTCTATTTTTAGAGAAATTAGCAGCTTTAGTAGATGAAACATTGATTGTAGTAAATGGAGGATTGAAATCAGAGGATTTATCTACTTTGGAACAGTATGGCCAAGTTCTGGTAAGAGATAATACAGGTTATGATGCTGCGGCATTTAGGGAAGGTATTTTAACCATTGGTAAGGAAAAGCTGCAAACTTCTTCTCAACTCTTGCTAGTCAATGATACAAATATTGGTCCAATGCGAGATTTGAATGAGGTCTTCCAAACAATGGCGGAGAGAAACCTTGATTTCTGGGGAATTTCCTTTGGTGAAGTACAAGAAGATGCCACGAATTTCAATCAATATGGCTATATTCCAGAACATCTGCAATCCTATTTTCTTGTCATTGAGCCTTTATTGCTTCGATCAGAGGAGTTTTTCGACTATTGGAATAACCTAACCGATACGGATTCGCGTGATAAGGCTATTGGGAAACACGAAACAACTTTTACTAAGTATTTTGCGGATTTGGGTTATCGATATGATGCTTTGGTGTCTGAAAACAAAGACAGTGCTATGTATATTCATCCTTTGAGAATGCTCAGGGCTGGTAGTCCTTTGGTTAAGTACACCTCATTACAAAATTATAATGCGCAACAATTCCGTTGGCAGGGGCTGGAAAGACGAACGGAAATACCTGATTTGCTTAATTATGTACAAATGGAAACAGATTATCCAGTTGAAATATTGGAAAACATTGTACAAAAATTCAAATCAGTCTCCAGAGAACAGTATATCTTGATTATAGATGGGGTTGAAAACATCATTCCGCAATGTACACGTTACCGAGTGCTGAACAAAGCAGAACAGTTGCGAAAAAACGGCTTCATGGTCAAAGTGGTAAATGTATCAGAATTTGAGATTTCTCAGGCTCGATATGCAAGTCATATTATCATCTATCGTGCTCCATGGTCTTATCAACTCCAATTCTTGTGCGATACAGCTAAAAGAGATAAAAAACCAGTTTATTTTGATATTGATGATTTGGTTTTTGATACAGTTTATACAGATCAGCTGAGCTATACTCAAGGCTTGTCAGAAAAGGACAAGGGCAACTATGATGCGGGTGTCAAAAATTATGGCAAGATGCTAGCTGCCTGTGATGGAGCGATTACTTCGACTTTCCAACTGAAGGAAGAGCTGCTCAAATATAAAGATAAGGTATTGTTGAACAGAAATCGAGCTTCCAGTGACTTGATTGAAATCAGTTCTCACTTTATCAAAGATTATAGTCAGCAAGATTCAAAAGTCAAGATTGGCTATTTTTCAGGTTCAATCAGTCACAATGAAAATTTTGAATTGATAAAGTCAGCCATCCAATATTTGCTTGAAGTTTACAAAAATGTGGAGCTTCATATCGTTGGACATTTGGATATTCCAGAGGATATGAAGCCGTATCAACAGCGGATTGTTGTACATGACTATGTTGACTGGAAGGATTTACCTCAGCTAATCAGTCAGGTCGATATCAATCTAGCTCCACTGGTTGACTCGGTCTTTAACCGGGCTAAATCTGAAATCAAATGGATGGAGGCTGCCTTAGTAAAAGTTCCTACAGTTGCTAGTCACATTGGGGCCTTCTCTGATATGGTGAAAGATGGGGAGACTGGACTTTTGGCTAAAGACGGGGAGTGGAAAGAAAAGTTAGAGAGTTTGATTCTTTCGTCTGACCTACGTCAGGAATTAGCAGAAAATGCCTATAATTTTGTTCTTGAAAACTGCAGTTTAGATAGTAAAGATGACATGGTGAATGATTTTGAAAAGAAGTAAAACGATAAAAATAGAAAATATCTTTTTGATCTTGGCGACGGTCTTTGTCTTGACATTTATGGTGGTTCAACCGATCAATCGTGTTCCAGATGAAATGAATCACGCCCGCATGACTTGGGGGATTTTCCATAAACCGACAGAGAAAACCTACAATTGGATGGAAAATATTTCTTCGGAACCGCATGTTTCTCCAAGAGAGTACAATAAGCTTTTTACGGAAAAATTGGATTTATCTCAGGAAGAGTCTACTTTTGGGATCAATCTCAAGACACTTTCCTTTTTACCGCAGCTAATTGGCATGACCTTGGGATCGTTTATCTATCCATCAGTGGGAGTTATTATCATGATGGGGCGATTTTTTAACGGCCTAGCCTATATTCTGGGTGTTTACTTCCTGATTAAGTATTTTAAGTATGGCAAGAAGGCTCTCTTTTTCATTTCACTTCTGCCAATTATGGTTCAGCAGGCAGCTTCTCTCTCCTATGATGTCATGAACTATTTGGAGATTATGCTGGTTATTGGTTTTTTCACTAATATTGCTTCTAGTAAGAAATTTACCAATAAAAATGTCATCCAGCTTTTGGCCATATCCGTTGGACTCTTTGCAACCAAACTGAACAATGTCTTATTGCTAGGCTTACTTCCATTTATTGATTTTGAAATGGAAGGATTCTTATCTGTTTTGAACAAGCCTTTTCTTGCGACCAAGGCATTTATCGGTCGTCATCGTTATGTTTTTTACAGTTTGGCTCTTGTCGCAGTTTTATTAGCCTTGCATCTGGTTGTCCGCCATCAAGGAGGGATTTTCCACTACAGTAGGGTTCTGCTCAACACTTTGTTTAAACAGCGCATGAACGGTGACCTCAATACCATATTGACTATTGGTCTCTTTGGATTTCTGGGTAATTTCACCATTCAGTTGCCCCTGTGGCTAATCTTTCTTGATGTAGCGGTACTGACTATCATTTTCTTGCAGTCCAAGAAGGATTTTATGACGAAGTCCTATGCAACTGTCTCTGCGTATCTTTTCCTTTTGCAGGTCATTGCTGTTGTCACTATCATGTACCTAGAGTGGACTCCAATTGTTTTAGGAAAAGGTGCTCAGATATCCGTTGGAACTCAGGGCCGCTATTTCACGCCTTTCCTAATTCTATTCTTACCTGTACTTGCGAATATGGGCAAGCTGGAGATTCAGGAGCGGACCGTTAAAAACTTGCTTATAGGCACTTTGTCAGCTAACTTTTTAATTTCAATCTATTTAATGATTCCATTCTATTGGAATTGGTAAGGATAAGCTATGAAGAAAAATATTTTATTCATTTCGCCGACTGGAACCTTGGATAATGGGGCAGAGATTTCTATTTTCCATCTGATGAAGTATTTGGTTCAAGATGGCTATCACGTTATCAATGCGATACCAGATTATCATGTCCAAGTCCAGCAAGACTATATTTCTACTCTTGCAAAAGAAGGAATTAGAACCATTGCTCTGCCATCGGTTAAATGGTGGTGGGAGGATGCACCAGGTGGTCTTCCTGGAACTCATGAAGAGAGGGTAAATTCTTACCAAGAAAATATTGCTGCGCTGAGAAAGTTAATGGTAGATAGCCATATTGACTTGGTCATTACAAATACAGTTAATATGTTTCAAGGAGCGGTGGCAGCAGCTTGTGAGGATATTCCGCATTTCTGGCTGATTCATGAATTTCCCGAGGGAGAATTTGGTTATTATAGAGAGAAAATTGATTTTGTAAATGAATATTCTCAGGAGATTTTTGCGGTGACAGGTTCTCTGCAAAAAAGACTAGCCCAGCTTCTCCCTCATAGAAAAATTCGTTCCTTTGCCCCTTTTACTGAGATTAAAGTGGAAAAGGATCAAAAACTTGCTGGGACTGAGTGTCGTATCCTGTCAGTTGGTCGTCTGACAGAGAGAAAAAATCAACTAGAACTCCTTCAAGCTTATGCACAACTCCCTCAGCCAAGACCAGAACTAGTCTTTATTGGGGCTTGGGACGATGAATATAAGAATAAGTGTGACTCCTATATAGCTGAACATCAGCTAGAAGGTGTCCAGTTTTTAGGATATCGCGATAATCCTTGGGCTGAGGCAACAACGACCGATGTGGCAGTTTTTCCATCCGCTATGGAGACCTTTGGCCTAGTCTATATAGAATCCATTATGAATGGCCTGCCAACTATCCTATCAGATAATCCTGGCCATCTATCAGCTTATGAAATGTTCGAGGAGGGTCAACTCTATCCTACGGGAAATGTAGATGAATTAACAAATCAAATCCAGCAATGTTTAGAGGATTTCGAATACTTGAAGAAGCGCTCTTTAGATAACATGGAAAGAGTAAAGAATCTTTACAAGGTTTCCAGTGTTTATCATGACATATTAGAGGCAATCGCTTATTCGGATACAAATAGTGGACATTCTTTGCGACATATAAAATTTTTATTTGAACCGCGTCCTTCCGCTTCACCAATAAGTACTCTCTTGAACAAAGTAAAGAGAAAAATAAGTTTTTTAAAAAATTAAAGAATACTTTTAAGTGATAGTAGTCTACTACAGATGCTATAAAAGTCGAATCAAACGATAATTTTGCTTAGGCAATATTATGATTTGTTCGACTTTTTTCTCTGTATCCCACAAATCACCAAGAAAATGATATAATAGACTAGATTGTAAATCTTTGAATTGAGGAAAAGCATGAGACATGTCTTCATCATCGGGAGTCGCGGACTTCCTGCTAAATATGGCGGATTTGAAACCTTTGTTGAAAAATTAGTAGAAAATAAGGTTTCTTCCCAAATCCAGTATCATGTAGCTTGTTTGTCGGATGATGAAGTTTTTCATCATTTTGATTACAAGGGAGTGGATTGCTTCACCATTAAGGTTCCTAAATTTGGGCCGGCTCGGGTGATCGCCTATGATATGATGTCCATCAATTATTCTTTAAAGTTAGTGCAAGAGCAGCAGATTGAGCGTCCAATTTTTTATATTTTAGGCAATACGATTGGGGCATTTATGGCACCTTTTGCTCATAAAATTCATAAAGCAGGCGGGACTTTCTTTATCAATCCGGATGGTCTGGAATGGAAGCGGGCCAAGTGGCCTAAGCCAGTTCAAGCCTATCTTAAATATTCTGAGAAGGTTATGACCAAGCATGCTGATCTGGTCATTGCGGACAACCAAGGCATTGAAAGTTATATAAAAGAATCCTATCCTTGGTCTAAGACAGTTTTCATTGCTTATGGAACAGACCTCCAGCTATCTTCTCTTGACTCTCAGGATGCTCGCGCGCGTGATTTTTTTGAGAAATGGCAGAGCAGAGAAAAGGAATATTATTTGATTGTTGGGCGTTTTGTGCCAGAAAACAACTACGAGACCATCATTCGGGAATTTATAAAATCCAAAACCCAACGTGACTTGCTGATTATTTGCAATCATGAGGGAAATCCTTATTATGAAGAGCTTAAGCAAAAAACGGGTTTTGATAAGGATTCTCGGATTAAGTTTGTCGGGACTGTTTATGATCAGGAACTGCTCAAATATATCCGCAATCAAGCTTTTGCCTACTTGCATGGACACGAAGTCGGTGGAACTAATCCTGGGCTTCTGGAAGCACTGGCTCAGACAGATGCCAATCTGGTGCTGGATGTGGACTTCAACCATCAAGTAGCCAAAGAAGCCGCTCTTTATTGGCAAAAAGAAGAGGGGCAGTTGGCTCAGCTGATTAACCGATTGGATGGCCAGATAGACTTTTCTGAGCTAGGTCAGGCGGCTAGAGAAAATATGAAAGAAAACTACACCTGGGAAAAAATTGTAGGTGAATACGAGGAGCTATTTTTATCATGAAAGTGACTATTCTTCTGTCTACCTATAATGGGGAGCAGTTTCTGGCAGAACAGATTGAAAGTATTCAAGCCCAAACCTATAGGGACTGGCAGCTCTTGATTCGAGATGACGGCTCTAGTGATGGGACGCGAGCGATTATTGAGGATTTTTGCCAACAGGACGACCGGATCTTCTTTATAAATCCAGAAGAAACTCAAAATTTGGGTGTCATTAAGAGTTTTCATAGCTTGCTTAAGTATCAGGATTCGGATGTTTACTTTTTTAGCGATCAGGATGATGTCTGGTTGCCAGATAAGTTAGCGATTCAGTTGGCGGCAGCAGAAAACTATGATGCTTCCGTACCTTTGTTGGTTTATATGGATTTAAAAGTGGTGGATCAGGAGCTAAATGTTGTTCACGAAAGTATGATTTGGACGCAGTCTGACCATGCCAATACAGAATTGATTCAAGAATTGACGGAAAATACGGTGACAGGTGGCGTTTCGATGATCAACCGCGCTCTGGCTGATTTGTGGACAGGGCAGGAGGAGCATGAACTGCTTATGCACGATTGGTATCTTGGCTTGTTGGCTTCGGCCTTTGGGCAACTAGTTTATCTAGATCAGCCAGGTGAACTCTACCGCCAACATTCCAATAATGTGTTAGGAGCCCGGACTTTACGCAAGCGGATGAAGAACTGGCTTCATCCTAGCCGTCTATTTGATAAATATTGGAAATTGATAAAAGACAGTCAGACTCAAGCTCACAACCTTCTCAGTCAACCTCTGACAACTGAAAATAGAGAAATTATTGAAAATTTTGTAACAATCATGGAAGCCCCTTTTGCAGAGCGACTGCGACGGATTCGAAAGTATGGTTACAGAAAAAATCGTGCCTTTCATACTTTGGTTTTCACGACGCTCATTCTCACAAAATTTGCTTATAAGGAGTAATATGCATGCTAGATTATTTTAGCCAAAAAAACTGGATTCTCTTGAGAGAATTGGTTAAAACAGATTTCAAATTGCGTTATCAAGGCAGTTTTATTGGGCATTTGTGGTCGATTTTAAAACCCTTAATGCTTTTTACCATTATGTATCTTGTTTTCGTTCGTTTCCTGCGTTTTGATGATGGAACGCCTCATTATGCAGTATCGCTTCTCTTAGGGATGGTGACGTGGAATTTTTTCTCAGAAGCGACCAATATGGGCATGATGTCCATTGTTGCGCGAGGGGACTTACTACGAAAACTGAATTTTTCTAAATCAATTATCGTTTTTTCAGCTATTACTGGTGCAGCGATTAACTATGCGATCAATTTGTTAGTTGTTTTTGTTTTTGCGTTGATTAATGGCGTATCAATCACGCCAGGATGGCTAGTTATTATCCCGCTGTTTCTGGAATTAGTTTTGATTTCAGCTGGTTTTGCCTTTATGTTGGCGACACTTTTTGTTAAATATCGTGATATTGGACCTATTTGGGAAGTGGTTTTGCAGGCAGGCCTGTATGCGACACCGATTATTTATTCACTGACTTATATACTGAAGGGTGGGCATGTTTTGGTCGCTAAACTGATGATGCTTAATCCAATGGCTCAGATTATTCAAGATCTTCGTCATTTTATCGTTTTCTCAGGCAGTACTCGGGGCTGGGATTTGATGGATCATTACTGGATTGCTCTGATTCCTTATTTATTGCCAGTAGTGATATTTGGGCTTGGATATTATATCTTTAATAAAAATGCTAAGAGATTTGCGGAGATTTTATAATGTCAAATAATATTGCAGTAAAAGTTGACCATGTCAGTAAGTTTTTTAAACTGCCAACAGAGTCAACACAAAGTTTAAGGACAAGCCTAGTCAACCGTTTTCGAGGCATCAAGGGTTACAAAGAGCAGAACGTTCTTAAGGATATTTCCTTTGAAGTGGAAAAGGGAGATTTTTATGGAATTGTTGGGCGAAACGGTTCTGGCAAGTCCACTCTTCTGAAAATTATTTCAGAGATTTATATTCCCGAAAAGGGAACAGTGACCATTGATGGCAAGCTAGTTTCCTTTATCGAGCTGGGTGTTGGATTTAATCCAGAGCTGACCGGCCGCGAAAATGTCTATATGAACGGTGCCATGCTGGGCTTCTCAACTGAAGAAGTAGATGCCATGTATGACGACATCGTTGAATTTGCTGAGCTGGGTGAGTTTATGAATCAAAAACTCAAAAATTATTCTAGCGGGATGCAGGTTCGTTTAGCCTTTTCAGTTGCTATCAAGGCTCAAGGGGACATTCTGATTTTGGATGAGGTTCTGGCTGTGGGGGACGAAGCCTTTCAGCGCAAGTGTAATGATTATTTCATGGAACGGAAGCATTCGGGAAAGACAACTATTTTAGTAACTCACGACATGAATGCTGTTAAAAAGTATTGTAATAAAGCTGTTTTGATTGAGAACGGCTTAGTCAAAGTTGTCGGAAATCCTGATGATGTAGCTAACCAATACAGTTTAGACAATGCAAGTGACACCAAAGCCATGAACGAAGATTATGTCGCTGAAACGGAATCTGTTGCAGTTTCCGATTTAGAGGTTCGTCTATTGAGCTCTCCTCAGACAGCGCCAACTGAAGAAATTGAATTTGAGATTAGCTATCAAGTCAATCAAGATATGCCAACCTACATAGCCTTTTCACTGACTGATATTGACCGCACAATTTGGTTGTATAATGATAATTCAATGGATAATTTGACAGAAGGAACAGGCAAGAAGACATTTAAGTACAAATGCCATCTTTCCCAAATCAATCATGCAAAATTGAAATTGCAGGTTTCTGTACGTGATGAAGAGAATCAGATTTTAGCCTTTGCAGATTCTAAGAATACTCCAGTCCTTATCATCAGCCGACGGGATATTGAAGATGACGATACCTCTGCAAAAGACTCAGCAACGGGATTGATTCAGCGTAATGGGGTCTGGGAAATCTCTCAATAAAATGATAAGGTGTTTTCATGGAACGAATATTACTCTATGTTCATTTTAATAAATATAAGCGCGTGAGTAATCATGTCTTCTACCAATTAGAACAGCTCAAGCCCCTGTTTTCCAAAATCCTTTTTATTTCAAATAGTCATATCGAAGAAGTAACTAAGAAAAAGTTGCACGACGAATTTGGGATAAGCAATTTGCTGGAGCGGGAGAATCAAGGCTATGATTTCGCGGCTTGGCGGGATGGAATTAGCTCCGTAGGTTTTGAAGAGCTCAAAAACTACGACTCTCTGACTCTGATGAATGATACTTGCTTTGGTCCACTCTGGGATTTGGAGCCTATTTATAAGCGTTTTGAGGCGGATACTCAGGTTGATTTTTGGGGTATGACCAACTTTCGAAAAACAAAGTATTTTGAAGAACATTTGCAGAGCTATTTTGTTACCTTTAAGCAGCAGATATTGAGGGCAATTTCTTTTCAAGAATTTTGGACAAAAGTAAAAGATTTTACTGATGTTCAAGATGTGATTAACCACTACGAGACGAAATTTACCCAATATTTTACAAGGGCAGGCTTTACCTATCAAGCTTTATTTGATACTCGTCTAGAAGAAGTAGCGGATTTAATTCATCCAGACTTTACTTATTATAAGCCTTTTACTATTCTTGAGAAAAAGGTTCCCTTTTTGAAAGTAAAAGCTATCACTGGCAATCCTTTTTCTGCGAGGTATCTGCTGGAAGAAATTAAAGAGAGAACTTCTTATCCTGTTTCTTTAATTTCTGAGCATATATTTGAATATATCGGTCCAGATGCATCCTGCCTTTTGCAGGATAAGCAGCTTTCGAAAGACGATCAAAATAACTCGCCAGAAAAGTCTGTGCTGCTCCATATTCATGTGACAGACCTTCAAGTCTTCGAGCAATTTAAAGAAAAATGGGAAGATCTCTCTCTACAATACCAATTTATGGTGACGACAGCTGACGAAGAAATCTTTGATCAGATTTTGGAAACTGTATCAGACCGTTATCAAGTTCTTCTAGGCAAAGAAAAAAATTCTATGCAGGCGATGCTTGAACAGAGCGACTTATTACAGAAATTTGCTTTCGTTGGGCATATTTCTACTGTAAATTTAGTAGATAGAATACCTCAGCTTGATAATGTGATGCGTAGAGAACTGATGGAGATGATGTTTGAAAATGCCAATGCTAGTATTAAAGCATTGGAACAAGATGCTAAGCTTGGTCTCGTTATCCCAGATCTTCCAAGTTTAGTCAGATATGGCTTGTTTGAGCAAAAAACATATCGGAAAGAAATGGCTGCAATTTGGCAAGAGCTCCATTGCCAGAAAAATTTTGATTTTGAACAATATCCTGTTTTCACTAGGGTGTATGGTAGCTTTCTTTGGTTTAAGCCTTCTGCTCTGATTAGACTTTTTCAAAACGACTACCAGTTATCAGCTCAAACTGAACCTCAAGTTTTAGAAAGTTTGTTAGTTTATTTGGCTTGGGAACAGGATTATGATTTTAAAATCATGTCTGGAACTCCATTGCCTGCTCTATTAGACTTACAAAGAGAAGCAGAACAATTAATCCAGCAGAAAGGACAACTGGCTCATAAGAGCCTAGCAAAAAAAGTTAGAAGGTATTTATCGAATCTTTTTAAAAGTTAGATAATAGTTTCTGTAGAAAGAATAATGAAATTTTTAGTCAATTATTATAAGCAGATTTCCTATTTGCTTATCAGTTTTTTAGTTTTGGATACCATAGCTGTTGCGACTTTATTCTTATTTCAAGTAAATAAGGGTTTAGATAATTATGCCAGCCTCGGTTTGGTTTTTCTCGTTTTAATAGTGGTTTTATTTGGTGTAGGTCAGATTGTTGCCCAACTGCTAAATCGAAAATTATTAGTTTGGTCTTTTCTCGTTTATGGAATCTACGCCCTGTTTTCTTATTTGCTGACGGTGACGCAGCATGTGAATGATTTTGATTTTAAAGCAGAGAATGTTTTCAGTAATCACTTTGTAGAAGTTAACGGTTTACCTTACTTGCTGCTAATATTTTTATTTGCTTATCTCATTAACCGCTTTTCTTCTCTACAAAAATATCATTCCCGAAGCTTTCTATCTGTTGATGAATTTAATATTGGTTTTCTAGAGATACTTTTTTTGTCCCAATCTTTTCTTCTCTTATCGCTAACAGATAGTAAGATGACCGCTATTTTTCAGCAACAGACTTTGTTGATGAATTATCTTTCAGATAGCGGCTTTGAAATTTCTCAGGATTCGATTTTTAAGTTAATTGGTTTTATTATTTTACTCTTTTTCTTATTTTCGATTCCTAGCTTTTTAGCGGTAAAGGGATTGATAGATATTTCGAGAAATAAAGGAAGCCTTTCAGTCGCAGTCTTAAGTAGCGCAGCTTTTTCTGTTATCTTTAACTACACTATCCAAAATAGTATTCGAGCGGATGTTTCTGTGTTAGAACTTCATTTATTTACTGGGGCAAGTCTCTTTCAGATAGCAGTCTTTTTTGCACTATTTATTTTTATCTATCTTGCTTTTAATCAAATTTTTCTACCCACAATTATCATATTGGTGATAGGTGTTAGTTCAACGATTGCCAGCAGTTTGAAATTTCAATATCGACAAGAACCAATTTTGCCAAGTGATATTAGTTGGTTAAAAGATCCGAAGCTCTTATTTGATTTTCTTGGCGGTAATTATGGGATCTATGCGATTGCTAGTGTGGTAGCTATTGGTTTTTTCTATTGGTTTTTCCGTAGGAAAATTTTACATGGAAAAATAATCGCCATGGTAAAAATTCAACTTATTTCACTGGTTATTCCTATTGTTTTTTTCTTAGGTGTTTTACAGATATTCTCTTCGAAAGAGAATGGCAAAGTTGCCGATAATATTCCAGTTGTGTCCATTTTGAATAATTACCATGATTTGACTTGGTTTGGTAATACAGTTAATTCGCAAATGCGGTCGGTTTCTTTTGTTTGGTTTACTCAATTATCTGATAAGCCTATGATTCAGCCGGCGGGATATTCTAAAGAAAAAATTCAAGAATTAGAAAAGAAATATGGGTCACTAGCTGATTCTATCAATCAGGAACGTAAGCAGAAAATAGAAGAACAGACGGTCATTTATGTTCTTAGTGAGAGCTTTTCTGACCCAGCACGGATTTCTGGTGTATCTATGTCACAAAATCCGATTCCAAATATTCAGGAAATCATGTCTAAGACTACCAGTGGGTTGATGCAATCAGATGGCTATGGTGGTGGAACTGCAAATATGGAGTTCCAAACGCTGACTGGTTTACCATTTTATAACCTATCACCCTCTGTCTCTGTCATTTATACAGAAGTTGTACCAAAGATGAACAAGCTTCCGGCAATTAGTGATTCTTATTCTTCTCAAAATCGTACAGTGATTCATTTAGCTTCACCAAGTAATTATTCCAGAAATATCATATATAAAGATCTGGGATATGATACCTTTATTCATTATGGAACTCAAGGATTACAGGGAGATCATATTGGTGGAAACTATAGTGATAAAACGACCTATAATCAAGTTCTAGACCGTCTAAAAACAGACCAAAGTCAATTTTTCTCAGTTATGACGATGCAAAACCACATGCCTTGGACGGAAGTTAATCCGATTTACATGTCTGCTAGTTACTCAGGTTTCACGGAGGCAGGAAATAAATCCTTATCCAGCTATGTAAGGATGCTCTACCACACAGATAATGCGACCAAGGAGTTTCTAGATAAGCTTTCTAAAATTGATAAAAAGATAACAGTAGTTTTTTATGGTGATCACTTGCCAGGTCTATATCCTCAATCAGCTTTTAAGGATCATCCCGAAAATCAATATTTGACCGATTACTTTATCTGGAGCAATTATGAGACACCTAAGTTGAACTATCCTTTGGTTAATTCTAGTGATTTTTCAGCCCTACTACTTGAGCAGACAAATTCGAAAGTATCTCCTTACTACGCCTTATTGACTGAGGTTCTCCATAAAGCCAGTGTGGACAAGAAAGCACTGGATTCATCAGCTCAGGAAATTGCAGATGATTTGAAATTGATCGAGTATGATATGGTTGGTGGGAAAGGATATCTTTCGAAGGATTTCTTTGCTGTACCAGCAAAATAAAAAAATAGAATAGGTTTACCAATTCTATTTTTTATTATTTTATGCTAAACTAGTAGTGAGGGGGTGAAGATATGATAAAGTTTTTTGGAAAAGTCCGCTATCATTGGCAACCAGAAATGTCAGTGTTAGTGATTTATTGGTCTTTGTCAGTCATTCCGATTTTTATAGGACTGGCCTTGATGTACGAAAGCTCCAGTGTTCCGACTCTTGTCCTCTTTTCATTCTTTTTGTTTATGGTCTTACTGGCTATCGGTGTGCATAGATATTTCACGATTTATGATGACGGTATTTTGCGCATTATTACGGCAAATCCTTTCACGCCAATCAAGATTGATATTTCAACGATTGAGAAGCTAGAGGTAACAAAGACGTCTATCACCCTTCATTTTACAGGGAAGAGTCGTAGCAGGACCTTCTGTATGCGGAAGTGGCCCAAAAAATATTTTGTCAACGCCCTAGCTTTAAACGATCATTTTAAAGGCGAAGTGGAATTAGTAGACAATCTGACTCTTCTAGATTATTTTGAGGTCTACTATGGTGACCAATCTAAGAAAAATTAGTCTTTTAGTAGGGCTCGGGTTGGACAGTTTTTAATAGCCTCGAGAATCTCGGGCTGACTCTCAACCTCTTTTTCTAAGAGCTGGTCGTCTTGATAAAATTTGACAATGCCATTATCATGATAATCAAAGAGATCTGAGTAGGTCTGGCAGAGTCCGCAAGCAATGCAACGTTCGGGAATGAGTGTAACTTTCATACTCATATTGTAATAAGATTTTTAGAAAAACTCAAGGAGGAAGTCATGGAAAAAGAACCATGGGAAGCAGATGTATATGATAATGGAGCAGAGAAATTGAATCGCAGAAAGAAAAGTCAGGCGAGTCGAGTTGATCGCTGGCTGACCATATTAGCGGCTATTTTTCTAGTGATGGTCATTGCTATGGCACTCTTTTTCGCCTATCTATCTACTGGTGGAAGTAATAAAAAGACTGTTATGGATGGATTTTATGGCACTTCTAATGCAGCTGCATCTTCAAGTAGCAGCGCGGAACAACTAGCTCCATCAGAACAACCAAGTGAATCAGAAGAAAAGCCAACTCAGTCTTCAGAAGGTACCTTGACTGTTCAGCCTGGTGAAGGAGAGGCTGCGATTGCAGCGCGTGCAGGTATCTCTATTGCAAAATTGGAGCAATTGAATCCGTCGCACATGTCTACTGGTTCTTGGTATGCCAACCCAGGTGATATTGTTAAGATTCAGTAGGAGCGGGTTATGAAACAGATTCAGATTGCGATTGATGGACCTGCGTCAAGTGGAAAATCCACTGTTGCAAAGATTATTGCCAAAGATTTTAATTATACCTATTTGGATACGGGTGCCATGTACCGTGCAGCCACTTACCTAGCTTTACAAAATCATTTGACTGAAAATGATGTAGATGAGATCGTAGCTTTGCTCGAGACTTATTCGATTAGTTTTGGTCGTTCGGAAAATGGTGAGCAGCTAGTGTTTGTAGGAGATGTTGATGTCACTCATCCAATTCGAGAAAATGAAGTAACCAATAATGTGTCGTGGGTAGCAGCTATCCCGGAAGTGCGTGAAAAATTGGTTCATTTGCAGCAGTTGATTGCTGCACAGGGCGGCATCGTCATGGATGGCCGTGATATTGGAACGGTCGTCTTGCCAGATGCAGAGTTGAAGATTTTCCTAGTTGCTTCAGTTGAGGAAAGGGCAGAGCGCCGCTACAAAGAGAATCTCGAAAAGGGGATTCCAGCTGATTTGGAAACTCTAAAAAAAGAAATAGCGGAGCGGGACTACAAGGATAGTCATCGCGAAGTATCACCCTTGAAACCAGCGGCTGACTCCATTCATTTTGATACGACAGGCATTGGAATTGCTGAAGTTGTCAAATTTATTGAAGAAAAAGCGAAAAAAATTATTGACAAATAAAAAGAAACTTGGTATGATAGTGGAGTTGAGAAAAGCAGAAG
The DNA here is from genome assembly GCF_030272855.1 of Streptococcus sp. SC1. Classification (NCBI taxonomy): domain Bacteria; kingdom Bacillati; phylum Bacillota; class Bacilli; order Lactobacillales; family Streptococcaceae; genus Streptococcus; species Streptococcus sp. SC1. The sequence goes on along the minus strand of NZ_JAQCMU010000002.1, from coordinate 338,202 downwards.
TGAGAACTTCTCGCCTTGCGACTAACGTTGTCTGGCTCTACAGGATTCAGTTTCAGTAATGAAATACTATCATGTAGTGCGGGTTTGCGTTAGCAGGTCCGCACTTGTTTTTCTCTAAAAATAAAAAAAGAGGTGAAAACCATAGCAAAACAAGACTTATTCATCAATGATGAAATTCGTGTGCGTGAAGTTCGGTTGATCGGTCTTGACGGCGAACAATTAGGTATTAAACCGCTTAGCGAAGCGCAATCTCTTGCGGATGAAGCAAATGTCGATTTAGTCCTGATTCAGCCACAAGCTAAACCACCTGTTGCGAAAATTATGGACTATGGCAAGTTCAAGTTTGAGTATCAGAAAAAGCAGAAAGAACAACGTAAAAAACAAAGCGTTGTCACTGTGAAAGAAGTACGTCTCAGTCCTACCATTGATAAAGGGGACTTTGATACAAAACTTCGTAACGCACGCAAGTTCCTTGAAAAAGGAAATAAAGTTAAGGTATCCATTCGCTTTAAAGGCCGGATGATTACCCACAAAGAAATTGGAGCTAAGGTCTTGGCAGACTTTGCTGAAGCAACTCAAGATGTTGCGATCATTGAGCAAAAGCCTAAGATGGATGGACGTCAAATGTTCATGCAAATGGCACCGATTAGTGACAAAAAATAAACTGTCAAAAAGTTAGAAAAAGGAGATTTTATCATGCCAAAACAAAAAACACACCGCGCATCAGCTAAACGTTTCAAACGTACAGGTTCTGGTGGCTTGAAGCGTTTCCGTGCTTACACTTCTCACCGTTTCCACGGAAAAACTAAAAAACAACGTCGTCATCTTCGTAAAGCATCTATGGTGCATGCAGGAGATTTCAAACGTATCAAAGCAATGCTTACAGGTCTTAAATAAGAGATTTTGTAACAATTATCTAGGAAATATTTGGAGGAAATAAAACATGGCACGTGTTAAAGGTGGCGTTGTATCACGCAAACGTCGTAAACGTATTTTAAAATTAGCTAAAGGTTACTATGGAGCAAAACACATCTTGTTCCGTACTGCAAAAGAGCAAGTAATGAACTCTTACTACTATGCATACCGTGACCGTCGTCAGAAAAAACGTGACTTCCGTAAATTGTGGATCACTCGTATCAATGCGGCAGCTCGTTTGAACGGACTTTCATACTCACAATTGATGCATGGTTTGAAATTGGCTGAGATCGAAGTGAACCGTAAAATGCTTGCTGACTTGGCTGTTAACGATGCAGCAGCTTTCACAGCTCTTGCAGATGCAGCTAAGGCTAAACTTGCTAAATAAGAATACAAAAAGTTGAAACATTGTTTCAACTTTTTTCTTGTCAGGATGACAATCGCCAAGTGTTTTAGTATAATATAATGAGAATGGATGGAGGACTGAATGATGATGTCAAATCGGCTAGCTTGGGATGAATACTTTGCAGCACAGGCACTTTTGATTGCCAATCGTTCGACCTGTAAGCGTGCCAAGGTCGGTGCGGTCTTAGTCAAGGATAATAAGGTCATATCGACCGGCTACAATGGCTCCGTTTCAGGAACAGAGCACTGTATTGATCATGAGTGTTTGGTCATCGATGGTCATTGCGTGCGAACCTTGCATGCAGAGGTCAATGCAATTTTGCAGGGAGCTGAGAGGGGCGTTCCTAAGGGATTTACGGCTTATGTGACTCATTTTCCCTGTTTAAACTGTACCAAGCAACTGCTTCAGGTTGGCTGCAAGCGCGTGGTCTACATCAACCAATATCGCATAGATGACTATGCCCAGTACCTTTACAAGGAAAAGGAAGTGGAACTGGTGCATTTGCCGCTAGAAGATGTGAAAGAGGCCATTGCTCAGACAGAGTTGGTATAGTTTGCTTGAAATGTTTAGCACTAATCATCCGCTTAGATCGAATAAATCTAAATGATAAAGTTATAGTTTTGAACTATAACTTTTCTTTTGAAAATGATTCAGCATAATTTTGAAAATCATGATATAATGGAGAGGTTATATAGTCCCGATAAGATGGTAGGAAACTTCTATCAGTACTTTGTAACTCGCAAACAATGACGGCTCCAAAGTTACTCGTCATTCAAGGGTTGCCGCTATATTGCGGTCACCCTATGCGCCTTACTAGCTCAGAAATAAAAAGGTATCGTTTTTATTTCTTTCGCGTCGTAACTCGTAGGTGACAAGATTTTCATCATTTTGGAGTTTGTTCATTTGTTTAATATTTTTTAAGGGGGGACATTTCTATGTCAGAACGTAAACTTTTCACGTCTGAGTCTGTATCGGAGGGGCATCCTGATAAGATTGCAGACCAAATTTCCGATGCTATTTTGGATGCTGTCTTGAGTCAGGATCCAGACGCCCATGTGGCTGCTGAAACAGCCGTTTATACGGGCTCGGTTCATGTTTTTGGTGAGATTTCGACCACAGCTTATGTGGATATCAATCGTGTGGTTCGTGATACCATTGCAGAAATTGGCTACACCAATACAGAGTATGGCTTTTCAGCAGAGACGGTCGGTGTTCATCCATCTTTGGTGGAGCAGTCGCCAGATATTGCTCAGGGTGTCAATGAAGCTCTGGAAGTTCGTGGGAATGCGGATCAAGATCCATTGGACTTGATTGGTGCTGGCGACCAGGGGCTTATGTTTGGCTTTGCAGTGGATGAAACACCAGAGCTCATGCCATTGCCTATTTCTCTCAGTCACAAACTGGTGCGTCGTTTGGCAGAACTGCGCAAATCAGGTGAATTGTCTTATCTGCGACCAGATGCCAAGTCTCAGGTTACGGTCGAATACGATGAAAATGATCGCCCAATTCGTGTAGATACGGTAGTTATTTCTACCCAGCATGATCCTGAAGTCAGCAATGAACAGATTCATCAGGATGTTATCCAAAAGGTGATTGCTCAGGTGATTCCAAGTGAATACTTGGATGGTCAGACCAAGGTCTTTATCAATCCTACTGGACGCTTTGTTATCGGTGGTCCTCAAGGAGACTCTGGCTTGACAGGCCGTAAGATTATTGTGGATACCTATGGTGGCTATTCTCGCCATGGAGGTGGCGCCTTCTCTGGTAAGGATGCAACCAAGGTCGATCGCTCTGCCTCTTACGCGGCGCGTTATATCGCTAAAAATATCGTAGCTGCTGGTTTGGCTAAAAAAGTAGAAGTGCAGTTGGCCTATGCTATTGGGGTAGCTCAGCCCGTTTCAGTTCGCATTGATACTTTTGGAACTGGCTTAGTTTCTGAAAGCAGACTTCAGAACGCTGTCCGTCAGATCTTTGATTTGCGTCCGGCGGGGATTATCCAAATGTTGGATTTGAAACGACCAATCTATCGGCAAACTGCTGCTTACGGTCATATGGGTCGAACAGACATCGATCTTCCTTGGGAACGCACAGACAAGGTAGCTGCTCTCCAAGCGGCTTTGCAATAAAATAGTAGCTCTCGGTTTAAACTGAGGGCTTTTTTGTCTAGGAAAATGGATAAAACTATGATATAATAAAGAGTAATACCGTGAAAGAGCTAAATTTTAAAACATGAAAAAAATTGTAATTAATGGTGGTCGCCCTTTAAAAGGAGAGGTGACTATTAATGGTGCTAAAAATAGTGTTGTGGCCCTTATCCCAGCTATTATTTTAGCTGATAATATTGTTACTTTAGATGGTGTACCGGCGATTTCGGATGTTGATAGCCTCATCGAAATCATGGAAATCATGGGAGCGACTGTCAAGCGGTCTGGAGATTGCCTAGAGGTTGATCCTAGAAACATCAAGAATATGCCGATGCCATCTGGTAAAATCAATAGTCTACGAGCTTCTTATTATTTTTATGGAAGTTTGCTAGGCCGCTTTGGAGAAGCGACAGTTGGGCTTCCTGGGGGCTGTGACCTTGGTCCTCGTCCGATTGATCTCCATCTCAAAGCTTTTGAAGCAATGGGCGCTCACATGACCATGGAAGGCAATTACATGAAATTGTCAACAGGTGGTAAGCGCTTGGCTGGAGCTAGTATCTACATGGATACCGTTAGTGTCGGTGCTACGATTAATACGATGTTGGCAGCAGTCAAGGCTGAGGGGCGCACGGTGATTGAAAATGCGGCGCGTGAGCCAGAAATCATCGATGTAGCTACGCTACTTAATAATATGGGAGCTCATATTCGTGGGGCTGGGACTGACATTATCACGATTGAAGGTGTAGACAGCCTTCATGGAACGCGCCATCAGGTGATTCCGGATCGGATTGAAGCTGGGACCTATATTTCTTTGGCGGCGGCAATTGGACAGGGTGTTCAGATCAATAATGTCCTTTATGAACATTTGGAAAGTTTCATTGCGAAGCTAGAGGAAATGGGTGTGCGCATGACCATTTCAGAGGATAGCATCTTTGTAGAAGGGCAGAAGGATTTAAAAGCTATTAACATCAAGACTTCGCCTTATCCTGGCTTTGCTACGGATTTGCAGCAGCCGATCACTCCGCTTCTGCTGACAGCTCATGGCCATGGAAAAATCGTTGATACCATCTATGAGAAACGGGTTAACCATGTCGCTGAATTGGCAAAAATGACTGGTAAAATCTCAACCGCTAGCAATCAGATTGTCTATGAAGGACCAAATCAGCTGCAAGGTGCTTCTGTGAAAGCAACGGATTTGCGTGCGGGTGCAGCCTTGGTTATTGCTGGTCTGATGGCTCAAGGCCGAACAGAGATTACCAATATTGAATTTATTTTACGCGGTTATTCCAATATTATTGAAAAATTAAGAAGTCTGGGTGCGGACATCCAGCTCATCGAAGAATAAGCGTTCATCGCTTATTTTTTATAGGGGAAGCCTATGAATTTGTGGACACAGTTAGCAGCTTTTTCTTTTATTGAAACGGAGCATTCCTTTTTACGCCCGATTCTTTTTGGAGATGCAGAATCCCTTTATAAAATTGCTTCCAATCCGGATAATACCGAATTTATCTTTCCGACTGAAAGTAGTTTACAGGAAAGTGAATATGTCATCGCCAATTATTTTATGAAAAATCCCTTGGGAATCTGGGCAATTTGCGATAAGGAAACGAATGAAATGATTGGTTCCATTAAATTTGAAAAAATGGACGAAATAAAAAAAGAAGCTGAACTAGGATATTTTTTGAGGAAAGACTACTGGGGACAGGGCCTGATGACCGAAGTTGTCCGAGAATTGGTTTTTCTTTCATTTACGAAATTCGATTTTAAGCGTCTGACTATCATTACGCATGAAGAGAATATTGCTAGTCAGAAAGTTGCACTGAAAGCTGGTTTTAAGCTCTTCCGTCAGTTTAAAGGAAGCGACCGCTATACGAGAAAGATGAGAGATTACACCGAATATCGCTACGAAAAAGGAGATTTCAATGAGTAAACACCAGGAAATTTTGGCTTATCTTGAAAATCTTCCAATTGGCAAGCGAGTCAGTGTTCGGAGTATTTCAAATTACTTGGGGGTCAGCGACGGAACTGCCTACCGAGCGATCAAGGAAGCTGAAAATAGAGGAATTGTCGAGACCAGACCCAGAAGTGGGACTATCCGAGTGAAGTCGAAAAAAGTTGTTTTAGAGCATCTGACTTACAAGGAAATTGCGGATATTACTGGATCAGAGGTGCTTGCTGGCGAAAGAGGACTAGAAAAAGAATTTAACAAGTTCTCCATCGGAGCCATGACCGAGCAAAATATCCTACGTTACTTAAACGAAGGCGGTCTTCTTATTGTCGGGGATCGAACGCAGATTCAGATTTTGGCTCTTGAGAATGAGAATGCCGTGCTGGTAACGGGAGGCTTTGAAGTTGATCCAGAGGTTTTAAAACTGGCCAATCGTATTGAAATTCCAGTCCTAAGAACCAAGCATGATACCTATACCGTGGCGACCATGATTAACCGTGCCCTGTCCAATATCCAGATTAAAACTGATATTTTGACAGTAGAGCAGGTTTATAGAGCCAGTCACGAATATGGTTTCTTGCATGATACAGATACCGTTCGTGACTATCTGGACTTGGTTCGTCGTAATCGTACCAGTCGTTTTCCAGTCGTCAATCAGCATCAAATGTTGGTTGGTGTTGTGACGATGCGGGATGCGGGAGATAAATCTCCTTTGACTACCCTGGATAAGGTTATGACCCGAAAAATCTTCATGACAGGTCTTTCAGCAAATATTGCCAATATCAGTCAGCGCATGATTGCAGAGGATTTTGAAATGATTCCGGTGGTACGTAGTAATCAGACTCTCCTTGGGGTGATTACACGTCGGGATATTATGGAGAAAATGAGCCGTTCACAGATTTCCAGTCTACCGACCTTCAGTGAGCAGGTGGGCCAGAAGCTTCATCGGCAAGAAGATATTTTTTCTTTCACTGTCGAGCCTTTCATGCTGGAGCAAAATAGAGTCTTGGCTAATGGCGTCCTGACGGAAATTATCACTCGGATTACGCAGCAGTTGATGACGAGGAATAGTCAGAGCTTAATCGTCGATCAGATGATGATTCATTTCTTTCAGGCTGTTCAGATTGATGATGTCCTGCAGATTCGACCACGTATTATTCATCAGACGCGGCGGACAGCAGTGATTGATTATGATATCTACTTAGATTCGCTCATCGTTGCCAAAGCAACGATTACTGTAAAAATTACTTAGTAAAGAGGTTAATAATGATTACTATAAAATCACAACGTGAGATTGATTTAATGGACAAGAGTGGAGATTTCTTAGCTTCTGTTCATATCGGCTTGAGAGATTTGATCAAGCCAGGTATTGACATGTGGGACATCGAAGAATATGTCCGCAAGCGCTGTAAAGAAGCCAATGCTTTGCCCCTTCAGATTGGCGTAGAGGGCAGCATCATGGATTATCCTTATGCGACTTGTTGTTCTCTCAATGATGAGGTGGCCCATGCCTTTCCTCGCCATCAAAAATTGGTAGAAGGTGATATCATCTGTGTGGACATGGTTGTTGGCTTAGTCGACAAGGATGAGCTGGATGTATCTAAGTTGGACTTTAACAATGTAGAGCAGATGAAGCAATATACAGAAAGCTTCCGTGGCGGTGTCGCAGACTCTTGCTGGGCTTATGCTGTTGGACAGATTAGTCCAGAAGCGCAGCAGCTTATGGATGTGACCAAGGAATGTCTCTACCGAGGAATTGCAGCTGCACAAGTTGGTAATCGCATTGGAGACATTGGTGCAGCCATTCAAGAATACGCTGAAAGTCATGGCTATGGAGTGGTTCGTGATTTGGTTGGTCACGGGGTTGGTCCAACCATGCATGAGGAGCCAATGGTGCCGCATTACGGCCGTGCGGGACGTGGCCTGCGTTTGCGGGAGGGAATGGTTCTGACTGTCGAGCCCATGATCAATACAGGTACTTGGGAAATTGACACAGACTTTGAGACCGGTTGGGCGCATAAAACCCTAGATGGCGGTCTTTCTTGCCAATATGAGCATCAATTTGTCATTACCAAAGATGGTCCTGTGATTCTAACCAGCCAGGGCGAAGAAGGGACTTATTAAGTATAGAGGGCTGGGCTTGTCTCGGTCTTTTTGAATAGGAGAGAGATGTGACAGGATTCATCAAAAAGATAAGAGAAAATGAATTTCTCAGAGCGTTTTTCCATTTTTATCAGGCGTCGGAGGCAGATATTACCAGCATTGCTGTGGCCTACTATTTTCTGATTTCGATTTTTCCTTTGTTATTGATTGCGGCAAATATTCTGCCCTATTTTCAAATCCAGCCAGATGAGCTATTGGTTGCGCTGAAAGACTTACTGCCGGAGTCATTGTATCTGACGATCGCCAAGGTTGTTCGTGATGTGCTGACCAAGCCATCGACAGGTTTGCTGAGTATTTCTATCCTGTCTGCCCTGTGGACTTTTTCCCAGAGTATGACTTTTCTGCAAAAGGCTTTTAACAAATGCTATGGTACGAAGCAAGGGCGGGGGCTTATCTGGGAGCGGATCTTTGCTTTTATCATGAGTCTAGGCTTGCAAGTCTTGCTAGGCTTGTCGCTCGTTTTGACCATATTCGGTCGAATGCTGGTTGGCTTTCTTTATGATTTCTGGCACTTTGACCGCGGCCTCTACCAGCAGTTGCTGACCATGACAGAGCCTACGATTTATCTGATGCTCTTTCTCTCGCTGATTCTGCTTTATTTTTCTTTACCCAATGTGAAAATTCCTAAAATCCGCTATGTTCTACCAGGTGCGACCTTGGTTCTCGTTGTCATCTATAGCCTCATGAACCTTTTTACTGTTTATATTGAAGCTTACCTGGATCGCTTTTTAGATGTGCGTTTTGTCGGCTCAGTGGTGGTTGTGATTATTATGTTTTGGTTTATCCTGATTGCCAAGGTGCTGATCATCGGGGCTGTCCTCAATGCAAGCATCCAAAGCCGCTTCGTATCGCACTTTGAAAGTCGTAGTGGTGAGCTTATTCTGAGATTTGATGACGAAGGACAAGCAGATAAGGATACAGATGTATAATAGGTGAAATATGAAACAAACAATTTTTAATGCCTCGTTAGAGGAAAGTATGAATTTAGTGACAGATCAGTATATCAAAACTTCATTTGAGGATTTCAATGAAAAAGGTTATGAGGGAAAGCTTTTAGGATTTGTTACAATACAATTTATCCTATTTCTAATCTTTCTTTTTAGTATTTGGGTTGATTCTCAAAATTTGCAGTTTTTATTTATGAAAGTAAGTCTCATAAATGGTGCTTTATTGGGATTAGGATTTGTAGGGTTTGTTGGCTATTTAATTGATCTAACCAAAATAAAAAATCAGTCAATCCTATCCTATTATTACTTTAATAAATGGGTTGGTTTTATGACTTTTCTTCTTCTTTTGCAATGTCTAGTAATAGGTATAGCTGGAGCAGGAACGATAATAGGAATGATTTTATCTGGCGCATTATATACGGTTGCTTTTATTCTGTACTTTATTAGACTATTTCAAAATTTTCAGAAGAATACGCTCGAAATTTTATATCAAGAGTCTACTTACTCAAATAGAGGAGCAGATTTTCTCGACCGTTTTGTTGTATTTGCAAAAAGGTACGGAGGGCTTATCCTATTCCTAATAGTTATTTTCCGTATCTTTTTCCCAAACTCGGATCTTATTCAGCAAAATGGTACCTTTCGTTCAATTTTTGTAGCCATTAATCCAATAATATTTGTCCCCTTCCTTTACTTTCTGTATGTTTTAAGTGTGAACAATTTTCAAGGCTACTATCTCAAAAAATATTTGGAAGATTACCGCCAGTTATCTGACTACTCCATAGAAGACTGGTATGGGAAAGAATCGAAAAGATACAAAGAGTCGTTGGATCAGGAAGTTTAGTCAATGCTGGCTTACCCACTCGATTTTTATGGTGATGGTACCTCCTTTTACAATGGAACCTGAACCAAATAGGAGAAAATAAATGGATAAGATACAAAAAGATATTAATGAAGCACTAGAAACAGCACGAAGATTAAACTTAGTAAAGGCGATTTTTGGACTATCTCTATATTCTCTTATGGTTATGATTGGGACGTCTTTACCGATAAGTTTATTTCGAATGGCTAGTGAAGCTGGGCATGACCCAGCTATACCACTGACATCAATGGTTACACAGCTGACATCAGTAGAAAAAGGGCTCATTCCCCCAGATAGTTTCTTTGGCTTTCTTTTTTTGCTTTGTTGCGGTCATTTTACTTGTTTTTATATTATTTCTAAAAGAAATCGCATTAAAGCATACTTAATGACTCAGATTTTTCAATTATTTTTGCTCGTAATTTCATATTATAGTTGGTTTATAGCTGCCTTGTATTTAATCCCCCTAGTTGCAATTCGTATCGTCTACTGGATTGGATTTGTATTATCACTGATTTACCTTGTTTATATCCTTGTCACAAAGCAGCGTGCTAGAAAAGATTATTTTGATTCTCTAAATATCAAAAAATTTTTGAATGTTATTTTATTCTTATGGTTGTTGATGTATGGAATCAATCTCTTCACCAACGGACTCAATCATTTTCTGGCGTATCTCTTGCTTGCTTTATTGCCAATTTCACCTGTTCTCTTAGGACTATTTTTGGTATCATTTTTCAAATCCAATGTAGTAACGCTAGAGAACTTGAATACAGTCAATAAAAATCAGGAGAAATACCGTGAAGAGTATGGCTATACCATCGAGGAATGGTATGGGAAAAAGTCAAAAATGTACAAGGAACATGTTAAGAAGCAACGAGGCATTAGTAAATAAATATCTATCCGAAAATTTCCATCTGGTTTGACTTCAGGTGGTTTTTCTATGCTCTTCTCAAGCTGATTTGATATTGTAGTATTACATGATGTGAGTAATAAGGCTACACTAATGGATTTTAAAGGTGAAGATTGTACTCGAGAGAATCTAGCTAGTGATTGTACTGACCTTTATCAAAATATATCAAGAGGTTGCTTAACAAGCAATCAGCTAACCTTCCCAGTATCTATTTCTAACAAAAAGTGAGGCTAAGACTTGTTCCTAGCCTCTTTTTTGATGGTGTAGATAAGGGAAAGGCAGAAGCGTTCTGTGCAGGGGTTTAGTTCTATATAGAATTTTTCTAAGATAAGTATTTCTAAATGATTTTTATTGCATTTGCAATAAAAATCTGCTATACTATCTTCAGAAGGAGGAGGTATGTCAATTTTACGTGAGATTGGAATCATTGCTCGGGCTTTGGACTCTATCGCTAATATTGAGTTTCGTGACATAGATTTGGCGCGGGGGCAGTATCTCTATCTGGTGCGGATTGCGGAGAATCCTGGGATTATCCAGGAGGAGCTGTCAGACTTGCTCAAGGTGGATCGCTCAACGGTGGCTCGTTCAGTCAAGAAGCTAGAAAGTAAAGGTTTACTGGAACAGCGGCCAGCTGCCAATAACCGCAAGAACAAGGAATGGTTCGTCACTGAGAAGGGGGCAGTTCTCTATCCTTTTATCCTAGCGGAAAACGAATATTCGGAGCAGGTTTCGTTGGAAAAATTTTCAGAAAACGAGCGGAAAGAGTTAGAGAAGTTGCTGGTTCGCGTCCGAGAGAATATTACCAAGGACTGGGAGCTGGTCAAAAAAGGCCAGAAAAGAAATTATTGAGGTAGAACATGAAAATTACAGTTGAAAATGAATTTTGGGCTTTGTTTCCAGAAGCTCAGATTAGTGTTTTAGTGGTCAAGGGACTGGATAATAGAGTGGATGAAAGTAAGGATCCTTATTTCAAATCCCTGCTGGATAAGGGCGCAAAGCGAGCAGCAGACTTTATTCCAGATGAGAATTTCACTCAGAATGATGTCATTCAGGAGTGGCGGCAGGCTTTCAGCCAATTCAAGACTAAAAAAGGAGCGCGTTCCTCTATCGAAGCCCTACTCAAGCGGGTCAGTCAAGGACGGGAATTCAACCCAATCAATCCCTTAGTAGATATTTATAATAGTGTTTCCCTCTCTTATGCCGTTCCTTGTGGCGGAGAGGATTTGGACAAGGTTGCTGGAGGCCTTTATCTGGGTAAGGCCAAGGGTGGCGAAGCCTTTTTCCCACTGGGATCTGAGACTGATGCACCAGCTTTACCGGAAGAAATCATCTACTATGATGAAGAGGGAGCAGTCTGCCGTTGCCTTAATTGGCGAGAAGCGCAGCGAACCATGTTGACAGAAGAGACCAAGGACGCCATCTTGGTTATCGAAGCCATCAATGGAGAGCAGGCGGCGCGTGCCAAATCAGCTATGACTGAACTCCAGACTCTAATTGAGGACTATTTTGGGGTCAAGGGTGATATTACCTACTTGACAGCTGAAAATCCCAGCTTGGAAGTCTAAAAATTAAAACATCTGGATCAGAATTATCTGGTCCAGATTTGTTTTTATAGGAGAAATAAGCCGAGCCATCTTATTTTGCCTTGTTTTTGAAGACAAAAATTTTGCTGAAGACATAGTTGAGAACGATAATCAGCACTTGAGCTATCAAGGTTTCAATGGTGTTGACCATCTTAATATCGTTGTGAACGAATTGACCAATAATCTGCGGGAAGCTAGTGACAAAGATAAAGGTTAGCAGCAAGTTCAAGGCCATAGTTGCCAGTCGGGCTGTGAAAAATTTGACCAATCGTACTGGCCAGCCCTGTCTTTTTTGCTTGAAAACGATGGTATCGTTGGTCACAAAGGCAAAGAGAATGCCCAGAATATCACCGATTATCGTAGCCAGTAGTTCGTTTCCTGTCAGTTCATAGCAGAGCATCCGACTGACGACAGAGACAAGAGTGGTTGCCACACCAAAGAAAAGATAGGATAGAACCTCATTGTCAAAGAATTTTTTAATCAAAGTTTTCATAAGCATAGTCTATCACATTTCTAGGATTTATGCTATACTAGTGAAGTTGTCGATTTTTGGGAGATGATTTTCCCGTCTGACGCAACCCTTGGCGCTTAACTTCTTTCGCCAAGCATATTACACGCGCTCATGCGCTAAAGGAGAAAACATGAAACAAGAAAACTTGTCAGTTCGTGATTTGGTTCAGATTGCCATTGTTGCTGCTATTTATGTAGCCCTTACGATTACGCCCCCTTTAAATGCTATAAGCTATGGTGCTTACCAGTTCAGAATTTCTGAAATGATGAACTTTATGGCCTTTTACAATCGTAAATACATCCTGGGAGTGACCATCGGCTGTATGATTGCCAATCTATATAGCTTTGGAATCATTGACGTCTTTGTCGGCGGTTGGTCAACTTTAGTCTTCCTATCATTAGGTGTCTACCTTTTCAGTCGCTATAAGGATCAATACCTGATTAAAGATTTGCTTCGTTTGGATCATTTTTATTTTGCGATTTTCTTCTCTATTTCGATGGTGACGATTGCAGCAGAGTTGTATTTCTTACAGGGCTTGCCATTCTTCCTGACTTGGTTTACAACGGCTATTGGAGAATTTGCTTCTTTGATTGTTGGAGCTATCATTATTAACCAGATTGCTAAAAGGATTGATTTGACAAAATAAGACAGCAGAGAGCGGAATTTCCGCTCTTTTTATGTCTTCTTTTTTAGTGAGAATTCGGGACAAATAGAGGAAGATTTTGTGTATTTGTGATAAAATAGAAGTATGAAAGAAAGAATGTCAGAATTAGTCAAATTGCTCAATCGATACGCCCATGAATACTATACGGCAGACAGGCCAAGTGTATCAGACAGCGAGTATGACAGACTCTATCGTGAGTTAGTAGAGTTAGAAGAAAAGTACCCAACTGATATCCTACCTGATAGCCCAACGCATCGGGTGGGTGGGAAGATTTTAGAAGGATTTGAAAAATATCCACACCAGTATCCTCTCTTTAGTTTGCAGGATGCTTTTTCACGTGAAGAATTAATGTCTTTTGACCAGCGGATTCGCAAGGAATTTCCCCAGGTTTCCTATATTTGTGAGCTCAAGATTGATGGGCTTTCTATTTCCCTGACCTATGAAAAGGGAATCTTGGTAGCAGGGGCGACTCGGGGAGATGGCTCTGTTGGTGAAAATATCACGGAAAACCTCAAGCGGGTCAAGGATATTCCTCTGACTTTGAAAGAACCGCTGGATATTACGGTTCGTGGAGAATGCTACATGCCCAAGGCTTCCTTTGATGCGGTCAATCAGCTGCGGCAGGAGAATGGTGAGCCTGAGTTTGCCAATCCTCGAAATGCGGCAGCAGGAACCTTGCGCCAGTTGGATACAGCGGTTGTGGCCAAGCGCAATCTAGCAACCTTCCTCTACCAAGAAGCCAGTCCGACTGAGGCTGGCAGCCAGGAAGCAGTCCTGAATAAGCTGGCGTCTTTGGACTTCTCAGTCAATCCGATTCATTTTCTAGCGGATTCGATTGATGGCGTTTGGGAATTTATTGAAAAGATTGCTCAGGAACGGGATAGTCTGCCTTATGAGATCGACGGTATTGTCATCAAGGTCAATGACCTGGCGGTGCAAGAAGAACTTGGCTTTACGGTCAAGGCACCTAAGTGGGCCATCGCTTATAAGTTTCCAGCTGAGGAAAAGGAAGCCCAGCTTCTGTCTGTTGACTGGACAGTCGGTCGGACGGGAGTTGTAACTCCGACAGCCAATCTGACACCAGTTCAGCTAGCGGGAACGACAGTCAGCCGAGCAACCTTGCACAATGTGGACTATATTGCGGAGAAGGATATTCGTCAGAAAGACACAGTTATCGTCTATAAGGCAGGGGATATTATTCCTGCTGTCTTGCGCGTGGTGGAGTCCAAGCGGGTCTCAGAGGAGGCTTTGGAAATACCAAGTCACTGTCCGAGCTGTGAGAGTGAGCTGGTGCATTTCGAGGACGAAGTGGCTCTGCGTTGTATCAATCCGCTCTGTCCAGCCCAGATCAAGGAAGGCTTGATTCACTTTGCCAGCCGGGATGCTATGAATATTACTGGCCTTGGTCCAGCAGTGGTCGAAAAGGTCTTTGATAAGAACTTGGTCAAGGATGTGGCTGGAATTTATCGACTTTCTGTAGAAGATTTGCTGACCTTGGACGGCTTTAAGGAAAAATCAGCGAATAAATTGTATAATGCCATTCAAGCTTCTAAGGAAAACTCAGCAGAGAAATTGCTCTTTGGTCTGGGAATCCGTCACGTGGGAAGCAAGGCTAGTCGGATTTTGATGGAGAAATTCCACGATATGATCAAGTTGTCACAGGCCAGTCAAGAGGAAATTGCTTCTATTGACAGTTTGGGGACAGTTATCGCTCAGAGTCTGCATTCTTACTTTGAGCAGGAAGGCAGTCAGCTTCTGCTGCAAGAATTACAAGAAGCTGGCGTCAACCTAGACTATCTAGGGGAGAAAGTGGCAGCCGATGCCGCTCTCGCTGGCAAAACAGTCGTATTGACCGGAAAATTACAAAAATTAACACGGAATCAAGCTAAAGAAAAATTGTTGAGCTTGGGCGCAAATGTTGCTGGAAGTGTGTCTAAAAAGACAGATTTGGTGGTGGCAGGTAGCGATGCAGGCAGCAAATTGACCAAAGCTCAAGAACTTGGGATCGAGATTCGAGACGAGGACTGGCTAGATAGCTTATGAGGCTGAGTATGGAAAATAAAATAAAAAAAGCAAGATTAATTTATAACCCAACTTCTGGGCAGGAAATTATCAAAAAAAATATTGCCGAAGTCTTGGATGTCTTGGAAGATGTTGGCTATGAGACCAGTGCCTATCAGACGACTCCAGAGCCTTTCTCTGCTCAGCGAGAAGCTGAAAGAGCAGCAAGAGCAGGTTTTGATTTAGTTATAGCAGCTGGTGGAGATGGGACCATCAATGAAGTAGTGAATGGGGTTGCGGGCTTAGATGTGCGCCCCAAGCTGGCTTTCATCCCAACTGGTACTACCAATGATTATGCGCGTGCTTTGAAAATTCCGATGGGAGATCCAGTAGCGGCAGCCCGTATTATAGAAAAGAACCAGACGATTCAGATGGATATCGGCCGGGCTTATGGCAGCAAATACTTTATCAACATTGCGGCGGCAGGCACGCTGACAGAGCTGACTTACAGTGTCCCTAGTGAAGTCAAGACCCGTCTAGGCTATCTGGCTTATGTAGCCGAAGGAGCCAAAATGCTGCCACGCTCCAAATCCCGTAAGGTACGGATTGAGCATGACCATGGTGTTTTTGAGGGCAAGATTTCGCTTGTCTTTGCAGCCTTGACCAATTCTATCGGAGGCTTTGAAAAACTAGCGCCAGATACAAAACTGGACGATGGAAATTTCACCTTGATTCTTGTAAAAACGGCTAAGTTGTTTGATATGCTTAGTCTCATCATACAGGCAATTAATGGTGGCCAACATGTGACGGATGCTAATGTTGAATATCTGAAAACCAGCAAATTGAAGCTAGAAGTATTAGATAAAAAAGCACCCTTTATGTTGAATCTGGACGGTGAGTACGGAGGAGATACACCAGTAGAATTGGAAGTTTTACACAATCATCTGGAGTTTTTCGCCAATATAGATGAAATCGATGAGAGCGCTCTTTCCTTAGAAAAATTAGAATGAAGAGATAAATGAAAATGCTAGACTATAAGGTCATTGTCCATTACCACAATCCTAAGGGAGATTACTTTTCTTATGATTTGTGGCAGTGGCAGACAGATCAGTGGGGAAAAGAAGCACCTTTTTCTAAACTAGATTATTTTGGTATCCAGGGAGAACTATCTTTTAAAAGTTGGGAGCCTCTTAGTCAGGCTCATGTGATTGTCAAGCGTTCAGACTGGTCCAGCCAATCTTGCGACTACCACATTGATTTATTGCCAGTTCATTTGCCTACAGAGGTTTGGTTGATTGAAGGAGATCATCAGGTCTACTATTCCTTGCAAGCGGCGACGACGAGCCACCAATATTCGCGGCGACGTCCTCATAATTTCGATGTGGCCATGCGGTCGGATTATTTTGACGAATGCTGGGGCTACCAAGGTTGGCTTGGGCACCGTCTGCAGGGGCAAGTAAATGAATTTAAAGTTTGGGCTCCGACAGCCAAAAAGGTTGAATTGGTAGTTTATGAAACTTCCTATAATCAAGCAGCTGTTTATAAAGAATTCCCTATGGAAAAGGGCGAGATTTACTCGCACGATCATGCTAAAAATACAATCGGAGTTTGGTCGGTAGAAGTGCCGGAAGATTTAGCTGGTAAGGCCTATCAGTATCATGTTCATTTTGAGAACCAGCATTTTTTGACGCGCGATCCTTATACAATCGCTACCAGTCCAGATGGCAAGCGTTCAGCTATTGTTGCTGAACAGGACAAGACTGTTGCTGGTTTTAAGGTATGTCAAGGCAAGGAGGCAACTTGGCGTTTAGATAATCCGAATCAGGCGGTCATCTATGAGATGCATATCCGAGATATTAGCAAATCGCCCAGTTCTGGTGTCGCAGAGCATTTGCGAGGGACTTTTTTAGGTGCTTGTCAACGTGGCACTAGAAATAGTCAGGGAGATCAGACTACTTTTGATTACATTCGCAATCTAGGTATCAATGTCGTGCAGCTCCAGCCTGTTTCTGACCGACACAAGGACTATGACGAAAATGGCCAAGTTACCTATAACTGGGGCTATGATCCACAGAACTACAATGCACCAGAAACCAGTTTTTCTTCTAACCCGGATGATCCAAGTCAGGCCATCCGAGATTTGAAAACCATGATTCAGGCTTACCACGATGCAGGGATTTCTGTGACCTTAGATGTGGTTTACAATCATATTTATTCCACCTTTGACTCAGCCTTTCAGTCAACAGTTCCCGATTATTACTACCGGATGAATCCCAACGGTTCTTTCCAAAATGGTACCGGAGTCGGCAGCGAGACGGCCAGTGAGCATGAAATGTTCCGCAAATTCATGATTGATTCCCTTCGCTACTGGGTAGAAGAATTCAATGTGGATGGCTTCCGTTTTGATTTGATGGGAATCCATGATGTCACCACCATGAACATCATCCGAGAAGAAATGGATAAAATTGATCCACGGATTTTGCTTTATGGTGAAGGTTGGGATATGGGGACAGGCCTGATGCCAGAGGACAAGGCTAAGAAAGACAATGCTTATCAACTGCCGCGAATTGGCTTTTTCAATGATACTCAGCGCGATGCGATAAAGGGTGCTGAAGTCTACGGTGGGCTCAAAGCTGGTTATGTGAGCGGACAAGCGACTGAGGATATCATAGCAAAGGCCATTTTGGGTAGCAGTGAGTTGGGCTCCTATTTGACACCGAGTCAAGTTCTTAATTATGTGGAGGCGCATGATAATTTCAACCTGCATGACTTGCTGGTTGACTTGCACCCAGATGATGATGAGGTCACTCGGACCAAAAGAATTGAGCTGGCAACAGCTATGAACTTGCTTATGCAGGGAATGGCATTTATGGAATTGGGCCAAGAATTTTCCCGCACGAAACTAGTAGGAACAGGCGAAGAGGGCCAAGTCCTGCCTAGCGATCGTGACAGAGCAATGAATAGCTACAATGCTCCCGATGCTGTCAACCAAGTGAATTGGGAATTGATTAGCCAACATCAGGAGAGTATTGACTATATCAAGCAAATCATTCACTTAAAGACAAGTCAGAAGGAATTTTCTTATCAAACCTATGAAGAGATTTACAAACATGTCTTTGTAAGAGAAGCCTTTGCCGGCAGTGGTATCGTCATTTTTAAGATTAAAGATGAAAAACATTATGAAATCATTTTTAATGCAAGTGGACTGCCCTATTACCTTGAGAATGCGGATCATCTAAGTTTATTGGTCGGAAATAGTCGTCATAAGAGACCCTTCTATGTGGAGAATCTGACCGCTTCCGTTTTTGAAGTGATTGCATAGTATGAATAAAAATAAGAAAAGATTGAAGACGGCTTTGCAGCTCATGTTTTCAATCTTTTTTGTGCTTCAAAAATAAAAACTCTCCCCAAAACATTTTTCAATGTTTTAGGAAGAGTTGAGTAGCCTCATAGATTAGGGACTGGCACTTGAACTGGAGGAGCTAGAAGAGCTGGAGGACTCTCCGCTAGTTCCCTCTTCGCTGCTAGTGCTAGAGTGAAATTGTTCTGGGTGAAGTACTCGATAGCTTGGTGAATTAAAGAGATCCACAGAAGACACACCGCCACGTTTGGAATAAAGGCTAGTCGATTGATCACCTTTTTCTTTCTCAATGGCCTTGAGGGCTTTCAAAGAGTTGATGTAGTTGTAATCATCAGGATTGACTTTTCCTAGGTTATTGCCTGTGTAAAAGCGGAATAGGTCTCCTGTCTGAATAGCATCGCTCATTTTCAGCTGTGTATTTGCGGCTGTTCGGATAGCCTCTAGTTCAGCTGTTGTTGACTCGTCTGGCAGAGTGATCTCCTCACCAGTTTGTGTGTTGTAAATGCGGCCGCTATAACTTGTGTATTTTGGTGTTACAAAGTTATTGGTTGATCGGAAAGCCACGATTTGCTGGTGCTGAGGTGAGAGGAGGTCTTGCCCGACTTGAAGGTAATTTTTAGAGTCAATTCCCAATAAATGCTCCAAGGTTGGCAACATATCAATTTGTCCACCAAAGGTATCGATAATTTTTCCTTTTTCCATTCCAGGTATCACGACCATGTATGGCACTCTCTGCAACATGGCATTGTCGTAACTAGACCAAGTCTCAGAATTTTTATTGATCAAAGGTGCCAGAGCTGGATTACGGGAATTAGAAATTCCATAGTGGTCTCCGTAGAGGACAATGATTGAATTTTCATAGAGTCCAGCTTCTTTCAGGTAGTCAAAGAAGGCTTTGACAGCTGAGTCGAGGTAGTTTGCTGTTGCAAAATAGCCATTGATGGTTTCGTCTTTGGTGTCTGCCAGTGGGAAACCAATCTCATCGCCAATCAAGCTGGTCGTATAAGGATAGTGATTAGAGACGGTGATGTATTTGGCATAGAAAGGCTGCTGCAAATGTTCCAGATACTTGATGGAATCTTTGAACATAATCTTATCATTCAAGCCATACTGGAAGGAATTGGTCTCGTCTTGCTTGGTAAAGTAGGACGCATCGAAGAAATAATTATAGCCCCATTGCTTGTAGGCAGTGTTACGGTTCCAGAAGCTACCTGTATTTCCGTGGAAGACAGCAGATGTGTAGTCTCCATTTTTTGATAGAATAAAAGGTGCTGCCTGTTGGGTATTGGTACCGCCGTAGTTTACCATGAAGGAGCCCTGGTTGAGACCAAAGAGACCTGTTTCAATCATGGTCTCCGCATCGGAAGTCTTTCCAGCCTTAACCTGATTAAAGATATTTGAAAAAGCTAAAGTTGAGTTGGAGTGGTAAAGGGAGTTGAGGAAAGGCGTAACTTCGTATTCCTTGCCCTCCATCTGCAGTTTATAATCAATCAGAAACTGCTGGAAGCTCTCTAGATGGACATAGATAACATTACGGCCTTTGGCAATGCCGTAGTATTCAGAGTTTGGCTCAGCATAGTGGGATTGGATATATTGTTCAACAGGCTCTAGATCCTTGGCAGAGGCTTTGGAACGCTCTTTATTAGCAGCATAGGTTTGATTAGCGCTGTAGCCGAGGAAGGCAGGAAGACCAAGGGCACGAACGACATAGTAATTTGAAAATCCGCGTGTCAGGAGCTCAGGACGATCAATTTCTGCTAGGAAAAGATTAGCCGAAAAGAGCATCGCTGACAGGGATGTCACGGCAAAGCTGGCGCGGAAATTAAACCTACGATGATCCAAGCGAATATACTTTTTATAAAAAAGCCAGCCTAGAATTGGGAAATCAATGATATAGATAGCATCCCAAGGGCGGAAGAGCTCCATGGCTGCTGCCCCGAGGCCTGCAGACACCTTGCTAGAGGCCAACATGGTATTGACTGTCACAAAGTCGGTAAACTCACGGTAGTAGATGGAGTTTGAGACCAACCAGACAAAGAGCATGATGTAGATAGCCGTGCTGACACAATAAAAAAGCTTAGTCGGCTTGATATAAAGGGCGAGTCCAATCAGTAAAAGTCCAATTGGGAAAGGGTTAATCAGAGCCAGAAAAATTTGATAGGCTCCTTGAATATCTAAATTAAAATCAACGGTATAAGCCCACATGGTTTTTAACCAGTAAATCGTGAGCAAGCTCAAGACGAAACCGAGCCTTGTACTCATAAAATTGAGTAAATTCTTGGTTATTTTTTTCACAGAAAGATACTTCCTTGTCTTATTTCCTAAAAATTCTCTTCTTCTAAGTATATCACAATTTTTCAAGTTGAGGAAAAATTGAGGTGATTTAGTGTTTAGTTTATTTTATTTGTAAAGTAATTTAAATAAGGGTAATTATTCCCTAGCTTAAAGATTGTTCGCAAAAATATCTAAAATTAAACAGGCTTTGTTTCAATATTAATGATGGAAAGTGGGAATAGGGAAGCTTATTTGAAAGTCCGCCTGTTAAAATAAATATTTAATATATAAAATGTTGAAAATTTCTTCTACTAAAACAAGTATTATTTGAAAATAATAAATATGCTTTGAGAATTTTCACAATATTTGGTATAATAATGCTTATGAAGAAACTTACTGTTAATAAACAGACAGAGGAAAAGTTGAGAAAAGGAATTTTAGTTCTAGATAAGAATGATTTTCCAACTCTTTCATTCACCGACCAATGTGTGGAATTGCATAGTCAGCAGGGGAAGTTCTTGGGAACGGCTTATCTCTCCTTACAAAATAAGGGACTTGGCTGGCTGATTTCCTATGCTAAGGTAGAGCTGAACTCAGCTTTCTTTCAGCATTTGTTTGAAAAAGCTAAAGACAAGCGTTTCTATTACCGTCATGCGGAGGATACGACAGCCTATCGCCTGTTTAACCAAGAAGGTGACGGTTTTGGCGGTTTTACGGTTGATATCTATGAGAAATATGCTGTTTTCTCTTGGTACAATTCCTTTGTTTTTTCAATTAAGGATCAGATAGTGGCTGCTTTCCAGCAGGTATTTCCTGAGGTCGCTGGAGCTTACGAGAAGATTCGCTTCAAGGGCTTGGACTATGAGTCTGCCCATCTCTACGGAGCAGAAGCGCCAGCCTATTTTACGGTTTTGGAAAATGGCGTGCGCTATCAAGTCTTCATGAATGATGGCCTGATGACTGGGATTTTCCTGGACCAGCACGAAGTGCGGGGGAGTCTGGTTGACGGCTTAGCTAGCGGAAAAAGCCTGCTCAATATGTTTTCTTATACAGCAGCTTTCTCGGTGGCAGCTGCTATGGGCGGTGCCAGTCAAACAACTTCGGTGGATTTGGCCAAACGTAGCCGCGAGCTTTCCCAAGCGCATTTTGAAGCCAATAGTTTGGATTTAGAGCCGCATCGTTTCGTGGTCATGGATGTTTTTGATTATTTCAAATACGCCAAGCGTCACGAGTTGAAGTATGATGTGATTGTCCTTGATCCGCCGAGCTTTGCTCGCAATAAGAAACAGACTTTCTCTGTTGCGAAAGATTATCATCGTTTGGTGGCTCAGGCCTTGGAAATCTTGAGTCCGAAAGGAACATTGATTCTTTCGACCAACGCAGCTAATGTTTCTAAAAGTAAGTTTAAAAAAGAAATTGAAAAAGGATTTGCAGGAGTTCCTCACCGCTATCTAGCGGAATATGGCCTACCAGCAGACTTTGTATACAATAAGAAAGATGAGAATAGTAACTACCTCAAGGTATTTACAATTAAGGTGGACAAATGAAATTAGTCGTTTCAATCATGCCCAGAAGTTTAGAAGAGGCTAAAGCAATTGATGTGAGTCGTTATGATGATGCTGACATTATCGAATGGCGCGCGGACTTTTTGCCGAAAGAGAGCATTCTCAACGTTGCTCCTGCTGTTTTCGAGAAATTTGCTGGTCGTGAATTGCTCTTCACGCTGCGAAGTCGCGGAGAAGGTGGCGAAATTGAACTGTCAGATGATGAATATGTTGCTCTTATCAAAGAAGTAGCCAATTTTTATTCGCCAGACTATGTTGATTTTGAATACTATTCGCATAAAGATAAATTTGAAGAAATGCTCGAGTTCCCAAATTTAGTTCTCAGTTATCATAATTTTGAGGAAACGCCTGAAAATATGATGGAAATTTTGTCAGAATTGACGAGTTTGGCACCAAAAGTGGTCAAAGTTTCTGTCATGGCGCATAATGAGCAGGATGTCTTGGATCTGATGAACTACACTCGTGGATTTAAGATTTTGAATCCTGAGCAAGAGTATGTGACGATTTCTATGGGAAAAGTCGGAAAGATTTCTCGCTTAGCTGCAGATTTGACAGGTTCCAGCTGGTCTTTTGCCAGCGTTGAACAGCCGAGTGCACCAGGTCAGGTTTCCCTCGCAAACATGAAGGTTGTTCGGGAGATTTTAAATGAAAATTGATGGCCATACTCGTCTAGCAGCAGTGGTTGCTAAGCCGATTAAGCATAGCATTTCACCATTTATTCATAATACTGCCTTTGAGAAGACTGCTGTCAATGGTGTCTACCTTGCTTTGGAAATTGGAGCAG
The DNA here is from genome assembly GCF_030272855.1 of Streptococcus sp. SC1. Lineage (NCBI taxonomy): Bacteria > Bacillati > Bacillota > Bacilli > Lactobacillales > Streptococcaceae > Streptococcus > Streptococcus sp. SC1. Next base: position 315,170 of record NZ_JAQCMU010000002.1, on the reverse strand, counting down.
AGGATTTAGAGGCGACCATTACTAATATCCGAAGGTATAATATGTTTGGGATAAATTTGTCAATGCCCTACAAGCAGGAAGTCATCCAATATCTTGATGAATTGGCTCCCAGTGCCCGTCTTATCGGGGCTGTGAATACAGTGGTGAATAAAAATGGTACATTGATAGGATATAATACGGATGGCAAGGGATTTTTTAAGAGCTTGCCGTCTTTTGCTATTCAGGGCAAAAAAATGACCATTTTAGGTGCTGGAGGAGCCGCGACAGCTATTATCGCTCAAGCTGCTTTGGATCAGGCAGAAGAAATCTTTGTCTTTACTCGGCAGTCTTCCTATGATAAGACTGTCAGCAAGATGGCAGTTATCAGCCGCCAGACTGAGAGTAGGATTCATGTATTGAACTTAGAAGACTTGGCTACCTTGCAGGATAAAATCAACCAGTCAGACCTTTTGGTCAATGGAACAAGTGTGGGTATGGATGGAAAAACTTTGCCATTAGCTGAAAGTATTCAGCTGCCGAGCCAGATTTTAGTTGCGGATGTGATTTACAAACCTTTTGAAACACCTTTTTTAAAGTGGGCTCGAAGTCAGAAAGTAGTGGCAGTGAATGGTCTGGGTATGTTGCTTTATCAGGCCGCAGAAGCTTTTGAGCTTTGGACAGGACAACCCATGCCTTGTCAGGAAATTTGGCAGCAGCTAGAAGCTCTGTATAAATAGTCACTCGTACTCAGCTCCTCTATGGTTGGAGCAGGAAAAACAAGGAGGCGCTTATGAAATTGAATGTAAATCTCCCCCATCATCCCTACGATATTTTCATCGAAAAGGGGGCTTTGTCTCAGGCTGGCAGCTGGCTGAGTCAGCTTTGGCAGCCTCAGAAAGTAGTCATCATCACGGACAACCGAGTCGCTCGACTCTATGCGGAAAAGGTCAAGCTGAGCTTAGAAGCGGCTGGTTTTGAGGCCTTTGTCTTTGACTTTTTGGAGGGCGAAGCCAGCAAGAACTTAAAGACGGTCAACAAAGTCTATGAGTTTTTGGTCAAAGTTGGTCTGACCCGCAGTGATGGTATCGTGGCCTTGGGTGGAGGCGTTGTTGGTGATTTGGCAGGATTTGTTGCTTCGACCTATATGCGGGGCATTCATTTCGTGCAGATTCCGACCAGTTTGACAGCTCAAGTGGATTCTTCTATTGGTGGTAAGACTGGTGTCAATACACCCTGGGCCAAGAATATGGTCGGGACTTTTACCCAGCCTGATGGAGTTCTGATTGACCCTGAAGTCTTGCAGACCTTAGGGCAACGTGAATTGATTGAAGGCATGGGCGAGGTGGTCAAGTACGGCTTGATTGAGGATAAGGAACTCTGGGACGAGCTTTCAGAAATGGATGGCAGTCCTGAGTCAATTTTGGAGCATGCCGAAAGCATCATTTACCATTCCTGTGATGTCAAGCGTAAGATTGTGGTCGAGGACGAGCTGGATAATGGTGTTCGCCTTTACCTGAACTTCGGTCATACTATTGGGCATGCTATTGAAGCGACGGCGGGCTATGGGAAGGTTATGCATGGTGAAGCTGTGGCGATTGGCATGGTACAGGTTTCTCGTGTCGCTGAAAAGCAAGGCCTCATGCCAGCCGGAATCACAGAAGACATCATCCGTATGTGTCAGAAGTTTGGCTTGCCGGTGGATTATCAGCCTTGGAATGAGAATGCTCTTTATCAGGCCTTAACCCATGATAAGAAGGCTAGAGGCAACTCTATCAAGCTAGTACTGGTGCCCGAGCTAGGGTCGGCTAGTATTCACCAGATTCCGCTGGAAGAGATGAAAGAATTTCTGAAGAAATAAGTGCCAGATGGAGTTTAAGACGATTGGACAGTTTGGATAAAAATAGACAAGATGTCCAGTTCTTTCCATCCCAGAAATAGGAGAAAATGTATGAGATACTTAACAGCAGGAGAATCCCACGGACCACGCCTGACAGCTATTATTGAGGGAGTGCCGGCTGGTCTTCCTCTGACCGCTGACTATATCAATGCTGAGCTCAAGCGTCGTCAGGGTGGCTACGGTCGTGGTGCCCGCATGAAGATTGAAAGCGACCAAGTCGAGATTACGTCTGGGGTTCGTCATGGCTTGACTATGGGTGGTCCGATTACCCTCAATGTCACGAATCTGGATCATCAGAAGTGGCTGGAGATTATGAGTGCGGCAGATGTGGATGAAAAGAAAAAAGGGCTGCGCAAGATTACCAAACCACGCCCTGGACATGCGGACTTGGTTGGTGGTATGAAATACCGCTTTGACGATTTACGAAATTCACTGGAGCGTTCTTCTGCCCGCGAAACGACCATGCGTGTAGCAGTTGGAGCAGTAGCCAAGCGCTTGCTGGAAGAAATTGGTGTAGAGGTAGCCAGCCATATCGTAACCTTTGGTGGTATCGATATTGATGTACCGAATAATCTAACTGTAGCAGAAATCAAAGAAAAAGCTGCCCAGTCAGAGGTTTCCATTGTCAATCCCGAGCGCGAAGAAGAAATCAAGGCCTACATTGATCAAATTAAGAAAGACGGGGATACCATCGGTGGTGTCATTGAGACTGTTGTTGGTGGTGTGCCGGTTGGTCTGGGCTCCTATGTCCAATGGGACAAGAAGCTGGATGCCAAGATTGCTCAAGGAGTCGTGTCCATCAACGCTTTCAAGGGAGTTGAGTTTGGCGTGGGCTTTGAAGCCGGCCGTCTCAAGGGCAGTCAAGTCATGGATGAAATCCTTTGGTCTGAGGAAGATGGCTTCACTCGCAGGACCAATAATCTAGGTGGCTTTGAGGGCGGTATGACCAATGGTCAGCCAATCGTGGTGCGAGGTGTCATGAAGCCTATTCCAACCCTTTACAAGCCACTGATGAGTGTGGATATTGAGACCCACGAGCCTTATAAGGCGACAGTGGAGCGGAGTGATCCTACGGCTCTGCCAGCGGCGGGTGTTGTCATGGAAAGCGTGGTGGCAACAGTTTTAGCCACCGAAGTTCTGGAGAAATTCTCTTCGGATAATCTGGAAGAACTAAAGGATGCGGTAGCCCGCCATCGGGAATTTGTCAAGAACTTTTAGAAGTAAGGAGAGGGCATGGAGAGAAAAACAGTCTATATCGCAGGTCTGGGACTGATTGGAGCTTCCTTGGCTCTGGGCATCAGGCGAGCTCATCCTGAGATTGAAATTCTTGGCTACAATCGCAGTGAAGAATCGCGCAGAGTTGCATTAGAACGTGGAATGGTAGATCGAGTGACGGATGATTTTGCTGCCTTCGCTCCATTGGCTGATGTGATTATTCTGGCTGTGCCTATCAAGCAAACCATAGCATTTATAAAGGACTTAGCGGAGCTGAACCTGAAGGAAAATGTTATCATCTCAGATGCTGGATCGACCAAGGCTGAGATTGTGGCAGCAGCAGAAAATTATTTGCAACATAAGCCCGTCCGCTTTGTCGGTGCTCACCCGATGGCCGGAAGTCACAAGACCGGAGCCAAGGCAGCCCATGTCACTCTCTTTGAAAATGCCTATTATATTTTCACGCCCTCTAGCCTGACCAAGTCTGGTACGCTTGAGGAAACGCAAGACTTACTGAGTGGCCTTCATGCCCGTTTTATTCAGGTAGATGCAGCCGAGCACGACCGAGTGACTAGTCAAATCAGCCATTTTCCTCATATCCTAGCCTCCAGCCTGATGGAGCAAGCGGCAGCTTATAGCCAAGAGCATGAACTAACCCAGTCTTTTGCAGCCGGTGGTTTTCGAGATATGACACGGATTGCGGAGAGTGAGCCGGGTATGTGGACCTCTATCCTCTTGACAAATCCTCAAGCCATTTTGGAGCGGCTGGAAGATTTTAAAACCCAGTTAGACAAGGTGGCCGCAGCGATTGAGGCTAAGGATGAGTCCGCAATCTGGGAATTTTTTTACCGAGGACGGCAAAGCCGCAAGCAAATGGAAATTCATAAGCGAGCGGGTGTGGACAGCTTTTATGACCTCTTTATTGAAGTTCCTGACGAAGAAGATGCGATTTTGGGTATTCTGGAGCTCTTGCGCGGAATTTCAGTCGTCAATATTCGGATCAACGAGGAAAACCGTGAAGATATCAACGGTATTCTGCAAATCACCTTTAAAAATCGCCAAGATTTGGAAAAATCTGCTACAATAGTAAGAGAAAATACGGATTACTTAGTGTCCGAAGACTAATATAGATTGGAGAACTCTATGTCAAATATTTATGATTTAGCCAATGAACTCAGCCGAGGACTTCGCGAAATGCCAGAATACAAAGCTGTGGTAGAAAGCAAGCAGGCTATCAATGCGGATAGTGAAGCCAAGGCTATTTTTGATGACTACCTAGCTTTCCAGAAAGAGCTGCAGCAACTGGCTCAAACAGGTCAAATGCCGACTCCAGACATTCAAGAAAAGATGCAGAGTTTTGGAGATAAAATCCAAGGCAATGATTTATTATCAGCCTTCTTTAACAAGCAACAACAACTCTCTATCTACTTGTCTGATATTGAACGGATTATCTTTGAACCAATTCAGGAACTATTCTAATAGAAGAAGTTATAAAATTAGATGAAACCAAGAAGCCAGATTTGGCCTTCTTGGTTTTTCTATGCTTTAGAAAGGCTATTAAGTCTGAAAATGAGTATTTTTAATTCAAGAAAGAGGTAGAAAACTTAGGTGATCTCTATAAAATCAGATTATAGCTACAATTAAAATATATTGACTCTACTTTCTATTTACTATTGCCCCAAAGGCTGATATACTAATAAAAAAGCGCTTACAAGAAAAAATGAAAGGAACTGGTATGACTTTAGAAACAAGAAAGATTGCGATTCAAGATACATATGGCGACCGATTTCAACATTGCTGGGGCTGCGGCCCTAAGAATGAGCTAGGCCTACATTTAAAGACTTATCCTAGCTTAGATGGGAAGGAATGTATTACTAGAATACGACCAGAATCTCACTACACTGGTGGTGTGCCGGCCAATCTTTTTGGTGGTATGATTGCTATGATTTTTGATTGCCATGGAACGGCTTCAGCAGCTTGGTTTGCCCATCAAGAAAAAGGCTTGGACTTGACCCAAGATACAGTCATTGGACGCTTTATCACAGCCCGCTTAGAAGTTGATTACCAGAGCCCGACGCCCATTGACCAGGAAATCATCGTCACTTCGTGGCTTGAGGAGTTGGGAGCAAGGAAAGCTATTATAGTGATGGAGATGTCGGTAGCAGGACAGCCAAGAGCCAAGTCTAGAATGGTAGCAGTTGCAGTGAAAGATCATATGTAGTCAAATTCCCTTGGTACCTTATATCAAGGGAATTTTAGCATCTTTGGAGTAATTTTATCTTGATTTTTGCAATTAGGACATTATTTTGGTATAATAGTTACTTGTCTTGGGGTCGTTACGGATTCGACAGGCATTATGCCGCACATTTTGCGACTCATCTAGCGGATGTAAAACGCCAGTTAAATATAACTGCAAAAAATAACAATTCTTACGCTTTAGCTGCCTAAAAAACAGCCAGCGTGACCTGATTCGGATTGCTTGTGTCTGATGACCGGTCTTATTATGAGCAAGCTACGGTAAAATCAAGTCTAGGGATTTTACAAGAGATTGATAGACTCGCTTAGCTTGGGCTTGAGCCATGTGTCAAAGCTGAGTTAAATGAAGACATGGCCTATGGTCGTAGACAAATGTGTTGGCAGGTGTTTGGACGTGGGTTCGACTCCCACCGGCTCCATTTTTGGTTTCTAAACCTTTCTAAAATTTCTTAAAGCGTTGATTTATCAGCGTTTTTCATTTTATACTTTCTAAACCTTTTTAAAACTTTTTGAAAAAAGGAGTTACAAAAAAGGAGGCGCTACCTCCTAAAAATCAATATAATTTGCAAAGCGCTTCTTTGAAAATAGAGTAGAGCGCATGAAACAGATGTCCTTTATAATGGTCTTCAACCTATCAAAATAGACCAACAGATATCCCGCTCTATTTTTGCAAAAATTAAACGATTTGATAATCTCCTAAAATATGATATACTAGTAAAGTTGAAGGAGTTTTCGGATTTTTTAGAAAGAGTTAGGAAAAGGACTAGAAAACAAAAGTGTATTGATTTTAAAGCTTTCCTGACTTCTCCACTAAACTCCATAGGGATATGTAAATGAGGTTTTTGATGATATGAGTTTTTTTGGAAAAATCTTAGGGAAGAGTCAAGATAGTCATCTACCCATTGAGGAAGTTTCTGTTGATTTAGAAAATCTTCCGAATGAATGGGGCTCTTTTTCGACCCTTATTGATGACCGAATGGCTAGTATCCGTCTAAATTTAGCGTTGAATTCTATCGCTCCCTATTCATCCTATACTTATGCACTACGTTTGAGGATTGCCATTTTGAATGTTGATCCAGAGACAGGGTTTCCAGATTATGACGAATTTTCTAATTTGAACCTCATCGAAGATCGTCTTTCAGAAGCGATGAAGCGTATTGCGTCTATCTATGTTGGAGTAGTCATCACAGATGGTCATATAGAGTTTTATTACTATTTGAAAGATAGAGAGCGACATATGCCGATTATTGCTCAAGTAATGGAGCAATTTTCGAAGTATCAATATAATTCAGCTACTCTGGTGGATCCTGAATGGAAACAATATTTTGACTTCTTGTATCCAAATGAATATGAGTACCAATCTATTTTAAACCAGCGTATCTGGTATCGCTTAGATAAAGAAGGGGATGACCACAGTCAACTAAGGGAAATCACTCATAAGTTTAGTTTTGAGACTTACGATGATCGTGTTTCCTTTATGGGGGATGCCTCTGCTCTTGATTATGATATTTCTTCTAGGAAAAAAGAAGAAGGCGATCCTCGACCTTATAAACTAGAAATATCCCGATTTGATACCACAGAGCTCCCTAGCATCAACCAACATGTTTGGGAATTAATAGAAATTTCGAAAAAATATAACGGAAAGTATAGCGGCTGGAGCTGCAATGTGGTATAATGGATAAAGTTTTGAGAAAGCAAGTCTTTCTCTTTTATGGAAGATTACTCAAGAGGCTTAAGAGGCTGTGTTGGAAACGCAGTAGGCGTGTAAAAGCGTGCGTGGGTTCGAATCCCATGTCTTCCGTTGTATTTCAAGAAGCGCCTAAAGGCGTTTTTTTGATAGCAGGACGAAGAACGATAATCACTTTGTTTCATGCTAGACCCGCAGAATGTAGAAGTAAGGATAGTATGCAAGCAATCAGATGGATTCGTTTCCATCTTTTTTATTTGAGAAAAACCTTGAAATTTTTCTGAAAAGGAGTAAACTGTACATAGAAAGTTTCGGAGGTTCTGCATGAAGTTATATGTCCAGTTGATGATTATTTTCTCGATTTCCATCATTGGAGAGGGGATATCAAGTGTCTTTCATCTTCCCATTCCAGGTAGTATTATCGGCTTAATCTTGCTATTTCTTGCTTTGCAGTTTAAGTTATTGAGGCTCCGCCACGTCAGTATGGTCGGCAATTTTCTGTTAGCCAATATGACTATTCTTTTTCTGCCGCCAGCGGTTGGTATTATGGATAAATTTCACGTGATTGCTCCTTATCTGTTGCCTATTGTTTTGATTATTCTTGGTGCCATTGTTTTAAATGTGATCGTCATTGCCCTTGTCGTACAGTTCATCAAGCAGCATTTTGAAGGCGATTATGAGGAAGGAGGGATGGATCATGTCTAATCTATGGAGTAACCCGCTATTTGGCCTCGCTTTGTCCATTTTGGCCTACCTCATTGGGATGCTGATTTTCCGTAGATTTCCTCATCCTTTGACAACGCCTCTCCTTTTAGCAGCGATTTTGGTCATTGCCTTTTTGAAATTAACGGGAATTTCTTATAAGGACTACTATGTCGGTGGGGCTTATTTGAACAATTTAATCGTACCGTCTACGGTTGCTTTAGGAATTCCGCTTTATAAAACTTTTCACTTGATGAAACACCATGCTCGCAGCATCTTGCTAGGAACCTTTGTGGCTGTAGTGGTCAATACGACTTTCACGGCTCTGCTGGCAAAATTCTTTGGGATGGACTTCTTTTTAGCGATTTCCCTATTCCCAAAATCTGTCACAACAGCGATGGCGGTAGGAATTACTGATAAAATGCAGGGCTTGACCACTGTTACCTTGGTGGTCGTTGTGGCGACAGGTATTTTGACAAGTGTCATGGGACCGACTATTCTTAAACTGCTAAAAATTAAGGATCCAGTAGCAGTTGGCTTGGCCTTAGGTGGTACAGGGCATGCAGTTGGGACCGGAACAGCTTTCAAATATGGACATGTTGCTGGAGCTATGGCAGGTCTTGCAATCGGAGTGACAGGGATTATGTATGTAATTGTCAGTCCAATCGTCGCAGCCATTATCTTAAAATAAAAAAACATGAAGCAGTATTTCTCGGAAATCTTGCTTCATGTTTTTATTTTATCTTAGTTGATAGCTGCTAGGAGGGCATCTGCTTGGGCAGAAAGCTCAGCAAGCTTGTCTTCTGAAAGGACTAATTGGCCAGTTCCCCAAGCTTCTGGGTTGATACCGACACCAGTAAATTGGTCAACCACATTCATGCGAATAAATGGAAGGAGGCTACGGTAGTGCTTGAAGACTTCGTCAGGTGAAGTGCCGTTTGCAACAGATGAAACAGTCACCACTTTGGCATTGAGGGCAGAAGGACCGCTTGGATCTGACAAATCAAGTGCGCGTGAAGTCCAGTCGAGCAAGTTTTTTACAACACCTGGGATAGCCCAGTTGTAGACAGGTGAGAAGATCCAGATAGCATCAGCTGCAAGGATTTCTTCACGAACCTTGGCAACAGCAGCTGGAGCTGGACTTTCGAGGTCTTGGTTAAAGAATGGTACATCTTTGTAATCAAGATAAGCTACCTCAGCTTTACTAGCTAGAGCTTTTTCTGCTTGAGCTGCCAACTGATGATTGAATGAACCTTGACGAAGTGAGCCAACAATAAATAGTACTTTAGACATAAATGTGTCCTCCATTTTATCTTTATTTAAGAGGTGCCCCTCTTGTTACTATCTATGTTACAACAATTGTCACTAATTAGCAATAATTCAGCTCAGCTTTTTGAAAGTTTTTAAAATCCGCACCAAATCTTCTTTGTCGTTTTTGGAGAGGAATGCAGTCATATGACGGATATTGGCGATGTGCTCTGGCAAGACAGCCTCGATCTTTTTCTGGCCTTGGTCGGTTAGTTGGATGAGAAAGGAGCGGCGGTCATTGGGATCGCAGCTGCGACTTATCCAGCCATCTCTCTCCATGTTTTTGATAACGACTGTCATATTTCCCGATGTAGCCAGCATGCTATCAATCAAATCTTGAATCCGCAACTCTCCTTTGCTATATAAGGTTTCCAAGACGGAAAATTGGGTAGGCGTCAAATTGTGCTTTTTAAAAATTTGAGCTTCGAGATTACGAATGGTGCGCTCCGCCTTATGAAGAACGATAATTGTCTTGAGGTCAAGTAGAGTATCCTTGTCTAGGTTTTCAGTTATTTTCATAGCAATATTTTATCAATAAGTAGTAATAAATGCAAATGTAATAAAAGTCCTAGAAAAATCAGGCTATTTGTAGTATAATGATTCAGTGAAACATAAAATTAAAGAAAGGGCTAAATTTCCTATAAGGCACTATGCCATTGGGCTTTTCCTAGTCCTCACGGCGCTTGTTTTTTCATTTTTTGCAATCTTGCACTTTGCTATCGAGCCTTGGCAGTCAGCCAAGGAAGGCTCTCAAAAAATCGCTAAGGAATATGCAGATTTGGAAAGTCTGACGAGCTTTGCGATTTACAATGGCAAAGAGTCCTACTATAGCTTGATTGGGAAAACTAGTAAAAAAGAGGAAGAAGCTGTTCTGATTTCCAAAAATTCCAATAAAATCCATGTCTATCGCTTGCAAGATGGGATGAGTCAGGCAGAGGCAGAGCAGCTGGCCAAGGAAAATGGAGCGACCTCTATTGACAAGACTACTTTTGGTTACTTAGACGGTCAGCCTGTTTGGGAAATTAAGTCTGGAAGCACTTATTACAATATCGGATTTGAAAGCAAAACATTGCTCAGCAAGGAGGGGCTATGAAATTATCCAATCGTGTTTTAAATATGGAAGAAAGTGTGACCTTGGCAGCGGCAGCTAGAGCCAAAGCTTTAAAGGCTGAAGGCAGGGATATCCTTTCTTTGACCTTGGGAGAGCCGGATTTTCCGACGCCTAAGAATATCCAGCAAGCAGCGACTGCAGCGATTGAAGATGGCAGAGCTAGTTTTTATACGGTAACAAGTGGCCTGCCTGAGCTGAAAGTAGCGGTTGTAGACTATTTTGCCAAGTATTATGGCTATGAGATTCAGCCAAATCAAGTAACAGTGGCAACGGGTGCTAAGTTCACTCTATACACCTTCTTTATGAGCGTGATTGATCCAGGGGATGAAGTCATCATTCCGACGCCTTATTGGGTCAGCTATGCCGATCAGATCTTGATGGCTGAAGGAAAGCCTGTTTTTGCTCAAGCGACAGAGGAAAACAACTTTAAGGTGACAGTTGCCCAACTGGAAGCCGTCCGCACTGAGAAGACCAAGGTCTTGGTTCTGAACTCTCCGTCTAATCCGACTGGTATGATTTATACAGCAGAAGAGCTGCTGGCTATCGGGAACTGGGCTGTTGAGCATGATATCCTGATCTTGGCCGATGATATTTATGGTCGTTTGGTCTATAATGGCAATAAGTTTACGCCGATTTCCAGTCTATCTGAGGAAATTCGCAAGCAAACAGTCGTCATCAATGGTGTTTCCAAGAGCTACTCTATGACGGGCTGGCGGATTGGCTATGCAGTAGGTGAGCCTGAAATTATCTCAGCCATGAGCAAGGTTGCAGGGCAAACGACTTCTAATCCAACAGCGGTGGCGCAATATGCAGCTATTGAAGCCTTGACGGGCAGTCAGGATACGGTCGAAAATATGAGATTGGCTTTTGAAGAACGCCTGAATACTATTTATCCTTTGCTGGCTCAAGTGCCTGGCTTTGAAGTTGTCAAACCTCAGGGAGCCTTCTATCTCTTCCCAAATGTTAAAAAAGCGATGGAAATGAAAGGTTATACCGATGTGACAGCCTTTACCACAGCGATTTTAGAAGAGGTAGGTGTGGCTCTAGTGACAGGAGACGGATTTGGTGCGCCAGAAAATGTCCGCCTCAGCTATGCGACTGACATGGATACACTAAAAGAAGCGGTTCAACGCCTCAAGAATTTTATGGAGAAGTAAGAATGATTGATCATTTTGAAATTAAAGTAAAGGATTTACAGATTTCAAAAGACTTTTATACAAGCTTTCTTGCTCCTCTTAGCTACGAATTGGATTTTAGAACTGACTCTCTACTCAGTTTTGTTGCCCCCAATAGTCCTCATCCTGGTGGAGATTTTTGGTTAGGGAAAGGGGAGCAGTCTCCTATTCACTTCGCTTTTTTTGCAGAAAACCACGAGCAGGTTCGAGCTTGCTACGAGGCGGGTTTGAAGGCGGGTGGAAAAGATAATGGTGCACCTGATTATCGAAGTGATCATCTACCTTACTATGCAGCCTTTGTCTTGGATCCAGATGGAAATAATGTCGAAGTAGTCTGCCACAAAGAATAAAAATAGAAAAGAGAAAAAACGTGTCGAAGAAAAATGTAACAATTATTGATGTGAAAAATCATGTTGGTGAAGAAGTAACGATTGGTGCTTGGGTGGCCAACAAGTCAGGAAAAGGGAAAATCGCTTTCTTGCAGTTGCGTGATGGTTCTGCCTTTTTCCAAGGTGTAGCTTTCAAGCCTAACTTTATTGAGAAATTTGGCGAAGAAGTAGGACTTGAGAAGTTTGATACGATCAAACGCTTGAGCCAAGAAACGTCTGTTTATGTGACAGGGATTGTCAAAGAAGACGAGCGCTCAAAATTTGGCTACGAGCTTGATATTACAGATATCGAAATTATCGGTGAATCAAATGACTATCCAATCACGCCGAAAGAACACGGAACTGACTTCCTCATGGACAACCGTCACTTGTGGCTACGTTCTCGCAAGCAAGTAGCCATGATGCAAATCCGTAATGCCATCATCTATGCTACCTATGATTTCTTTGACAAGAATGGTTTTATGAAGTTTGACAGCCCGATCTTATCAGGAAATGCAGCAGAAGACTCAACTGAGCTCTTTGAAACAGACTACTTCGGAACTCCAGCTTACTTGAGCCAATCTGGTCAGCTGTACCTCGAAGCAGGGGCAATGGCTCTGGGACGTGTTTATGACTTTGGACCAGTATTCCGTGCAGAAAAATCAAAAACTCGCCGTCATTTGACAGAGTTCTGGATGATGGATGCGGAGTATAATTTTGTTACTCACGATGAGTCACTCGACTTGCAGGAAGCTTATGTCAAAGCCTTGATCCAAGGTGTTCTTGACCGGGCTCCTCAAGCTTTGGAAACATTGGAACGTGATGTAGAACTCTTGAAGCGCTACGTTGCGGAGCCTTTCAAGCGCGTTACCTACGATGAAGCGATTGACCTCTTGCAAGCCCATGAAAATGATGAAGATGCAGATTACGAGCACCTTGAGCATGGTGATGACTTTGGTTCACCGCATGAAACATGGATTTCAAACCATTTTGGTGTACCAACCTTTGTCGTGAACTACCCAGCAGCTATCAAGGCCTTCTATATGAAACCAGTTCCTGGAAATCCAGACCGCGTCCTCTGTGCAGACTTGCTTGCTCCAGAAGGCTACGGTGAAATCATTGGTGGCTCTATGCGTGAAGAAGACTACGATGCTCTTGTTGCTAAGATGAATGATCTTGGTATGGATACGACAGAATATGAATTCTACTTGGATCTTCGTAAGTATGGATCTGTTCCACACGGTGGCTTCGGTATCGGTATCGAGCGTATGGTAACCTTTGTAGCAGGTACCAAGCATATCCGTGAAGCCATTCCATTCCCACGTATGCTGCACCGTATTAAACCTTAAAATCAATAAAAACGCCCGTGTGGCGTTTTTTCAACAATGAACTATGAAATAATCCAAATATAGAATTTTATAGAAAGAAGAGGTAGGAGTCATGTAAACAGCAGATTAACAAGTGATAAAGGATAGAAATTAAAAAACACTTGTTAAAGGAGAAAATATGTTTAAAAGAAGTTATCGGAAAAATATCGGCCTTATGGCCGGAGTAGAATTTTTTGCCTTTCTAGGCATTACTAGTTTTTGGATTTTATTTCTAAGTCAAAACGGCATGTCCCTTTGGCAGATTGGGCTTTTGGAAAGTATTTTTCATGCCACTAGTGTCATCTGTGAAATTCCGTCTGGGATGTTGGCGGATCGCTTTTCCTACAAGACCAATCTTTATCTGAGCCGAATAGCCGGGATTGTGTCTTCGATTCTCATGTTGGCGGGGCAGGGGAACTTTTGGGTCTATGCACTGGCCATGATGATCAGTGCTTGGTCCTATAATTTTGATTCGGGTACAAGCGCAGTAATGGTCTATGATTCGTCCGTAGAGGCGGGACTAAAGGAACGTTACCTATCCATCTCCAGCTTTATGTCGGGGGTGGCTGAAGCGACTCGGTCTTTGGGAACGGTCTGGGCCGGATTTTTTGTCCATGGACAATTGCATCTGACCTACTATATCATGATTGGCACCTCTGTCATCGTTCTTTTCTTGACTTGGATGCTGAAGGAGCCGAGTGTCAAAGCAGAAAAAGCTGAGCGTTTGACTATGAAAAAGATTATCTGGGCTGTCAAAGAGGAGTTGCAGAGAAATCCCAGCCTTTTTATCTGGATGATTCTGTCCCAAATCATCGGAACGCTGATGTGTATGTTTTATTTTTACTATCAAAATCAATTGCCTGACTTAAAAGATTGGCAGATTTCGGTAGTCATGCTAATTGGCAGTGCTTTGAATATCTTGGCGGTCTATCTGGCGAGTATGATTGGAAAGAAATATTCTGCCTTAAAACTCTTTCCTTCAGTGGTTCTTCTAACTGGAGCAAGCTACCTGCTGTCCTATTTTGGAACTCCAGTCATTTATATTTTGATTTATCTAATCAGCAACGCCTTGTATGCTCTTTTCCAGCCGATTTTTGACAACGATTTACAAAAGCAGCTGCCAAGTGAAGTACGGGCGACCATGCTTAGTGTCTACTCTATGATGTTCAGCCTGAGTATGATTGTCATTTTCCCTGTGACAGGCTGGTTGATTGATTACCTTGGCTTCAATTGGACTTTTATAGTTTTGGGCGGCTTCTTATTAGCAGCGACACCGTTTTTGCATATGGGTCTAAAGAAAATAAGCCAGAACTTACAAGAAATCTAATATCAATGTTCTCTTTCTGCTGGTCAGAAGGAGAATATTTTTTACCCTTTGAAAATTATGGTAAAATAGAAACAGTTTAATGGAGAAGTAGGCAGTATGAAAGATTTATTGAAATATTTCAAGGGCTATATCAGGGAGTCTTTGCTAGGGCCCTTGTTCAAGCTTTTGGAGGCCAGTTTTGAACTGTTAGTTCCGCTTTTGATTGCGGGGATTGTGGACGAGACCATTCCTAGACACGACAGCTCCCATCTCTACTGGATGGTTTTTCTTTTGATGGGCTTGGCTGCGCTGGGCGTGGTGGTAGCAGTGGTGGCCCAGTATTATTCGTCAAAGGCGGCAGTGGGTTTTACTCGTCAGATGACAAGCGACCTCTATCAAAAGATTCTGCGCTTGCCCAAGGCTAGTCGGGATGAGCTGACGACCTCAAGCTTGGTGACTCGGCTGACAAGCGACACCTATCAGATTCAGACGGGCATCAATCAATTTCTTCGTCTCTTTCTGCGGGCGCCTATCATTGTTTTTGGCTCTATCATCATGGCCTTTACTATCAGTCCGGCCATTACCTTGTGGTTCTTGCTCATGGTGGCCATTTTAACGGCTATTATCGTCTTCATGTCACGTCTGATGAATCCTCTCTACGCCAAGATTCGTCAGCTGACAGACCAACTGGTCAATCTGACTCGTGAGCAACTGCAGGGCATGCGGGTTATAAGAGCTTTCGGTCAGACCCAGCGTGAGATTCAGAGTTTTCGCAATCGCAATGAGCTCTATAAGACATGGCAAATTAGGACGGGAGCTCTGGCTAGTCTGATTAGCCCTCTGACCTTTCTTACGGTCAATGGTACTCTGATTGCTGTGATTTGGCAGGGGAATGCCTTTATCGGAAAGGGCATGCTGACCCAGGGGATGCTAGTGGCCTTGGTCAATTATTTATTGCAAATTTTGGTGGAATTGCTCAAGCTGGCGATGCTAGTCAACTCACTCAATCAAAGCTATATCAGCGCAGGTCGCATCAGTCAAGTCTTCGAGCAAGCAGAAGAAGATGTCCTGCAGGAATTAGTGCAGGAAACAGCTCTGCCGAATCAAGCCATTAAAGTCCAGCAGGTTAGTTTTTCTTATCCAAATGCAGCTAGTCCAGCCTTGACTGGTCTGACTTTTGATTTGAAAAGCGGTCAGACTTTGGGGGTTATTGGCGGGACAGGTTCAGGGAAGTCTACTCTGGTTCAGCTGCTGGCTCATCTCTATCCAGTGGCTGCTGGTCAGTTGACCATCTTTTCCCAAGGAAGCAGTCCCAAAAATTTGAGCGAATGGCGGTCTTGGATCAGTCTAGTACCTCAGAAGGCGGAGCTTTTCCAAGGAACTGTTCGCTCCAATCTAACCTTGGGCTTATCAACCAAGCCAACGGACGCAGACTTGTGGCAGGCTTTAGAGATTGCTCAGGCGGCGGACTTTGTTTCTCAGAAGGAAGGTGGCTTGGATGCGACTGTAGAGGCCTTTGGTCGGAATTTTTCTGGCGGCCAGCGTCAGCGTTTAACCATTGCCAGAGCTGTCTTGCGGAGGGCCCCTTTCTTGGTTTTAGATGATGCGACCTCAGCTCTGGACTATCTGACAGAGGCTAGACTCTTGCAGGCTATAAAGAAAGAATTGACTGAGACCAGTCTGGTCTTGATCTCTCAGCGGACCAATAGTTTGCGCTCAGCGGATCAAATCTTAGTGCTGGATAAGGGAGAACAGGTGGCTATTGGTCGCCATGAGGAACTCTTAACTAGCTCTGCCATTTACCGAGAAATCCATCACTCACAGCATAGTCAAGGAGAGGAGGGCAAGCATGAAGCATAAGACATCACCTAGCAGCTTGAGGCGTTTGACTCGAGATTTGCTGCAGTCGCGCTGGCTCTTTCTCCTAGCTAGTCTGGGAACGGTGGCTCAAGTGGCTCTGACTGTTCTTCTTCCAGTTTTAATCGGGAATGCGGTCGATAGCGTTCTTCTACCTCAAGCGGAGCAGCATGTGGTGCCGATTTTGGGCCAGATGCTGCTAGTTATCATAGCCAATACGCTGATTCAGTGGCTCAATCCCTTGCTCTATAATCAGCTGGTCTATCGCTACAGCCAGCAGCTCCGTCAAGGCGTTATCAAGAAAGTACACTATCTGCCATTGGCCTATCTGGATCGGCAGGGAACTGGCGACTTGGTCAGTCGGGTGACGACTGATTTGGAGCAGCTCAGCAATGGCCTACTGATGGTTTTCAATCAATTTTTTGTGGGTTTGCTGACAATCTTAGTGACCATCATTAGCATGGCCAGATTAGACTTTTTCCTCCTGCTTTTGGTTCTGCTTTTGACGCCCCTTTCTCTCTTCTTAGCTCGCTTTATTGCCAGAAAGAGTTTTAGCTTTTTCCAACGGCAGACACAGGCCAGAGGAGCGCAGACCCAGCTGATTGAGGAAAGTCTGACCCAGGAAAGTTTGATTCAGGCTTTTAATGCTCAGGATCAGTTTGATATAGCTTTTACTCGCAGTAATCAAACCTATGCAGACTATTCTCAGGTAGCTATTTTCTATTCTTCGACGGTTAATCCTTCGACTCGTTTTATCAATGCCTTGATCTATGCTTTGATTGTGGGCTTTGGGGCTGTCCGAATCATTCAGGGAACAGGCTTTACGGTTGGGCAGCTGGTAACTTTTCTCAACTACGTCAACCAGTACACCAAGCCTTTCAATGATATATCGTCAGTCATGTCGGAATTGCAGAGCGCTTTAGCTTGTGCGGAGCGAATTTACAGCATTTTAGACCAAGAGGAAATAGCAGAGTCTGGTCAGGAAATCCTCCAGTCGGAAGATGTCAAAGGACAGATTAGCTTTGAGCATGTGGCTTTTGGCTATGAGCCTGGAAAAGAGCTGATTCAGGATTTGAATATAAGGATTCCAGCAGCTAGCAAGGTCGCAATTGTCGGGCCAACTGGTGCGGGCAAGTCTACTTTAATCAATCTCCTCATGCGCTTTTACAATGTTGATAGTGGCCTTATTTCTTTAGACGGTACTCCCATCACGCATTACACTAGAGCCTCTTATCGTCAGCAGTTCGGTATGGTACTGCAAGAGACTTGGCTCAAGACGGCGACCATTCATGACAACATAGCTTTTGGCCGGCCAGACGCCAGCCGAGAAGAGGTTATTGCAGCTGCCAAGGCGGCCAATGCTCATTTCTTTATCCAGCAGCTGCCTCAGGGGTACGACACCTACCTAGCGGATGCTGGGGACTCTCTTTCTCAAGGTCAGCGGCAGCTCTTGACCATTGCCCGTGTCTTCCTTTCCGTTCCAAAAATCCTAATCTTGGACGAGGCGACTTCCTCCATTGATACCCGGACAGAAGTCTTGATTCAGGAGGCTTTCAGCAAGCTCATGGTGGGTCGTACTAGCTTCATCATTGCCCATCGCCTGTCCACTATTCAAAATGCTGACATCATCCTCGTCATGGTAGATGGTGATATCGTCGAGCATGGTAATCATCAGGAGCTCATGGATGCCAGAGGTGTTTATTACCAAATGCAGACAGCGCAGGAGCAGAAGGAAGAGCTTTATTAAAGTTCATAGATTGATACTAAACAAAACGAAAAGAGTTGGAATTTCCAACTCTTTTTGCTTATAGTTTAACTTCCTCCAACCCTGTTTCTGTCAGTTTATAAATCTTCTGGCAGACTTCTTTGAGAAAGATTCGGTCGTGGGAGACAGCGATAATAGCACCAGGATAGGTCGTCAATAGCTGGCGAACTTGAGGCTGAGAGGTGGGAGAGAAGTTGCGGGTTGGTTCGTCCAGAAGGAGGACATTGGGACGGTCTAGGACCAGTTTGAGCAGGAGGAGCTTGGCTTTTTGACCGCCGGAAAGCTGTCCAATCGGGTGGCGGGCCTCGTCGCGCGTGAACTGGAGACTGGCTAGATGGGTCAGAATTTTCTCCTCCTGAGCCTTGTCGCCAGAGGGAGCCAGAAAGTCCAAAGGACTGCTCTCATCAGTCAGCAAGTCTCCATAATGCTGGGGCATGTAGCCGACCCGCATATCTGTCCGCTCACGCAGAATCTTCCATATTTCTTTAAGCAGAGTAGACTTGCCTGCGCCATTAACACCAATCAGTCCGATTTTTTCCTGGCCGCAGACCTCCAGAGTCAGGTTCTCCGCTAACTGTCGTCCGTCTGTTTCCAGTTTCATTCCTTCTAATTTGAGGATTCTTTTGGTCAATGGCAGAGCTTCTATGTCTGAGAAGTGAAGGCTGATGGCATCTTCCTGTGTCGGGATTTCGGTCATTTCAGCACCTGCCTTTTCAAATCGTTTGCCCTGTGAGAGGACGTTTTTCATCTTCTTGGCTAGTAGTCGGCCTTGGACATCATTTTTGGTATTTCTCAAGGCATTCTCAACATTTTGCTTAACCCGTCGGTGTTTTTCCATGGTTTTGGCGTGTTCTTCCCGCTCTTTCCGCGCCAGTTGCCCCTGTTTCTCAAAGGCCTCCTGACGCTGCTGGCGGTAATTTTCATAGTCCAGACTCTTGACGCTAGTTCTAGCCTCCTGTTTCTTTTTGATTCGCTCCAGATGAACAATCTTGGTCGCAGCTTGAGCAAGAAAGTGCTCGTCGTGAGAGACGAAAAGGACCGTTCTCTGGCTGTGGCTGATAAAGTTTTCCAGCCAAGTCAGAGTTTCAAGATCGAGGTCATTAGAGGGCTCGTCGAGAAAGAGAATATCCCAATCGCTGGCTAGTTTCTTGATGAGTTGGACCTTGAGCTTTTCTCCTCCAGATAGACTGGCGAGCTGCTGCTGACTGGCAAAACGCTGGCTGTCAAAGTTGAGCTCCCCAGCATAGCGATAGAGCTTGGCATAGTCTAGCTCAGTCTCAAAATCAGCAAAGAAATAGTCATTGAGCGTCAGTTGGGCATCCTCTGAAGGCAGTTGCTGGGGCAGATAAACAGCAGCAGTATAGGACTTATCAATCTGTCCGCTGTAGCTGACATAGGAGCTGACAAGTCGCTCGTCTAGCAGGAGCTTGAGCAGGGTGGACTTGCCATTGCCCTCCTCTCCGATAATACCGACCTTGTCTCCTTGATTGATGGTCAGTGTCAGATCTTTGACCAGCTCCTTCAGGTCTTTTAAGTGGGTAATGGTTAGATTTCTTATTTGCAGCATAGATATCTCCTTTATTTTTTAAAACAAAATACAGCCCTGCTTTATTTAGCAGAGCTGTTAAGATTGCACAAAGAAGACACAGGAGTGTCCAAATAGGGGCATTCGTTTTTAGAGTTCTAGCTTGCACTGTCAGAGGAGCGACAGGATTAATCAAAAGATAAGGCATAGATGCTTGAAAGCACAAAAAAACGAAAGTCCCGCGGATATGCAGAAACATGACAAAATCTACTAAATAAAGTTTCCTTTAAAAAATAGACTTAATTTTTCATGTCTCCGTGTACCTCCGAAATCATTCTACCTTTAGTCTAGCAAAAAGGGCAACATAAGTCAATAAAAATCCTGAAAGATTACTTTCAGGATTCATCATGTTTATACGTTAAGCACCTTGTCCAAGAAGTCCTTGAGACGTGGATGCTGAGGGTTATCGAAGATTTGGTCTGGTTTGCCGTCTTCTAGGAACTCACCGTCAGCGGTAAAGATGACGCGATTAGCAACCTGACGGGCAAAGCCCATTTCGTGAGTCACAATCAGCATGGTCATGCCCTGCTGAGCCAGATCCTTCATAACGTTGAGAACGTCACCAACCATTTCAGGGTCGAGAGCAGAAGTCGGCTCGTCAAAGAGCATGATATCTGGGTTCATAGCCAATCCTCGAGCGATGGCCACCCGCTGTTTTTGTCCTCCTGACAGGCTATCTGGTTTGGCATCAGCCTTGTCTGCCAGCCCAACCTTCTCCAAGAGCTCCATACCAAGCTTGTCTGCATCAGCTTGGCTCATTCGCTTATGCTCAACAGGAGCAAAGGTGATATTTTGCAGGACGGTCATGTGTGGGAAGAGGTTGAAGTGCTGGAAGACCATTCCGATATCTTCACGAACATGGTCCACATTGGTAGCCTTATCTGTCAAGTCATAACCGTTGACAGTAATGGTCCCACTAGTTACTTCTTCAAGTAGGTTCAGGCTGCGTAGGAAAGTTGATTTACCTGATCCAGAAGGACCGATAATACAAACAACATCTCCCTCATAAAATTTAGCACTAATCCCTTTTAGGACTTCATTTTCCCCATAGTATTTATGTAAATCATTAACATCAATTTTTAATTTAGCCATTAGTGAATCCTCTTTTCTAAGCGTTTAGCCAATCTTGTTAAGAGTGTGATGATGACCAAGTAAAGCACTGCTAGGATAGCATACATCTTGAAGCTCTGATAGTTACGGGCGATGATAATTTTACCTGTTTGGAAGAGCTCAACAAGTCCGATAGCTGATACGATAGTTGTATCCTTGAGAGCGATGACGAACTGGTTGACAAAGTTTGGTAGCATGATCTTAGTTGCTTGAGGCAGGATAATCTTGCGCATGGTCTTTCCATACGAGATCCCCAGACTTCGGCTAGCTTCCATCTGTCCGACCGGAACGGCTTGAATCCCTCCGCGAACAATTTCAGCGATATATGCACCAGCATTGAGTGACAGAGCAATTGTTCCTGCAACGAAGTCGTTGATTGGACTTTGGTGACCAGTCATAGATTCAATGAGGTTTGGAATTCCCCAGAAGATGAAGGCAGCCAGAATCATAAGTGGAATACCACGAATAACGTCAACAAAAATTTCTGAAATGATGCGAAGCGCTTTGATAGGGCTGACGCTGAACATCCCAAAGATAATCCCGATCACCATGGCAATCGCAAAGGAAATCAATGCTAAAGCAATGGTAATTCCAAGTCCGCTTAACAGTTGTTTGTAGTTGTTTTGGAGAAGTCCCCAGATAGTTGTTTCATCAACGGTTGTGGAATTATCCTTCTCAGATGAGAGATATTTATCAAGGATTTCTTGGTATTTACCATTCGCTTTTAGATTAGCCAAACCATTATTGAACATCTCGATGAGTTCAGGGTTAGTGCCTGCTTTTACTGCAAAAGCAACTTCACCACTAGGGGTTCCTTCGATTGGCGTTTTCATTTTTTTGCCTTGATTGATGGCATATTTGACAACTGGCTCATCGTCCATAATAGCAGCGACAGAGCCAGAGTTCAGACTATCATACATAGAAGAACCGTCTGAAAAAGTTTTGATTTTGTAACCGTATTTGCTTTGATTTTCGACGAGGAAGGTTTGAGAGGCCGTACCGTTCTTGACTCCGACGGTCTTTCCTTTCAAGTCTTCATAGGAGCTAATAGTGCTTGATTCTGTCACCGCAAGGATAGAGTTAGCAGTGTAGTATGGTTCAGAGAAATTAAAGGTTTCTTTGCGGGCCTCTGTCACAGACATCCCAGCAATCATCCCGTCAGCTTGACCAGATTGAACGGCATTGATAGCAGCGTCAAAACCAGGGTTAGAGATTTCCAGTGTAAAACCTTGGTCTTCGGCAATGGCTTTGATCAAGTCCATGTCAATACCAGTGTATTGGTTGCTATCATTTTGGAAAACGAAAGGAGCAAAAGATGAGTCGCTGGCAATCGTATATTTAGCTTTGACTGGAGTAGCTTTTTGTCCAGACTTGGTTGTGGTCTCTGGCACTGCTGAGTTTGTTGAAGTTTTGGAAGCAGCAGTCCACTTGTTGATGATGTCTTTCAAAGTGCCATCTTTTTTCATCTGAGCCAAGGCTTCGTTAAACTCAGTGACTAGGTATTCGTATTTGCTGCCTTTTTTGACACCAAATGCGAAGCTACCAACGGCCTCACCCTTCATTGAGATTTTCAAATCTTGTCCTTGGCTGATTGCGTACTCGATAACAGGTTGGTCATCCATAGCTGCATCAACGGCTCCAGCTGTTAGGCTGTTATACATAAGGTCGCCTGTATCAAATGTTTTGATAGTAAAACCGTATTTGTCCTTGATCTTTTCAAGGAAACGTTGTGCGGCTGTACCGTTTTTAACTCCGACAGCCTTTCCTTTAAGTTGATCGTAAGATTTTACTGTATTAGCCTTGGTCGTTGCGATGACAACTTTTGTGTCATAATATGTATCAGACATGGTAAAGACTTTTTCGCGTTCAGCAGTCTTGGTCATACCTGCCATAATGGCATCGGCCTGTCCTGCTTGAACGGCATTGACAGCAGCGTCAAAGCCAGGGAAGGACATTTCATATGCCCAGCCCTTGATTTCAGCAACTTTATTGATAATATCTATATCAATCCCTTTATAGGTTTGATCGGAATCTTTAAATTCAAATGGGGCATAAGCCGTGTCAGATACGATTTTGATGGTATCTGCATGAATAGTTGTTCCTAATGCAAAGATAGGGAACAATGCTAGCAGAAAAGCTATGATTTTTTTCTTCATACTTTCTCTCCTTTGTTAGAATATTGTCTGATTATATCAGAAAAATTTGAAAAAGGCAAATATTTTCTGTTTTGATGTCATATCTTCTAACATAACAACGAATATTGGCTCTTATACTATTATGATAAAATGTGTTATAATAGATAAATCAAGAAAGGAGATTTCTATGTTTAAATCACGCATGTTAGATAATGTGAAGCTGTCGCGCTATATTCCGCCGATTTGGTTAGCAATTCTGATCTCTATTGGCTTTATCCAGATAGGAGAAATCCTTGCAGTCATTGGAATGATTCCGATTGGGATCGTCATTGGAACTGTGCTTGCCATGGTAAATCCGACAGCTGACCGAGCAACAGTTATGGAAGTGTTCGGGCATTATGGTATCTTTTTTCAGCTGGGTAGTTTTTTCTTTATGGCTTTACTTGTTTTTCTGTGGGTCAAGTTTCGAGAAAAGAGACCTTTCTCCAGTCTGGGCTTCTTTAAGGAAGGATGGCTGAAAGAACTGGGTAAAGGATTTCTGATTGGTTCGATACAGTTTTCGCTTATCGTTGCCCTACTCTTGCTGACAGGATCTGGGAGACTGGAATTAGCAGAGCTTAGTTTAGAGCCAGTTCTCTTTATTCTTGCCCTGATACCTTTTTGGATTCTGCAAGGTGGCACGGAGGAGTTGGTGACGCGTGGCTGGCTTTTTCCAGCGGTTAGTGCCAAATCAAATATCCTTGTTGGTGTCTTGGTTTCCAGCACTTTATTTGGGGCGATGCACCTCCTCAATGCTGGTGTGACTGTCCTTTCCATTGTTACTATTATCTTGGATGGGATTTTTGCCTGCCTACTTATGATCAAGTATGATAATATGTGGGTCTTGGCTGGTATGCATGGCGCTTGGAATTTCGTCCAAGGAAATGTCTATGGCATCCAGGTCAGCGGGAACGGAGCTACTGCCTCTGTCTTTAATTACACTTCTCAGACTTCTATTGATTGGCTTTCAGGAGGAGCTTTCGGTGCTGAAGGATCTATTTTTGCCAGTATCGTTCTGATTGGCTGCATTGCCTATCTTTACTGGTCACTCAAGAAAGAAAATGGCCTGCCTCAGGCATTGATGTTTAAGAAATAAAGACATCGCTCAGCTTAGCTGGGCGATTTTTGATGTTAATGAATGATCAGAATGCAAGACTAGCCGTTCTTAGAGATGTAGCTACTAAATCAGAGCCAAAGGCAGAGAAAATGTGTCAAATATGGTAAAATGATAGAAGCACAAGTTAAGGAATAAAAGATGATTAACAGAATAACAGATAATAAATTTGAATTGGTGTCTAAGTACGAGCCTTCAGGTGACCAGCCTCAAGCTATTGAACAGCTGGTGGATAATATCGAGGGAGGCGAGAAAGCCCAGATTCTCATGGGAGCGACGGGTACTGGTAAGACCTATACCATGAGTCAGGTTATCGCTCGGGTCAACAAACCAACTCTGGTTATTGCCCATAATAAAACGCTGGCCGGCCAGCTTTATGGTGAGTTCAAGGAGTTCTTCCCTAATAACGCGGTGGAATACTTCGTTTCCTACTATGATTACTACCAGCCAGAGGCCTATGTACCTTCCAGCGATACTTATATCGAAAAGGATAGCTCGGTCAATGACGAGATTGATAAGCTCCGTCACTCAGCTACATCAGCCCTTTTGGAGCGCAACGACGTGATTGTCGTGGCTTCGGTCTCTTGTATCTATGGTCTGGGTTCGCCTAAGGAATACTCCGACAGCGTGGTAAGTCTGCGTCCGGGCTTGGAAATTTCCCGTGACAAGTTGCTTAATGATTTGGTAGATATCCAGTTTGAGCGCAATGACATTGACTTTCAGCGGGGGAAATTCCGCGTTCGAGGCGATGTAGTGGAGATTTTCCCTGCTTCTCGGGATGAGCATGCCTTTCGGGTGGAGTTTTTCGGAGATGAGATTGACCGGATTCGTGAGGTTGAAGCCTTGACAGGTCGAGTCTTGGGTGAAGTGGACCATTTGGCCATCTTCCCGGCCACTCACTTCGTAACCAATGAGGACCACATGGAAGTAGCCATTGCCAAGATTCAGGCGGAGTTGGATGAGCAGCTGGCTATCTTTGAGAAGGAAGGCAAGCTGCTGGAAGCCCAGCGCTTGAAGCAGCGCACGGAGTACGATATCGAAATGCTGCGTGAAATGGGCTATACGAACGGAGTTGAGAATTATTCTCGCCATATGGATGGTCGTAGCGAAGGAGAGCCACCTTATACCCTTTTGGACTTTTTCCCGGATGATTTCTTGATTATGATTGACGAGAGTCACATGACCATGGGACAGATTCGGGGTATGTACAATGGCGACCGCTCTCGCAAGGAAATGCTGGTTAATTATGGTTTCCGCTTGCCGTCTGCCTTGGATAATCGTCCACTGCGTCGGGAGGAATTTGAGAGTCATGTTCACCAGATTGTCTATGTATCGGCTACGCCGGGTGACTATGAAAATGAACAGACGGACACTGTTATTGAGCAGATTATCCGGCCAACAGGGCTTCTGGATCCAGAGGTGGAAGTCCGCCCAACTATGGGACAGATTGATGACCTTTTGGGTGAAATCAATGCTCGTGTTGAAAAGAACGAGCGGACCTTTATTACAACCCTGACTAAGAAAATGGCGGAAGATTTGACGGACTACTTCAAGGAAATGGGTGTCAAGGTCAAGTACATGCACTCAGACATTAAGACCTTGGAACGGACCGAGATTATTCGAGACCTGCGCTTGGGTGTCTTTGACGTTTTGGTTGGGATCAACCTTTTGCGCGAGGGAATTGACGTGCCTGAGGTTAGTCTGGTAGCAATTCTTGATGCTGACAAGGAAGGTTTTCTCCGCAACGAACGTGGCCTGATCCAGACCATCGGTCGGGCAGCTCGCAACAGCGAGGGCCATGTGATCATGTATGCTGACACCATGACCCAGTCTATGCAGCGAGCTATCGATGAAACTGCTCGCCGTCGGGCAATCCAGATGGCATATAATGAAGAGCACGGCATTGTACCGCAGACCATCAAGAAAGAAATCCGTGACCTAATCAGTGTGACCAAGGCTGCCCTGCCAGACAAGGAAGAAACGGTCGAAATCGAAAGCCTCAATAAGCAAGAACGCAAGGACATGATCAAGAAGCTAGAAGGTCAAATGCAAGAAGCTGCTGGGCTTCTGGACTTCGAACTGGCGGCACAGATTCGCGATATGATTCTGGAAATAAAGGCGATGGATTAGAGAGGAGAGAACGTATGAAAATTTTGGTTATTAATGGGCATCCTGATAAAGAGAGCTATTGCCAAGCAATTTTTCAGACAATTGTTGAGAATATTGATTTAAGTAGACATGAGATTGAGGTCATCAATCTCAACGAAGAGAATTTTGATCCTGTTTTACGTTACGGTTATCGGAAAAGGATGAAGGAGGATTTGTTTATTCTACGCTCTCAGAAATTAATCCAGTGGGCGGATCATTTCATCTTTGTTTATCCTATTTGGTGGAGTAGTATGCCTAGCCTGTTAAAGGGGTGGATTGATCGTGTATTTACCCCCGGAATTGCCTATTCAGCTAATCATCAGGGAAATTTCTTTTGGAATTACATTACTGGTAAGCAGTTTAAAAAACTTTTAAAAGGGAAAACAGCAGATATTTATGTAACTTCTGATGCCCCCACTAACTGGTATAAAATGTTCTCAGGATTGATTAGTATCCCTGATAGTTATGGTATTGCAGTATTGAAAAATGCAGTCTTGAATCATTGTGGAGTTAAAACTAGGAGAATAAGTGTTTTTGGTCAAGTCGCCCAAAACACAACAACTGCTATAGATCGTCAAAAATATTTGAAAAAAGTTTCAAATCAGATTAATAAAATGTAAAATCGCTTATCTTGATTTCTCCTGTAATGATCTGACAAATGTTTCATGCTCCCTCAGAATTTTATTATGGGTGTTAGAAGATAACAAACGTGCCATCGCTTTCTATGAAAAAATCGGTTTTGTTTTTGACGGTGAGGAAAAGGTCGTTGACTTAGGAAAAGCAGTGAAAGAAAAACGGATGATTTACATGAGAAACTCGAACAGTTAGTCTGAAAACAATAGATATATTTTTAAGGAGCACACATGCGTTATGCACTTTTACTCCGCGGCATTAATGTCGGCGGGAAAAACAGGGTCGTTATGGCTGATTTGAAGAAGGATTTGGCTAGGTTGGGGTTTGAAAATCCAGTTTCCTACATCAATAGTGGCAATCTTTTCTTTGATAGCGAAGAGCAGGAGGAGAGGATTCGGAAGATTTTGACGGATTATTTTAGTCGGTCTTATGATTTTTCTTTGCCTTTTGTCCTTGTCAGTTCTGCCATGCTTGAAAAAGAAATAGCCAATCTGCCTACTTGGTGGCAGGATGAAACAGCCTTTCGGCGAGATGTTCTTTTTTATCTGCCGGATACAGAAAGGGAGAGTGTCCAAGAGCTGGCAGGTAGTTGGGCAAATGACAAGGAGCAGCTACATTTTGGGCAGACGGCTTTCTTTTATAGCAATGCTGACCAAGCGGACTATCTCAAATCTAATTACCATAAGAAACTGCTCAAGTCTAGTTTTTATAAGCAACTGACTATCCGAAACGGCAAGACTTTCCAGAAGATTGTGGAGTTGGTTGGAAATGAGTGAGTTAAATGTGGAAAATACAAGGGAAGAAAAAGAGAAGCGCTGGAAGTTTTCTAGAGTTATTTGGCTAGTGCTCTATCTCTTGTTATTTATCTTTGTCTTGCTACATTTTAGCTTGAGTCCCTTTGGTTTGGCCTTTACTCCGCTCCTGTGGAACAATTGGCTTTTTCTTCTATCAGTGGTCGTATTTTGTCATTTGTGGTTTCTCTTTTTGAAAAAGAGAGAGTTTCGCTGGTTCCATCTCATCTGGGGGATCCTGAGTATTCCTCTTGCACTTTTTATATGGTTTACAATTTTCTTTCATTTCTCTATAGTCAAATCAGAAAATTCTGTCCCAATTAATATGGATTACGGGATAGATGGGAGAGAAGTTATTTTACGAAAAGGCTTTTTATTTGGGGAATATGATGAATACCATGATTTAGTCAATACCTATATCATGAAAACCAAGGTCGATCGTGTTCGCTATATTGATTGATGCAGGTCTTGTCAATGGATCTAGCTCAAAAGCCCGTTCAAACAAGCTAGTAGAGGGAGGTATATGGATGTGAATAAAAATAGGAATGAGTGGATGTGGCTAGATAAAGTGAATACATGGCTCAAGCGCCATGGTTTTCTAGCTTGGTTATTGGATTTCTCCGTCCTTATTCTTTTTGCAATGATTACGGGTATCCTAGTTTTTCAAATCCCCTTCCTCCCTACATATTTAAAGAGTAATTATGTTTTTCCTTTGTTTATAAATATTCTTGTTTTACTGTACTATGCCTATGGTTCTATCCTACGTGAAAATAGTGTAAAGAGGGTCACTTCTTTGAAAGACTTAGTCAATCCTCTCCTTTATATAAATCCTGTGGTTCTTTTGCTACATTACTTTGGAGTGAGGAGCCGCCGTCATAGACCTTTGCTACCACTGCCTACTTTGGACCATCGCTATGTCTGGTTCCCAATTGCCACTTATATTATTTTCTTTCTGATAGCAGCAGTCATCACGATTGCAAGCAAAGGAAGTAAGAAAAAATAGAAAAGCCGCTTTATGTACTAAAGTGGCTTTTGTGCTTGTTCTGATAAATCTAAGGGCATAAAAGCAGCCATGACACGGCCGATGACCTTGGGTTCTTCTTGATGCGGGATAAATTTGTCGCTGTATTTTTTATTGAGTGAGATGAGGCGGATGCCAGTTGGATCGTTGAAAACTCTTTTCAAAATGGTTTGTCCGTCGTAATCAATGGCATAGATAGCGCCAGCAAACTCAAAATGTGTATTCTTGATGAGAGCCACAGACCCTTGCGGATACTTGGGTTCCAGCGAATCTGTTCGAATCCAGAGGGCAATATCATAGTCAAGCTCTTTGTCTAACCAGACGATGTCAGCTTGTTCGGGCTTGTTCAAGAAAGTCTGGAAGCTTTCATAGACCTTGTAAGGAAAATAATTATCTTTTAATCTCTCCTCAGTTGTTTGATCATCCAGCTCTTTTTTAGCAAAGTCTGTCACAGCTTGCTTGCGGGTCTGGTCTAGGGATTGGAAAATATCTGTGAACTCTAGCGAAAATGGTGTAGGGCTATGAACTGATAAATAGCGAGGATCCAGTTCTTGAACATCCATATCAAAGAAGTCTGCAATTTTTTGCATATTTTCGAGGACAGGCAGGGAATTTCCTTTTATATAGCCAGTAAGAGTGCTGGCTGGGATTCCTGTTCCTCGGGAAAGTTCAATTTGTTTGATTTGCTTTTGCTTCAATAAAGTTTTGATTTTTTTAGAAATGAGCCGCATTGCCTCCTTATCCTGGGGGCTAGCGACACCGCGTCCTCTGGCCATGATATTCACTCCTTTTCTTTCTTCTATTTTAACGAATTAAATCGAAAAAGTAAAGAGCTGAATACGAATATTCAGCTCAAAAGGAGAGGATTAAATTTCGTAGCCCATCAAGAGGCCGCCTTCTTCTGCGTAAAAGCTGCAAAGTCCAGAAGTTGGTAGGAATGAAATGTCGGCAGCTGGGAATTTTTCCTTGATAACTTCCGAAAATTGCTGGCAAAATTTCTCGTTATTGCGATGAGCAATGATAATGCGACCGCCCTTATATCCAGCTTTCAGAACTTCATCGACAGTAGCAGTCAGAGCCTTTTTAGCCCCTCTAGCTTTTTGGAGAAGCTCCAGAGTACCGGTATCGCTGGCTTCGCCGACCATGCGAATATTGAGGAGGCCGACAACTGCACCGATTAGCTTACTGAGACGCCCATTTTTGACCAGATTATCTACCTTAGCCAGCACAAAGAGAAGCTTTGTGTTTTTTTGGTAGTGGGTAATGGCTTGCACGACTTGCTCAAAAGAAAGTCCTTCTTTGATGAGGTCGTTCAATTTTTTGACGATCAGATCGACCTCGCCACCAGCCGAAAGGCTATCAATGACGTGGATATTTGCTGTTGGTTTTTCTTCTAAGAAGAGCTTTTTGGCTAGCTGGGCGCTATTGTGGCTACCAGAAAGAGAGCTTGTAATCGTCACGACAAAAATATTTTCGGCCCCTTCAAAGCTTCTAAGGTAGTCATCAGGGCTTGGGCAGGCCGATTTTGAAGCACTTGAAGTAGCATACATTTTTTCCATCATGCCATCAATATCAAGGTGCGCATTATCCACAAAAATTTCATTATCAATCTGAATGGTCAGCGGCACACTCTCAAACCTTGTCTGGTTGGCCAGATCTGTAATCTCACGGTAGTCACAGCCAGAATCGGCAACAATTTTCCAAGTCATTTAGTTTCTCCTGCTCTATCAGTTCTCTACATTGACAAAAAACATGTCTTTTCTTACAATTATAACATGAAGATGCTTTGATATAAAGCCTTAATTCTCAGCTGATACAGGAAGAAAGAAATTGTTATGGCGGAAAAGAAAATATCAGAAAAATCCCTTGCAAATTTAAAAACTTATAATCAAGAATCTAATCGAATTACAAAGGAATCCTTGGAAATTTCTCTGATGCAATTATTAGAGAAGAAAGATTTGAAAAAGATTACCATCTCTGAATTAGTCGAGCGAGCTGGGGTTTCGCGCGCAGCCTTTTATCGTAACTATAGCTCCAAAGAAGAAATTCTAGAGGGAATTTTCAAAAATACCGTTCAGGGAATTGTCGATAAGCTGGAGCAGTTTAATTTCAAGACAGAAATGTACCAGATTTGGCTTTTTCTTTTTAAGGAAGCTAAGAAGGAAGCGCGTGTCATTAGTTTGGCTATTGATTATAATTTTGAAAAGTTGCTGACGCAGGCGGTCTTTGATTTCCTTGAAAAGCGTAGCAAAGGTGGGAAGAAGACCGCTAATTCCTATATGAATTCATTCTGGAGTTCTGCGGTTGTTTCGGTGCTTTCCAAATGGATCAAAGAAGGCATGAAGGTTCCAGCTGAAAAGATTGCAGCTTTGGGTATGCCTCTTTTCCCGCAGAAAAAGAAAAAATAAGAGTTTGTACAAATGTTTGGCACCAATATATCAGACTGAAATAATAGATCGTAAAAACTTACCTAACAAGTAAGTTTTTACTTAGTGCTTTTGAGACCATTTAAGACTTCTCAGCTACCATTTAGGATTTGGGGGTTATTTGCGATGCAACCTGTGCTATGCTAGAGCAAAGGAGGTAGACAAATGGCTACTATCGTAATCAAAGACGGCAGCACTCTTCGAAAGCTGGATCTTTCGACAATTTACTATATCCAGTCCCATTCTCAAAAGCCGCACATCGTTCTCATCGTGACAGAACGAGGCAACTACAGCCTTAGGGCTTCTCTGACTGAGCTGGCTAAGCTCTATCCTGATGCGCTGGTTCACTGTAATCGTCAAACACTGGTCAATTTAGCCAAGGTCCAAGGATTTGACAGGGGGCGTAAAAGCTTGTTCTTTGAGCAGTCTGACTTAGGAGCTATTGTCTGCTCAAGGCGTCATTTATCCAGTCTCATCAAGCGCTGGTCTCGGGAAGGAAGAAAATAAGATGAAAATTTTTGTATTAGAAGACGATCTTAAGCAACAAGCCTATATGGAGTCAACCATTCAGGGAATTTTGGAAAAGAACGGCTGGGAATGCCAGTTTTTAGAAATCTACGGCAAGCCGGACCTGCTGATTGATGCAGTGAGGGAACGGGGGAGCCATCAGATTTTCTTTTTGGATATTGAGATTAAGCAAGAGACGCAGAAGGGACTCGAGGTGGCAGGAAAGATTCGCAAGTTGGACCCCTATGCTCTGATTGTATTTGTGACGACTCACTCAGAATTTATGCCCTTGACTTTTCGCTATCAGGTATCAGCTTTTGACTTTATTGACAAAGGTTTGCCTGAGGAAGATTTTATCAAGCAGATGGAGCAGGACCTAGCCTATCTTTATGAGAGAAAGGACAGTTTTCAAGCTGAGGAAACTTTTCTCTTTGAAAATTCTAAGTCGGATTTTCAGGTGCCTTTTAATGAAATCTATTATTTTGAGACATCAGAAGTGCCTCATAGACTAGTTCTCTATACCAAGAAAGAGCGGATCGAATTTTACGGACAGCTTTCTGAGATTACAAAGCAGGACAAGCGTCTCTATCGGTGCCATCGCTCTTATGTGGTCAATCCAGCGAACATCTCTCAGCTGGATAAGATAGAAAACATAGCCTATTTTCCTAATGGCGCTAGTTGCTATGTATCACGTCTCAAGATGAAAGGATTACGGGCAGCTTTAAGGCAGTAGGGAATTCATATGATAGAAGTAGGAGAGGAATTGTGGTTATAGGATTGAAAATTGTAGCATTAATATTTCAGGTTTTAGCTTTATTTATTCTTTTTTCAAATATCAGTGGCAAAAAAATGAATTGGAAAAAGTATCTATTAGCAACTCTTGGATTGAATTTTATAGGGATTTTGCTTGCGATCATAGACTTAGTGATTGAGAATAAATTTTTTTCATATGTTAATTTCTTAACGCTTCCTATCTATTTTTTAATTTTTTCCTTATTGATAAACAAAAATATACCAAAGGTTCTTTCTATATTCTATGGTCTTTTTCCAGTTATCTTTTGGAATGTTCTACATCGTCTATTCTCTTTCTTTTTAAGAAATATAATACAATCCCATGTTCAAGTTCAGATAGATCCTAACAAATATACTATATATATTTCAGCAATTCTAGCTAGTTTATTATCATTATTCTTACCTAGACTATTGTATTATGATTTTAAACGATTAAGAGAGTATAAGTTAAGAAAAAAAGATATAAAATTAATTACTTTTCTAAATATTTCCATGATTTTTTATTATATATTTGTTCAATATTTTACTTATATCGAAATGTATCAGCACTCACTTAACTTATATTATCGTGAAATAATCGTAGTTGTTTATATTATTCTCTTTCTCAGTTCGATAAATATCCTAGACCGTAATTTGCGAGAGCGAATTCAACAGCAGTTAAGTGAACAAAGAGAGTTGCAGTTGAGAAATATGTCCGATTACAGTCAGCATATCGAAGAACTTTATAATGAGTTGCGAAGTTTCCGGCATGATTACATCAATATTTTAAGGAGTCTGAAGTTGGGAATTGATACGCATGATTTACCAGCCATCGAGCAGATTTATAACCAAGTCCTTAAAGACTCAGGTCAAGCGCTCAACCAATCTAAATATGATTTGGGTCGTCTGTCCAATATCCACAATGATGCTCTCAAGAGCGTCTTGTCAGCAAAATTTCTAGAAGCTCAGAGCAAGGGAATAGAAATTGGCTTGGAAGTTCCGCAGGAAATCAAACCTCAAGGAATGGAGTTGCTTGATTTTATCACGATTGTTTCCATATTGGCTGATAATGCTATGGAAGCAGCAGTGGAGACTAGTCCTCCAGTGGTTTCTTTTGCCTTTTTGGAGCAGGAAGGTAGGCAGATTTTTATTGTTGAGAATACAATAAAAGAGTTTTCTATCCATTCCGATACTATTTTTAAAAAGGGCTTTAGCACTAAAGGAGAAAATAGAGGGCTTGGTCTCTCCAATGTTCAAAATATTATCAGCCACTATCCCAATGTTTCTCTGAGAACCACTAGTCATGATCACTCTTTTAGACAAGAGTTGGAGATAAAATGAATTTATTAGATTGCGAATGATTAGATTTGCCACTTGATTTAACTCAATGAGAGTAACAAGAACTGTTTATGAGTAAAAAAAGACAATTTAAGATTTTTTATGCCACACCTGTTTAAAAGTGCTATAATTAATATAGGGTTTAAGAATACGAAGGCACTAAGAGAAATGCCTTGTTTAGAGACAAATATAATTTAAATTCAAACTGTTGTCTGGTTTTTTGTTATTTAATTGTTAGGAGTGACAAGAAATGAAGAAATTATATAGCAATACATATCTAATGCGATTTTTAACTGCCCAGCTTCCTAGTCTGGCTCTATTCATTATAATTTTAAGTAACCAGGTTTTTAAAGCATCGCTTCTAGTCCAGATTTGTTTTTATTTGATACTTGTGAGCAATCTTGTGTTGAATCTTTATTTTATGAACCAAATAAAAAAAGAAAGAAGTTCCGACATCTTATCAAACCAAATTTTCTTTACTATTTTGACTTTGGCTCTGTTTATATTTAGTTCTTACAGACTAATAACGATTAGTGATGACTTTCAAAAATTAATTGCTCTGATATCCACTATTTTATTATTTATCTTACTTATTCTACTTATTTGGGGAATAAAATACGCCAAGATGGTTAATAGAAAACATAAAACAAATTAAATTTGCTAAATTGAACGGAATATCGCTATACTCTCTCTGTCTTACTTTTTCGTGATGTTTTCTAAGAATATTTCTTATAGCATTTTTCCAAGAAGACGATACGGAATATCCTGCTGGTCAATTCTTTCTTATGCTCTTTGTAATTTAAATTTTATTATTTTAGTAAAAACAGCATTTGCTTCTAGCAAGTGCTGTGTTTTTTTCTTCAAATGACCATTTAGGATGAAATACTGACTGTTTATGATTTTCGGCTTGTTATTTGAAGAAAGCGCGCTATAATCTAAGTAGGTTAAGATTGACTTTACAAATGGTTGAAATCTGTTAAGACAAAAAAACTTTTAATCAAAAATTTATGTTATAATAACAGTATAATAATCGTTTGTAATTTTGGGAAAAAGGTGATTTGCTATATCTAATGGCGCTTTTTGGAATGGAGGGCATCTATGAAGTTAGAAATGACAGGCATTAGCAAGAGCTATGGCTCTAAGTCTGTGCTCAAAGATATTTCCTGTGACTTTACTGAGGGAGTTTATGGTTTGCTTGGGGCAAATGGTACAGGTAAGACGACCTTGATGAATATCATTTGTGATCTCATAAAGCCGAGCCAAGGAAGGATAAAGTTTGATGATGCCTCGCATGCCGAAGAATATATTCAGTATCTTGGATTCTTGCCTCAAGATTTTTCTTATTATCATAACTTTACGGGGCTTGATTTCCTTTTATATATGGCTGCTCTTAAGGGAATGACGAGGAAACAAGCCAGAGTAGAGAGTGATAAGTTTTTGAAACTTACTGGTTTATATGATGTTCAGAAAAAGAAGATTGCTTCCTATTCGGGTGGTATGAAGCAAAGACTCGGCATTGCGCAGGCACTTCTCAATAATCCCAAAATATTGATTTTAGATGAGCCAACCGTGGGTCTGGATCCCAAGGAAAGGGTGAAATTCAGAAATATTATCAGTGAGCTATCGGCTGATAAAATCATCCTCTTATCTACCCATATCGTGTCGGACGTAGAAGCGATAGCCAAGGAAATCCTAATCCTAAAAGATGGAAATTTTGTGGAAAGAGGTAGTGCTAAGGAACTTCTTTCGCTTATCGATGGGCAAGTTTGGGAATTTCGTGTTTCCGAGCGTGATTGGCAGCGTTTTGCAAAGGATTATGTCATTGTGAATGAGCGGATAGAACCAGACGGTATCGTCTTGCGGGTTATTAGCGATGATAGTCCTTTCGAAGGGGCGCAACGGATAGTGCCAAGCCTGGAAGATTTGTATATTTATTACTTTAGAGAGGAGGTAAATGGATGATAGCTTTAGTTCCTTTTGAATTGAAAAAATTATTAAAAAAGAAATCAGTTTTAGGTGCAGTCTTGGCTATTATGTTGGTTTTAGCTGGATTGTTTTATGCAAATTTTTTTAATGATGGTCAAATTAGCGGATCTTCAGCTGATCGAATACATGGAAAACAAGCAGTTGTGATCAAACAAAAGATTGCTGAAGAGCATACTGGTTATTTATCTGATGAGTTAATGGATAAAATCGTTAATGACTATGCAGCGAATATGCCCTATTTCAAACAGAATGATTTGTATGATATGTTTTCCTGGTATGCCATTGATCGTCTCGTCCCCAATTCTCAAGAAATTTTAACAGATACTTATAAATCTGATGATGTCTTACATTACGATCAGATTAGTCTCAAGTCGCAAGAAGAGCTGCAATCCTATTTTCCCTTAAAAACCTTAAAGCTGGGAAATTTTGCTCCTTGGCATAAGTTGTTTAATACCTTAAATGCTGCTTTTAGTTTAATGGTGGTATTTGTGATCTATATTTGCTGCTCTGTTTTCTCAGGTGACCGAGCAAGAAAGATGGATTCATTGCTTCTAACAACTAAATATGGTCGCAATCAGTTAACGATTGCAAAAATCTTATCTGTTTTTGGAATTGCTACTTTAACATTTGTCCTTGTTAATAGTCTTGTTTTGCTGGTGTTTGGAACCTACTTCGGTTGGAGCGGTTGGGATACCAGTGTCCAGATGAATTTGGAATGGATTTCGACCATTTATAATATTTTGCAATTCCCTGTCCAGATGAATCTCTCAGAATTGTTAATTCGCCTTATCCTATTCCAGTTTGTTGGTTTACTCTTTATTCTTGGGGTGATGGTTCTCATATCTAGTTTGACAAAGTCGCCTCTAGCAACATTTGCAAGTTCTGTAGGGATGTTCTTGGCCCCAGACTTTTTGATGAATATCTTTAGAGATGGTTTGATAAATAAGATACTAACTATTTTTTCAATTTCAACCGATGGAACGGAAGGAATCTTATTGAAACTTTCCAATAGCAAAGGCTTTTTCTTCAATGATTTTACTACAAATGCTATCAGCGTGATTATTGTCCGACTCTTTCTCATGCTCCTCTGCTGTCTGATGACTTATCGGATCATCCGAAAAAGAGGACTGTAAACTAGCTGTTGTCTATTTTATTGTATTTTAGAGAAGTAGTTTCGCTTTTCTGATGGAATATACAAGGAAAAAAGAGGTCGCTAATATGGAAAAGAAATTGTTTTTTAAAATTTCTCTGCTTATATCTTTTGTGTTAACGGCAGGAGGTCTATTATTAACACTCTGTAATTATTTATTTTTTAATTATCCGTTTTTAAACCAAACTACGGTAGGTCTAATTGTCTCGTTTTTAATGGTTTTGCTTATATTTTTTAGTTCTCATCATAGAAATAAGGATTGATTTTTTGAATTACTTGAGAATAAAAAGAAAAAAACTGCTAAAGACATTCTTTGAATTTATCCTTTAAAGGAGTTGATTTTATGACTAATACTAGGCGAGCAGTAGTTGCTACGAGCTTAGGTTTCATCTTATTGTTAGCAGTGGGAATTCTCCTACAGATTCGCTTTGGGAGCATGGTCTTTTTGCTAAGTCTATTCTGTTTCGCGGAAGCATTTATCATCTGGTACTCGAAAAGTAAGTCTAAGTCGCAGATCAGCGGTGATCGGAGTATTGAACTCTTCTGGCTTTATATCAAGCGGTTGAAAATCTTTTATGTCATAATTTTATGTCTCGCGCTTCCTTTCGTTTTCCTGTCCTCTGAGCCCACTTATGATTTGTTTTTTGTGCTTGGGTTGTTAGTATTCTTGCTCTTAAGCAATTATATCTTTAGCTCTCATGGCATTCGGCCATCTAAGAAAGAGAGAAATGTAAAAGATTAATTGTTTTATCTGTAGCAGTTATTCAGCTTGCTGTTTTCTACAAAAGAAAAGAGGCTGGGACAAAAGTCCTAGCCTCTCAATTGTCTTTGTATTGTCGAGCAAGACGCATAGTTGAGTAGGGCTCTACTCAACTATGCGGAGGTGGGACAGAAATCGAATTCTAACGAATTACCGATTTCTGTCCCACTCTCTTTTTTAAAATGTGCAGGCTTAGTGTGCTACACGTTTGCGAGCGGCTTTCTTACGGTTTTCTTCGATGAAAGCTGCTTTTTGTTCCTCAGGTTCGATAACTTTTTTCTTAAAGGCATAGACTGCACCAGCAAGAGCAGCAACAGTACCTGCTACACCTGTAAGAACGCCTTTTCCAAATCCTTTAGCCATATGATTTCTCCTTTTCTGAACTTTTATTATTTATGTTATAATTAATAGTAACGAAAAATCAAAATTTTTTCAAGGAAAAAAGATGAAAACCAAAATAATTGTGATAGTGGGGCCGACGGCAGTTGGGAAAACGGCTCTGAGTATCGAGGTAGCCAAGCGCTTCAATGGCCAAATCATCAGCGGAGATAGCCAGCAAGTCTATCGTGGTTTGGATATTGGCACGGCTAAGATTCGTCCTGAGGAGCAGGAAGGCATTCCCCACCATCTGCTGGATGTGCGGGAGGTCGGCGAGAGCTATTCGGCCTATGATTTTGTGACAGAGGCGGCTCAGGCTATTCGCGAGATTGAGGCTCAAGGTCAGCTTCCCATCATTTGCGGTGGTACGGGGCTCTATATCCAGAGCTTGCTCGAGGGCTACCATCTGGGCGGCTCCGTCCCTCACGAGGAGATTCTGGCCTATCGGGCGCAGCTGGATACTTGGTCGGATGAGGCTTTGTTTGGAAAAATAGCAGAGCTGGGTATCGAGATTCCTCAGATAAATCGGCGCAGAGCTATGAGGGCGCTGGAGATTGCCCATCTGGGCGGTTCGCTAGAAAATAGCCAGCCAGACTATGAAGCCTTGCTGATTTGTCTAGATGATGAGCGACAAAAACTTTATGACCGAATCAATCAGCGAGTGGATCTGATGCTAGAAGCCGGACTTTTAGAAGAAGCCCGTTGGCTGTATGAGAAAGCTCCAACCAGTCAAGCCAGCAAGGGGATCGGCTACAAGGAACTTTTCCCCTACTTTGAAGGTCAGATGAGCCTAGATGAGGCGGTGAACAAGCTCAAGCAGAACACCCGCCGTTTCGCCAAGCGCCAGCTAACTTGGTTTCGCAATCGGATGTCCGTAACCTTTTATCAGGTGGGAAATCCAGACTACAAAGAGCAGGTTATGGAAGACATCAGGAAGTTTTTGGACAAATAGCTGGCTGACCAAGTCTTAATAAGGATATGAGATGATAGAAACAGAGAAAAAAACAGAGCGTGTCTTTTTGGTCGGTGTGGAACTGGCAGACACAGAAAATTTTGACCTATCCATGGAGGAACTGCAAAGTCTGGCTAAGACGGCAGGAGCTGAGGTAGTCGGCTCCTATAGCCAGAAGAGGGAAAAGTATGATAGCAAGACCTTTGTCGGTTCTGGCAAGTTAGAAGAGATCCGGCAGATGGTTGATGCCGAAGAGATTTCGACCGTCATTGTCAATAACCGTCTGACACCTCGCCAAAATGTCAATCTGGAAGAAAGCTTGGGCGTCAAGGTCATTGACCGTATGCAGCTGATTTTGGATATTTTTGCCATGAGGGCTAGAAGTCATGAGGGGAAACTTCAGGTGCATTTGGCCCAGCTCAAGTACCTGCTTCCTCGCTTGGTTGGGCAGGGCATTATGCTCAGCCGTCAGGCTGGTGGAATTGGCTCTCGCGGGCCTGGTGAAAGTCAGCTGGAGCTCAATCGACGCAGTGTACGCAATCAGATTCATGATATTGAGCGCCAGCTCAAGGCGGTCGAGAAAAATCGGGCAACCGTTCGTGAAAAGCGGCTAGAGTCCAGCATTTTCAAAATCGGCCTCATCGGCTATACCAATGCTGGCAAGTCCACTATTATGAACTGCTTGACTAGCAAGAGCCAGTATGAGGCGGACGAACTCTTTGCGACGCTGGATGCCACGACTAAGAACATCAACCTCAGTGGTCAGCTCAATGTCACGCTGACGGACACAGTTGGCTTCATTCAGGATTTGCCGACAGAGCTGGTATCCAGCTTTAAATCCACTCTGGAAGAGAGCAAAAATGTCGATTTGCTGGTCCATGTTATTGATGCTAGTGACCCTCATCATGAGGAGCATGAAAAGACTGTCCTTGACATCATGAAAGAGCTGGATATGCTGGATATTCCCCGGCTGACTCTCTATAACAAAGCGGATAAGGCGGAGGATTTCACCCCGACCCTGACTCCTTATTCTTTGATTTCGGCTAAGGCGGACAATAGCAGAGCTCTTTTGCAGCAAGTCCTGCTGGAGCGGATGAAAGAGCTCTTTGTGCCTTTTACCATCAAGGTAGCGCCGTCTAAGGCCTACAAGATTCATGATTTAGAGAAAGTCGCAATTATCGGAAATCGAGAATACATAGACGATATCGAAGCTATTTCAGGCTGGATTGCCGAAAAAAATAAATGGAAACTGGAAGAATTTTATGACTGATTTTATTGACTTGGCCCTCAAATACGGCGGTTTTACGAGCCTAGACAGGGTCTACTTAGAGCAAGTATTGGCTGGCC
The DNA here is from genome assembly GCF_030272855.1 of Streptococcus sp. SC1. Taxonomy (NCBI): domain Bacteria; kingdom Bacillati; phylum Bacillota; class Bacilli; order Lactobacillales; family Streptococcaceae; genus Streptococcus; species Streptococcus sp. SC1. The sequence goes on along the minus strand of NZ_JAQCMU010000002.1, from coordinate 274,986 downwards.
TGACGGAAGAGCAGAAGCTGAGCTTTATCACACCGCCACCTAGTGTTATCAACGCTTACTTTGCTGAGCTTTATCAAAAGAAAAGTCCGGAAGCCGCAACAGCCTATTTTCTAGAAATTACGCAAGCGCTGGACTTGTGGAATCCTGAGCCCAACTTTCTAGAAACTAAACCTTTTATCCGCCTCAATCTTTCTGGCAAGTCCTATGGATTTTGCTACGAGAAGAAGGAAGTCGGCTTGGTCTTCCCTGAAAAGCCAGAGCCGGTATCAGCTGACTTGCTCTTTGAAATCGCGCAAGTCTTTCCCCAGTACTTGGTCTACGAAGAAGCTGGGAGAATAAAAATGGTGCCTCTCAAAGCTGAGTCTCAAGTCGTGGAATGTAAGCAACTGACTGCCTTGACCGATTGGCAGCAGCTTGCGGATGGCAGCCAAAGAGTTCTGGGCTACAATCAAGATGAAGTCAGTCAGCTGGCCCAGTCCTATGCTGGCAAAAAATACTATCACTCGCAGAATCGCTCTGCTATGATTTATATCATTTAGAAAGAAAAATATGCAATTACAATTTTTAGGAACCGGAGCCGGTCAGCCGTCCAAGGCTCGCAATGTGTCCAGTCTTGTTCTCAAGCTTTTGGAGGAAATCAATGAAGTCTGGATGTTTGATTGCGGTGAAGGTACCCAGAATCGAATCTTGGAAACTACCATCAAACCTCGTAAGATTTCAAAGATTTTCATCACGCACCTGCACGGCGACCACATTTTCGGTTTGCCGGGTTTCCTCTCTAGCCGAGCTTTTCAGGCCAATGAAGAGCAGACGGATTTGGAAATTTATGGGCCAGTCGGTATCAAAAGCTTTGTGATGACAAGCTTGCGCGTGTCTGGTTCTCGCCTGCCTTATCGGATTGATTTTCATGAGTTTGATGAAAACAGTCTGGGAAAGATTCTGGAAACGGACAAGTTTACTGTTTATGCGGATAAGCTAGACCACACGATTTTCTGCGTGGGTTATCGGGTGATGCAGAAAGATTTGGAAGGAACGCTGGATGCGGACAAGCTGCGCGAGGCGGGCGTTCCTTTTGGTCCTCTCTTTGGAAAAGTCAAGAATGGTCAGGATATCGTCCTAGAAGATGGCACCAAAATCATAGCAGCCGATTATATCTCAGCTCCTCGTCCGGGTAAAACTATTACCATCCTGGGTGACACCAGAAAGACTGACTCAAGTGTTCGCCTGGCTGTGGCTGCGGATGTGCTGGTTCATGAAGCGACCTATGGCAAGGGAGATGAAAAGATGGCCCGCAAGCATGGTCATTCTACCAATATGCAGGCTGCGGAAGTGGCTAAGGAAGCCGGTGTCAAACACCTCCTGCTCAATCATGTCAGCGCTCGCTTCTTATCGAAAGACATTAGCCAAATGCGTCGTGATGCCAGTGCTGTCTTTGAAAATGTCCATGTAGTCAAGGACCTGGAAGAAGTTGAGTTATAATTTTCCATTTTTAGGACAGTTTCGTTGAGAGGAAAATAGGATGGCAGTTGAAAATCGTTTATTCGATAAAGCTGATTGGTATTTTGAGGATGCATTAACCAACTATCTTTATAGTTACAACTTAAAAAACGAAGAATTGACACAAGATGATTACCGAGAGATTCATCGTTGGGCTGCGAATCATATTGGCTTCTTTGTGACTTGGCTAATCCAGCATGACGCAAAGGAAATGATGACTCCTGATGAAGAAACATCACTCCAAAGTGTCAAAAACGAGCAAACTTCTGGAGTGGATTATCTTTTAGACTGGTGCGATGGCAAATTGGGAACAATGGATGTCAAAAGGGACTTTCAGGCTTTTGTGAACGATTACTATGAACATCAGTACATGAAGGATTATTCCGAATTTGTAGTCAATGACTTGTACGACCTACCTTTGGAATTTTTAGGTAGCTGGGAGGATTATCATCTTTTTGCTCCGGTCATTGATCAAGCCTATGCTGACTATTTAGCTGGAAAAAGATTTCATTAAACAATCAACACTTTGAAAGGGATAGAGATGCGCACCATCATCATTACAGGCGCTAGCGGTGGGCTGGCTCAGGAAATGGTTAAACTCTTGCCCCATGACCGACTGATTTTGGTCGGACGGAGCAAGGCTAAGCTGGAAAAACTATATGGAGAAAAAGAAAATCTTGACCTAGTGGAGCTGGATATCACAGATAGCTCAGCTTTGGAAAGATTTGCTGAGCGGGTTGACAGACAATACGGGCACGTCGATGTCCTAGTCAATAACGCTGGCTATGGGATTTTTGAGGAATTTGACAAAATCAGCTCAAGCGATATCGAGGCCATGTTTGAGGTCAATACCTTTGCCTTGATGAACCTGTCCCGTATTTTTGGAACTCGCATGAAGCAGGCAGGTCAAGGTCATATTGTCAATATCGTTAGTATGGCTGGCCTCATTGCAAGCAGCAAGTCCAGTCTATACTCAGCGACCAAGTTTGCAGCGATTGGTTTTTCCAATGCCCTGCGTTTGGAGCTTCTGCCTTTTGGAGTCTATGTTACGACAGTTAATCCCGGGCCTATCAAAACAGCCTTTTTCGATCAGGCAGATCCTGACGGTTCCTATGTGAAAGCAGTGGACAAATATATGCTTGAGCCAGACTTTGTAGCAGGCAAAATTGTCAGCTCCTTTGGCAAAAAGAAGCGGGAAATTAATCTACCTAGGATTCTCAATCTAGCGCACAAGCTTTATACCCTGTTCCCAAAAATTGCCGACAAGATGGCGGCCAATATGTTTAACTATAAGTGAGGTTTTATGACAGCTAATCTACAAGCCTACAAGGCTCATCTGCAGGCGCCTTGGGGCAAGCTTCAGTATGATATTGTTTTTGCTTTTCTTAAATCTCTGAAGGGACAGAAAATCCTTGATTTCGGCAGCGGTTTTGGGATTGTGGCTGATTTTCTAGCGGAAAAGAACCAAGTGACCGCCATCGAGCCAAGCCCAGAGATGATTGCCGAGCGCAAGCAGGACTTTTATTATGAGCAATTGCAAGGCAGCTTGGACCTTCTGCAAAAATTGCCAGACCAGTCTTTTGATGTCATCATCTGTCATAATGTTTTAGAGTATGTGTCTGAGCCAGCTCTCTATTTAGCTGAATTTTCCCGTCTCTTAAAAAAGGATGGAAAAATTTCTCTGATCAAGCATCACGAGGTTGGGCGCATTATGCATACGGTGGTTTTTGAAAATGACCCAGAAAAGGCCCAGCGGCTTTTGGCGGGTCAGGAATATCAAACCCACAGCATGGGAGCTGCTAAGGTCTATCAGGTTCAGAAAGTGATTTCAGGTCTTCCCTTAGAAGTTGAGGATTATCAGGGGGTACGAATTTTTTACGGGCTGCAATCCAATGACTACAAAACTGCCCCTGACTGGTCTGAAAAGATGCTTGAAATGGAGCTAGCTGTCTGCAACCAATCTCCTTATCGAGACATCGCTGCCTTTCAGCATGTTTGGCTGAGCAAGCGCTAAATCTATTTATTAAGCATATCTTCCTAGGGAGAGTATTTATGACGGAAAGAAATGTCAGAGAGTCAGAGAAGCCGGTCAACTACGCCATGCTCAGTTTGTTTCAGTATATAGCTTCAATTTTGGTAATTTTGGTGCATTGTCAGCGACTTTTTGAAAATGAAGTCTTACATTTTACTCAGAAAAGCATGTTTGGTCGCATGGCAGTGCCCTTTTTTCTGATTTCATCAGCTTTTATGCTAAAATCCAGCTTGGCTAAGAAGCAGGATATGAAGCTGTACATTAAGCGTATTTTGAAGCAGTATCTTTTGTGGAGCGGGATTTATGTTCCTTATGCTTTGGCGTATTTTTGGACCTTGCCAGTTCAGAAACATTACGCTCCTTTGGCCTTGTTGGCTGGGATTTTGTATATCGGCTTATGTTATCAACTTTGGTACATTCCCGCCTTTCTCTTGGGCCTTTTACTTGTTCACTATGTTTATAGAAAATGGGGTGCTAGAAAGACGGGCATTTTTCTACTCCTGCTTTATGTAATGGGATCAATCGAGACATACTACGCTTATTTCTCACATAGCTGGCTTACCCAGTCTTTTGACACCTATGCTAAGATTTTCTTCACCACCCGAAACGGTATTTTCTATACTCCCATTTTTATTTACTTGGGCTATCTTCTTTATGATTATCAGCAGTCTAGCATTTTTAGGAAAGATTATGGGAAAAAGCTATTCTTGTCTGGCCTTCTTTTGCTGCTAGATGGGTGGATTGTCTTCATCCATCAGGGGATTGATAAGAACTTCTTTTTGGCTTTGCCTCTCTTTGCTTTATTTCTGGTGAATTGGATTTTGCGTACAAGAATTGGTCAAAACTGGCATCTGTATCACCTCAAAGAATTGAGCATTTTATATTTCTTTTTGCACCCGATTTTTATAGAATCCTCTTTTTATCTGCTCCAGAAGACCGATTTTGCCAAGTGGCAGCAGGGAAGGATTGTCTTTTTGCTAACCTTGCTCTTGACTCATCTAAGCGCAGAAGTCATTTTATTAGCTCGGAAGCGCTTGTTTTTAAAGCAAAGACTTACAAAGGAAATAGGATAGCGAAAGGAAGTTAGTAAGTTGGATATGACGATCGGAGAAGTTCTAGCTGGTAAGCGAAAATCCAGCAAAATTGACCTTGCTCGAATTTTAACCGATTGAGGAAGTAAAACATAAAGTGATAGAACAGAAGAAATATTCCGTGTCTTTTTCTTCTGTTCTGTCGCTTTTTCATGTTATAATATTCAGACAAGATTGAACGGAGAGAGTGTTTCACTTATCATGATTAGCTCAAAATACGACTGGCAATTTGCCACTAATTTTACAGACGAAAAATTTTTAAAAAAGGCTAAGAAAGCTGGATTAGAACCTGCCGCTGCCAGTCTTCTTTATCAAAGAGGCGTGCAGACTGAAGAGGCCTTACAGGAATTTTTGGAGCCTAGTTTAGACCAGCTTCACGATCCTTATGACCTGCATGATATGGAGCGAGCAGTGGAGCGCATTCGTGCAGCGATTGAGAATTACGAGCAGATTTTGATCTATGGTGATTATGATGCAGATGGGATGACCTCAGCATCGATTGTCAAGGAAGCCTTGGACCAGCTGGGGGCTGAGTGTCAGGTCTATCTGCCCAATCGCTTTACGGACGGCTATGGTCCTAATAGCAGTGTTTACAAGTATTTTATTGAAAATCAAGGCATCTCGCTCATTATTACAGTGGACAATGGAGTGGCGGGCCTTGAAGTGATCGAGCTGGCTCAGTCTCTGGGCGTGGATGTCATCGTGACGGATCACCACTCCATGCCGGAGGAGCTGCCAAATGCCTATGCAATCGTCCATCCGGAACATAGCGGAGCGGATTACCCTTTCAAGCATTTAGCTGGTTGTGGGGTGGCTTTTAAGCTGGCAACAGCCTTGTTGGAAGAAGTCCAAGTCGAACTTTTGGACTTAGTTGCCATTGGCACTATTGCCGACATGGTCAGTCTGACGGGGGAAAATCGGATTTTGGTCAAATATGGTCTTTCCGTCCTCAAAAATACCCAGCGAGTAGGACTTCAGGAACTCTTCAAAATCGCAGGCATTCAGCCAGATGAGCTAGACGAAGAAACGGTTGGTTTCCAGCTTGCTCCCCGACTCAATGCACTGGGACGGCTGGATGATCCAAATCCAGCGGTTGAGCTTTTGACAGGCTTTGACGATGAAGAAGCTCGTGACATTGCGCTCATGATCAACCAGAAAAATGACGAGCGCAAGGAAATCGTCCAGCAGATTTATGAAGAAGCACAAACCATGCTGGATCCTAAGAGACCAGTGCAGGTATTGGCTAAGGAAGGTTGGAACCCTGGTGTACTAGGAATTGTCGCTGGGCGATTGCTGGAAGAGCTGCACCAGCCAATCATAGTGCTTAATATCGAGGATGGCATCGCTAAGGGTAGCGCCCGCAGTATTGAAGCGGTCAATATCTTTGAGGCTTTGGACAGTCACCGCGACCTCTTTCTAGCCTTTGGTGGCCATGCTGGAGCAGCTGGAATGGCTCTCGAAGCAGACAAGCTGGCGGAGCTTGCTGATATTCTGACAGCCTACATCTTAGATAATGATTTGGATTTGACTGGTAAAACAACCCTCTATTTAGACGAGGAGTTGCACCTGCCAGAACTGTCCTTGGATACACTCAAAAGCTTTGAAAAACTGGCGCCTTTTGGTATGGACAATAAGAAGCCGCTTTTTTACCTCAAGGACTTTAAAGTGGACAATGCTCGGACTATGGGGGCTGGCAATAGCCATCTCAAGCTGAAAATTTTTCAGGAAGACGCATCTTTTGAAGTAGTAGCTTTTGGGCAAGGAAGCCTGGCGACAGAGTTTGCCCAGACCAAGAATCTAGAGCTAGCTGTCAGCCTCTCTGTCAATAAATGGAACGGCCAGACCAGTCTCCAGCTCATGCTGGTAGATGCTCGTGTGGACGGCGTACAGCTTTTCAATATCCGCAGCAAAAATGCGACACTGCCTGACAAAGTTCCAATCTTGCGTTTCACTGAGGAATTGCCGGATTTGACAAATAGCAGAGCAGTTGTGGTTTATGACCTGCCCGATGACTTGCAGGATTTGAAGAAGATTCTTCAGTCTCAGAATTTCGATGCTATTTACTTTAAGAATGAGATTGCCAAACCTTACTATCTGACCGGTTATGGTACTCGTGAGCAATTTGCTAAACTCTACAAGACCATCTATCAGTTCCCTGAGTTTGACGTTCGCTATAAACTTAAAGAGTTGGCGGCTTATCTGAAAATCGATCCAATTCTCTTGGTCAAAATGATTCAGATTTTTGAAGAGTTGGGCTTTGTCAGCATCACCGAAGGCGTCATGACGGTCAATAAGGAAGCTGAAAAGAAAGAAATTGATAGCAGTCTTATTTACCAAGACCTCAAGCGCCTAGTCAAAGAACAAGAACTCATGGCTCTGGGCACTGTGCAGGAGATTTATGATTATTTGATGGACAAATAAGGGAAATCCCTCTATTTTCCAAACATTTCATATCTAAAAATATTTGAAAGTCTGCTAGAGCCTTTTTGAATAAAACATGGTATAATAGAGAGTAAAAAATTTTTTGAAAGAAAGAACATTATGAATTTAAAAGATTATATTGCAACCATTGAAAACTACCCAACGGAAGGGATTCTCTTCCGTGATATTAGCCCTTTGATGGCTGATGGGAATGCCTATAGCTACGCTGTACGTGAAATTGTACAGTATGCGACTGACAAGGAAATCGACATGATCGTCGGTCCAGAAGCGCGTGGCTTTATCGTAGGATGTCCAGTTGCCTTTGAATTAGGAGTTGGCTTTGCTCCTGTCCGTAAGCCAGGCAAGCTTCCACGTGAAGTTATCTCAGCGGACTATGAAAAAGAGTATGGTGTAGATACTCTGACTATGCATGCGGATGCAATCAAACCTGGTCAACGCGTTCTGATTGTTGATGATCTTCTTGCAACTGGTGGAACTGTTAAGGCAACCATTGAGATGATTGAGCGCCTTGGTGGCGTAGTGGCTGGCTGTGCCTTCCTCATCGAGTTGGATGAGCTCAAAGGTCGCGAAGCAATCGGCGATTATGACTATAAAGTATTAATGCACTACTAAAGATATAGCTTATTACTATATCTAGTTAGAGAAAAAGTATAATTGAAAACTATATCTCCTTTGAGTATAATAGGTATATTAAACAAAAGGAGATATTTTCATGCCTATCAAGATTGATAAGAAGCTTCCCGCAGTTGAAATTTTAAGCTCTGAGAATATCTTTGTCATGGATGATGACCGGGCAGACCACCAAGATATTCGTCCTCTGAATATTTTGGTACTCAATCTCATGCCCCAGAAAATGGTAACGGAAACACAGATTTTGCGTCATTTGGCCAATACGCCTTTACAGCTGACCATTGAGTTTCTTTATATGACTTCTCATACATCGAAGACCACTCAGGCAGAGCACATGCAGACCTTTTACAAGACTTTTGATGAGGTCAAACATCGTTTCTTTGATGGCTTGATTATCACAGGAGCGCCAGTAGAGCATCTGCCCTTTGAGGCGGTAGACTATTGGGAGGAATTCCAGCAAGTGATTGAATGGTCCAAGACTCATGTCTTTTCGACTTTGCATATCTGCTGGGGGGCTCAGGCTGGCCTTTATGCCCGCTATGGCGTGGATAAGCACCAGATGGAAGAGAAACTTTCGGGTGTTTACGAGCAGTCAACTCCAAGCAATAATCTGCTTTTTAGAGGTTTTGATGATGAATTTATCACGCCTCATTCAAGGCATACAGAAGTGCTGAAGGAAGACATTCTGAATCTGACCAATCTAGAAATTCTCTCTGAGGGCGAAAAGACTGGCTTGTCTGTTTTGGCAAGCCGTGACTTGCGAGAGGTGTATAGCTTTGGTCATATGGAGTACGACCGTGATACCCTTGCCAAGGAGTATTTCCGTGACTTGGAAGCGGGCAAGGATCCTCATATTCCTGAGAATTACTTCAAGAATGATGATGTGAATACGACTCCTTGTCTGCGCTGGAGTTTGGCGGCAGCTCTCTTTTTCAGTAATTGGGTCAATTATGCAGTCTATCAAGAAACGCCATTTGATTGGCAAAGTCCAGAGAATGATGCATCCTTCTTTGCTTATTTATAAAGAGGTACTATGACTTATTTAGCAGCTTACAAAAATGGCAACTTGGTTCTTCCAAGTGCCCTCTTTTTGCATTTTAAAGACATTTTTGATTCCAGTGATGATTTTTTGGTCTGGCAGTTTTTCTATCTGCAAAATACCACCTCATTGGAGGAGTTTGCGCCTAGTCAGATTGCGGAGCATATTGGCAAGACCTTGTCCGAGGTCAATCGTTCCATGTCCCATCTGACGGAAAAAGGCTTGCTCCAGTACAGAACCATTGAACTGAATGGGGAAATTGAAGCGATTTTTGATGCTTCACCAGCATTAGAAAAGCTAGATGAGCTTTTGGAGATTTCTGGTCCTACTGGGTCAAGGCCAGTGTCGGATGGTAACCTTCTCAAGGAACTGGTTGAAACCTTCCAGCAAGAGCTAGGTCGTCTTTTGACTCCATTTGAAATTGAGGATTTAACCAAGACCATTAAGGACGATCAAACCAATCCAGACCTGGTCAAAGCTGCTTTACGCGAAGCGGTTTTCAATGGCAAGCCTAATTGGAAATATATCCAGGCGATCTTGCGTAATTGGCGGCGGGAAGGTATTACAACCCAAGCTCAAGTAGAAGCCAAACGGGCGGAGCGTGAAGCAAGTAATCCACAGAATGTAACGGTTTCGGATGATTTCCTCAAGGCCATGAATTTGTGGAAGGACTGACTTTATTTGATTTACAGCGGCCTGTTAGATATGACAGGCCCTTGATTTTATAAAAAAGGAGAAAAGTATGACCTATCAATTGCCAAAAGTCTGGTCTGCTGCGGACAGCGACCAAGGAAAATTTTCAGGTATCAATCAGCCTACTGCAGGTGCTCGTTTTGAGCAGAAGCTTCCTGTTGGTATAGAGCCTTTTCAGCTTTATTCGCTTGGGACTCCTAATGGAGTCAAGGTAACGATTATGCTGGAGGAACTGCTGGCAGCAGGGGTGACAGAGGCAGCCTATGACCTCTATAAGATCAGCATCATGGACGGCGACCAGTTTGGCTCAGATTTTGTGAAAATCAATCCCAACTCCAAGATTCCGGCCTTGTTGGATCAGTCAGGTCATAAGCCGATTCCTGTCTTTGAATCAGCAAATATCCTGCTCTATCTGGCAGAGAAGTTTGGAAAGCTGATTCCGTCAGATTTGGCTGGTCGAACTGAGGTGCTCAACTGGCTCTTCTGGCAGACAGGAGCGGCGCCCTTCTTGGGAGGCGGATTTGGTCATTTCTTTAACTATGCACCAGAAAAGCTAGAATATCCTATCAACCGTTTTACGATGGAAGCCAAGCGACAGCTAGATTTACTGGACAAAGAATTGGCTAAGAAAGCTTATATCGCTGGAGATGACTATAGCATAGCAGATATTGCTATCTGGTCTTGGTATGGTCAGTTAGTGCAAGACAAGATCTATACTGGAGCAGCGGAGTTCTTAGATGTTGCATCTTACAAACATCTAGTTGTCTGGGCGGAGAAGATTGCGGCCCGTCCGGCAGTCCAGCGTGGTTTAGCTGCCGAGTATCAAGAAATCAAATAAAAGGTGACAAGTGGCGAGACAGAATCAGTTTATTAACAGGCTGATTTTTGTTCCGCTGCTTTTTTTATACCCTTAAAAATGATATACTGAATAGAAGAATGTTTAGAAAAGAGTAAGCAATGCAAAAAAAGACGATTTCTCAACGCTTGGAGCGAGTAGCTGCTTTTGTGCCAGATGGGGCAAAGTTGCTGGATGTTGGGAGTGATCACGCCTATCTGCCTATTTACCTGATTCAGCAGGGACGGATTGAGAAGGCTCTGGCCGGTGAAGTGGTAGAGGGGCCTTTTCAGTCTGCCCAGAAAAATGTGGCAGAGCATGGGCTGACGGAGCAGATTGAGGTTCGCTTGGCCAATGGTCTGGCGGCTTTTGAAGCGGAAGATCAGATTGACACCATCGTCATCGCTGGCATGGGTGGTCGCTTGATTTCAGAGATTTTGGAAAATGGCAGAGCTAAGCTTGCGTCTGTTTCCCGCTTGATTTTGCAGCCCAATAACCGAGAGGATGAGCTCCGCAGCTGGCTGGTATCTAACGGTTTTCGTTTGTTGGCTGAGGATATCTTAGAAGAAGCTGGAAAGTTTTATGTAATCCTAGTGGCAGAAGCAGGTCAGCAAACTTTGACAGAGCAAGAAAAGCGTTTCGGGCCTTTTCTGCTAGAGCAGAAATCGTCTGTTTTTCAGCAGAAATGGCAAAAAGAACTGAAAAAACTTGAAGGAGCACTGGCCCATATCCCAGAAAAGAATCAGCTAGAACGCTCTGCTATGACCCAAAAAATCGAAAGTATCAAGGAGGTACTCCATGTTAGCAAGTGAAATTATCGCCCGTTATGAAGCCTATTGCCCGCAAGAACTGTCCATGGAGGGCGACATTTCGGGCCTGCAAATCGGGACTTTGGACAAAGAAGTGGACAAGGTTCTGGTAGCGTTGGATATCCGCGAGCAGACGGTGGCGGAGGCCATTGGGGCAGGTGCTGGATTGATTATCGTTAAGCATGCGCCTATCTTTCGCCCACTTAAGGACCTAGTGGCAGATAAGGCACAAAATCAAATGATCTTAGACCTCATCAAGCATGATATTGCTGTCTATGTCAGCCATACGAATATTGATGTCGTGGAGGATGGGCTCAATGACTGGTTCTGCCAGCGTTTGGAGATTGAGGAGACAAGTTTTCTCAGTCAGACAAGCCCAGAGCATGGTATTGGCCGCGTAGGGAGGATTGCTCCTCAGACTTTTGGGGACTTTGCGGCTAAGGTCAAGGCAACTTTTGGACTAGATAGTTTGCGTCTGGTGGCTTATGAAGAAGCAGACCTCCTCGAACGCGTCATTGATCGTGTGGCTATCTGTGGTGGCAGTGGTCAGTCTTTCTATCCAGAGGCCATTGCTAAGGGAGCGCAAGTCTACATTACAGGTGATATTTACTATCACACAGCTCAGGAAATGCTGACAGAAGGGCTTTTGGCGCTTGATCCTGGACACCATATCGAAGTTCTATTTACGGAAAAATTGAAAGAAAAATTTGATACTTGGAAGGCAGAAGAGGGCTGGAAAATTGAGATTCTGGCTAGTCAGGCTTCGACCAATCCTTTCCGACATATTTGAGAGGGAGCGACATGAAAAGAGTAGCAGTGATTGGAGCTGGGATTGTTGGCTCAACAGCCGCTTACTATCTATCCAAATCCCCAGATGTGGAAGTGACTGTCTTTGATGACGGCGAGGGGCAGGCAACCAAGGCAGCTGCTGGCATTATCAGTCCTTGGTTTTCCAAGCGTCGCAACAAGACTTGGTACAGGATGGCGCGTTTGGGCGCTGATTTTTATCAAGATTTAATTGCGGATTTGAAAGCGGCTGGAATCCAGACAGACTTTTACCAACAGACAGGTGTCTATCTGCTGAAAAAAGATGAGAGCAAGCTGCAGGAGCTTTATGATTTAGCTGTTAATCGTCGGGAAGAGTCGCCGCTGATTGGGGAGTTGAGTCTTCTCAGCCGTCAGGAAACCCAGGAGAAATTTACAGACTTGCAAGGCTTTGAGCGGCTTCTCTATGCTTCCGGTGGTGCCCGTGTGGAAGGAGCACTCTTGACGGAGACGCTTCTAAAGGCCAGAAAGGCAGAGTTGGTTGAGAAAAAGGTAAGCCTGGCAGTAGATGGGGAGCAACTTCTGGTGGATGGTCGTAGTTTTGACTGTGTCATCTTAGCTGTGGGGGCTTGGCTGGGAGAAATCTTGCTGCCACTGGGCTATAAGACAGATGTTCGGCCTCAAAAGGGACAGCTACGTGATTTCAAGCTAGCTGAAAAGACAGATGACTACCCTGTTGTGATGCCTGAGGGTGAGCTGGATATTATTCCTTTTCTAGCAGGTAAGGTCAGTGTCGGTGCCAGTCATGAAAATGATCAGGGCTTTGATTTGACGGTAGATAAGACGGTATTGGATCAGTTGCAGCAAGAAGCGGAAACTTATTTGCCGAGGTTGGCTACTGCAGAGATTCTAGGCGAGCGCGTGGGAACGCGGGCTTATACCAGCGACTTTTCTCCTTTCTTTGGCGCTGTGCCAGACTTGCCGCATGTTTATGCTGCCAGTGGATTAGGCTCTTCTGGTCTGACAACTGGTCCGCTCATCGGACGCCAATTAGCTCAGATGGTTTTAGGAGAAGCGGGGCTGCTGAATCCAGCTGACTATCCTATTGAGCGGTACGTAAAGAAGATACTTATGGAAAACAAATGATTATAATATTCCTCGTTTTACTCTTACTAGTAATATCAATCTTAATCTCAATCTCACTTATTCTATTTACCAGACATAAAAGTCGTTCTCAACATTCTCTTGATGCTCAAAATAATGGAGGAAGTCAGGAACTAGCAAAGAATACAAAAAAGAAAATAGGCTTTGGTGTTTTGGGCTGTTTCCTATCTAGTGTGGCGATCGTTTTTCTCATGGCTCTTGTCTCTATGTTTCTGAATTTCATAGATATATGGGGAGTTTTTGTACGAGTGCCGAAATATGAAATGATACAGGCTGTTCAGCGCTCTTATAAGCAGAGTGGATTTGAAGGAACGGTCAGAGTTATAGATGCTAATAAAAACTATACCTCTTTTGCTGGTTATTTAATCAGTGCTGAGTATTCTGAGGAAATTGAGGGGAAAATGGTTAAGATCGGTGACCGAATTGAGTATTACACCTCTCGGGATGAGAAATATGGAAAAACGGATATTGACCTACAGCTTGAAAAGGGAGATGCGATTTATCAAGCTTTCCCTAGTATCGCTTATACGGGACTAGAGCTGAGTCCGGGGTATAGTGAAACTTTAGAGACTGTAAAAGATAGTTTTGCAAGGGCGGATAAGAAGAAACTATATCTTGAATCTCTTGATTTTATGATAGATAAGGATGCGCCAAATATTGATGCATACGAGGCTCTGATAAAAAAGAATCGAGCAGAAGGCCAGCCTTTGCAGGGCTTATACCCAATCCCTATTTCTGACATGTTGGAAAAAGAGGCTCTTGCCATTGAAATGAAGGTAATTTTGAACGTGGAGCAAGACGATGGATCTATCATTAGTATTGGCCAAGACCAGAAGAATGATGATAAAATTAAGCAGATTTTACAAGAACAGCTAGATTTAACGAAGCTACTAAATGCACGTTATCTTATGGTCATTAGTGTCGGGAAACATAGTAAGTCTTCTGGATTTGGTAAATACGAGGTCCTTGTTCAAAATCATCAGATCGTTCGATTTTCTATCCAAAATAAAGAATATTGAGTTGGAATAACTCTTTTTGGGAGCTTGCTTTCAATTACAGCTTGTGCTTGTGCAATTGTATGATTTAAAGTTACTAGTTCCATGTGGAGAAGGTTTGATATGACAGAAACTATTTTGAATTGGGTCAATATTTGTGTAAAAAAAGATGATGAAATCCTACTGCTTAATCGCCAGCACGATAACTTTAAAGGGTGGATACAACCAGGTGGGAAGGTGGAGTTTCCAGAATCTTTTTTCGAAGCTGCAAGGCGCGAATTAAAAGAAGAAACAGGGCTGACTGCTCTAAACTTGAAATTGAAGGGAATTTCAGGCTTCACTAATCCGAGTAAAAAAGAACGGTATGTGTATTACGATTTTCTTTGTACTGCATTTGAAGGGCAAGTCAGGGGAAACGATCATGAAGGGGAGCCCAAATGGTGGAAGATTTCCGAACTTGGCCAAATAGATATGCAGGACGACATACGTGAACGTTTGCCCCTCTACTGGCGGAAAGGCTCTTTCGAGCGGATTCATTACTGGAATGAGGAAAAACACTGTATCGGCGAAACCAAGACGATTTTGTATGATTGATTTCAGAGGATAAGGAGAAGTTATGGACTGGTTACGATCGCAGCCTCTGGTTATGCAGGCATTCTTGGCTAGGCTTTTTACATGGGGATGTACTATTGTGGGCTCGGCTGTTGTATTTTTCTTTAAAAAGGTCAGTCGTAAGTTGCTGGATATTATGATGGGCTTTGCGGCGGGCGTCATGATTGCGGCTTCCTTTTGGTCGCTTCTGGCACCATCAATTGAATATGCGCAAAGTTCTTATGGCAAGCTGTCTTGGCTGCCTGCAGCGATTGGCTTTTTAGTGGGCGGCTTTTTCCTGCGGCTGATTGATGCGGTGGTGTCTCACTTGCACTTGAGCAAGGATATTTCGGAGGCAGAGAGTGTTCCTGAGCATAGCCGAAAGAAACTGTCCAAGACGGCTCTGCTCTTTTTAGCCATTACCATTCACAATTTTCCAGAAGGTTTGGCAGTCGGAGTAGCCTTTGGCGCTTTGGCCGCCAATCCAAGTCCGGAAGTCTTTGTTGGCGCGATTGGCCTAGCTTTGGGAATTGGACTGCAGAACGTCCTAGAAGGAGCGGCGCTGTCCATTCCGATTCGGACGGACGGAAAGTCTCGGCTTAAGGCCTTCTACTGGGGCTCCATGTCTGCGATTGTAGAGCCAATCGGTGCTGTTCTGGGAGCGGTAGCTGTTATGGCCATGACAGCGATTCTGCCCTATGCCCTCTCCTTTGCGGCAGGAGCCATGATTTTCGTGGTGGTAGAGGAGCTGATACCGGATTCGCAGACCAATGGCAATACCGATGTTGCGACTTTAGGTCTCATGGTGGGCTTCGTTCTCATGATGGTTTTGGATGTGGCTTTGGGGTAATGTCAAATTAGAATCAAATAGCGGAAGAAAGCGGAATTTCCGCTCTTTTTCTTTTATTTAAGGGGTGTGAAAAGGATGACATCCGCTTTCAAAAATGGTAGAATAAGGAGAATACATTAAGAGAGGAAACTCATATGAAAGGTATTATTCTTGCAGGTGGTTCTGGTACTCGTTTGTACCCATTGACCCGCGCTGCGTCAAAACAGCTCATGCCGGTTTATGACAAGCCCATGATTTATTATCCGCTGTCAACTCTTATGCTGGCTGGTATCAAGGACATCTTGATTATCTCCACTCCGACAGATTTGCCTCGTTTTGAGGATCTGCTGGGTGACGGCTCTGAGTTTGGCATCAAGCTCTCTTATGCTGAGCAGCCAAGTCCGGACGGACTGGCACAAGCCTTTATCATTGGGGCTGATTTTATTGGAGATGACAATGTAGCGCTGATTCTTGGGGATAATATTTACCATGGGCCAGGTCTGAGTAAAATGCTCCAAAATGCTGCGGCTAAGGAAAAAGGAGCAACTGTTTTTGGCTACCATGTCAAGGATCCAGAACGTTTTGGTGTTGTAGAATTTGATGAAAATATGAATGCTATCTCCATCGAAGAAAAACCAGAACAACCTCGCTCTAACTATGCAGTGACTGGACTCTATTTCTACGATAACGATGTCGTAGAAATTGCCAAGAACATCAAACCAAGTCCTCGCGGAGAACTGGAAATCACTGATGTCAACAAGGCTTACTTGGAACGTGGTGATTTATCTGTTGAGCTCATGGGACGTGGTTTTGCTTGGTTGGATACAGGAACTCACGAAAGTCTCTTAGAAGCGGCTCAATATATCGAAACAGTTCAGCGTATGCAGAATGTTCAGGTGGCAAATCTGGAAGAAATTGCCTATCGTATGGGCTATATCACTAAAGATCAAGTGCACGAATTGGCGCAACCGTTGAAGAAGAATGAATACGGACAATACTTGCTCCGTTTGATTGGAGAAGCATAAGAAGATGACAGAACAATTTTTTGATAAGGAATTAGCAGCGCGTGAGGTTCCTGGAATCCCAGGTATGCTGGAGTTTGATATCCCTGTTCGTGGGGACAATCGAGGCTGGTTTAAGGAGAATTTCCAAAAGGAAAAAATGCTGCCGCTAGGCTTTCCTGAAAGCTTTTTTGCAGAAGGAAAACTGCAAAATAATGTCAGCTTTTCTCGTAAAAATGTCCTGCGTGGTCTTCATGCTGAACCATGGGACAAGTACATCTCAGTTGCAGATGATGGTAAGGTGCTAGGATCTTGGGTCGACCTGCGTGAAGGTGAGACCTTTGGCAACACCTACCAAACAGTAATCGATGCCAGCAAGGGGATTTTTGTGCCACGGGGCGTCGCCAACGGCTTCCAAGTCCTTTCTGACACCGTTTCCTATAGCTATCTGGTGAATGACTACTGGGCTCTGGAACTCAAACCTAAGTATGCCTTTGTCAACTATGCAGACCCAGCTCTAGGCATTCAGTGGGAAAACCTAGAAGCAGCAGAAGTCTCAGAAGCAGACAAGAACCATCCATTACTCAAGGATGTCAAACCACTAAGAAAAGAAGATTTGTAAAATTTATGAAATTATCAGAATATTCAGAAAGTCGCGAAGCTATTAAAGCTATTGTAAATTTTGGTTTGTCTATAACTTTGCTATCAATTGTTTCTGTTATAAAAGGTGCTATAAACAGTGGTAGTGAATTTCAATATTTAGATTGTTTATCAATATCAGTAACCGGCTTTCTCATCATGTTTGTTAGTTTGTTCTCTAATCAAGAAGTTTTTGATGAGTGGAAAGAAGGATTTCGAAAGCATACAAGAAATCAAAGGTTCTTATTTTTAGGAGGTCCTATCTTATTAATCTTAGTAATTATTGGCATGGCTTGGTTTCTAAGAGATTGCAAATTTATGCCAAATTTGTCAGATTTGGCTTCTTTCCTTGGGACATATGATATATTCCCTGGGACATATGATGTATTTCGTATCGTTTTCTGTATTTTAGAATTTATTTTTCGTTCGGGAATAAATTTTGTATTTTATTTTTGGGGTAGTGTTCTACTTTCTATGGTGTGGATTTCTCTAAGTGCATATAGCTACGATTTCTTTTATAAAAAGTTGTTAGAAGACCAAGGTAAGAAAGGAAAAATCAATGACTGAATACAAAAAAATTATCGTGACAGGTGGAGCTGGTTTCATCGGTTCTAACTTTGTCCACTATGTTTACAATAACTTTCCAGATGTTCATGTGACAGTGCTGGACAAGCTGACTTACGCGGGTAATCGAGCTAATATTGAAGAGATTTTAGGCGACCGCGTTGAGTTGGTTGTTGGAGATATTGCTGATGCAGCCTTGGTAGATAAGCTAGCTTCTGAAGCTGATGCTATTGTTCACTATGCGGCAGAAAGCCACAATGATAACTCGCTCAATGACCCGAGTCCGTTTATCCACACCAACTTCATCGGAACTTACACACTTTTGGAAGCCGCTCGTAAGTACGATATTCGTTTCCACCATGTGTCGACTGACGAGGTTTATGGTGACCTGCCTCTGCGTGAAGATTTGCCAGGTCATGGAGAAGGACCAGGTGAGAAGTTTACTGCTGAAACCAAGTACAATCCAAGCTCGCCTTACTCATCAACCAAAGCAGCTTCAGACTTGATTGTTAAAGCTTGGGTGCGCTCATTTGGCGTCAAAGCGACGATTTCTAACTGTTCAAACAACTATGGTCCTTACCAGCACATCGAGAAGTTCATTCCGCGTCAAATCACCAATATCTTGAGCGGTATCAAGCCAAAACTTTATGGCGAAGGTAAAAACGTCCGTGACTGGATTCATACCAATGACCATTCATCAGGCGTTTGGACGATTCTGACTAAGGGTCAAATCGGTGAAACTTACTTGATTGGTGCTGATGGTGAGAAGAACAATAAGGAAGTGCTGGAGCTGATTCTCAAGGAAATGGGACAGCCAGCTGATGCTTATGACCATGTGACAGATCGTGCGGGTCATGACCTTCGCTATGCTATTGATGCCAGCAAGCTCCGCGATGAGCTAGGATGGAAGCCAGAGTTTACCAATTTTGAAGCAGGTCTCAAAGAGACCATCAAGTGGTACACAGACAATCAAGACTGGTGGAAATCAGAAAAAGAAGCAGTCGAAGCCAACTATGCTAAGACGCAACAAGTGATTAAGTAAGAATAGAATATTTATGCTAAGCCCTGTTATACAGGCAATATGCGACTAAGAGGCTGGGATTATTTGTCCCAGTCTTTTTTATAGGATTGTTAGCCTTTTAATCTGTTTGTTACAGAAAATGATGTAAAAATAGTGTAAAATGAGATAAATCCTTTCTGTGTTTTCGGCTAAGGATATTTCTCAAAGTAAAGGAAGACAGATATGAAATTGATCAAAAGATTGGTGGGAATTGTTTTGGTACTATTACTTGCAGCAGTGCTATTTCTGGTTCCTTCCTCTATCAATCCGAATGAACAACTAAAAAATGTTCAAGCTAATACTTCGTGGGAAAGTATGATTGAGCCGACTTTGAACAATGCTAATGTGACAGCTCAGGGAGTCAGCACGGAGGTCTCTCTCAATAGCGTACAGCTCAATCAGGTGCTCAAGTCTTCGCTGACTGACTCTGAGAATCAGGAGCTGCTGAACAGTGCTTACAGTATTGAAGGCAATAAGCTACGCATTCAGTATCCGGTAAAGCTATTTTTTATTGATAGTAAACTGGATCTAGAGGTGGATGTGACGGTGAAGGGGAGTGCTTTATACATCACAATTGATAGTGCCAAGCTAGGCATCCTTCCTATCCCTAAATCCTGGGTGACTGGCATGCTGAAGCAGCAACTGCAGACCTCTAATTCGACTATCACGACGGAAGGAGATAGTTTCCTTATATCTCTGCCGCAGAGTCCGTTCAGCATTGACAAAATCAGCCTGCAGAATGGAGTTGCTAAAATCCAGATCAGTATGGCTTATGGAATTCAATGATTTTGAAATCTAATTTAAACCAAATTTCTAGATTGAAGAAAAGACCTATTTTAGGTGACGTTCTTCAATCTTTTTATATTTAAGAAAATTGATCGAATAGAGCATGATGAAAATACCATATTATGTAACTTTGTAAGTATCAATTAGGAATATTAAAAAATTCTGACAATTCTTCGGAATTATGCTAAAATGAAAAAAAGGAGGGAAAACGATGAAATTTTACTCAATAGATCCAAATGTTGATGTGGTTGAAACTCCGGTCGAAGAGCAAGGACGTCTCATCCGCCATTTGCACCTTGCTAAAGGAAAACAAATCCCTGAACATAGTGCAGATGCTCTTGTTACAGTTGTCTGTCTAGAAGGAAAAGTGGATTTTACTGCCTTAGGAGAAACTGTACAATTAGTACCGGGAAGTTTTCTGACAATGGAGCCGAATGAACTTCATAGTTTATATGGCGTAGAAGAGAGCCATGTTTTAGTGATTCAGCAGTTGCTTTATCCGTGATCTACTCGAACAGATGCTCTTTCAACATTAACTCAAGGAATTTTTCTATTTCTTGAGTTTTTTTATTCTATTTTCCAAGAGGGCTTTGTCGCTAATTTTATGCTATAATAAATACTATGCAAACTAAACCAACTTCTGCCTATGTGCATATTCCTTTTTGTACTCAGATTTGTTATTACTGCGATTTTTCCAAGGTTTTTATCAAAAATCAGCCGGTAGATAGTTATCTGGAGCATTTGATTGAGGAGTATGATTCTTACGACATCAAAAAGCTCCGTACCCTCTATATCGGTGGTGGGACTCCGACGGCTCTATCGGCGACTCAGTTGGCTTTTTTGCTGGAAAAGTTGACGGACAAGCTGGATTTGTCTTATTTAGAAGAGCTGACTATTGAAGCCAATCCTGGGGATTTGGATCAGGAGAAGATTGCTGTACTTAGAGATTCCCCTGTCAATCGGGTTTCGCTGGGCGTACAAACCTTCAACGACCGCATGCTTAAGCAGATTGGCCGCAGTCACTTGGAAAAGGATATCTATGAGAATATTGCCAATCTCAAAAAAGCGGGTTTTGACAATATTTCGATTGATCTGATTTATGCCCTGCCCAAGCAGACTATGGAAGATGTGAAAACCAATGTAGCCAAGGCCATTGCTCTGGATATTCCCCACATGAGTTTGTACAGCTTGATTTTAGAAAATCATACGGTCTTTATGAATCGAATGCGGCGAGGGAAGCTGCCTCTACCCAAGGAAGACTTGGAAGCGGAGATGTTTGAATACATTATTTCGGAGTTGGAAAAGGCGGGCTTTGAGCATTACGAGATTTCTAATTTTTCCAAGCCAGGCTTTGAGAGCCGTCACAACCTCATGTACTGGGACAATGCGGAGTATTATGGTATCGGAGCGGGAGCTTCTGGCTATGTCAATGGTGTCCGCTATAAAAACCACGGACCGATTCGTCATTATCTGCAGGCAGTGGAAGTGGGCAATGCCCGTGTGCAGGAAGAAGTGCTGACGCTGAAAGAAAAGATGGAAGAAGAGATGTTTCTAGGACTGCGGAAGAAGTCAGGTGTTTCTAAAAAGCGCTTCGAGGAAAAATTCGGTCTTTCCTTTGAGGACCAGTACGGTGCTGTTGTGGCTGAGCTGACTGAGCAGGGCTTGCTAGTGCCAGACAAAGACATCGTGCGCATGACTAAGAAGGGCCTCTTTTTGGGCGATACGGTTGCTGAGAAATTTATATTGGAGTAAATCATGGGCTTAACTTATCAAATGAAAATGAAAATTCCCTTTGATATGGCGGATATGAATGGCCATATCAAGCTGCCAGATGTCATTTTGCTATCCTTGCAGGTGTCGGGCATGCAGTCGATTGAGCTTGGCGTCAGTGACAAGGACATATTGGAGCGGTATAATCTAGTCTGGATTATCACGGACTATGATATTGATGTGACACGACTACCACGATTTGCAGAGGAAATCACCATTGAGACAGAAGCATTGACTTACAATCGGCTCTTTTGCTACCGTCGCTTCACAATTTTTGATGAAGCAGGTCAAGCTATTATCCAGATGATGGCAACTTTTGTCCTTATGGACCGAGATAGTCGGAAGGTTCATGGGGTGGAGCCTGAGATTGTTGCACCTTATCAGTCTGATTTTTCTAAGAAATTGCTGCGCGGTCCCAAGTATCCAAACTTGGAAAATCCTATCAGCAAGGACTACCATGTGCGCTTTTACGACTTGGATATGAACGGCCATGTCAACAATAGCAAGTATCTGGACTGGATTTTTGAGGTCATGGGAGCAGACTTTCTTACCCAGCATATTCCTCAGAAAATCAACCTGAAGTATGTCAAGGAAGTCCGACCAGGCGGCATGATTGCTTCTAGCTATGAACTAGATGGCCTGCAGAGTAATCACCAGATTTCCAGTGACGGTGAAGTCAATGCCCAGGCTATGATCACTTGGCAAGAGATAAAAGAGATTAGAAAGTAATGTATGACTTATAAAGGATATTTGATTGATTTAGACGGGACGATTTATAAGGGAAAGAGCCGAATTCCTGCTGGCGAAGCCTTTGTGCATGAGCTACAGAAGCGCAAGATTCCCTATCTTTTCGTGACCAATAACACCACGCGTACGCCAGAAATGGTTCAAACCATGCTAGCTGAGAATTTCAATATTGAGACGCCACTTGAAACCATTTACACAGCGACTCTGGCTACTATTGACTACATGCAGGAGAAAAATCTGGGCAAGAAAGTCTACGTTATCGGTGATGTCGGACTGAAACATGCCATTGAAGAAGCTGGATATATAGAGGACGCAGAAAATCCAGACTATGTAGTAGTGGGGCTGGACTGGGAAGTGGACTATGAGAAGCTGACAGTAGCGACTTTGGCTATTCAAAAGGGTGCCCACTTTATCGGGACCAACCCTGATCTCAATATTCCGACCGAGCGAGGTCTGCAGCCGGGAGCGGGTGCTATTAACGCCCTCTTGGAAGCAGCTACTCGGGTTAAGCCGACCTTTATCGGCAAGCCCAATGCCATCATCATGGAAAAAGCGATAGAGCATTTAGGGCTGGCGCGTGAGGACGTGGTCATGGTCGGAGATAACTACCTGACAGATATTCGAGCGGGAATTGATAATGGCATTCCGACTCTCTTGGTTACGACAGGCTTTACCCTGCCAGAAGAGGTGCCCAGTCTGCCTATCCAACCGACACATGTCTTGTCCAGTCTAGCGGAGTGGGACTTCGATGCGTGATAGGTTAAGATTTTTAGCCAGCATCCTGTGCTTGCTGGCAGCAGCTATCTTGCTGACCATTTATCTGGCTTGGTTATTTTACCCGCTGGAAATTTCCTATTTCGCTTTGCCCGATAAGGTTCATTTGAAAGCAGAGACCATCCAGTATAATTTCAACATTTTGATGAATTACTTGATCAATCCTTTTAGTCAGAAGTTGGCGATGCCTGATTTTCGCTCTTCGGCAGCAGGTCTGCATCATTTTCAAGCGGTCAAGTATCTTTTTCACTTGGCGCAAGCTATTTTTCTAGTTACTCTGCCGGCTTTTATTTTCTTTCTCCAAAAAGTGATCAAAAAAGGATTTTTAGCTCTTTATCAAAGAAGTTTGTTTATCTTGAGCGTATTGCCCTTCGTCATGATTTGTTTGGCAGGCTTGATTGGTTTTGACAGCTTTTTTACGCTTTTTCATCAAGTGCTTTTTGTGGGAGACAATACATGGTTGTTTGATCCAGCCAAGGATCCGGTTATCTGGATTTTGCCAGAAGAATTTTTCATGCACGCCTTTATTCTTTTTGCTCTTCTTTACGAGGGAATCTTTTTAAGTTTGTATTTTTTCAGTAGAAAGACTCGTAGCTAATAATAACAAAGGAGATTTTATGAATACTTTACCTGAGCCTTTAAATCCCAAGAAAGATTTGGGGAGATTTTCAGCAAGCTGCTTTACTTATTCTATCGTGATGCTTGTGGTTGTAATACTTTATACTGTCTTTTCCTATTTCTTTGTTCTTTTTCAGGAGGGATTTGATATAGGTAAGACTGAGGAATTTGTAAAAAGTTTTATGGATAAAGATGGCGGTTCCTACATTATCGCTTCTTGTTTAGGTGTGCTTATTTTCACGATTTTCAGGGGCAAGCAGCTTTTTACTCGAGATTTGCGCAAGAAAAATAAGAAAATGACAGCCAAAGTCTTCTTCTTCATGATTTGCTTCTTGTTTTTCTCTCAGCTGTTTAGCACTGTGACAAGTCAAATCATGAATGCTATTTTGTCGCTCTTTGGTTTGGATCTTTCTGAGATTTTATCACAGGATTTTAGTTCTCATTCAATCACCATGTTTATCTATACCACCATCATGGCACCGATTACGGAGGAGATTATTTTTCGGGGAGCAGGATTGCGGGCCTTGGAAAAGCACGGGAAAGTTTTTGCCATTGTCATGACGGCTCTTCTTTTCGGACTGTTTCATGAAAATTTATATCAGCTTTATTTTGCTGCTATGATTGGTCTGGGATTTGGTTACATCGCTTTTGAATATTCCATTTTCTGGGTGATCTTCTTCCATATTTTCAATAATTTGGTCATCGCAGAAGGACTTGATTTCCTGACCAACTATATCCCAGAAAGTATCGTGAATCTCATAAATTATGGATTGATGACTGCAGGAACAACGGTAGTATTGATTGTACTCATCTTAAATAGGTCGAAAATTAAAGCTTATATTGCTGAAAATAGATCTCAGCCAGGAACATATAGGCAAGCTCTTAAATCGGTTTGGTTTTGGGTATTTTCAATCTTATGTGTGCTTGCTGCCTTTTTACCGATTCTTCTTGTCTATATCACTACAAGATAATAAAGGAATTAAAAGAAGTCTAATAGGCTTCTTTTTTCTATATTCAAACAAATGATTTATTTTGATAGAAAATGATAGAAAATGCTTGACTTTGGAATTTAATCTTATATAATAGAACTGTAATCGATTGCAGAGGAGGTATTCTATGCTGAAGTCGAAAAGAAAGCAGCTGATTCTCGAGAAAGTTATGAAAGATAAATTTGTTTCTTTAGAGTATCTAGTAAAAACTTTAGACACTTCAGAATCAACTGTTAGAAGAGACTTAGATGAGCTTGAAAGCGAGCGGAAGTTGAGGCGTGTGCATGGTGGTGCAGAGAGCCTTCATTTCTTGCAGGAGGAAGAAAGCAATCAAGAAAAATCTATAAAAAACATTCAAGAAAAAACCAAGATTGCTCAAAAAGCAGCCAGCTTGATTCAAGAATACGATGTCATTTTTATTGATGCAGGGACGACCAATGAACTCTTAGTCAATGAATTGCATGATCCAAGCGTGACAGTGGTGACCAACTCTATCCACCATGCGACTAAGCTGGTGGAGCGCAACATTCCCACTGTGATTATTGGCGGTGTCGTGAAACGGTCGACAGATGCCAGTATCGGCGGTGTCGCTCTAAATCAAATCGGACAACTAAATTTTGACAAGGCTTTTATCGGAATGAATGGAATTGACGATGGATTTTTCACGACTCCGGATATGGAAGAAGGAGCAGTGAAACGCGCTATTCTCGAAAATGCTAAGAAAACTTATGTTTTAGCTGATGCCTCAAAGTTGGGCAATACATCTTTTGCAAAAGTGGCACCAGTATCGCGCGCAAGGCTTATTACAAACCAAACTGAATCTGAAGTGATTCAAAAGATTAAAGAAAAAACGGAGGTAATAGAAGCATGATTTATACAGTCACACTCAATCCTTCCATTGACTATATCGTTCGTTTGGACCAAGTTCAAGTCGGTAGTGTCAATCGAATGGACAGTGATGATAAGTTTGCTGGAGGAAAAGGAATCAATGTCAGCCGTGTCTTGAAGCGCTTGGATATTCCAAATACAGCGACTGGATTTATCGGTGGCTTTACTGGTAAATTTATCACAGATACTTTGGCAGAAGAAGAAATCGAAACACGTTTTGTCCAAGTGGCAGAAGATACGCGTATCAATGTTAAGATTAAAGCAGACCAAGAAACAGAAATCAACGGAACAGGTCCAAATGTCGAACCAGCTCAGCTAGAAGAATTAAAAGCTATTTTATCTAGTTTGACAGCAGAAGATACGGTTGTATTTGCGGGTTCAAGTGCTAAGAACTTGGGAAATGTCATCTACAAGGAGCTGATTGCTTTGACGCGCCAGACTGGTGCGCAAGTTGTTTGTGACTTCGAAGGTCAGACCTTGATTGATAGTTTGGATTACCAGCCACTTTTGGTCAAGCCAAATAATCACGAACTTGGAGCTATCTTTGGAGTGAAACTGGAAAGCTTAGACGAAATCGAGAAATACGCTCGAGAATTGTTGGCCAAGGGTGCTCAAAACGTGATCATCTCTATGGCTGGAGATGGTGCACTCCTTGTCACATCTGAGGGAGCTTACTTTGCTAAACCTATCAAGGGAATAGTGAAAAATTCAGTCGGAGCTGGTGATTCTATGGTTGCTGGGTTTACAGGTGAGTTTGTCAAATCAAAAGATGCGGTAGAAGCCTTCAAATGGGGAGTGGCTTGCGGAACGGCAACTACCTTCTCGGATGACTTGGCAACAGCGGAATTTATTAAAGAAACATATGAAAAAGTTGAGGTAGAAAAACGATGAAAATTCAAGACCTATTGAGAAAAGATGTCATGTTGCTGGATTTGCAGGCAACTGAAAAAACAGCTGTCATCGAAGAGATGATTAAAAGTCTAGTAGATCACGGTTATGTGACGGATTTTGAAACTTTTAAAGAAGGCATTTTGGCGCGTGAAGCCTTGACCTCAACTGGTTTGGGTGAGGGAATTGCTATGCCTCACAGCAAAAATTCTGCTGTCAAAGAAGCGACCGTTCTCTTTGCTAAGTCAAATAAGGGTGTTGATTATGAAAGTTTGGACGGTCAGCCAACTGATCTCTTTTTCATGATTGCTGCTCCAGAAGGTGCTAATGATACTCACTTGGCTGCCTTGGCAGAATTGTCTCAATACTTGATGAAAGACGGTTTTGCTGACAAATTGCGCAAAGTATCTTCACCAGACGAAGTTATCGCTCTTTTTGACCAAGCGTCTGAAAAGGCAGCTGAACCGGCAACTGTTGCTCCTGCCAACGAATCTGGTGACTTCCTCGTAGCCGTTACAGCTTGTACAACAGGGATTGCCCACACTTATATGGCTCAAGAAGCCCTTCAAAAAGTAGCTGCTGAAATGGGTGTTGGCATCAAGGTTGAAACCAATGGTGCAAGCGGTGTTGGCAACAAACTAACAGCAGAAGACATCAAAAAAGCGAAAGCAGTCATCATCGCAGCAGACAAGGCTGTTGAAATGGATCGTTTTGATGGCAAACCTTTAATCAGCCGCCCAGTTGCAGACGGTATCCGCAAGACTGAAGAACTCATCAATTTGGCTCTTTCTGGCAATGCTGAAGTTTATAAGGCTGCTAATGGTGGCGCTGCAGTAGCTAGCAGCAATGAAAAACTGAGTCTAGGCGGAGCATTTTACAAGCATTTGATGAGCGGTGTTTCCCAAATGTTGCCATTCGTTATTGGTGGCGGGATTATGATTGCCATTGCCTTCTTGCTGGATCAGATCTTAGGTGTACCAAAAGATCAGCTTTCTAATCTGGGAAGCTATCATGAGATTGCAGCTCAATTCAAGGCAATTGGTGGTGCAGCCTTTGGCTTCATGTTGCCAGTATTGGCTGGTTATATCGCCTACTCAATCGCTGAAAAGCCAGGTTTGGTTTCTGGTTTCGTAGCCGGTGCAATTGCGAGCAGCGGTGCATCATTTGGTGGTGTTGCCTATGCTGCAGGTGGTGAGAAGACACTCTCTCTAGCTGGTGTATCATCTGGTTTCCTTGGAGCTCTGGTCGGTGGATTCTTAGCTGGTGGCGTGATTTTAGTCCTTCGCAAATTACTTGCAGGTCTGCCTCGCTCACTTGAAGGTATTCGTTCCATCTTGCTCTTGCCACTTCTTGGTGTTCTTGTGACTGGATTCCTTATGCTGGCAGTCAATATCCCCATGTCAGCAATCAATACAGCCCTCAACGATTTCTTGGCTAGTCTAAGCGGAAGCTCTGCGGTTCTTCTCGGTCTCTTAGTCGGTGGTATGATGGCTGTCGATATGGGTGGACCAGTCAACAAAGCAGCTTATGTATTTGGTACAAGTACACTGGCAAGCACTGTTTCAACTGGTGGTTCTCCAGTCATGGCAGCGGTTATGGCAGCCGGTATGGTTCCACCGCTTGCAGTATTTGTTGCAACTCTACTTTTCAAAGATAAATTTACTACTGAAGAACGTGATTCTGGTTTGACAAATATCGTCATGGGGCTTTCCTTCATTACAGAAGGTGCGATTCCTTTTGGAGCTGCTGACCCAGCCCGTGCAATTCCAAGTTTTATCGTCGGTTCAGCTCTTACAGGTGCACTTGTCGGTCTGTCTGGCATCAAACTTATGGCTCCTCACGGAGGAATCTTCGTTATCGGTTTGACTAACAACCCAATCCTTTACCTTGTGTATGTTTTGATTGGTGCAGTAGTCAGCGGTATTCTTTTCGGATATTTGCGTAAACCACTGGAAAAATAAAACATATGCGAAAGAATCTTGATGGTTTGTCAAGGTTCTTTTTGCCATAATTTGAATAGATGGGATAAGATTATGAAAACATATACAGATAAGTTAGTTGTGAATATGAATGCAAAAATTGCTTGGGAATCATTGAAAATGATGGATAAATGGCTTCCTAATTTATCAACAAATCAAGCCATTCACTTTGAGGGCGGAGAAGACTTTTTCTACGAAGGAAGAAAATACGATATTGTGACAAAAGAAGGAATAAAAATGTCTTGCGAAATAAGCGAGGTCAATGAGGAAGCCTTTTTGATTGAGATACATGCGAGACACTCTCTTCTGCATTCGATTTTAAATTGTCAAGTGATTCCTTTGACTTCTTCGACCTGCCAATTGGTAAGAACACAATCTTATCCAGGCTTTGTTGGATT
This sequence comes from Streptococcus sp. SC1, assembly GCF_030272855.1. Taxonomy (NCBI): domain Bacteria; kingdom Bacillati; phylum Bacillota; class Bacilli; order Lactobacillales; family Streptococcaceae; genus Streptococcus; species Streptococcus sp. SC1. The sequence continues at coordinate 246,473 of NZ_JAQCMU010000002.1, read as the reverse complement.
TTTATTTAATCTATTCTTTAAGCGTAGAGAAGCAGGCGAGACGAGCGAGTATTTGGAAGTATGGAAAAATTACGTGCAAAATCAGCTTCAGACTTTGTGAGAATCCGTCACCATCTCCTAACGGATAAAGTTCTGAATATAATTATCGCTAGAAAGATACATCAAATTATGTTATAATGGACTATCGTATATTTTTAGGAGAATAGTAATGGAATTACAACGTGAACAAGAATTTGTCAGCCAGTATCATTTTGATGCACGCAATTTTGAATGGGAAAAAGAAAATGGAACACCTGAAACAAAAGTTGACGTGAATTTTCAGCTGATTGAAAGAAATGAAGAAAAGAATTCAACATCCATGATTGTGATTTTGACTTTCATGATTGTGTTTGATCGTTTTGTAATTAGTGGAACGATCACGCAGACAAATCATATTCAAGGACGTTTGGTGCAGGAACCTAGTGAGTTTGAGCATGAAGAAGTGGAAGAATTGGCGCGTCCTTGCTTGACCATGCTCAATCGCTTGACGTATGAAGTGACTGAGATTGCGCTAGATTTACCAGGTATTAATTTGGAGTTCTAATGATGAAATTAGCGGTTATAACGGATTCGTCCGCTTTTTTACCGGATAGCCTTCGTGGAAATGACCATCTTTTTGTTCTCGATATTCCAGTAGTGATTGCTGGAGAGACTTATGTGGAAGGAAAAAATCTGACAGCCAGTGAGTTTTATGAAAAAATGGCTGCTACGGATGATTTGCCAAAGACAAGTCAGCCTAGTGTGGCAGAGTTGGAGGAGACGTTGACGCGTCTTGCTAGCGAGGATTACACGCATGTGCTGGGGCTCTTTTTATCCAGTGGGATTTCAGGATTTTATCAAAATATCCAGTATCTCAAGGACGAGTTTCCTGATTTGAAAATCGCTTTTCCTGATTCAAAAATCACTAGTGCTCCGCTTGGCCTCATGGTCGAAAATGCTTTGACTTGGGCTGCTGAGGGGCAGGATTTTGAAGAGATTTTGATTAAGATTCAACGACAAATCGATGGAACCAGCGCCTTTATCATGGTTGACGATCTCAATCATCTGGTTAAAGGCGGTCGCTTGTCCAATGGCGCAGCTATTTTGGGAAATCTCCTAAGTATCAAGCCGATCCTGTATTTTAACGATGCAGGTGTCATCGAAGTCTTTGAAAAGATTCGGACAGAAAAGAAAGCGATTAAGAGATTGATTGAAGTAGTGGAGGAAAAAACTGCCTCTGCTTCTTATCAGGTCATGGTGATTCATGGGAATGCTGAAGAGAAGGCGGAAAGCTTACGCCAGCAGCTGATAGCGGCTGGCATAGCGGATGATATTTCTCTTGCTACTTTTGGTAGTGTGATTGGAACTCACTTGGGCGAGGGTAGTGTCGCTTTGGCCTACATTCCGCTGGTCTAGAGTTTTGCAGAGCGGTTAGTCAAGAATAGAGAGAGGTTCTAGATGAGTATAAAAGTCATTATTGCTGGTTTCAAGGGAAAGATGGGACAAGCAGCCTATAAAATGGTAACAGAAGATCCTGAGTTGGCATTGGCCGGTCTACTAGATCCTTTTACAGATGAAAAGGAAGTAGCAGGAGTTCCAGTTTTCAATACAAAAGAAGAACTTGCAGGTCTTCAGGCGGATGTCTGGATTGACTTTACGACTCCCAAAGTGGCTTATGAAAATACTCGCTTTGCCCTTGAGAATGGATTTGCTCCAGTGGTCGGAACGACAGGTTTCACGCCTGAGCAGATTGAAGACTTGACCCAACTATCTCGTCAAAAGAATCTTGGCGGTTTGATTGCGCCGAATTTTGCTCTGGGAGCCGTTTTGCTTATGCAGTTTGCAGCCCAAGCAGCCAAGTATTTTCCAGATGTTGAGATTATTGAACTGCATCATGATAACAAAAAAGATGCACCGAGCGGTACGGCTATCAAGACAGCTGAATTAATCAGTCAAGTTCGGACGAGCAAGCAGCAGGGAGCGGCTGATGAGGAAGAATTCTTGGCTGGTGCCCGTGGGGCAGCCTTTGACGGCATGCGGATTCACTCAGTGCGTTTGCCTGGCTTGGTGGCCCATCAGGAAGTTATCTTTGGTAGTCAAGGAGAAGGCCTGACTTTGCGGCATGACTCCTATGATCGGGTTTCCTTTATGACTGGGGTAAATCTGGGTATCAAAGAGGTAGTCAAGCGCTCTGAATTGGTCTATGGATTGGAACATTTACTATGAGATTAGAGAAGATGCCTTCTGAGTTTCAGGAGGCTTTGCCAGTATTAGAGAAGATTAAAGAGGCCGGTTTTGAGGCTTATTTTGTCGGCGGTTCTGTACGAGATGCTCTGTTGAATCGGCCGATTCACGATGTGGATATTGCCAGCTCAGCCTATCCCGAGGAAATCAAAACAATCTTTCCTCGGACTGTCGATGTTGGGATTGATCATGGAACGGTTCTGGTCTTGGAAGGCCAGGGAGAATACGAAATAACGACCTTTCGGACTGAGGATGTCTATGTGGACTACCGCAGGCCTAGTCAGGTCTCTTTTGTGCGCTCTTTGGAAGAAGACTTGAAGCGCAGGGATTTCACAATCAATGCTCTTGCTTTAAACCAAGAGGGGGAGATTGTGGACCTCTTTAACGGTTTGGCAGATATGGAAAATCGCACTCTGCGGGCAGTCGGAGTGGCTGCAGAGCGTTTTAATGAAGACGCTCTCCGCATCATGCGGGGCTTTCGTTTTCAGGCTGGTTTAGACTTTGATTTGGAAGACTTGACTTTTAAGGCTATGGCAGACTGTGCGCCACTTTTGGAGAAAATATCGGTAGAGCGGATTTTTATCGAGTTTGACAAGCTCTTGATGGCACCTTTCTGGCGAAAAGGTCTGGAGAGCTTGATCAACGCTGCTGCCTACGACTTTCTTCCTGATATGAAAGATTCAGCAGAAGCTTTGCAGGAACTACTAGACGGTTTAAAAGAAGATTTTCAATTTGCTAGTTCCGAGCAGGCTTGGGCTGCGCTTTTGCTGGCTTTGAAAGTAAAAGATGTTCGTAAGTTCTTGAAGCATTGGAAAACGTCCAATGACTTTCAAAAGCGAGTAAATCAGCTAGTGGCTGTTTATGAGATTCGGCAGGAACGGAGCCTTTCTAAGCGTGATTGCTATCAGTATGATTTGGATTTGATTCTGCAAGCTGAAAGTTTGAGACAGGCAGCAGGCTTGCCGGTTGAATTTGAGGCTATTGAGGCGACATATGCTGCTCTGACCATTCATGACAAACATGAGATTGTAGTGACGGGCAGTCATTTGATTCGAGATTACGGCTTTAAACCCGGACCAGAATTGGGACAAATCCTGACTAAAATTGAATTGGCCATTGTTGACGGAGAATTGGCAAATAGCAAGGAAGAGATTATGAACTTTATTAAGGAGCAAGTTGGATGAGTGACTTTATCGTTGAAAAGCTGACCAAGTCTGTCGGGGATAAGACAGTCTTCCAAGAGATTTCTTTTATCATTCACGACTTGGATCGGATTGGACTGATTGGAGTCAATGGGACAGGAAAAACCACCCTTCTGGATGTCTTATCTGGCAAATCAGGCTTTGATGGTGATGTCTATCCTTTTTCAGCAAAATCTGACTATAAAATCTCATATTTGACTCAGGAACCAGACTTCGATGAAGAAAAGACAGTCTTGGATACTGTTTTGTCCAGTGATTTGCGAGAAATGCAGCTCATTCGAGAATATGAACTGCTCATGGCAGCTTATGATGAAGCCAAGCAAACTCGTCTGGACAAGGTCATGGCAGAAATGGATTCGCTGCATGCTTGGGAGATTGAGAGTCAGGTAAAAACCGTCCTATCCAAGCTCGGTATCTCAGATTTGGCAGCAAGAATCAGCCAGCTTTCAGGTGGTTTACGCCGGCGGGTGCAGTTGGCGCAGGTTTTGCTTTCCGAAGCAGACTTGCTGCTGCTGGATGAGCCGACCAACCATCTGGACATTGATACAATTGAATGGCTGACAAATTTCCTGAAAAATTCAAAGAAGACGGTACTCTTTATCACCCACGACCGCTATTTTTTGGACAATATTTCCACGCGGATTTTTGAATTAGACGGCGGGAGTTTGATTGAGTATCAGGGCAACTATCAGGACTATGTCCGGCTCAAGGCTGAGCAGGATGAGCGCGATGCTGCCCTGCTCCACAAGAAACAGCAGCTTTACAAGCAGGAGTTATCTTGGATGTGCCGTCAGCCTCAGGCGCGAGCGACCAAGCAGCAGGCACGTATCAATCGTTTCCATGATCTTAAAAGTGATTTGGCTGGTCAGACCAATCAGACGGACTTAGAGATGAACTTTGAAACCACCCGTATTGGGAAGAAGGTTATCGAGTTTCAGGATGTGGATTTTGCATACGGAGACAAGCAGATTTTGTCGCATTTCAATCTCTTGCTGCAAAACAAAGATCGACTGGGCATTGTCGGAGATAATGGAGTGGGCAAGTCTACTTTGCTTAACCTAATTGCTGGTCAGTTGCAGCCTCAGTCTGGTCAGGTCATAATCGGCGAGACAGTCCGAGTAGCTTACTTTTCTCAACAGATTGAAGGGCTGGATGAGTCTAAGCGGGTCATCAATTACTTGCAAGAAGTGGCGGAAGAGGTTAAGAGTGGTAGCGAGACGACATCCATTGCTGAGCTCTTGGAGCAATTTCTCTTTCCTCGTTCAAGCCACGGTACTTTGATTGAGAAATTGTCTGGCGGAGAGAAGAAGCGGCTTTATCTGCTCAAGCTTTTACTAGAAAAGCCTAATGTCCTGCTTCTGGATGAGCCGACCAATGATTTGGATATCGCAACTTTAACAGTTTTAGAAAATTTCCTGCAGGGCTTTGCGGGGCCGGTGATCACAGTTAGTCACGATCGGTATTTCCTCGATAAGGTAGCCAGCAAGATTTTAGCTTTTGAAGATGGACAGGTCAGAGAGTTCTTTGGCAACTACACGGACTATCTGGATGAAACGGCTTTTAGACAATCCAGCGCAGCTATTTCCCAAAAGAAAGAAAAGGAAAAGCCCGTCAAGGCGCGGGAGCAGAAGAAGCGGATGAGCTACTTTGAAAAGCAAGAGTGGGAGACCATCGAGGCGGATATCGAGGAGCTGGAGGCACGTATCGCTGCCATTGAGACGGAAATGGAGCAGAACGGTTCGGACTTTACCAAGCTATCGGAACTTCAGAAGGAGCTGGATGACAAGAATGAGCAGCTTCTTGAAAAGTATGAGCGCTATGAGTATCTGAGTGAGTTGGAGTAGGACAGTTACGCAGTACATTCGTTATGGATACAAGTTTATGAGGGAGAATGATGGAAATTAGGATTTATAGCCAGCCTAGTCAGGAAATCAAGGATCAGCTCTTTGATCTGGTTCAAAACTGCCACGTTACAGATGGAACCTATCGACTTCCTTATCTGGATAACGCCTATAATTTTAATGGGGATATGCCAGCCTTTTTTCTGGCAAATTTAGATCATCAAACGGTCGGTTTTTTATCGGTTTATGCGGATGAGCCGGGTCAAGCAGAGGTATCTGTCTATGTATTGCCCGACTATCGCGGACAGGGCATTGCGAACGCTCTTTTACGGGAATTCTCCAAAATTGCAAAGAAATACGATTTATCTCAAATTGAATACATCAGTGAAATCAAGTTTTTAGCAGACCATCCGACCTTTGCTGAGAAGTTTGACTATGATTTGAAAGAAACGGAAATCTGGCTGGAGCAGGCGGCGGAGACTTTCCCTGAAGAAGAAAAAGAAGGCGTGGAAGTTTTACTTGGGAAAAAAGAAATGGTTGCGGAGATTGCAGCGTTTCAGTCGCAGATTTTTGAAATGCCGATGGATACTGCGCTTCACTATGCCAGTCAAGCGCTGGAGAGCACAGATAGCCTGCTCTATGTCCTGAAACAAGATGGTCAAATCGTGGCGTCTTGCTCAGTGGATACAAGTTTTGGAAGCAATTATCTGTTTGCCCTAGCTGTGGATCAGGCCTTTCAGGGACAGGGACTGGGGAGTCACCTAGTCAGTTCTATCTTGAATGAGCTGACTAGCCGAAATGGACAAGTCTGTCAAATCGTAGTAGAAGCCCAGAATACAGGTGCCCTAAGGCTGTATGAAAGATTGGGCTTTAAACGAAAATCGGAAACAGTTTATTTAAAGAGAAAATAAGAAGATTAACCTTCAGAGTAAAGGGCTATGGAGGTCAGGAGATCTGTTGATGATAAAGAGAAAAGAGCCATTCTTAGTTCAGGCTGGCTTGGTACTAGGCTTACTAGCCTTGGGAAATTTAGTTGGTGATGTTAGTCAGCTCTTACGTTATCTTTTAGCAAGTCTGGCACTCTTGTTTTTCCTTCATTTAGTGATGGGAATGCTGACGCATACTAAGCAAGTCAAAGAGCAACTAGGTCAAGCGCTAGTGTCCTCGGTCTTCCCGACCTTTTTCATGCAGGGAATGGTGGCTTCGACTTATCTAGCGAGCTGGACTTTCTTGGGGAATTTTGCCCGAATTAGTGCGCAAGTGCTGTGGTGGCTGAGCTTCAGCGGGCTGGTTTTCTTGATGGTATACTATATTCTAACTTTTGTATTTCCTTTCAAGTGGGAGAATGTCTTTCCTGCTTGGACGGTCTTATTTGTCGGGATTGGTGTCGCTCCTCTGACCATTGCGGTTCCCCAGCAGTTAGCTTTGGGGCAGTTGGTCTTTTGGTACGGCCTTTTAGCGACTATTTTGGTCTTGCCAATCGTCCTTTATAAGACTTATAAAATTGGCTTAGTAGAGACTGTTCGCCCGAATACGACAACGATTTGTGCGCCGATTTCCTTGATGACGGCGGCTTATGTAGCTACTTTTTCTCAGCCAAATCCTGTCTTGTTGAGCTTGCTCTTGATTTCAGGTCAATGCTTTTATGCCTTTATTTTGTGGCAACTGCCTCGTTTGATCAATCGTCCTTTTTCAGCAGGATTTTCGGCCTTTACCTTCCCTTTGGTTATTTCGGCTGTAGCCTTGAAGCAGTCTTTAAATATACTAAATTTCGGTCTAGCAGGGCAAATTCTGCTTGCTTTTGAGGTCTTAATTGCTTTGTTTGTCGTTCTTTATGTCACCTTCTTATATACAAAGGACATTTTAGGCAAATGAGGAAGATTTTAGATATGTATTTCCAAGAGAAAAGTCGCTGCCTGCCTTTGATGACGGCTGATTTTGTGGTATAATTAGGAGTATTTGTAAAAGGAAAAAGATATGAATATTCAACAATTGCGTTATGTAGTGGCTATTGCCAACAGCGGAACTTTCCGCGAAGCAGCAGAAAAGATGTATGTCAGCCAGCCCAGTCTATCTATCGCGGTGCGAGATTTGGAAAAGGAGCTGGGATTTAAAGTTTTTCGTCGAACCAGTAGTGGAACCTTCTTGACCCGCCGTGGTATGGAATTTTACGAAAGAGCTCAGGAATTGGTCAAAGGATTTGATGTCTTTCAAAATCAGTATGCCAATCCTGAAGAGGAAAAGGATGAATTTTCCATTGCCAGCCAGCACTATGACTTTTTGCCGCCGTTGATTACGGAGTTTTCTCAAAAGTATCCAGAATATAAGAATTTCCGGATTTTCGAGTCGACAACCGTCCAGATTTTGGATGAAGTAGCCCAAGGTCACAGTGAGATTGGGATTATTTATCTCAACAATCAGAATAGCAAGGGCATTATGCAGCGGGTGGAGAAGCTTGGTTTGGAGGTCATTGAGCTAATTCCTTTCCAGACCCATATTTATCTGCGGGAAGACCATCCTCTGACTCAAAAGGAGGAACTTGTCATGGAAGATTTGGCCACTTTACCAACTGTTCGCTTCACACAGGAAAAGGATGAGTACCTCTATTATTCTGAGAATTTTGTTGATACCAGTGCCAGCTCCCAGATGTTTAATGTGACGGATCGAGCAACGCTGAATGGGATTTTGGAGCGGACGGATGCTTATGCGACTGGATCTGGCTTTTTGGATAGCAACAGTGTAAATGGAATCACTGTCATCAAACTACGAGACAATTTAGACAATCACATGGTTTATGTCAAGAGGGAAGATGTAGAGTTGAGTCAGGTCGGCGAAGCTTTTGTAGCTGTTATGAAAGAATATTTTGCACAGAAAAGAGAAGTATGAAACGTAAAATTGCGATTCCTTTTTTAGTTATTCTTTTGATTGCTCTTGATCAGGCAGTCAAGTATTATATTATTTCCAATTTTTCTTTGGGGCAAGTTAGAAAGTTTATTCCTAAGATTGTCAGTTTGACCTACCTGCGAAATACTGGTGCAGCCTTTTCTATCTTGGAAAATCAGCAGTGGTTTTTCGCATTGATTACTTGTACCGTGATTGGAGTTGCTGTTTGGTATTTGATTAAAAATATCCAAGCTTCCAAGTGGATGCTGACGGGACTCATTCTAATTATTGCCGGTGGATTGGGCAATTTCATTGACCGAATCCAGCAAGGATTTGTAGTGGATATGTTCCAGCTAGATTTTGTCAATTTTGCTATTTTTAACGTAGCGGATATGTACCTGACTGTTGGAGTAGCGATTTTATTACTGGTGATGTTGAAGGAAGAAACGAATGGAATTGAAAATTAATGCGGCAGCCGCAGGCCTGCGTTTGGATAAGGCAGTGGCGGACCTGACAGAGCTATCCCGTGGTTTAGCTAATGAGCAGATAAAAAATGGCCAGATTTTGGTTAATGGAGAGGCAAAAAAAGCCAAGTATGCCGTCAAAGAGGGCGATGTCATTTCCTATGAAGTACCTGAGCCAGAGGTAGTTGAGTATGTGGCAGAGAATCTTCCACTAGAAATCGTCTATCAGGATGAGGATGTAGCCGTCGTTAACAAGCCGCAAGGCATGGTGGTCCACCCGTCAGCTGGCCATACCAGCGGTACTCTGGTCAATGCTCTCATGTATCATATCAGAGACCTTTCTGGCATCAATGGTGTGTTGCGCCCGGGAATTGTCCATCGGATTGATAAGGACACTTCTGGCCTTTTGATGATTGCCAAGAATGACCAAGCCCATCTGGCACTTGCAGATGAGCTTAAGGACAAGAAATCCCTGCGTAAATACTGGGCGATTGTTCATGGCAATCTCCCTAATGACCGCGGAGTGATTGAGGCGCCGATTGGCCGTAGTGAAAAGGACCGCAAGAAACAGGCGGTTACAGCCAAGGGAAAACCTGCTCTAACACGTTTCCAAGCCTTGGAACGTTTTGGGGACTATACCTTGGTTGAGTTACAGCTGGAGACTGGTCGGACGCATCAAATCCGCGTCCACATGGCTTATATCGGTCATCCAGTCGCTGGAGATGAGGTCTATGGGCCACGTAAGACCCTGAAAGGACATGGTCAATTTCTGCACGCGCGAACACTGGGCTTCACCCATCCTCAGACTGGCGAAGTGCTGGAATTTACGGCTGAAGCGCCAGCTATTTTCCTAGAAACTCTTGAAAAACTCAGAAAAGCCCATGACTAATCATCTCCGAATGTATGAGACTCTAGATAAATGGAAAATTAAGTCGACTGTCTTGGTTACAGTCGTTTTTATTTTCGACAAATCATGATATAATAAATAGAATACCCTAAAAGGAAGAGAAAAATGAAGTTAGAAGATTTGAAAAAACGTCAGGAGAAGATCCGCAATTTCTCCATCATTGCCCACATTGACCACGGGAAATCAACCTTGGCCGACCGGATTTTGGAGGCGACGGAGACGGTTTCCAGCCGGGAAATGCAGGCCCAACTTTTGGACAGCATGGACTTGGAGAGGGAGCGTGGCATCACCATTAAGCTTAATGCTATCGAGCTCAATTATACCGCCAAGGACGGTGAAACCTACATCTTCCACTTGATTGACACGCCGGGACACGTGGACTTTACCTATGAAGTGTCACGTTCATTGGCTGCTTGCGAAGGGGCAATTTTGGTCGTGGATGCTGCTCAGGGGATTGAGGCTCAGACCTTGGCAAATGTCTATCTAGCGCTGGACAATGACTTGGAAATCCTGCCGGTTATCAACAAGATTGACTTGCCAGCTGCGGATCCTGAGCGGGTGCGGACAGAGATTGAAGACGTGATTGGACTGGATGCTAGCGAAGCCGTATTGGCTTCTGCCAAGGCTGGTATCGGAATTGAGGAAATTTTAGAGCAGATTGTAGAAAAAGTTCCAGCACCGACTGGAAATGTTGAAGCACCGCTCAAAGCCTTGATTTTTGACTCAGTCTATGATGCCTATCGTGGGGTAATCCTGCAAGTGCGGGTGATGGACGGTGTGGTCAAGCCGGGAGATACCATTCAGCTCATGAGCAATGGCAAGACTTTTGATGTAACAGAGGTCGGCATCTTCACGCCTAAGGCTATTGGACGTGATTTCTTAGCGACAGGGGATGTTGGTTATATCGCAGCTTCTATCAAGACGGTACAGGATACTCGGGTCGGAGATACAGTGACCTTGGCGAACAATCCAGCATCTGAGCCCCTGGACGGCTATAAGCAGATGAATCCGATGGTATTTGCGGGTCTTTATCCGATCGAGTCTAATAAATACAATGACCTACGCGAAGCCCTCGAAAAGCTCCAGCTAAACGATGCCAGTCTGCAATTTGAACCAGAAACGTCACAGGCACTTGGATTTGGTTTCCGTTGTGGCTTCTTGGGCTTGCTACACATGGACGTTATTCAGGAACGTTTGGAGCGTGAGTTTAATATTGATCTGATCATGACGGCGCCGTCTGTTATCTATAAGGTTAATCTGACAGATGGTGAAGCTATTGATGTCTCTAATCCGAGTGAGTTTCCGGATCCGACCAAGATTGATTCCATTGAAGAGCCTTATGTCAAGGCGCAGATTATGGTGCCCCAGGAATTTGTCGGAGCGGTGATGGAATTGGCTCAGCGCAAGCGCGGTGACTTTGTGACCATGGACTATATCGACGATAATCGGGTCAATGTTATCTATCAAATTCCGCTTGCTGAAATTGTCTTTGACTTCTTTGACAAGCTCAAGTCCTCTACTCGTGGCTATGCTAGCTTTGACTATGAAATCTCTGAGTATCGCTCATCCAAGCTGGTGAAGATGGATATTCTCCTCAATGGCGACAAGGTCGATGCTCTCAGCTTTATCGTTCACAAGGAATTTGCTTATGAGCGTGGTAAGCTGATTGTAGACAAGCTCAAGAAAATCATTCCCCGTCAGCAGTTTGAGGTACCTATTCAGGCAGCCATTGGACACAAGATTGTGGCTCGTACTGATATCAAGGCTCTTCGTAAAAATGTTCTTGCTAAATGTTACGGTGGTGACGTTTCTCGGAAACGCAAACTCCTAGAAAAACAAAAAGCCGGTAAGAAACGGATGAAAGCGATCGGATCTGTCGAAGTCCCACAAGAAGCCTTCCTCAGCGTCCTGAGTATGGATGAGGAATAAAGTCGGCTTTAATCGCCTGAGTTCAGTATTACAAAGCGAAGAAAAACAGTAGATCTGTTCCCAAAAATAAGATAGGGAAGTAATCTTGAAAAGTTGATGTTATCTATAATGTTTCGATAGTATGAAAATCTAGATAGTTCGGGTCCATGTAGTTAAAAAAAGGGGGGTATTATGACAAAAAAATATTTTCTTAGTTTTTTGACAGTTCTGGTTGGTTTGTCTCTGGCTTCTTGTGGCCTTATTAAAAATTATGGTAATCGGAAATCGTCTACTTCTAGTAGTACAACTAGTCAAGTTTCTCAAAAAGATAGCAGCAAATCTGATAAAGCTAGTGACAAAGATGTTTCCACTACGACCAAAACCAAACGTATTGGTTCGGCTGATTATGGCTATATCGATATTCCAAGTAATTGGATCAAGTTCACCGACTTAGATGGTGGCGACAGCGTTCAGTTTACGGATGGCTCAGCTTATAATATCGTTACTATGAATGGTTATACTAGAGAAAAAGCTCATGTCCAAGATGGAGAAACTTTTAATGCTGAGTTAATTGCCCAGCGACTAGCCTATAGTTGGAATGATAATAAAGATGTAGAAAAAATGTGGGGAGCAAAATCCACCGTTTCTGGCAATGAAGCTTTCCAACTGAATGTAATTATGAAATCAGGGCAGCTAGTTGTTTCTTGGGTTTTCCAAAAAGATGACAAAGTGTATTTGATCTCTTTTGAAGGCGACCGAAAAACTCTGGCTTCTGTCATCTCATACATAGAAGAAACATGGAGCCTTGATGAAAAAGGCCCAGCTAACAATATTTAAAACAAAGTAAATGAGAGTGGGACAGAAATCGGTAATTCGTTAGAATTCGATTTCGTCGTCCCACCTCCGCACAGTTGAGTAGGGCTGTAAAAGCTGATGAAATCAGCGTAGTAGAGCCCACTCAACCACTGCGTCTTGCTCGACAATCCAAAGACAATTGAGAGGCTAGGACTTTTGTCCTAGTCTCATTTTTTTGAGATTTATGATATAATGCTAACGAAAATCAACTGATTAGAAAGTAGTTTATGACTCAAGAAATCGACCTTGAAAAATACCATCAGCTAGCCCTACAAAAGCAGAAAGAGCACCGAAAGTTTTTAGCCAGTCTCAAGAAAAAGCCACCAAAAAACCTCGATAAGATTGCCCAACAAATCCATGATGAGGTCTTTGAGGAGATTGACTGTACAGCCTGTGCCAATTGCTGTAAGACGCTGGGACCAGACTTTAAGGAAGCCGATATTGTCCGTATTGCCAAGTATTTCAAGATGAAGCTGCCGGCTTTTGAAGAGGAATTTCTGCAAGTGGACGAAGACGGTGATAAGGTCTTCAAGGCTATGCCTTGTCCTTTTTTAGGTGGAGACAATCTCTGCTCGATCTACGATGTCCGTCCCAAGGCTTGTAGAGAATTTCCCCATACAGACCGCAAGAAGATTCATCAGATTAATCATCTGACAATCAAAAATACCCTGACCTGCCCAGCTGCTTATCTCTTTGTGGAGAAGCTGCGGGATAGGTTGTAACATCCCCCTCTAAATCTTGTACAAAAATTCTAGGGCAGAGGTTTCTTATATCTGTTAGACTATAGTCAAGAGGTGAAAAAGAATATGATGCATCAATTCAATCGAACCATGGAATATCTGGAAAGCAAGTTGGACGCAGAAGTGGATTTGCAAAAATTTCAGCAGATATCGGGCTATTCTTATGCTCTCTTTAGCAGGCTCTTTTCCATTCTGGCAGATATGACTTTAGCAGAATATTTGCGCAATCGCAGGCTGTCAGAAGCTGTGACGGACTTGCGGGAAAGCTCTGAGAAAGTTATTGATATAGCACTCAAATATGGCTATGAGTCTGCGGATGCCTTCAGCGCAGCATTCAAGAAATTCCATGGTGCGACCCCTTCAGAAGTTCGAAATGGAAAACCTTATCGGGTCTTCCCTAGACTTCAACTATCCTTAAAGATTACGGGAGGAAAGAACATGGATATCAAGATTCAAAAGAAACCTGCTTTTACTGTAGCAGGCGTCCTATTGGAAGCTATTGACAATAGCCAGTGCCCATCCGCTTGGGATCAGCTCTATGCCAATCACAGCTTTGAAAGCCTAGAGAGTCTGGGCAGTGGCCAATCCTTTGGCCTCTGCTCTGATGTTAAAAAGGGCGAAATCATCAACTACATGGCTGCTTATGATGTGACGGATAAAGCTAAAGCAGAAGAACTAGGTCTGTCTATCAAGGAAATCCCAGCAGCTGAATATGCCATCGTACCAGTAAAGGGGGCTATACCTGCCAGCATCCACCATGCTTGGAAATATGTATTGGAAGTCTTCTTCCCAGAAACAGGTTATCGCCACTCAGGAGCACCAGATTTTGAAGTCTACACCAAGGGTGATATGTCCTCCCCAGACTATCAAATGGAACTCTGGATACCAGTGGTGAAATAGAATGGTGATTACAAGTCATTTTTTAGGTGTCGATTACAGAGGAGGATGATGCTATGCAGATGTATTTTGGGGACGTTTCTCTTTGTTATACATATTCACTTACGATGGCGCTGCATTCGTATGGTTATGATGTTCGCCCTGAGTTTTTGGAAGCCATTATGGTGATGGGAAATGGCGCTAGTATTGTAAAGGAAGATGAAAAACACCCCTTAGTCTTCTTTGATAATGGGATGCCAGATAGTTCTATCAGTCATTTTTTAGACATTCTGGGTTTTACATACGATGAATACTATATAAAGGATTCTAATGCAGTGAATCTTCTCTCTATCAGAGAAATCTTAAGTAAGTTATTGCTCAGCGGGCCTCTTGTTCTTGGCCCTTTGGACATGGGTTATCTCACTTATAATCCCAATCATATTCATTTGTATGGGGTGGACCATTTTGTTTCGGTTTATGATCTAGATGATGAGTTTATCTATTTCCATGATCCAGCAGGCTTTGCTTGTATGAAAATGAGTTTCTCAGAATTTTCGAAAGCCTGGGAAGCTAAAAATATCGACTATAAAAGAGGTTCTTTCTCTATGTGGGGAAACTTCAAAAAAATCAAATCTCCAACTTCCAAGGACATTTATCAAAAAACATCTATGCTGATGAAGCAACGATATGAAGACGGCGAGGAGAACGTGATAGTAAGATATGCTAAGTCGGTAGCGGACAATGGCTTGAATGAAGAACAAAAGCATCTTCATCAATACTTTAGCTTCAAATTAGCTTCTATCAGAAATCTATACATGAGCAACTTCTTAAAAGAATACGATGCTGTCAGATCAGAAATAAAAGAAAATTTAGCAAGATTGTTCGGCCAAGCTCATCTATTTTGTATCAAGGAAGATTATCAGAAACTATCAGAAGTCTTGTTTGACATTGCAGAGCTAGATAATAAATTTAGAGATTTGTGCATTCACTATAAAGACGAGTAGAAAAAGTGAGAAAAAAGAAGATGCTGTTTGGAAAATAAAAGAATATAATGCAGCAGGATTGAAAGAAGGGATAGCAGACTATCAATGGAACTCTGGATTCCAGTAGTGAAATAGATTAGAAATCAGCCGTTTATTTTTGAGCGGCTGGTTTTTGTAGCTTGTGGTATAATGAAGCTACTACAGTTACAGAAAGGATTTCAACCTTGTCATACAAATTTCTACTTTTCGACCTTGACCATACGCTGCTGGATTTTGATACGGCAGAAGACATTGCCCTGACTCATTTTTTGGAGAAGCAGGGCGTGACGGAGATTCAGACCTACAAAGACTATTATATTCCGATGAACAAGGGGCTTTGGCGGGATCTAGAGCAGGGGAAAATCACCAAGCCAGAGCTGGTCAATACCCGCTTTTCTCGTCTTTTTGCTCATTTTGGCATTGAGAAGGATGGAGCCGAGTTAGCTCTTCTCTATCAGCAGCATATTGCTCAGCAAGGACAAACCTACGCTGGTGCTAGCGAGCTTTTGGACAGTCTGACAGCAGCTGATTATGAGATTTACGGAGCCACCAACGGTATCACGGCTATTCAGACCGGTCGCATGGCTCATTCCGATATTGCGCCCTATTTTAATCACATTTTCATTTCGGAAAAGATGGGAACTCAGAAGCCTGAGGCTTTGTTTTATGAAAAAATAGCAGAGCAGATACCCGGTTTCGACCTGTCTCAGGCTTTGATGATTGGGGACTCCTTGACAGCAGATATTGCTGGCGCTAATAATGCAGGAATGGACTCTCTCTGGTACAATCCCAAGAAGCTGATTAACAATAGCAGTGCGCAGCCGACTTATACGGTATCATCTTATGAAGAAATTAAAAAAATACTGCTTTGAAAAAATTTTTTGAGCCTGTCAAGAAAAAAACTTGACAGCTGTATTTAATCTGCTATAATAGAACATGTGCTAAATAGCTCAGCTATTTCACCGAAATAAAAAATAAGAAAAGAGAGAAATTTTAAAAATGGCAGTAAAAATCCGTTTGACTCGTATGGGTTCTAAGAAAAAACCTTTCTACCGTATCAACGTTGCAGACTCACGTTCACCACGTGATGGACGTTTCATCGAAACAGTTGGAACTTACAACCCACTTGTTGAAGAAAACCAAGTGACATTGAAAGAAGATCGCGTTCTTGCATGGTTGGCTGATGGAGCTCAACCTTCAGATACAGTTCGCAACATCCTTTCAAAAGCTGGTGTTTTGAAGAAATTCCACGATTCAAAATACTCTAAATAATAGAAGTGCAGGTTGATATATGGACACGATTGAAAATCTCATTATTGCGATAGTGAAACCTTTGATTTCACAGCCAGATGCCTTAACTATCAAGATTGAAGATACACCTGAGTTTTTAGAGTATCATCTTGATCTTGATCCAAGCGATGTTGGACGTGTGATCGGTCGTAAAGGTCGTACTATCTCCGCTATAAGGACGATTGTTTACTCTGTCCCAACCGAGTACAAAAAAGTTCGCATCGTCATCGATGAGAAATAAGAAGCAGCGGGGCATGTGTCCCGTTTTTTCTATGGCCCTTAATGAAACAAGCCGTTAGGCGTAGTTGCATTTAGGGCCATTGATGCAGTTCGAGCTTTGCGAGAACTACGTTCCTTATTATCCTTAATGAAACAAGCCGTTAGGCGTAGTTGCATTTAGGGCCATTGATGCAGTTCGAGCTCTGCGAGAACCAAGTATTTCAGTTAAGACAAACGCAAAATCTACACTCGAATTCAAATAAATTCGAAGCCGGAGGACATATGAATCCAGAAGAGTATGCTTGGAACGTTCATGAGCGCAAGCGTTATGAGAGTGATCAAGTGATTTTACCGAGCCCATACAAACTGAAAATCCTGGATGATAGTGAGAAGAGATTGGAATTGGAGCTTGTTTTGGAGCAGCTTCCTCAGAAGCAACTGGCTCGATGGGCTATGAAAATGGCATCAAGCTTTATAGCTCTGATAGATACGGAAGATGAGTTTGAGAAGCAGAGGATTTTGACTCAAGTAAGAGAGGTTTTTCAGGCTCGACTTGATGGGAGGGCATCTGCCTATGAACTAAGGAAGGCTGGTTTCTTGGCTAATAAACTGTCTCAGCAGACTCAATCACAAATCGGTAAATATGCTGCGCGTGTCTTTGCCCAAGCAGTCGCAACAGCCCATATGAGGGGACATGCTATTGTCGCAGCGGATTATGCCATCAAAGTCAGAAACTTGCAGAGTCCAGATGATTTGAAGCGGGCTGTCAGGGAAAGAGAGAGACAGATAAAGCTGGCCTCTGTTTTTACTAGATCAAGAAAGGAAACTTTATGAAGCATTTATTTTCACGCTTGTCACCAGCGCAAAAGATTATCTTGTCTTTTCTTTTGGTGATATTTTGTGGCTCCTTGCTACTCAGTCTGCCTTGGGTGCAGACGGAAAGTTCCCAAGCGGGCTATCTGGATCATCTTTTTACAGCGGTCTCCATGGTCTGTGTGACAGGGCTTTTTACTCGATCGGTTGTAGATACATATAATGTCTGGGGGCAGCTCCTTTGTATGCTGCTAATTCAGATTGGTGGTTTGGGAATCCTGACCTTTATCGGATTTTTCACCATGGAAAGTCGGAAAAAGCTCAGTCTCAAGGATCGCCGCATTCTGCGGGATAGTTTTAGTTATGGGCACAATCGTACCTTGGGTCAATTTGTCCGTTCGATTTTTATCACGACTTTTACTATCGAAGGACTGGGCGCTCTCCTTCTTATGATTCGCTTCATTCCTAAGTTTGGTTTGGGAAGAGGGATTTTTAATTCTATCTTTTTAGCCGTTTCTGCATTTTGTAATGCAGGATTTGATAATTTTGGCAATGATAGCCTACTAGGCTTGCAGACAGATGTTTTGGTCAATATCACCTTGGCTCTCCTCATTATTACTGGAGGACTTGGCTTTATGGTCTGGTTTGACTTGGCGACTAAATTGGGAGGAAAACAGAAGGGGCTGCACTTTCATACTAAGGTAGTCTTACTGCTGACTGCTGGTCTCCTCGTTTTTGGGACGGTCGCGAGTCTCTGGACGGAGTACAATAATCCTGGAACGATTGGCAATCTTTCCTTTGGCGATAAGCTACTGGTCAGCTTTTTCCAGACAGTCAGCATGAGAACAGCTGGCTTTGCTTCCATAGATTATACAGCTGCTCGTCCAGTAACCCTGTTTATCTATCTGCTCCAGATGTTTCTAGGAGGAGCTCCGGGTGGTACAGCGGGCGGTCTGAAAATTACGACCTTCTTAGTTCTTTTGCTGTTCGCCCGTAAGGAAATTTTGGGCTTGCCTCATACTAATATGGGGCGGAGAACGCTGGCTCCTCAGCTAGTGCAGAAGGCTTTTGGTGTGACAGTGATTTTTCAGCTGACATTTCTGCTTGGTCTTTTGGCTCTTGGGCTAGTGACCGATAGCAGTCATCGTTTTATTTACCTAATATTTGAGACTGTTTCGGCATTGGCTACAGTTGGTGTCACGGCCAATATCACTACCAGCCTCAATACAGCTGGTATGATTGTGATTATGCTGCTGATGTTTATTGGACGGGTGGGGCCGCTGACTCTTATGGTCAGTCTCAGCCATTATCAACCGAAGAAGGCGACTACCTTGCACTACAGCAAGGCGGACATTATGATTGGATAGGAGAAAAGAAATGGCAAATCAAACAGTTGGAATCCTCGGCTTGGGGATTTTTGGACAGAGTATCATTGAGGCCTTGATTTCTCAAGATGTAGAAATCATTGCGATTGATAATCACGAAGAGACAATCAATCAGTATGAAGACATGATTGCCGTCGGTGTGATCGGGGACATCACCGATATGGAGCTTTTGGAGGCAGCAGACGTTGGTTCCTGTGATACGGTCGTCGTGGCGACTGGTGAAAGTTTGGAATCCAGTGTCCTAGCGGTCATGCACTGTAAGGCATTGGGCGTTAAAAATGTCATTGCCAAGGTCAAGGATGAAGTGACCCAGCAGGTGCTGGAAAAGGTGGGAGCTGATTTGGTTATCCTGCCTGAAGTGGAGGCTGGCATTTCATTGGCCAAGACCATTCTCTTTAACCATTCGATTGAGGTTTTCCAGCTGGATGACGATGTAGTGGTGGCTGAGTTTGAACTGCCTGCTAGCTGGCTCGGGAAAACAGTTCGTGATGTAGATGCTCGTAGGCTGTATCATCTCAATATTATTGGCTATCGTCTGACAAAAAATCAGCCTTTGGAAAGTCAGTTTACTCCAGACTTTGTCTGGCCAGCAGGAGTCAGCATTATGGCTGTGACGGATAACCAGCATTTGGATAAATTACGTGAAATAGTGAAGTAGTGGCTGGGAGTCCAATCGGGACCAACTATCAGTAGTTCCTAGGAACTCGGAATCTTACCATCACTTCAGAAAAATAAATACATAAGAGCTCTCTCAGGGCTCTTTTTTGAAACCAGTTATAAAATTTGTTATACTATCACTAGAAAAGGAGTGATTTTATGAGCTTAACCAGCCAGATCATTACAGCAGATTTTCCAGATTTGGAAAAGGTAGAAGCCTTGAATAATGAAGCTTTCCCAGAAGAGGAAAGGATACCGCTCAGTGAATTTTTACGATATGAGGAACAGGAAGATGCTAATTTTTTCGCCTTTTATCATGAAAAGGAGTTTGTTGGTTTTGCCTTTGCCATTTCCAACGCGCAAGCCTTTTATGTTAGTTTCTTTGCGATTATGCCTCACCTGCGCAGCCATGGCTATGGCGGTGAAATCATCGAAAAGCTGGTCAATTTCTATCAGCGAACCATGCTTTTAGAAATCGAGCGTCTGGATGAGCCCTGTGACAATCTTGAGCAGCGTCAAGCTCGCTGGGATTTCTATCACAGCAAGGGCTTCCGCTCAGCCAATGCCTTTCTGGAATATGAGGATCTTAGCTTTGAAATCCTTTATCGAGGAGAGTCTTTTGACGAAGAAGCCTATCGGGACATTTTCCACCGACTTCAGGAAGAGAATTATTTCGACTTTGAAATCAAACATAGACGTTTCAGCGATTATTAAAAGGAAGTTCTCTGGAGCTCAATTACGATTTGGAGCAACAAAAGATTGCTTTGTTTTTACTAAATGGAGGTTAGAATGAGACTCTGGCATCAAGCACTGATTCCCAAACTTCCCCGTCCGCAACTGCTTGGCCAGCATCGGGAATGCTGCGCTCTTCGTGGCAATGGCTGGGGCAAGAAACATGCGACCGTTGACTATGTTTTTACCCACTCTCCTTACTTGCTTTATCGCTACTATGAGCTGATTATGGAGGAGATGAGCAAGCGAGGTTATCGTGTGTCCCCAGAGTGGCTGGAGCGGGACTATCGTGGCAAGACTTGTCCGTCCTATGTGCATCTGGAAGAAATCGCTGTGGCGAGCCCTATTTACCCCGAGCATGACGCGGCTTACTATGAAGAATGCCTGCAAAATCTCAAAGAAAAAGGCATTGACTTATAGGCTTTTCCGCTGCCTAAGCCAGCTGCCTGCCTTGAGAAAAAGCTAGCAAAATGATACAATAAAACGAATAGTAAAAAGATTAACTGGAGTAAAAATGAATTATTTTAATGTTGGGAAAATCGTCAATACCCAAGGTCTGCAAGGCGAAATGCGGGTTTTATCAGTGACAGATTTTGCAGAGGAGCGTTTTAAAAAAGGCAATAAACTGGCTCTTTTCGATAAGAAAGACCAGTTTGTCATGGACGTGGAAATTGCCAGCCATCGCAAGGCCAAGAACTTTGATATCATCAAGTTCAAGGGCATGTATCATATCAATGACATCGAGAAATTTCGTGACTTTAGTCTGAAAGTAGCCGAAGAAGACTTGGCTGATTTGGAAGATGGGGAATTTTACTACCATGAAATCATCGGCCTTGAAGTTTATGAAAATGATGTTCTGCTAGGTACGATTAAGGAGATTCTCCAGCCAGGAGCCAATGATGTCTGGGTGGTCAAACGTAAGGGCAAGCGCGACTTGCTGCTGCCTTACATTCCTCCAGTGGTGCTAAGCATTGACATCGAGCAAGGCCGGGTTGATGTAGAGATACCGGAAGGACTGGACGATGAAGATTGATATTTTGACCCTCTTTCCAGAGATGTTTGCGCCCTTGGAGCACTCGATCGTGGGTAAGGCGCGAGAAAAAGGAATCTTGGAAATCAATTATCACAATTTTAGAGAAAATGCGGAAAAATCTCGGCATGTGGATGACGAGCCTTATGGTGGCGGTCAAGGCATGCTGCTGCGGGCTCAGCCTATTTTTGATGCCTATGATGCTATTGAAAAGAAGCAGCCGCGCGTGATTTTGCTGGATCCTGCCGGACGTACCTTCGATCAAGCCTATGCTGAGGAATTGGCCAAGGAAGAGGAATTGATCTTCATCTGCGGTCACTACGAAGGTTATGATGAGCGGATCAAGACCTTGGTGACGGACGAGATTTCGCTAGGTGACTATGTGCTGACCGGAGGAGAATTGGCGGCTATGACCATGATTGATGCGACAGTTCGCTTGATTCCAGAGGTTATTGGCAAGGAAGTCAGTCACACGGATGACAGCTTTTCGTCTGGACTCTTGGAGTATCCTCAGTACACTCGTCCTTATGACTATCGGGGCATGGTCGTTCCGGAAGTCCTCATGAGCGGCCATCATGAAAACATCCGCAAGTGGCGTCTCTATGAAAGTCTGAAAAAAACCTATGAGCGTCGTCCGGACTTGCTGGAAAACTATGAATGTACAGCTGAAGAAGCCAAAATGTTGGAAGAAATTCGAGCCAATAGTAGAGATAGTGAACACTAGTCCTTTCTATAAAATAGCAAAATTATATATCGATTTCTCAAAGCCACGTTTGTGGCTTTTTTAATTGGATGAAGGGATGGAAAATTTTTGAAAAAATTCAAACTTCCTTCTTGACAGAAAAAATAAAAAGGAGTATTATCTTAACTAGTTAATAAACCAGTTAATAAAAGAAGCTATTTTTGAAAGCAATTCTTGGGAAAGAATGTTTTGAAAATAGTTATTTCTTTGAATGATTGCTAAACTGGTTAAGGAGTTGAAATGAAAATCAAAAAGGTTTTGATAGCTCTAAGCCTAGTCTTACTGGGACTTGGCTTTGCTTCTTGTAGCAAAAAGGAAGCAAGCGGTGCTGGTAGCAAACATGGGCTCAATATTGTCACGAGTTTTTACCCGATTTATTCGATGGTCAAAGAAGTCTCGGGAGACTTAAATGATGTACGGATGATTCAGTCGGGCGCAGGGATTCATGAATTTGAGCCGTCAGCCAGTGATGTAGCGGCTATTTATGAAGCAGATGTCTTTGTGTATCATTCGCGGACTTTGGAGTCTTGGGCTGGTAGTCTGGATACTAGTTTACAAAAGTCCAAAGTAGCGGTCGTAGAAGCCAGTAATGGGATGCAGTTGGACAAGGTGGCCGGCTTAGAAGAAGTGTCTACGGAGGAAGGGATTGATGAAAAGACCCTCTATGACCCACATACCTGGCTAGATCCTGAAAAAGTAGCAGAAGAGGCGCAGATCATTGCTCAAGAATTGTCCAAGCTAGATAGTAAAAATGCGGATACCTATCAAAAAAATGCTCAAAAATTTGCAGAGAAGGCAAAGGCCCTGAGCCAAAAATACCAAGGAGTCTTTAGCGAGCTAGATGAAAAAACTTTTGTGACCCAGCATACGGCCTTTTCTTATCTAGCCAAGCGTTTCGGTCTCAAGCAATTAGGGATTTCAGGCATTTCGCCAGATCAAGAGCCTAGTCCAAGGCAGTTGACGGAGATACAAGATTTTATCAAGACCTATAAAGTCAAGACGATTTTTGTCGAGAGCAATGCTTCTTCTAAGTTGGCTGAAACCTTGAAGAAGGCGACAGGAGTCAACCTAAAGGTGCTGAATCCTCTGGAAGCAGATCCTGAAAATGACAAGACCTATCTTGAAAATTTAGAAGATAATTTAGAAATTTTAGCCAAAGAATTAAAACATTGAGGTGATGTATGAAAAAGAAATATATTATTAGTTCAGTTGCGGCACTAGCTACACTTGGTGTGTGCGGTTATGCGATCATGCAGTATCAAGCAGATAAGCCACAAGAACAAGCAAGAAATCGAGTGGCCTATGTAGAAAAGAAATCTACAAATAAGCAGGACAATAAATCTCAAAAAGCCGAGAAATTGACACCTGAGCAGATTCAGGCCAAAGAAGGCATTACTGCTGAGCAGATCGTTGTCAAGATTACGGACCAAGGCTATGTGACTTCACATGGCGATCACTATCATTACTATAATGGCAAGGTCCCCTTTGATGCAATTCTGAGTGAAGAGTTGATTATGCGGGATCCAAATTATCAATTGCAGGAGTCAGATATTGTCAACCAAGTGAAAGATGGCTATATTATCAAGGTTGCAGGCAAATATTATCTATATCTGACCAATGCTAAAGAAACCAGCAATGTCCGTTCAGTTGATGAAATCGCACGGCAAAGACAGATTCATCCTAGCAAGGAAGAAGGAGAAGGCGGTTCAGAAGCTAAATCGAGTCAAACTGTTAGCAGAAAAACACAAGACTTCAGTCGTCCAAGTGCCGCCTATGCTGCAGGAAAGAGAACCTATCAAGCAGAAGGCACTGCATCGAGTCGGAGCAATGGCGCCTATACAACAGATGACGGCTATGTTTTCAGTCCATCTGATGTGATTTCGGATACAGGAGATGGCTTCCTTGTGCCACATGGCGGTCATATGCATTATATTCCTAAAAGTGATCTGTCGCCAGGTGAATTAGCGGCTGCCCAAGCCTACTGGGATTCCTTGCAGCGAGGCAAGCAAGCAGCTACTCCAGCTGAAAATCCTAATACAGGAGGAGAAGCTTCTGCTCCTACAGGTAAAGCATCAGAAAATCAACATGCAGGAACTGCGACTAAGCCAGCGTATCAAGCTGACAAGGGACAGACTGCTAAGCCAGCTCAACCGTCCAAACCTGCCCAATCAGATGCTGGGCACGGAGCTAAACCAGCTGAAAAAGCAGAAGATGCACCATCAAGTTATCAAACCTTACTTGAGAAACTCTACCGTACACCAAAAGAAAAACGCTATGTTGAAAAAGATGGGCTTGTCTTTGATCCAAGTAAAATCGTTAGACGGACCGCAGAAGGAGTAGCCATTCCGCATGGAAATCACTACCACTTTATCCCTTATAGCAAACTGTCCGCTCTAGAAGAAGAAATAGCTCGGAACATTCCTGTTGCTGGTCAGCAGACTTATCCTAAGGCTGCTGCAAGTACACCAAGCCAGCCTAGCCAACCAGCAAATCCAAGCCAGCCAGCTAAACCAACTGATAAAGACGAGCACGACCATGGTTTCCATGCTGAACATGTCATCTCAAAAGATGAGGAAGGTTACGTTGTCCAACACGGCGGGCATGCACATTATTTCTTCAAAAAGGATTTGACAAAAGATCAGATTGCAGCGGCAGAGGCTAACCTGGCTAAGCACAAAGATTCAAGCCAGTCCAGTCAAGTCAGCACAGAATATGACCGTTTTTCTCGTGACGCAAGTGATGAAGAGAAAATCGCTTATATTTCCAAGACTTATGGTGTACCGCGTGAAGCAATAAAGATTTCAAAAGGCTTCTTTGTCTTTAATAATCCAGATCAAGACTACGATCCGACACATATCCATCCATATGCTGTTCGAAAAGAGCATGTTCGGATTCCTTTAGAAACTGGAAATCCAGAGCTGGACTTCCTAAACGAGCTTTATACAACAGCCCTGCGTTCAGGTCTGTCTCCGTACAGTATCCAGGTTGAAAATGGTCAATTTGTCATTCCGCATGGCGATCACAACCACTACATTCGTGTCCAATCCAAAGGATTGAATCTAGGCCTGAAGAACAAAATCCCAGCTTTGCAATCAGCTTATCAAGCAGGAGGCTATGATGAAAAGGCTGTTCTTGAAAAGGTAGATACTCTCCTGACAGCTAGCCGAACCATTTATGCTAAAGACTTGCTTATGCAACGTAGAATCGAGCTAGCTCTCGGTAATTTTGTAGAAACCATGAAGCAATTGCCAAGCAACTCAACAGAGGGCTATCTGGCAAGTCTGGATCAATTTGATAAGCACTACATTCATGTTGACGAGAAAGCGAAAACGGAAGAGCTGACAGAAGTTGATAAAAAATATCAAGAATTGGTTGACAAGATCAAACGTTTGGAAACAGACAGCTACAATGTGAATAAAACCAGCTTGCTCGGTGAATTGCAGACAGCTAAGGTAGAAAAAAATGAAGCTAAGATGGCTGAGATTGAGCAGCTATTGGCAAGTCTGCAAGATTATCAAGATCGGACAGGAGTGACCTCCGTTGAGTATCTCAAAGCTTTCTATCTTGCGGTTGATGATGCTCGCTTGCAGCCAGAACTTCGTAAGAAAGTTGCTGATTTGACGCTCAAGCTTTATAAATCTCAGGCGTTTATTGAAGCGGTCGACCTGAAAGCTCTTTTCTTGGAACTCTATCAAACCAAGCTCGAAGTTGATAAGGCTCTGGCAAGTGGCGAGGCAGCTTCGGCCAAGGATAAAACGGTTCTGGATACCGAAAAGGTGGACGATCACAGTTATAAGACGGCCATCTATGGTTTCTTGAAAGAATTGTATGGAGAATTTGCACCACAACCTACTGAGGAAATCTCAGAAGCAACTCTCCAAGCTCTCTTCCAAAAAGGGCAAGAACTTTTGGAAAAAGTAACGGATTCGACTCTGCAAGAAAATTATCAAAAGAAACTCGTAGCACTTGGTACTGATTTGCAAGAAGGTCGCAAAGATCGAGAAACAATCTTAGCAGAAACGAAAACGCTCTTGACTCAAATCGTTGAAACCTTAAAAGAACAGCAAGCATCTGGAGCGCTCAAGGATAAAGAGATCTATCTTAAAATTTACAATTTGCTGATGTCCGCCCACAAGATGCTTGAGGAACAACAGGGGACAGATGAGCAATTTGCCAAGGTAGATGGTTTATTGGATAAATTATCCGATCCGAGTGTGGACAAAGCAGGCTTATTAGCCGAAGCAGAAGCGTTCTTTAATCAGCTTCAAGCCAACAAGCCAGCTCCGACTGAAGCTAAAATTGAGACGGAGGCCAGTCCGGCTGAGGAGACTAAAGAAGAAAAAACGAGCGAGGCTCCTAAAGAGACTGTGGAAGAGCCAAGCTCACCAGCCACTCCTAAAGTAGAAGAAGCGAATGCACCAGCTCCTTCAGAAAAAGAGGCTGAAAGTCAAGTGGCGTCAGAAGTAAATAAGCAGTAAAGAAATTTTTTCTAAATAAATAGAAATGAGGAGCGGAAGAGGCGAAAAATGCTTTAAATCCGCTCTATTTCTATATTCTTAGGATGGAGCGTTCGATTTTTGTCATAAAATTGTAATAGAATTTCTATTTAAATGATATGGTTTTGACTGGTTTAACCAGTCATTTTATGTTAGTATTATAGCATAGGACTGATTGTAAAATGATACATGTGCTATTAGAAGGAGATGTCTATGGACAAGAAAATTGGTAAATCCGTTGTAGCAACTGGCATTGCAGCGACAACGATTATTTCTGGTGCGCTTAGCCATCAGGTAAAAGCGGATGAACTCGTTGAGTCAACGGCTACGAAACCAAAGGCAACAGCAGTTACCGAGAAACCAATTACGACAGCGGATGTAGCAGAAGCGAAGGAAAAAGCAGATGCTGCCAAGAAAAATGTAAATCAGCAACAAGAGCAAACTAAGAAAGCTGAAGCAGACCTTGAAGGAGCTAAAACTACAGTTTCAGAGGCTCAAGAGAAAGTGGCTACAGCTACTGAAAATGAAAAAGCAGCAACTGAAGAAAACATTTCTCAAGCAGAGACCAGTGTTAAAAAAGCTGAAGAAGAAGTAACAGCAAAATCAGAAACTGTCAAAGAAGCAGAAACTGCAGTTCAGGAAGCAAGTCAGGCAGTTAAAGACCAAGAAAATACAATTGCTGGCCAGCAATCATTGGTGGATGTGGCAGAATCTGAACTAAACAAAGCTAAAGAACCAGTTCATGCAGAAACTGCAGCTGTAGAAACTGCTAAAAATCAGGAAAATCAAGCTCAAACAGCTGTGGAGCATGCTAAAAATGAACTAGCAAAAGCGGAACAAGAAGCAAACGTTGCGCCACAAAATCAAGCAGAAATCCAAAACAAAATCAATCAAACTCAGGCTAAGTTAGAGCAGACCAAGCAATTGATTGCTGCAACAAATACAGAGTTGGTGCATGAACAGAAAAATGCAAGTACAGCACCGGTTGATTTACGAAATACGACCTATTCGCAATTCTTAGAGAATCTTCGAGATAATTCGAACAACGAAGCCGTAAGAAATGCTGCAGCCGACGCTTTAGCCCTTTACAAACGTGGTCAGAATGAATTCAAGATCACGGTCGGATCAGATCCATCTAGCCCAGCGAGCTTGGAAAATAACTTGCAGGCCTTGGAATTGGTTAAGGCTATCAATGCTTACCGTCGTAATGCGGGTCTCCCAGAGCTTTTGGTGGATCCATATGCTAATGTTGCCAGCCAAATTCAGACCTTGTACTTTGAGAAGGCTAACTGGCACATGGGCAAGCTGATTGGCAATGAAAACGTGGCCATCAGCTTCAATCCTCAAGGTGCGGTTAATTTCTGGCATAGTGAAAAAGCCTTGTATCAGAAGATTGCTGCTCAATACGGCTTGCCAACTGATGAAAGACAACTGGATGCCAATGCCATTTATATGAAGGTGGGGCCTAACGTCTTTGCGCAAATCGGTCACTATGTCCAAATGATGGATAACAAGGCCAATGTAATCTCTGCTGCCTATGACACTCATCCAAATCAGTTTGGAACTCCATACGGAACTTCAGAAGTTGGATTCCATAATGTTCGGAATTTCAATCAAAGAGTTAATAATGGCACATTGCTAACCGTTGAAGCTATGGAGAAACTTCTCCGCAGCGGTGGCAGTCGTGGAGCTGCCTTAAGTGCCAATGTGACAGCATTGAAGAATCGCTTGGCAGAGTTACAAGCGCAAAAAGTTAGTCAAGAATCTAGCCTGAATCTTTTGAATAATCAATTAACAGATTCGTATAAGGCACAGAAAAATCGTTCGGCTGCTGTTGTAAAAGCCAAACAGAATCTTGAAGCTGCTGAGAAAGCCTTGGCTCTGACCCAACAAAACTTGTCAGATAAAAAGGCTGCTTTGAAGTCAGCGACAGCAAGAATCGCGTCTGCCCTTTCTCCATATCAGGCTAAATTGCAAAAAGCTCAGGCAACCTTAGTAGAGGCTAAGAATCAACTTGCAGCTTTAAAGACGGCTGAGGAAAATAAGAATAAGGCACTAGAAGCGGCCAAAGCTGAATTAGTCGCTGCTCAAAATCGTGTAGCAGCGGCTCAGAAGAAAGTTTCAGATCTCAAAACAGCTCCACAACAATTGGAAAAAGCTAAGCATGACTTGGCTGCAGCAGAGGCTGACCTGAAGGCTAAACAAGTTGTTGCTGAGACTGAGAATGCAAAATTAGTTGATTTGCAAACAGTCTACAATGAGTTGCTAGCAAATTACAATTATTTGCTAGACCTTCTTCCAAAAGAAGAGCGCCAAGCCCTAGCATCGGCCACTACAACTACTTATCAAGCAAATGGTGGACTTAATTTTGCAGCAGCAGGTGCAGGTAGTCAAACGCTTCTGACTTCGAATGCAAATTCAGCTTCTCAAGATGAGAAGGATGCATCGGTTGAAACATTGGCTAACGTAGCTACTCAAGCTCAGCCAAAAACTGATAATAATACTAATGCTCCAGCGACTCCTAAAGCTTCGCCTAGCCAGTCAGTTGTCCTTCCTAATACAGGAACGGAAGCGGAACAATTAGCCTTCCTTGGAATGACTCTCGGTGCAGCTCTTCTCGCAGGTGCTGTGAAACATCGCCGTAGAAAAACTTTATAGTATATAACAGTGAAGTGAGTGTTACAGCTCACTTCATTTTTTATTGGTGAATTAGTTTGATTGAATCAAATTTAGGAAGAAAAGTTTTTGACACTCAAATAATTCTTAAATTTAGCTAGAAAACATTCCTTTTATCTGCTTTTCAGGGGATATCATGTTATAATAGCAGAGGATTTTATACAAAAAGAGGAACTTATGACTAAAAAAGCTATTCTAATGATGACCTTTGGATCGCCAGAGGGCTATACTTTTGAGGATATTGCAGAATTTTTCACGAATATCCGTCGTGGCGTTCGACCTACTGATCAGGAGATTCAGCACCTTCATGATAATTATCAGCGTATTGGTGGCAGTCCCCTGCAACGCATCACGCGGGCAGAAGTTGAGCTAGTGAAAGAAGCTTTAAAGGGGGAATATGCTGTTTATTTTGCTAATAAATTTTCTCGCCCCTTTATTCCAGATGTTATTAAGCAGATGGAGGATGACGGGATTGAGGAATGTATCTGCTTGATTTTAGAACCGCATTATTCTTTTTACTCTGTCATGGGGTATGAAAAATTTATTACGAGCCAGACAATTAAATTCCATATTATCAAAGAATGGTATCAGGCTGAGGACTTGCTTCGCTTTTGGGAGGAAGAAATCAGGAAAATCTTGCAAACGCAAGTCAAAGATGAAAGTTTTAAGGTCATCTTTTCAGCTCACAGTGTGCCAGTTTTAGCGCTTGATTTTGAAGATCCATATATTGATCAGATTATTGAAAACTCACAGTTGATTGCGCATCGGCTTGGCCTTGCTCCATCTGAGTATACCAATACCTGGCAGAGCGAAAGCGATATTGGCTTGCCGTGGATCAAGCCAGATGTCTTAGAATATCTCCGAGATCAAACGACCCATCCACAACATTATATCTTTGTCCCAATTAGTTTCATCAGCGAACATATCGAGGTGCTGTTTGATAATGATGTGGAGTGTCAGGAATTGTGTCAAGAACTCGGTGTGGCTTATCATCGTCCACCAATGCCTAACACAGACTCCCGTTTGATTGATGCATTACTAGCGACTATTCGTCAACATGAAACAGAAGAGCTTCGATACATGCACCCAGAAGAAACAACCTTTGACGAATTGGCCCCTTCAGAAGAAAGCAATCAAATCTTGAGCGAAACAGAAGAACTTCAAATGCCTGAATTTGTCAAAAAGTTGATAGAGAAAAAGGGCAGAGAAAATGTCAAAATGCCTTATTTCATAAAGAAAATGTTAGAAAAAAGAGCGCGAGAAACAAAGTAAGTCTAGCCTATAAATAAACATTTGTAACAGTGCATGTTCTAGGAAAATGAAAAATTTCTATTGAAAAGATAGGGTTTTGGAGAAATATGTCTACAAACAAGCTAATTCAATCCAAGCTGGAACTGTTGCCGACCAGTCCCGGATGTTACATTCACAAGGATAAAAATGGCACCATTATCTATGTCGGCAAAGCCAAGAATCTGCGCAATCGGGTCCGTTCTTATTTCCGTGGCAGCCACGATACTAAGACGGAGGCTCTGGTTTCCGAGATTGAGGATTTTGAGTTTATTGTCACTGAGTCTAATATCGAGGCTTTGCTCCTAGAAATAAATCTAATCAAGGAAAATAAGCCCAAGTACAATATCATGCTCAAGGACGATAAGTCCTATCCTTTTATTAAGATTACCAACGAGATTTATCCTCGTCTGATCATCACGCGCCAAGTCAAAAAGGATGGTGGTCTTTATTTTGGCCCCTACCCAGATGTCGGTGCAGCCAATGAAATCAAACGCCTGCTCGATCGAATTTTTACATTTAAAAAATGTACCAATCCACCTGCAAAAGTCTGTTTTTATTATCACTTGGGGCAATGCGAAGCCCATACGATTTGCAAGCGGGATAGCCAGTATTTCAAGAATATGGCTCAGGAAGTGTCGGATTTTCTAAAAGGCCAGGACGATAAGATTATCGATGAGCTGCGTGATAAGATGAATAAAACAGCTGCAGCCATGGAGTTTGAGCGAGCGGCTGAATACCGTGACCTGATTCAGGCTATTGGAACCTTGCGTACCAAGCAGAGGGTCATGGCTAAGGATTTGCAGAATCGCGATGTTTTTGGCTATTATGTGGACAAGGGCTGGATGTGCGTGCAGGTCTTCTTTGTCCGGCAGGGTAAACTAATTGAGCGTGATGTCAATCTTTTTCCCTATTACAATGATCCAGACGAAGATTTCCTGACCTATATTGGCCAGTTTTACCAAGAAAAGTCCCACCTCAAGCCCAATGAAATCTTACTTCCAGCAGATATTGATGAAGAAGCCGTCCGAGCCGTGGTGGATACCAAAGTAGTCAAGCCTCAGCGAGGCGAAAAGAAACAGCTGGTCAATCTGGCTATTAAGAATGCTCGGGTCAGTCTCCAGCAGAAATTTGACCTTTTGGAGAAATCCGTTGAAAAAACGCAGGGGGCTATAGAAAATCTAGGGAAGCTCCTCAATATTCCGACACCCGTTCGGATTGAGTCTTTTGATAACTCCAACATCATGGGGACTAGTCCCGTATCGGCTATGGTGGTCTTTGTCAATGGTAAGCCTAGCAAGAAGGATTACCGCAAATATAAGATTAAGACGGTGGTAGGGCCGGACGACTACGCTAGTATGCGAGAAGTTATCAAGCGCCGCTATAGTCGGGTGATTCGTGACGGGCTGACGCCACCAGACTTGATTGTCATTGATGGTGGACAAGGTCAGGTCAATATTGCTAAAGAAGTTATCCAGAACCAGTTGGGGCTGGATATTCCCATCGCTGGACTGCAAAAAAATGACAAGCACCAGACCCATGAATTGCTCTTTGGCGATCCTCTTCAAGTCGTAGAACTGTCCCGTAATTCTCAGGAATTTTTCCTCCTCCAGCGCATCCAAGATGAAGTGCACCGCTTTGCCATTACCTTCCACCGTCAGCTTCGATCTAAGAATTCCTTCTCATCGCAACTCGATGGCATCGAAGGCTTGGGGCCAAAACGCAAGCAAAATCTCATGAAGCATTTCAAATCTCTGACCAAGATTAAAGAAGCCAGTGTCGATGAAATCGTCGAAGTGGGCGTACCGCGAGCAGTGGCAGAAGCTGTGCAGGCAAAACTCAATCAAAAAGAGCCATCCCGACCTTTGTTAGAAGTGGCGGAGCCGATTGTAGATATAGATTGAAAGAAAAATTATCTGATTTTAGAGAGATTCAGATACGGCTTTCAAATACTCATTGATATTGCTCAACCAGATTGATAGAGGATATTTTTGGTGTTAGTAGTGAAAAGAGGCAGATATGTTAAGAATTTTCCCATTTAAAACCAATGGTGTCATAACTGAAATAGAACAGTTGGAGAAAAATTATTCTATTTCCTTGCCTGAAAGATATAAAGAATTTTTATTAAAGTATAATGGCGGAGATACGATTGATACAACATTTAAAGTTGAGAAAGTTCGTTCAGATATCCATTCATTTTACGGTTTTTCATTAGCTAACCATTATAGTAATTTTAACTATCTAATCGAAAAAGGCTTTTTAGAAGATTTTATTGACAATCATTATTTACCCATAGCTAAAGATAGTTTTGGTAACAGTATCCTAATTGGTATCGGTGCTAGTACTTATAATAAATTAGGCTTTTATGACCATGAAAGTCAACAGTATAGTTCATTTGATATAGATTTTTTAGAATTTCTAAAAAAGATAAAAAGTCCTGTTGTTCATATTCCATCCATTGAGGAACGAATGAAAGAAATGGAAGAAATTGGAAGTCCTGTTGTAGTTGATGATGAGTTAAAAGCTTTATGGCAAGAAGAAATCGATGAATTTGCAGGTCGAGAGCAAGTGATTGTTAAGCTGTAATACTATTTTTACTGACTTTTTGAGTTGACTCTGATTTTGCGATAGATGGACAAGACAGTCTAAAAGGCATCAAGCCTTTTAACCAAAAGGGGAGCATGTTCAACAAAAATCGTAAACCAAAGATTGCGATATTTGAAAGAAGAGAAACATAAGATGAGCTTAATGATTCGATCACTAGGTCATGCCAGTGATAAGGAAATAAAAGATTTGGAAGGGAAATACAAGCTAACTCTTCCAGAAGACTATAAAAACTTTTTGAAAGAAAGCAATGGCGGACGATGTCCTTCCTATGAGTTTGAAAATTCTATTGAGATAAAGAACATCAATGAAGAAATTAATGTTGCTACTTTATATGGGATTAAGACTGACGTAAAAAACTCTGATATAGAAGATTGGACTGATGAATACTTAGATGATCTTTTTTCTAATTCAATCATTATAGGTGATTCCTTGCAACATGGCTTTCTAGTTTTCTGGTTGAGTGGTGATGAGGATGAAGGTATTTATTACTATGATGATACATATAGTCTAGAAGCTTCAAGTGATGAAAACAATGCCTATTTTCTGGCTCGCACTTTTACCGAATTTCTAGAATTAGTCCAAAATTAATGTTAAAATGGGAGGGATTAGAATGTGAGAATGTGTAGTCCCTCTTTTATTTAGTACTTATTTTAAAAATGGTAGATTAATTGAATTGAAACTTTACAAGATGGTAAGAAGATTTGGAGATAGAAATGTTAAGAATTTTTCCTTACGATACAGAAGGTGTAGAGCAGGCTATAGCAGATTTTGAAGATAAGTTTACAATTAAGTTCCCAGAAAAATATAAAGAATTTCTACTTAAATATAATGGTGGGAATAGCTTACAAACTAGTTTTAGTATAAATCGTAAAACTTCAGATATACGTGCATTTTATGGTTTTAATAAAGCGAGTCAATACAATAATTTCCAATATTTGATTGAGAGTGGTTTTTTAGAAGAAGTTTTAGACAGAGGCTTCATTCCCATAGCCAAGGATAGTTTTGGTAATTCTATTCTTCTTGGTGTTACAGACAAAAATTTCAATCAGATAGCTTTTTTTGATCATGAAGGTCAGCTTGTGCAGCCTTTAGAAATCAGTTTTGAAGACTGGGTGGCTAAACTTAAAAGCAAAAAGAGAAAGATTCGCACGATTGAAGAGAGAATCGCCGATATGAGAGCCGTAGGCAGCAAAAAAGAAATTACACCTAGCTTAAAGGAAATCTGGCAAGAGGAAATTGATAAGTACGCCGGCCGTGAACAAGTGATTGTTAAGTTGTAATCTTATTTTGTTTCATGTGATAACCCAATGTTATCACATTTTTATTTTTTGGAGAGTTTCTGTTATACTAGAGTTGTTCATCATTGACCTTCTAAGCTAGACTCCTGTGGAACTGGCACTGTTAATCTATCTCAGTCAAAGATGGATAATTTATCGGAACATATTTCTATCATGAAAGAAGAATAAAATGACAATTGAGAAAGAGTTGGAAAAAATAGTGGAAAGCATTTCATTGATTCAAACGAGTCAAGCGGATGTGCCGTTTTCAGAAGAAACTCTAGAAGACTTTACAGACTATTTAAGGGACTACATTCCAAATCATGTAGGTTGGATACAAAAGGGAAATGAAAAGCTGGTTCAGTCTCTTACAAAAGACAATCAGTTGGACAGAGAAGCAATTTCACAGATGATAATAGGTCTACGCAATCTATCTTTGGATTTTGAGGAATTATGTGACATATTGCTTAAACTTTCCGATGAAATAGATAGAAATAGCTGAAATTCAAGTATACTGGCTATTCAAGAACAAAAAAGGAGAAAAAATGTTAAGAATTTTTCCATTTGATAAAACAGGTGTTTCGGAGGCAGTGGTTCAATTTGAAGAAAATCATGACATTTTGTTGCCGGAAGAATATAGAACCTTTTTACTAAACTATAATGGTGGAAATGCCTTACAGACAAGCTTTAAAATAAAGAAAGAGATTTGGGATATTCGAGCCTTTTATGGTTTTGAAAATGCTGATTACGAATACAATTTCCAGTATTTCCTTGACCATGATTTTCTATCCGAGCATATTCAAGCTGGTTACCTACCGATTGCAGAGGATAGTTTTGGAAATTATATTCTTTTGGGAATTTCTAAACAAAATTATAATCTCATAGCATTTTTTGATCATGAAAAACAAAAAATTATTCCCTTCCATCTTTCGTTTAAAGAATTTCTTGCTACTATTAAAAGTAAAGTATGTAAGATTAAATCTATTGACGAAAGAATTCAAAAAATGAAAGAGGTAAATAGTCCAGTCATTGTTGATGATGAATTGATAGCAATCTGGCAAGAAGAAATCGATAGGTATGCTGGTCGTGAGCAAGTAATTGTTAAGCTATAGTCTTATTTCGTTTAATGTGATAACCTGACGTTATCACATTTTCATTTTTCCTAGAGTTTTTGTTATACTAGTTTTATTGAACATTGATTTTTAACAACCTGCCTATTTTGCGGGAGGCAGATATTGTTTTGAAGTCAATACTTTCCTGAATAGAATGAACTGAAGGGCACTTTATGAAACAATTATTGCAAGAATTAACAAGCGTTTATTCAAAGTTAAATTCCCATTATAACGAGCATTTAATAAATCCAGAAAAGATATCGGATGTTTGTGATGACATTCGTGAAGATTTCCAAGAAGACTTAGATAATCTTGCCAGAGGGATTGCTAGAATGGAAAATTTAGACTTAGAATCAATACATAATACTCCTAATCAAGCCTATCTAAATGGGATGTATGATATCTATACTTCATTGCTAAATATTGAAAATTTTGTAGCCGATTTAAGGGAGATTCACATTCAAATTTCAAAGAAGATTAGAGAAATCAATGGTGAAAATGTTGATGAAGATGTGACTAGCAGAGAAGATAGAAAATGAGTTTACTCGGCGAATGGATAGATTTAAAAAAGGAGCAGTCATGCATAAATTTATGGCCAAAATAAAGTCAGATAATAGCGATACGAAATTTTTGAAAATAATTAGAGATTTCAGTCATGAACCAATCGGAGTAATCAAAGAAAAAATGACTCATCATATGGTTGTGCTTGAAACAGAATATCTGAATTTAGAGCGACTAAAGAGCTTTAAAAAGACAGTAGAAGAGATAACCGAATTGGGTGGGGAGCTTCAATTATTTCTTGATGATGAAAAGGTAAGCATGCAATTTTTGAGTCATGTCATTGAGTCACAAGAAGATACCAAAAATCAAATTGAGGAAGACGATTTCTATATGTTCGATGATGCGAAGTAATGGTTCCGACTTTCCAATATAGAAATAATGCGGAATTGTTCCCTCTCAGTCAAGATTGTGGTCTTTGAAGATAGAAGTAGATGATAAATATATAAGGAAAGTAGAAAGTGAAAGAAGTACTAGAAAATTTGCATCAGGTATGCTCAACACTTAATGATAAATTTAATGGAAAACTGCTTGATCAGGAGAAGTTAGATGATTTTTTGGAGGACATTCGTGATGACTGGGATTCAAGTTTCGAACAGTTAAAAGATGGTCTTCAGATCTTGGAAAGTCAGATTGAATCAATTGAATCTTCAAGAAATAGAGCCTATACAAAAGGAATTCTTGAAATTTTTTGGGGACTGAGACGACTAGAGGTTTTATTGGATGATGCGGATGACTTGCTGGTAGCCTTGAATAAGAAATTTATGTATGAAAGTGGAGAAATATCTGATGAAGAATACCTAGATGATGGAATCCTAAATGTTAAATATCTGGATGAAGATAATGACTCAGACTAAATCAAGTTTCTCGAATAACTAAAGATGGGTTTATCGAGTCAAGGAATGTTTAATGGAAGATGTTTATAAAGGAGCGAATGGTGTCAATAATCTACGCAAAGATCAAAATGTCAGATAATATCTTACAGGCATGTAAAATAATGAGAAGACATAGCACTTTGCCAATTGGTGAAATCAAGACGAGAATAGAGAGAAATGAGACTTTGTTAGAAAGTGATTATCTGGATCTAGACCAGTTAATAGTTATGCAAGAAATTCTTGCCAGTCTCATAAGTTTAGGTGCAGAAATTAACTTGTATAAAGGACAAGCTGAAGTGGATATGGGATTTCTAAATAATACCATTGAAACCTATAAAAATATTGCTGCTGATAGAGAAAAACTAGATGAACTCATGTTCGATAGTGAGGGATAAAAGCTATAAGTTCTAGCATCAGTAGCATTTTTAGAATAAGCTTAAAATTTTTAATAGCGCGACTTTCAGTATAAATAGAGGTGAGAATATGGAGACTGAAAATACAGTATCAATTTGGGTTGGAAATTTTGCAAGTAGGGAAGAGCTGGATACCTATATCGACTTAAGGTATGATGATGACGGAGAAATCGTCAGTTCCAAGTTTTATGACGCTTTTCAAATTGATATCGATGATATTGACGACTACCTAATTGAAAAAGAATATTGCGATTACAGATTTTTAAATGTATATGACCATTTAATCGAAGCCTCATATGCAGATGTCATCATAGAAAATTTAAAGAAGATTGAAGATGACTTAGCTATACCTGAAAGTAATTCCATTATTTTGCTTTATAATTATAAATATTGTGGGCAAGTCGAAGAGCAGCCCAATATCAAATTTATTACGACAGTTGATTATAGATAGGTGTAGGATAATGAATGAGCTAGTAACGAGATATATCAACTTTTGTGAGAAGTTAAATCAGAACTGCAATGGAAATCTCTTGAGTGATGAGATGCTAGATGATTTAAAAAGCTGTGAAAAAGCTATAAATGAATGCTTGAATCAATTAAATAGCGGGCTTAGCTTGTTAGAAAAAAAGAAAGAGGAAATTTCATCATCTAAAGATCCCTATTATACATCTGAATTTGTAGATATCTTTTTAGCTCTGGACGGCCTGGAGGATGCATTTTCTGAACTAAAACACATGTCAATAGCAATGAATAAACACTTTATGTTTGAAAGTGGAGAAATATTCGAGGAAGAATTCCTGAATGATGGTATTTTAAATGTAGAAATAGTTGATGCAGGAGATGAAGAATGAAGCTAGATACTAGAGTTGAAAAAGCCTTACAAGATATAAATTTTGTAGAGAGATATGAAGCATTGTCCCATACATTTAGTAGGAGTAGAACTCCTAAAGAAGAAGTTTTGGATTATTATGACGGCGATTTTTTGATGGAAATAATCCATTCCTTAGGTTATGAAGTGAAATTTAGCAAAAAAGAGTATTTTTTCTCGCTAAAAAAGGAAAAAAATGGTCAATATGAATTCGGCTTTAAATTTTCTTTGGAATATGGAATGGTAGAGTTCATCTGGGATTTAAAAGATTCAAACCAAAATGTCTTGCTAGGAACTAATCTATTTACTATCATAAGATTGCTAACTTCACCAGACAATAAGATAATGGATCCCATTATTTCCAACTATGTAGATTTTAGAGATGTCATGAAAATCGCCTTTGATATGTACGAGGATTTCAAACAAGCATTTTTGAAGGCTACTACAGGAGATGAAGAATGAAGCTAGATAGTAGGGTTGAACGGACCTTAATAGAAATCAATTTCGTAGAACGATATGGAAATATTTCTAAAAAATACAATAGGGAGAGAACCCCAAAAGGTCAAGAATTGGATTACTTTGACGGCGATTTTTTGATGGAAATTGTTGAATTATTAGGCTACAAAGTTCGGTATGATAAACGAGAGCGCTTTTTCTATATTGACTTGGAGGAAATCGGACATTTTCGTTTTGGTTTTCATTTTGCCCTTGAGTATGGTCGCTTAGAATTGATTTGGATTGCTTATGAAGGAGATAAAGTTGTCCTTGGTTCTCCTTGGACTAGATATCCAAGGTTGATGATTGCGCGTGATTATATTATCAAACAGCCAATTATTTCCGACTATGTAGATTTTCGAGACGTCATGAAAATCGCCTTCGAAATGTATGAGGATTTCAAACAAGCATTTTTAAAGATTGCTAAAGATAAATAATTTTAAAAAAATCAAAATATGGAACCTGAAAAAGTAAAAGGTACATTAGAAATGTATCAATCTAATCCAATTGGTGTATGTACTTCGTGCATTTCTGGCATCACAAATGATGCTGCTAAAGAAGGAATTTTTTACAATTTTCAAAAAAATATCCAGATTTAAAAATTGTGGTTACATCAGTCGAGAGAGAGGGTGTTAGAAAAGTTGGAAGGTTAAATTTCACAATCCAAAATGGAAAGTATTTGAAGTAGTGAGGTAAGGAAAGTAAAAAATGAGTAAAAATATAAAAGCAATATATAAACTAGGGATTGCTACGTGGTTATCCAAATCTATGAAGGAAAGTAAGTTTTATAAAAATATTGATGAGCTTCTTGAAGCTTGTTGGGAATGGGTAGAAAATCAGGAGGTGTCAGCAGATTATTTATACTCTCTTCTTGATGATGGGACTGAATTCGGAGGAGCTTTTATTTATATGCAAGAGGATGATCCAAAATATGAATCAAGGTGGAACTGTATCTTTGAAGCGGGCGCTTCGATATCTTCACTAGCTTTTGAGTTCGAGAGGAAAAAATATATACCTGCTTTATTAGAAGAAATTGATTCTGAACAAGAAGAGGAGTATTTCAATGAACAATTACAGGATATTTTTGGAAACAAAATTGATGTTTTAGAAAATTACAAAAAATATTTATCAAGCAATTCTGATATAACAAAAGATGGAATTTTAAATGAATTATCAGAGATACTCGGTTAAATGTGAAGTTAGTAATATTTCATTTTATCAGCTGTTAAACTGTTGGGTTAAATAAATGTATCCAAAACATGGAGTTGGTAGATAGCTTTTTTAAAGACTGATGAATATAATTGATATACACAAAACGAAACCATCCAATTCATATGGGTGGTTTTCTCGTTTTTCAAAAGTTTTTGTTATACTAGATTTCTATTGATTACACAATTATCTGGTTGTGATATAATATGTCCAAAGTACGCCCTAGAATTACAATTTACTGAGGAATAAATAGATGAAATTAGATACTAGAGTTGAACAAGCTTTACATAATATAAATTTTATAGAAAAATATGAGAATATTTCTAAAAAATACAGTAGGGAAAGAACTCCGAAAGGCCAAGAATTGGATTATTTTGACGGTGATTTTTTGATGGAGATCGTGGAATTATTAGGCTACAAAGTTCAGTATGATAAACGAGAGCGCTTTTTCCATATTGATTTGGAGGAAATCGGACCTTTTCGCTTTGGCTTTCATTTTGCTTTTGAACGAGGAAGATTAGAATTAATCTGGGTCATCTATGAGGGAAATAAAGCCATTATGGGTAGCCCCTTCGCATCTTACGCTAAATGGTTAATTTCGCGAGACTATATTATACTGAAACCTGTAATTTCCAGTTACGATGATTTTGAACAGGTCATGAAAATCGCTTTCGAAATGTACGAGGATTTCAAACAGGCATTTTTGAAGGCTGCTGCAGGAGATGAAGAATGAAATTAGATACTAGAGTTGAACAAGCTTTACTAGAAATCAACTTTGTAGAGAGATATGAAAAATTATCGACATATTATAGCCAGAAAAGAACTCCGAAAGGCCAAGAATTGGATTACTTTGACGGCGATTTTCTGATGGAAATTGTTGAATTATTAGGCTATAAAGTTCAATATGATAAACGAGAACGCTTTTTCCATATTGATTTGGAGGAAATTGGACATTTTCGCTTCGGCTTCCATTTTTCTTTTGAACGTGGTCGATTGGAATTGATCTGGGTCATCTATGAGGGAGATAAAGCCATTATGGGTAGCCCCTTTGCATCTTATGCCAAATGGCTAATCTCAAGAGACTATATCATTTTGGATCCCGTAATTTCTGATTACGTTGATTTTAGAGATGTCATGAAAATCGCTTTTGAAATGTATGAGGATTTCAAGCAAGTATTTTTGAAGGCTGCTACAGGAGATGAAGAATGAAATTAGATACTAGCTTGATGCAAATCAATTTTCTAGAGCTATGATAGCTTTTTCAGCGTCCTAGATTCAGAAAGGAATCGAAATGGAATTTACTCTTAATCTCGATCTTTTGCAATTTATGCAAAAATTAACAGAACCGCTAGAAACATATATAGGAAACTCGGATTATAAGGAATATGTGCATGAAACGTTAGAAATTGCTGGTCAATTTATTAGTAGTTTTAGTGAGTCTGATCCAGACTTGCTGTATGGTAGACTGGAGAATTTAGACGAGGAAGACATCTTAACCTATTCGGAGCTGGATAAAAGCACCGATCCAGCTGTGTGGAGATGTATCGGTGCTTTCCTTGCGTTAGTAGTTTATCAGTCATACAAAGCTGTTGGACAGCGGTATTTGCCACAAACCATAGAGTGTGTGGATGGAGATACGCTCGAAGATTATTTTATTCATTATAAGCAATTGGTTAAAAGGTATAGTGACATTGCAAGGAGAACGAAATGGCTTGAGAAGGAGGCCTATGTCGCAGCCCCGTCTGTTAGCAGTTATTTAAAATTTTTGTTTGAGGAGTAAATGAGAGAATATGAATAGCAATCAACTTTATCTCATGCTGGTCTACTCAGAAGCTATCCTAAGTTATATGAAAACAGAATATAAGCCACAAATTCGAGTTGCCTTGGATGCTTGCTGGAGTTTTGTGGAAAATAAAAACAAAACGGGAAAAGAACTTTATAGTCTGCTAGATGATGGAACGGATTTCAAAGGAATTTTCATCTATATGCAATTAGACGAGAATGAGGATGATATTCCATCGTGGGATAATCTTAGCTATGCAATCGGAGCAACTGCTAGGGAAGCCTATCTACTGGACAATCAACAACTGCCTTCCCCTTTAGAAAATATTGATTCAAGCTTAATAGACTTATTTATTGCGAATTTAAAAGAAATCAATATGAATTTTTATAATCATCTTGAAGAAATTAAGGGCTTTTTGAAGGATGATTGTCCTCCTTCAAAAAATACTTCCTTGCAAACATTGGAAAGCTTAGGATTATTAGAAGGGAGATGAGGTTTTAAATGGATAATCGACAAATTCAGCCAATAGCTGATATTTTGTACGCTGAAAGCAATGCTAAAGCTGTGACGTTCCTTAAGCAGCTTCAAACTGAAGAGGAGCTGTTTGTCTTGCTGGACAATTTTAACTGGGATAATGGATTTGAAGTGCCAAAAGCAGTGCTTAGCCATTCCAAGTGTAGTCTTTCAGTCTCTTTATTAGCTTTTTATCGTGCAGATGGCATCAGGTATTTACTTGAGGGAGAGGCAGCCTTTGAAAATTCGCTATCAGAGGAGTGGGAAGGTTTTTTAAAAGATGTTTATACTAGCATTCTCAGAGGCCAATTTCCAAGTGGGACTATCTCTTTTCAACCCGAAATAACGAAGATTCAAAAATTTAAACTAAAAAAATTAAGACCAGAAATTGATGAAGTATTTCTTGATGGCATTTCGGGAAAAGATTTGAATGTAGTCATTTAATGAAATAAATGGTAGAGCCATCCAAAGGACTAG
Source organism: Streptococcus sp. SC1 (assembly GCF_030272855.1). Classification (NCBI taxonomy): domain Bacteria; kingdom Bacillati; phylum Bacillota; class Bacilli; order Lactobacillales; family Streptococcaceae; genus Streptococcus; species Streptococcus sp. SC1. The sequence continues at coordinate 203,999 of NZ_JAQCMU010000002.1, read as the reverse complement.
GGATGGTTTTTACGTTTTTTGAGATATTTTGTTATACTAGATTCAAACTTTGTAATCGTTGGTGAAGGAGTAAGGATGAAACACAAAATCGCAATTCTCTCTGATATACATGGGAATACCACGGCCTTGAAGGCAGTTCTGTCAGATGCTAAAAGACAGGAAGCGACAGAGTATTGGCTTTTGGGGGACATTTTCCTCCCTGGGCCTGGAGAAAATGACTTGTTAGCCTTGTTAAAAGACCTTCCTATTACAGCGACTGTCCGCGGAAACTGGGATGATTGTGTCCTAGAGGCCTTAGATGGTCAGTATGGCTTAGAAGACCCACAGGAAGTCCAGCTCTTGCGTATGACGCAGTATTTGATGGAGCAAATGGACCCTGATCAGATCACCTGGCTGCGGAGTCTGCCTATGGTTGCGAAGAAAGAAATTGATGGGCTGCGTTTTTCGCTCTCTCATAACTTGCCTGCCAAAAATTATGGTGCTGACTTGTTGGTTGACAATGATACGGACAAATTTGACCAGCTACTGAATGAGGAAACAGATGTGGCAGTTTACGGTCATGTCCACAAGCAGTTGCTTCGCTATGGCAGCCAAGGGCAGCAAATTATCAATCCCGGTTCGATTGGCATGCCCTATTTTGATTGGTCGGCCTTGAAAAATCACCGTGCCCAGTATGCCTTACTAGAAGTTGAAGACGGGGAACTGGTAAATATCCAATTCCGAAAAGTCGCCTATGACTACGAAGCAGAGTTAGAATTAGCCAAAGAAAAAGCTCTCCCTTTCATCGAAATGTACGAAGAATTACGACGTGAAGATAATTACCAAGGGCATAATCGAGAACTATTGGCTCACTTAAATGACAAGTATGGTTACGTAGAGGATGTTAGGCAATTTTTTCAGATAAGTGAACCAAAAGAAAATGGAAGTTGAAGAGAGATGGCATTGGGTTTTGAAGGAAGGGCTTAGATGTTTGAGAAGATTAAATTAGATCCGTTGAACCAATTTTATCCAGTGAATCTAGATAAGATTAGGGATAGTGAATCAAAGCTGGGCATTCAAATCCCTGAGCTCCTTAAAGAATTTTATGCAGAAGTCGGATATGGCTTTCTAAAAAGCAAGGTGGATAATATAAACCGTATCATGGATCCAGAGTCAGTATTAGACTTTAGATTGAGGCAACATGATTTTGAGTTTTATTCAGATATTGAAATCTACAAGCAATTTGAGGATGATAAATTAGTTTTCTTTGAAGCTAATGAAGTAGCGCTTCTATCTATCGGATTTGCTGCTGAAAATGAGGGGAAAATCTATTATTATGATAAGGAAATTGCTCCTAATTTAGTAGACCTTCTAGACCGGCTTATGGAAGATGACACTTTCTATTATGACTTGATATAGCTGGATTTTTTTGGCGAACAGAAATCAATACCGATTCTATAATCGTGTTGAAGAAGTCGAGCGCTTTATGAATAGTGTCCACTAACTTGAAAAGCTAAAAGAATTAGATAGGATGAATACAATGACACAATTTGAAGACAAATTTATGGAAGTTCAGGCTAGTATGATTTCGTTAGCACTGGAATATGTACAAGATCAGGCAGATAAAATATACATATATGCAATAGCAGATAGTTTATATAGTTTTAATTTGTTTTATGAAATAAAAGGGAATGTTGTACATAAACACTTGGTAAATAATTTCTTACCAGATGATTCTAAAGTTGATATCGGTCTCCAATCAATCTTACTGAGAGAAGGTATCAAGGATGTAGAAAACATGATTGAAATATGCCAAGAGTACAATCGTGAACATCCAACTGAAATGTGGCTGATTTATGATGCTCAGACAAATAGTCTTGACAGTCGCTATAGTTATGAAGGGCGTTATGAGAAGGATGATGACTTAGAGCTACTTCCAAGTCTAGAGTTTGAAAAGTGGTTTGAGGAAGTGCAAGGCCAATAACTATTTTCGACAACGAAATTGCATTGAATTGATGAAGCAGTGGAAAAAGACTGCATAGAAGGTAAGAAAGATTTTTGCGGCTACCTAGTTGACGAACTTGGAGAATAAAGAAAACAATGAAATTGAATCATCAAATTTTCGGTAACATAGACTTTAATAATGGCTGGACAAGACCTATTTCTATAACGATTTTCGGTAAGGAGCATGTTTTAGAGATAAATATTGATGCAGAGGAAGATGCAGAATTTGAAGTCAACCAAGAAAAAGCCTATACATTTTTTCAAGAGCATTTAGATGAAATTGTAACAGAGGTTAATTCTGCTATTTTATCGTACTATAATCGTGAAATATCAAATATTGTTTCCAGTTTTACAAATTTAGCTGAAAAACAATCTTTTTTAAATAAAATTAGAGATGATCAGCAAATTTATTCTCTGTTACAGCCTAAGCAAATCATGTTTCCTCTAACCTTTGATGAAAGTGTTGAAGAATTTGGCTTTTTATGTGATTGTGATTGGGATAAAGAAAATGGCATAGGAATAAAATTTACCAATGGCCTTTTGTCTGAAATTGGCTATCAAGATATACTTCTATAGGTATATAATTCATAAATTTGTCTATTTTTTATTAAATGCTTCTCAGCTTCAACCGTCCTATGTAAAGATTTTAGAAAAATCCAAAGTTTAATAGGAGCTAGAGCCGTTTAGAGGATTGGGAGAAAGGAAATCAAGTACGAATATGAAGTGGTTAAATTACAAGGGAATTTCCAAGGATAGAATAGAATGTGTGGAGCATAGATTGCAGATTACTCTACCAGATGATTATAAGCAAGTCGCTTTGAAATATGATGGTGGTTATCCTAATCCCAATCATTTTAAGGTAGAAAGAAAGATAGAAATTTTCAACAATTTAATCAGCCTAGATGAAAATGAATACAATAATATATATGAAATCCTAGAAGATTTACAGACTCGCATAGGCGATCAGCTGATTCCCTTTGCGGAAGATGGTTTTGGAAATGTATTATGTTTTGATTATTCAGCTGAGAAAAGCATAGTTTTTTGGAATCATGAAAAGAACTATGATAAGTTTAAAGAAGCGACCTTTGTTTGTTCCAGTTTTTCTAGTCTAATTGAGAGTCTTTTTTAAGAAATATAGACTTTCTATGTACGATCTTCTTGGTAAATGATATCGACGCGCCAATAGTGAGATTTTAAGGATGATGGGAAAAGGCATAGAACAGATTATAGAAAGGTTACTTGAATGGTAGAATATGAAAACAACAAACTAATAGTGAATGGTGAAATTACTAAAATTTTTCAGTTTGCTATACGAGATCTAATAGAAGTGGGTGAGGAGTGTATTGTTTTATTAGAAATACCTTTTGATAGTTTGGAGAAAAATAATATTATCAGACTTGATTGTAGAGGAACTGTAGTTTGGACCATTGCTAACAGTGGATACAGTAAGCTTATTTATCCGTTCGAACAGATGATTTTGATAGATGGCTGGCTTTATGCGACGGATTTTTATGCTAGAAGATGCAAAATTGATATAAGCTCAGGAAAAATAGTGGATGTGTCTATATTCAAATAATCATCTGAAATTATTTATTACTAGGAAGGTGAATCGCAATAATGAATCAAAATAATAAAGCATTATTTAAAATCAAAGCATTGAACTTGTTTGCTTCTATTTATGGGTGGCTTGCGATATTACTATTCTTTTTCCTATGAATAGTAATATTAGCAGGAGTGGTGGAGTTTGGTATTCTATGGAGCATGCATGGAAAGCTAAATTAAATGATATTCCTCTTGAAGAATTAATCAGATAAGGAATAAACCAGGAGGTTAAAAATGTTTGAAAATCAATTAAGCCAATTGTTTAATGATATAGCAAATAATGTAAATCGTATGATTCCGGTAACGTGGAATGATTTCTACTTTAATGTTGAGTTGAAGGAAGGGGACGGAGAAGTTTTTTTCTATTTTAATACGAAAGAAAGTCCTGAAAAATATATTTTCTCACATGATATACCAGTAATTTATGATATTCCATTTTCCGAATATATGGACTCCTTTAATCAATTAATGAGTATTTCTAGAAATATTTTAGAGGTTTTAGAAAATAATAATCAACCTAAATGGTATGCAATGGTTTTAATAGTAAAATCTCGGAAGCAATTAAAAGTTGAGTTTGATTACACTGATTGGTTTGCCAGTCCCTTTACCTCTAATCAAAGGTTGTCTTTTTTTAAACATAAATGTTTAGGAGAAGAACCTGAAAATAATGATTTACTTCAACTTTTTAAAGAAATGGAAGAATATAAAAAACAAAGCTAAATATCTACGATGAACGCTTGAGGGAGTTGAAGTATTTTCCCTATGATTTGTTGGTGCAGGGAGATTAAGCTAAGAAAAGGAGTTAATACATGATAAGAGACAAACACAAAGATCAAGCGTATTTTGAAAAATGGATAACATTTGTTCAAAAACGTTTAGAGAAGAATGTTAATATGACGGACGAGATTGCGGAGGAGTATTTGTTGTTCCATTATCAAGATTTGGTTCTGAATAATGAAGAACTAGTGAAACTTTTCTATTCTATAGGGGCTTCGAAAGAGGAGATTTTCCCCTATTATCAAGGGATTCTTTCTAATTTGAAGCTCATTGCCTCGGAGGGAGTTCCATTTGACTTGGCAGTTAACATCTTTGCCTTGGGAGTCCTCTATAGTGAGCGTAAGGAAGAATTTCTGGATGATTTGAAGGCTGTTTATGAGCAGATGGACCATACAGATGGCTTGATTGAATACTACATGGTCTATCTGTTCCATGATAAGATAGTTCCTTTTCATTCGATTCTAGAGTATCAAAATATGATTGAGGACACTTATGAGAGTGTAGCCAAGGCACAGGGGTTCTGGTATTATAGTCATTCTGATGAACCTTGGTATGGAACACATAAGTATGACAATAGAGGTTATGATGGCTACTGGAGTTTTGACACCGCCGCAACCTGCAAGATAAAAGGAATCTACGACGAACGCATGAAGGATTTAGAGTATTTTCCCTATGATTTGTTGGTGCAGGGAGAATAGAAAACGAAGCTTTTTATCTGAAAGAATAGCTTGATTTCTAGAAAGGGGATAAAGATGAAGATCCATTTAGAGGTGATAAATGAATTAATAGATATTGACTTTTTGAAGGAAGAAAGAGAAACAAACATACCGATTACTCAGTTAAAGACGGTAAAAGAAGCGGAGAAGAATATTAATAGTTTAAAATGGGAGAATTTTGTCTTAGATAAAGATGGTGATTATACTGTTTATCTTTTTAAAAATCATAGTGACATTTATAAGCATTGGAATGAACTGGCAAATAATGCAAAAGAGGAAATCATTCCTGAAATTGAAGAAGGTTTAGATGGACTAATTGCGGATAGTAAACTTCTTGCCTCAATGAGGAGTCAGATTGAATTTGATATCGTTGGCTTGGCCATCTACTTGACCATCAAAAAAGAGCTTCCTCAAGCTGAATCAACATTTTTCGATGATTTGTATGCTTTATACCAAGCGGGTTACATTCCTTGTGGTTTTGCCAAGGGGCGCTATAAGGTTTTATAAGGGTATTTTTTTCATAGAAGATGGAATGTTCAAGAATGAAATGATTTTTTTGAGAGAAAAAGATATAAAAGTGAGGATTTTTAGGAATAGGTGGAGTCCTTATAAATGAGCGAACAATACTTACCAATAAGAGATAGTTTAGGTTATCAGAATGTCAAGCAAGCTTTGGAGAAAATTTTTTCGATTGATCTTGATACAATTGCGATTGATGAAGGAGAAGATGAAAATTTTAATTTTCCGTTCGTGTATAACGGTTATCATATGACGATAGGTATTTCATCAACAGGTAAAAATACGCAATTGGAAGCAGGAGAGGGTGGATTATTTAACATTTGGTTTACTCAAACTGATGAAGAGAAATTTTCAGTCACCTTTTTATCCAAGCTTATTGATGATAAGAGTATAAGAAGAGTGTATGGATGTAATAAAGATTCTATTGAAAATACTTTGCATATACTGAAAGATTTTCTTAACTCAGACAAAGCCGAAGTTTTATTGAAAATATAAAAGGAATGTAACAATGACACAATTTGAAGATAAATTTATGGAAGTTCAGGCTAGTATGATTTCACTAGCACTGGAATATGTACAAGATCAGGCAGAAAAAGTATATATTTATTGCATTTCTGAAGAAGCATTGCAATCGTATAAAGTTTTTTATAAGATTAATGGCATTGTAATTGAAATGGATAAAGTTAATGAAGTTGCGACAAAAAAAATAGATGATTCCGATAATATGGCATTCGCTCTATTGGGATATGGAGCTGAAGATATACAAAAATTAATTGATGTTTGTAAAGAATATAACCGCGAGCACCCAACAGAAATGTGGCTGATTTATGATGCTCAGACAAATAGTCTTGACAGTCGCTATAGCTATGAAGGACGTTATGACAAGGATGATGACTTAGAGCTATTGCCTAGTGAAGAGTTTGAAAAGTGGTTTGAGGAAGTGCAAGGCGAGCAGCAGTAGGAGAATAATATGACACAATTTGAAGACAAATTTATGGAAGTTCAGGCTAGTATGATTTCACTAGCAATGGAATATGTCCAAAATCAGGCAGATAAAATTTTTATTTATTGTGTTGCTGATGGTTTTTATAGATTTGATGTATTTTTTAAAACTAATAATCATTATCTGGATAGAGATGATATTGCGGGTTACCTTCCTAATGAAATAGATAGTTCAGATGAAATTCAGTTTAGTCTATTAAGAATTGGGGCACAAGATATAGAAAGAATGGTTAAGCTGTGCCAAGAATACAATCGTGAACATCCAACTGAAATGTGGTTGATTTATGATGCTCAGAAAAACAGCCTTGACAGTCGCTATAGCTATGAAGGTCGTTATGATAAGGACGAAGAATTGCTTCCACGTTTAGAATTTGAAAAGTGGTTTGAGGAAGTGAAGAACAGTACTCAAACTTAATGCTTGCGACAATCTCTAGTTGAATGATAGAAAAGCAGAGGCAAAATGCTTTTCATGCGACCAAATGTGTGGTGGGGCTGTTTTTGAAAAGTAAAACAAAAAGAAAGTTGAAGACAGATGGGGCTGAATTTTGACAAGCATAAAGAACATTTGGAGAAGGATATCCGTGCAGAGCTCCAGAAAAAATTTGGAACTGCTTTTGAAATAGAAGGAATTTATGATATTGTCTTGAGTTCATATTGTCCGACTTTTCTCTTTAAAATCAATCTAGAAAATTATAAAGAAAAGTTGGATATTTTAGTAGACGGCAGCGATTTACACTTGAAGTGGGGTGAAAAACCTACATACGGGATACAATACAAGTATTGGCCAGAAAATTTGGAAGAGGGACTGGGAAGAATAAAAACCTACCTAGATCAGCCAGAACAGATTTTTCTGGAACCTCTTACTCCTGAAAATGATTATCTGAAGATACGAGCTATTGAAGCGATGATTGAAAATATTTTCGATGGGAAAACGAAAACGGATAAGTGGGAGAAACTTGTCGAAAAGGACGAAGATTATCGAGTCATTATTACAAGTATATTACCTAGCTACAGAGCTTCTTTTACTCTGGAGCTGCTAGAACAAGATTTCATTGTGAGAGATATTGTCCCCTTAGATGCTAGTGTAGGAAGTCAGGAATTGTTGCTTGATTGTCCAGTCCAGTTAAATTCCTCTAATTTATCCTCTTTTCTGAGCAACTGTAAGACTTATTTAGAAGAACATTTAGAAAAAGACAAAACTGGCATGAGTCTTTCTACGGCTTCTATGTCTGATTTGGAGCTGATTTTAAAGGCTCCTCTTAGTCTGGATACGGTTGATACAAAGGTTTTAGAAATACAGAAAATGATAGAAGAGCTGTTTTTAGGTAAGATTGAATTTGACAAAACGACGAAGGAAATGGAAGGCGACTACCTTTATAGGGCCTATTTCTTTGTAAGATCTAGATTTTATCGGGTTTCTTTCACGATTACATTGATTGGACAGCACTTTTACATCATGGTGTCACTTCCAGATCATCCAGAACTAAGAAAGAAATGGCCGTTACGCGGGTATCCCTACAAATTAACTGAAGCAAATCTGAGGCTAGTCTTAAAAGAAGTGGTGGCGTATGGTCTAAAACATAAGCCACAGACTGAAAATGAGGTGGTTCAGGAGATTCAAGCAAGTCAAGAAGTAACTGAATCTACAGCAAAAATTCAAACTCAAGAGAGAGAAACTAAAGACGGTGGCAAAGAGCAGGAAGATAAACGGGCTTACTTAGGATTGAGAAAGCTCTGGAAACTGCAGGTCTTTATTTTCTTTATCTTGATGATTATAGCTTTTGGCTTAGAGGTTTATATGGCTAAGTCAGGCTATAAAGCCTTCAAAATGAGGATTCAGTTTAGTTGGGTATCTATGCATAGTTTTTCGTTTCTCTTTCTTAGCATGTATGGTTTTTTGACACTCTATCCCAATGGGATGAAGATAAATGAATTTTTGCAGCAGTATCCTCGTTGGAAAGGTTTCCCGACCAAAGGAGTCTCTCTTCCAGAAAAAGAGACTTTGTGGACGATATTTGTCTTGTTGCTGGTTCTACTGTTTGGAGCTATTGATTTTTCCGTGCGGAAACCTGAACCAAAAGTTGAAATTCCTGAGTTAAATCAAGAACTATATAGAGGCTTTGAGTAGTAAAGAAACTCAAGTTGTAGTGATTTGAAAAAGTGCTGAAGAGAATCAAGTAGTCAGAATGGATAAAGTGAAACTTCTACCAGGGAATAATCTTATCAAGTGGCAAGGGCAGACAGCTTTATTTGATAGAGAATGAAAAAATCCTTTGTGAAAAACCTCTGCAAGCTCTTTCAATTTGTGGTAAAATAAGAGTAACAGAAATTAGAAAAGGAAACCAATTATGAAATTTCTTGAATTAAACAAAAAGCGTCATGCGACTAAGCATTTCAATGACAAACCGGTAGATCCTAAGGATGTCCGTACAGCTATTGAGATTGCGACCTTGGCACCAAGTGCTCATAATAGTCAGCCGTGGAAGTTTGTAGTAGTGCGTGAGCGAAATGAAGCTTTAGCGGGTATTACCTTTGGCTCTAACCAAGAGCAAATCAAGGAAGCTCCAGTGACAATTGCCCTCTTTACAGATACAGATTTGGCTAAGCGGGCACGCAAGATCGCGCGTGTCGCTGGGGTAAAAAATTTTTCTGATGAGCAACTGCAATTTTACATGCAAAATTTACCAGCTGAGTTTGCTCGCTATAATGACCAACAAAAGAGTGATTACTTGGCCCTTAATGCTGGTTTGGTGGCTATGAACCTTGTTTTGGCCTTGACTGACCAAGGTATTGGCTCCAATATCATCCTAGGATTTGATAAATCAAAAGTTAACGATGTTTTGGAGATTGATGAGCGTTTCCGTCCGGAACTCTTGATTACCGTTGGTTATACAGATGACAAGCTAGAGCCTAGCTATCGTTTACCAGTTGACGAGATTATTGAAAAGCGTTAATAAAGTAAGATTTTAATAGTTTGATTTAATTCAAAATATTCATTTTAAATCAAAGTGTTTTATAGAGGTGAGAAAATGACAATTGATTTTAAAGCAGAAGTTGAGAAACGTAGAGAGGCTCTATTGGCAGACTTGTTCAGCCTTTTAGAAATTAATTCAGAGCGGGATGATTCTAAGGCAGATAAGGAGCATCCTTTTGGACCTGGTCCTGTAAAGGCCTTGCATAAGTTCTTGGAGATTGCTGAACGTGATGGTTATCCGACTCAAAATGTGGACAATTATGCTGGTCACTTTACATTTGGTCAAGGAGAAGAAGAACTGGGTATCTTTGCCCATATGGATGTGGTGCCTGCTGGAAGTGGTTGGGATACAGATCCTTATACACCGACGATTAAGGATGGTCGTCTCTATGCCCGTGGTTCTAGTGATGATAAAGGACCAACTATGGCATGTTACTATGGATTGAAAATCATCAAAGAATTGGGCTTGCCTGTATCTAAGCGCGTGCGCTTTGTGGTCGGGACAGATGAAGAGTCTGGCTGGAAAGACATGGAGTATTACTTTGCTCATGTAGGCCTGCCTGAGCCTGATTTCGGCTTCTCGCCAGACGCTGAATTTCCGATTATCAATGGTGAAAAAGGAAATATCACAGAGTACCTGCATTTTGCTGGTGAAAATGCTGGCGCAGCACGCCTGCATAGCTTTACTGGTGGCTTGCGGGAGAACATGGTTCCTGAGTCTGGTACAGCTGTCTTGTCAGGTCACTTGCCAAATCTAGTTGATAAATTGGAGCAGTTTGCTAAGGAAAATGGATTAGACTTTACTTGTGAAGAACTAGCTGGTGGCCAAGTCACTGTGACCATTATCGGTAAGTCTGCTCACGGTGCTTCTCCTCAGTCTGGTGTCAATGGTGCAACCTATTTGGCCAAATTCCTAACGCAGTTTGACTTTGCGGGTCCAGCTAAGTATTATCTAGATGTGGCTGGAAATATTCTCCTAAATGACCATGAGGGTAAGAACTTGAAGATTGCTCATGTGGATGAGAAGATGGGAGCTCTGTCAATGAATGCGGGCGTTTTCCGTTTTGACGAAAATAAGGCTGATAATACAATTGCCCTCAATATTCGCTATCCTAAGGGAACTAGTCCAGAAGCCATTCAGAATGTGTTGGAGCAGTTGCCAGTTACCAAAGTGACCTTGTCTGAGCATGGCCATACTCCTCACTATGTGCCGATGGAAGATCCGTTGGTGCAGACCTTGCTGGCTGTTTATGAAAAACAAACTGGACTGAAAGGTCATGAGCAAGTGATCGGTGGTGGTACCTTTGGACGCCTCTTGAAACGTGGTGTTGCTTATGGCGCTATGTTCCCAGATTATATCGATACTATGCACCAAGCCAATGAATTTATCGATGTTGAAGATCTATTCCGTGCGGCTGCAATCTATGCTGAAGCTATCTACGAATTGATCAAATAAAATAAGAACTCATTTGGCTATGCCAGGTGAGTTTCTTTTCAAGGGAGGAAATATGATGCAGACAATAGAAGATATTACCAAGGCCATTATAGCTGACCCACAGAATCAAACTTTCACAGAGCAGGGCATTAAGCCACTTTTTGCAGCGCCTAAGAATGCTCGGATTAACATTGTCGGTCAAGCGCCGGGTCTGAAAACCCAGCAAGCGGGGCTTTACTGGAAGGACAAGAGTGGTGACCGCTTGAGAGAATGGTTGGGTGTTGATGAAGAAACTTTCTATCAGTCTGGATATTTTGCGGTTCTGCCCATGGATTTTTATTTCCCAGGGCATGGAAAGTCTGGAGATTTACCGCCTCGTAAAGGCTTTGCTGAGAAATGGCATCAGCCGATTTTAGAGCTCCTACCAGATATTGAGTTGACTATCTTGATTGGTCAGTATGCACAGAAATACTATCTGCATCAAAAAGGTACAGTCAAGCTGACCGAGACGGTCCAGCATTATCAAGACTACCTACCAGATTTTTTTCCCTTGGTTCATCCATCGCCCCGCAATCAAATATGGATGGCGAAAAATCCTTGGTTTGAGGCAGAAGTGGTGCCAGAATTGCAAGCGTTGGTACAAAAGATTATTCATCAATAAAGGAGGAAAACTATGGATGCTTATCAACAAGTAGCTAATAAGTTGCAAGAGTTGGGAATCACCTTTGATGTGGTGGAGCACCCACCTGTATTTACGACAGAGCAGGCAGATAGCTATATTGAAGGAATGGAAGGAGTCCGGACTAAGTCCATGTTTTTGACCAATAAAAAGAAAACTCAATATTATCTGCTGATTATGGATGACCAAAAGAGTCTAGATATGGACTTGTTTAAAGACTTGGTCTCAGCCAACCGCATCCGCATGGCTTCAGCGGATTCTCTCTATGAAAAAATGCAGCTGCCACCAGGAACGGTATCGCCTTTTGGACTTCTGAATAATCCAGAGCGAGACATTCAGGTCTATTTTGACAAGGACATTGTAACAGAGGATATCATGACTTTCCATCCCAATACCAATGAAAAGACGATTTTTGTCGCAACCCAAGATCTTTTTAAGTTCTTGACTCATCTTGGTTATGATTATCAAATTTTGGAACTTTGATTTCTGGAAAAACTGGGAGGCTTCTTGATCTCATAGTTTTTTGTCTCCAAGATTTAGAGAAAGCTTAATAATTTTTCTCAAATAGTAAAAGAAGGCTGGCAACAGAAAAAAGCCTGAGTAAAATTCAGGCTTTTTGGATAGATTGGATAAGGGGCACTCTTCCAAATGTCTCTAGTTGGATGCTTGAGTGCTGGACTCTGTTGTTGTATGCTGGTCTTGGCTTGTCGAACTGCTGTCAATGGAAGTAGTTGTATGGCTCGTATTCGTTTCTGCGCTTGAAGAGCTTGAGGATGTTTCTGTCTCAGTAGCAGCAGAAGTTTCTGTTGGAGTCGAGCTAACAGATGTAGACTCTTTTTCTACCTCTTTGATAATGGTAGTAGTTGTAGTCGAGTTGCCTGTATCAATTTTTGATTTTGAGTCATTGTTGTTCATAAGGTTCATGATGGTAAAGCAAGCAATGACGATTGAAAGAAGACTGGCAATTGTAGCAATAGTCTTTTGTAGGGCAGAAAAGCCAGTTTTGATATGCTGACTAGCTGGTTTTCGATTTGAAGTGCTGTTATTTTTTTCTCTGCGAGAATATTTTTCCATGTAAAAGTCGCTCCTTTTCGTTCTTAATTTATTATACGTCTTTTATTTAGAAAAGTCTTCCAAAAATCTGAATTTTTTAAATGAAAACGCACACAATAGAATGAAGGACAACAGCTCTAAAAGGCGGAGAGATAGGCCTCTTAGAGCTGTTTGTTTTATCAAAATGGTAGAGCTATTTAGAGTTAAGGGCAGCTTGCGCCACAGCTAGCCGAGCTGCTGGGACTCGATAAGGGGAGCAGGAGACATAAGTGACTCCTATTTCTTGTAAGAAAGGAATGGAAGCTGGATCACCGCCAACTTCGCCACAAACTCCGATGGACAAGGTTGGATCTACTTGGCGAGCTTTTTCAATGGCCAATTTCATCAATTGGCCGACACCATCTTGGTCAAGGCTTTGGAAGGGATCCTGGGTGAGCAACTTTTTCTCTTTATAGTCGTTGAGGAATTTTCCGATATCATCCCTTGAAAAGCCAAAAGTCATCTGGGTCAAGTCATTGGTTCCAAAGCTGAAGAAGTCGGCTTCTTGAGCCAACTGATCAGCAATGAAGCAGGCTCTTGGCAGTTCGATCATGGTACCAATGTCATATGGGAATGGCGGGCATTGATACCTTTTGAAAATCCATTCGATATGCTTGATGAGCAGCTCTTTGAGATAAACAAGCTCTGATTTCGTAGCAATCAACGGAATCATAATTTCAGGACGGACTGGATTTCCTTCTTGCTGCAGTCGAATGGCGCTGCTAAAGATAGCTTCTATTTGCATCTTATAGATATCTGGCGAGGTGATTCCCAAGCGACAGCCGCGATGGCCTAGCATAGGATTTGTTTCTTGCAATTGCATGATTTTTCTTTCTAGTTGACTTGCATTTTTATTGAGTTTTTCAGCCAGCAGGGAAATTTCCAGCTGGTCTTTAGGGAGAAATTCGTGCATAGGAGGATCCAGTAGGCGGACAATCATAGGCTTTTCGCCAACTGTCTGGAACATCTGATAGAAGTCTTCTACTTGGTAATCGAGGAGATGAGCAAGTGCCTCCCGTCTTTCTATCTCATTTTCGGCCAGAATTAATTTCCTCATTTGCAGGATTCTGTCCTCACCGAAAAACATATGCTCGGTTCTTGCTAGTCCAGTACCTTGCGCTCCGAAGCTAATAGCGGTTTGCAAATCTTGAATCGTTTCAGCATTGGCGCGGACTGTAAGTTTAGCTACTTCATCAGCCCAAGTCAGCAAGAGCTGCAAATCCTGATCATTTTTTACAGAGACCGTCGGGATTTGCCCCAGATAAAGAAAACCAGTCCAACCATCTACGGATAGAATATCTCCTTCATTGAGCAAGATATCTCGGCACTGGATAGTTTTGCTGTCCTCTTGGACAAGTAGATCTCCACATCCTGCGACACAGCAGGTTCCCATTCCTCGTGCGACAACTGCTGCGTGTGAGGTCATCCCACCTTGGCTAGTGACAATTGCTTGGCTGACAATCATTCCTTCTATGTCTTCGGGAGAAGTTTCTTGGCGGACCAGCACAACTTTTTCGCCAGCTTCATGTAGTTCTTTGGCTCGCTTAGCAGTAAAGACAATTTTTCCTGTTGCAGCACCGGGACTGGCTGGCAATCCCTGCGCTAAAATTGTCGCTTGCTGGAGCTTATTTTCATCAAAGACGGGGTGAATCAGCTGATTGATATGAGCCGGGCTAATCCGACGAATGGCCTCGCACTTGTCTATCTTGCCTTCTTCCACTAATTGTAGAGCGATTTTCAAAGCAGCCTTGACTGTTCGCTTACCATTACGGGTTTGCAGGATATAGAGCTTGCCCTTTTCGATTGTAAATTCGATATCCTGCATATCTTTATAGTGATCTTCAAGGATGTGGGCATATTCTTGAAAAGCAGCATAGGCTTCTGGCATCTTTTCTTGTAGATTTTGAATGGGCTCGGGCGTGCGAATACCAGCAACGACATCCTCTCCTTGGGCATTTAAAAGAAATTCGCCAAAGAGGCCTTTTTGACCAGTTGCTGGATTTCGAGTGAAGACGACACCAGTTCCACTTTCTTGATCAAAGTTGCCAAAGACCATGACTTGAATATTAACGGCGGTTCCTAAATCTTCTGGAATCTGATTGAGCTTGCGATAGACTTGGGCGCGTGGATTATTCCAAGAGCGGAAAACGGCTTTGATGGCAGCGAAGAGTTGTTCCTTAGGATTTTGAGGAAAAGTCTGATAATGCTCACGGTAGAGTTGCTTGTACTGATCAATGAGAGCTTGGTGTTCTTCCAAACTAAAGTCATTGGCAGTTTTACCAGCATTCTTCTCAAAATAGGAGAGCAAGTGATCGAAGTCTTCTTTTGGAATTTGGAAAACGACATCTGCATACATCTGGAGCAGCCTGCGATAGCAATTATAGGCAAAAGCCATATTGGTTTTGGAAGCCAAGGTTTGGGTTCGCAAGTCATTTAATCCTAAGTTTAAAATCGTATCCATCATGCCAGGCATAGAAAACTTGGCGCCGCTGCGAACAGAGACTAGCAGTTGCTCCTCTTCGTTCCCTGAAAAGTATTGTCCGGTTTTTTGCTCCAATTCAGAAATAGCCTGCAAGACATTCTCTCTTAAATTTTCTTCAAAAAAGGAGGGCTTATTTAAAAAATGCATACAGGCTTCCGTCGTAATGGTGAATCCCGGCGGAACTGGCAAACCTAAATTGGTCATTTCAGCTAAATTAGCACCTTTGCCACCCAAAAGAGCATTTTGCTCGGCTCGTCCTTCCTCAAAGGAATAAATCCATTTCGTCATATCTTACCTCCAAATAGATAAAAATGTGTCATATATATCTTGCTTATATTCTAATATACATCACATATATTTGTCAACGGAAAAAATCGTTATATTTCATTGATATAAGATAAAAATATGATATAATATTACAGAAAAAGATGATAAATAGAGTATTCTATCTCTAAAAAGGAGACATATTGCATTGGAATTATCAGCACGCCAAAATCAGATTGTTGACATTGTCAAGAAAGAGCAGCCCGTCAGCGGGGAAAAGATTTCGGAACTGATGGAAATTTCTAGAGCAACTTTACGCTCAGACCTGTCCTTTTTGACGCTGGTTGGCATTTTAAAAGCGACGCCAAAGGTTGGCTATACTTATTCAGGGAATGATTTAGAGACCTTGTTTTTCTTTGACACTTTTCGCAAGAAAGCGGAAGATATTATGGTTTCTCCAGTTTTGGTGCCTCAAGACACTTCCATACAGGATGCGGTGATAAGGCTCTTTATGTATGACGCGGATGTTCTTTATGTCATTGATGAAAAGAAGCTACTCTTAGGAATTGCCTCGCGCAAGGATTTGCTACGAGCGGCTTTATCCAGTAGTATCGGAACAACGCCTATTGCAGTTTGTATGACACGGATGCCTCATCTTAGAACCTGCCATAAAGATATGAATATACTAGAGGTGGCCGCTCTTTTGCAGGATTTTGCCATTGACTCCCTGCCTGTGGTAGAGAAAGATAATGAGCGCAAGATTTTAGGAACGGTGACTAAGACGGCTCTGCTGGACTATATCATTCAGGAAGCACGCCAAGCGGAAGTAAAGAGACAGGAGTAGTGACAATGAAGAAAGAAATTATTGTATATAGCATTTCGGATTCTTTAGGAGGAACCTCGCAGCGACTCTTGTCAGCTGTAAGTGCGCAGTATCCAGATTTGACATTTAATAATAGCTACCGTTTTCCTTTTATAGATAAGGAGCAAGAATTGCTGGAAATTTTGCAAGATGCTTTAAAAGATGATTCCTTGGTCATCAGTACCTTGGTAAATGGAGAATTAGCTAGACTAGCTAGAGAATTTAGTCAAAACCACAAGCTGTCCTACATTGATCTCATGCACCCTTTCTTTGAAATCATAGGAGAAAAGACTGGGATTAGCCCGATTGAGATACCAGGAACTTTGCACCGTTTGGATACGGAATATTTTAATAAAATATCAGCGATAGAGTTTGCAGTAAAGTATGATGATGGCAAATCTCCACAGGGATTTTTGGAGTCGGATATAGTTCTACTAGGGGTTTCACGGACTTCAAAAACTCCTCTCAGCATTTTTTTGGCCAATAAGGGCTACAAAGTTTCCAATTTACCTTTGATTCCAGAAGTCCCGCTTCCTCAAGTTTTAGATAAGGTGGACAAGCGTAGGATGATCGGTCTGGTCTGTGAGCCAGAAAAATTAGTCAAAATTCGTAGCAACCGCCTCAATTCGCTGGGGCTGTCCCACTCGACCAGCTACACAGATTTGGAGAAGATTTATCAGGAATTAGACTATTCCAAAGAAGTCTTTAGAAAATATCAGACGGAGGTCATCAATATTACAGATAAATCAATTGAAGAAACAGCTTTCCTAATTGAGGATTATTTAAAAAAATTAGATATGATTGGCGAGGCGCAGTAATCGTCTTCAGGGCCGGTTCCTAAATTTATCAGGTAGGAACTGCGCCCTTTTCTTGTTCCTAGGCTCGTTTCGTGTTACAATAGGAGTATTGATTTTTACTGATAAATACAGAGGAAAAAGATGATTTATTTAGATAATTCAGCGACAACCAAGCCCTATCCAGAGGTGCTGGCTACCTACACAGAAGTGGCTTCTAAAATCTGGGGTAATCCTTCTAGTCTGCATAGTTTGGGCAGTCAGGCGACCCGTCTCTTAGAAGCCTCTCGCCGTCAAATAGCAGAGCTTTTAGGTAAGTCTTCGTCGGAGATTTTTTTTACGTCTGGAGGGACAGAAGGGGACAACTGGGTACTTAAGGGAGTTGCTTTTGAAAAGATTCCTTTTGGCAAACACATTATCGTATCTAACATCGAGCATCCGGCGGTTAAAGAATCAGCCCTCTGGTTGCAGAGTCAGGGATTTGAAGTCGATTTTGCTCCAGTTGATAAGGCAGGTTTTGTTGAGGTAGACAAGCTGGCGGAGCTGATTCGACCAGACACCACTCTGATCTCGATCATGGCTGTCAATAATGAAATCGGCAGTATTCAGCCCATTCAGAAAATATCCGAACTGCTAGCAGACAAGCCGACTATTTCCTTTCACGTGGATGCTGTCCAGGCTGTTACGAAGATTCCGACAGCTGCTTATCTGACGGATCGCGTGGATTTTGCAACATTTTCCAGTCATAAATTTCACGGCCTTCGTGGTGTAGGATTTGTCTATATCAAGTCTGGTAAGAAAATCAGCCCTCTCTTAACTGGTGGCGGCCAGGAGTCAGACAAGCGATCAACGACGGAAAACTTAGCCGGCATTGCAGCCACGGCCAAGGCCCTACGTTTATCCATGGAACAGCAAGAAGTATTTGCCAAACGAACAGCAAAGATGAAGGCGATTATCCTTGAAGAGCTGCAGAAGTATCCCGACGTGGTGGTCTTCTCAGGCTTGGAAGATTTTGCGCCTCATATCCTGACCTTTGGTATCAAGGGAGTGCGGGGTGAAGTCGTCGTCCATGCATTTGAAGACTACGAGATCTATATCTCGACGACTAGCGCTTGCTCTTCTAAGGCCGGTAAGCCAGCAGGTACGCTGATTGCTATGGGGGTCGAAAAGTCTCTGTCTCAAACTGCTGTCCGTATCAGTTTGGATCTTGATAATGATATGAGCCAGATGGAGCAGTTTTTGACAACTTTTAAAATTATTTACGAAAAAACCAGAAAAGTAAGGTAAACAATGCAATATTCAGAAATTATGGTGCGCTATGGTGAGCTGTCTACTAAGGGCAAGAACCGCATGCGCTTTATTAACAAACTCAAACGTAATATTCAGGCTGTTTTGTCAGTCTATCCGCAGGTCCATGTCAAGGCTGACCGTGACCGAACTCATGTCTATCTGCATGGAACAGACTATCAGCCCGTCGCTGAGTCGCTCAAGCAGATTTTTGGGATTCAGAATTTCTCGCCGTCTTACAAAATTGAAAAATCGGTACCAGCCCTAATCGAAGCTGTCCAAACCATCATGAAGGAAGTCTATCAAGAGGGCATGACCTTTAAGATTTCCAGCAAACGCAGTGATCACAGCTTTGAATTGGATAGTCGCGAGCTGAACCAGACGCTTGGAGATGCTGTCTTTAAGGCCATTCCAAATGTTCAGGTCAAGATGAAAGCGCCAGATATTGAGCTGCGTGTCGAGATTCGTGAAGAAGCGGCTTATATCTCCTATGAGACCATTCGTGGCGCTGGAGGCTTGCCAGTTGGCACTTCAGGAAAGGGTATGCTCATGCTGTCTGGTGGGATTGACTCACCAGTGGCGGGCTATTTGGCTCTCAAGCGCGGTGTAGACATCGAGGCGGTTCACTTTGCCAGTCCGCCTTACACCAGTCCAGGCGCGTTGAAAAAAGCTCAAGATTTGACACGAAAATTGACCAAGTTTGGCGGCAATATCCAGTTTATCGAAGTGCCTTTTACAGAGATTCAGGAGGAAATCAAGGCCAAGGCTCCAGAAGCCTACCTGATGACACTGACTCGTCGCTTTATGATGCGTATTACAGACCGGATTCGGGAGGAGCGGGGCGGTCAAGTCATTATCAATGGAGAAAGTCTAGGTCAGGTGGCAAGTCAAACCATCGAGAGTATGCAGGCTATTAACGCCGTGACCAATACACCGGTTATCCGTCCTGTTGTGACGATGGATAAGCTGGAAATCATTGAGATTGCAGAAAAAATCGATACTTTCCAAATTTCTATCCAGCCATTTGAAGACTGCTGTACTATTTTTGCACCAGATCGACCTAAAACCAATCCAAAAATCAAGAATGCTGAGCAGTACGAAGCTCGTCTAGATGTTGAAGGCTTGGTAGAACGCGCTGTTGCAGGCATCATGATTACAGAAATCAGACCACAAGCAGAGACTGATGAAGTTGACGAGCTGATTGAGGACTTGTTATAAGAGTTTACGGAGTATCTTTCTGCTAAAAGAATCTGGAAGCTATTTCCATTGATGCTGAAGATAAAAGGGGATATTTATGAACGAGTGGGATTATTTCTTGAGTGGGCTCATGGGGGCATTGTCTTGGAAAGATGGACAAGATAATGCTTTGCTGTTTGGAATACCCAGTTGGACTTATTTACTTGGTCTCTTAGTTCATTTTCAGATTTTCCTGAGCTTGTATGCTCTCTTATTTTGGGGATTTCATTTAAGTATTAAGGAAGCTGGCTCTGTCAAGAAGGCCATGAGGAATAAATGGAAAATCATATGTCAAAGCCATAAAAGTAAGGGCAGAGCTATTTTTGTCACAATAATTGGCGTTCTTCTTATGTTTTTTATCTTTCCTGCTTATGAAGGATATCGAATGACCAATGGTATTTGGCGCTATCATTATTTTACTAATCAGATAACCGAGCTAAAATCGGCTTTAGTGA
Organism: Streptococcus sp. SC1; assembly: GCF_030272855.1. Lineage (NCBI taxonomy): Bacteria > Bacillati > Bacillota > Bacilli > Lactobacillales > Streptococcaceae > Streptococcus > Streptococcus sp. SC1. The sequence goes on along the minus strand of NZ_JAQCMU010000002.1, from coordinate 183,840 downwards.
CTGGTGTTGATACCGAGACCGGAGGAAGTAAGTCTACCTATTCTCGTATTACCTTTACTATTAACGTTGATGGAAAAGAGCGAGAGGTCAATGTTTCAGATAGTAATAAAAGTCTTGCCAGATCAGCTAAAAAACATTTGAAGCCTCCGATAGCTATTGAGGTTCATGTCAATCAAGAAGGGCAGATTGTATATTTTAAATAAATGGAAGTACAGAATGAGGATATTTAGTGGAAAATCCGTTTTCATTAAATAAAATTACTTGCAAAAGGTTAGTAGAAGTGCTATACTAAGAATGTTGACTATGCACGGCCTGTGCAACCGCTCGAACATCGTTACTCACATAGTGAGTATAAAGTGGTTCGTCCCACGATGCTAGGCGAGTCTTCACAAAAATACGGGGAAACCCCAAAAAATCATAGGAGGTGCATAATGAGCACATACGCAATCATTAAAACTGGCGGAAAACAAGTTAAAGTTGAAGTTGGTCAAGCTATCTACGTTGAAAAATTGGATGTTGAAGCTGGTCAAGAAGTGACTTTTAACGAAGTTGTTCTTGTTGGTGGTGATAAAACTGTTGTCGGAACTCCGCTTGTTTCTGGAGCTACTGTAGTTGGAACTGTTGAAAAACAAGGAAAACAAAAGAAAGTCGTCACTTTCAAGTACAAACCTAAAAAAGGTAGCCACCGCAAACAAGGTCACCGTCAACCTTACACTAAAGTTGTCATCAACGCAATCAACGCTTAATTTACAGGAGAACACATGATACAGGCAGTCTTTGAGAAAGCCGAAGATGGCGAGCTGAGGAGTGCGGAAATTACTGGACACGCCGGAAGTGGCGAATACGGCTTTGATGTCGTGTGTGCATCGGTTTCTACGCTTGCCATAAATTTCATCAATTCAATTGAAAAATTTGCAGGCTATGAACCAATCCTAGAATTAAACGAAGAAGAAGGCGGATATTTACGAGTAGAAATCCCTATGGATATTCCGCCGCATCAGAGAGAAATGACTCAGCTTTTCTTTGAATCATTTTTCTTGGGAATGGCAAACTTATCGGAGAACTCTTCTGAGTTCGTCCAAACTAGAGTTATCACAGAAAACTAACACGGAGGAAAAACACTATGTTAAAAATGAATCTTGCAAGCTTGCAACTTTTCGCCCACAAAAAAGGTGGAGGTTCAACGTCAAACGGACGTGATTCACAAGCAAAACGTCTTGGAGCTAAAGCAGCTGACGGACAAACTGTAACTGGAGGATCTATCCTTTACCGTCAACGCGGTACACACATCTACCCAGGTGTTAACGTTGGCCGCGGTGGAGATGATACATTGTTCGCAAAAGTTGAAGGCGTAGTACGCTTTGAACGTAAAGGTCGCGATAAGAAACAAGTATCAGTTTACCCAATTGCGAAATAATTCATTATTGATAAAAATCCCTGTCTCAAGATTGGGATTTTTATTTTTGGAGAAAATGAAATCGCTTCAAAAGAAACAGTTGCTACATGCAATGTTTTTTTTGTATAATAGAGTTGTTATAAGGATATTCTAAGGAGGGCAATATGGAATTTTTAGGTTTAGCTATTTCAGCTTTGTTAAATAATACGTTGATTCAATTAAAAGATGAATTGGTGGATTTTGGTGTAGATAATTGGGAAAAATTTGAAACTAGATTTAATAAAAGTTTTACATCTTATTTTGAGGGTTCGTTTAAGAGAGTGAAGAATATTCCATTTGTCCTAAGCGGTACAAATAATATCGATTTGTTTTCTATTTTTCAGCCCACTTATCTAAAATCAGAAATAAATGATGTGAGATGTTATACTGCTGATTTAGATAATATTTTAAAAGAATCGGATAATGCTTGGATTTATGGATATGGTGGCATTGGTAAATCAACCATGCTGAAGTACTTTTTTCTTAAGGAGATTGAAAAAGCTACGAGTAATAATAATCAAAGAATTCCCATTTATATTGAATTGAGGAAATATAATTTTGATTCGAAGAAAAGAAGGGAATTTTTAAATTTTATATATGAAGAAGCTAAAGTATTAGGGTTTGATTTAGAATTTAAGTATTTTGAATATATGGCAGAAAAAGGGCGCTTTATTTTTCTTTTGGATGCTTTTGATGAAATATCTTCAAATAATATGGAACAAGCTGCGACAGAGATAGAAGAATTAGCCACTAAATATTCTAATAATCCAATCCTTGTGACTAGCCGAAAATTACCTTTTAATCATATAAATAATGCCTCTTTATTTCATCCCTACGAAACGAATGGCTTAAGTAAAGACGAAGCGATAGCCTTAATAAGGCGTATCAGTAAATTGCCTATAGCAGAGTTAAAAGAAGAGGTGTTTGAACGATTTATCAATAGTTTGGAAGTACATTTATATGATGAATATCAATCATTTGCAGAAAATCCAATATTGCTTTTTTTGATGCTACAAATGTTTGAAAGAAATGCAAGTTTTCCGACTGAAAAAGCTACATTTATCAAAGATTCTTACCGACTGCTCTATAAAGAACATGATCATTCAAAGTTAGTTGCTCTAACTAGAGAGTTTAAAACCGACTTACCTGAGTCTACGATGATGCGAGTGATTTCTCATCTATGTTTTCTCACTTATTTTGAAAATAATGGAAAGAAATCAGAGTTTACAGAAAGTGAGATTCTTTCTTTGCTAGATAGGGTATTAAATGATGAAGGCAAATCTTCAACACGAGCTGAAGATTTGCTTGCTGATTTGATAACTTGTCTATGTATCATACATAAAGAGGGACAATCTTACTATTTTGTTCATAATATTTTCCAAGAATTTTACGCTGCCAACTATTTATATGATTTGGATAATGAAGTTCAAGAACAATTTTTTAAAGATAATTTTCTTTCTGAAAATATGAATGAACGTTTGATTTTGACTACTTTAGAATATTATGCTGAATTGGATAAAGAATTTAATAAGAAAAAGTTAAACTACAATATCTTCCTGCCAATTTTAGAAGAATTAAAACGTAGAAATGAAGGAAGAGACTTTGTTGAATTGGATACAAATTTATACAGAGTGAGCTTATCTACTAAAGGTGAGGGAGATATTAGTTTCGATGATTTGGATTCTTATTTTTTATGTTATTTAATGGATTTTTTTGCTGAAATAGATTATTTTGAAGATCAAGATAATAAAAAACTGCCTTTGCCTGTAAAATTTCCCAAGATTAAAGAAAAAAAGATATTTTTTATATTTTCCAAATATCATGATAATTTAACGGATCAAGAGTATTTTCAACTGGATGTTAAAATTTATAATGAACTCCAAAACGTAAAACTAACAAGTGAAGCAATGGAACTTATGGAAAAGTATAAGCTAGACTTGATTAATTTCTCTATTGACTATAGTACGATTTGTAAAGACGCTGCATGGTATGAAGTCTTCAAAAAAAGTAGTGCTTATGAATGTTTAAATTTCACTGAAGACTGGCTAACAAAGACAAGAACCGAAAAAGAAGCGGACAAAAGAAAAATCCCAATTTTGAATTTTAAAAAATAAATCGGCAATATCTGCTGATTTATTTAGTTTTGAAATCGTTTCCTTGACATTTTCTCTTCTTAGTGTTTTAATATACCCTATAGGGGTATAAAGGAGAAAAAATATGTTTCATTTTTTTACAAAGATAGATAGTATTTCAACGGATGAGTTGGAGAAGCGATTGAAGTCCAATATCCAACTAATTGATGTACGGACACCATCCGAATTTCGTAGAGGACATATCAAAGAGGCCCAGAATATTCCTTTGAGCCAAATTGGTCAATTTGCTCCAGCTAAAAAGGAGACGATTTACGTTATTTGCCATTCAGGCGTGCGGAGCAAGATGGCAGCGAAAAAGCTGAAGAAAAAGGGCTATGATGTTGTCAATGTCCGCGGTGGTATGAGCGCTTGGACAGGGAAAACCATTAAGTAGAAGGGGTTAAACAATGAAAATTATTATCGTTGGTGGAGTTGCAGGCGGTATGTCTGCGGCAACACGTTTAAGACGGATGATGGAAGATGCTGAAATTGTGATTTTTGAAAAAGGTCCTTTTGTATCTTTTGCGAACTGCGGTCTGCCTTATTATATTTCTGGTGAAATTGCTGAGCGAGATGCTCTCTTGGTTCAAACACCTGAAAGTCTCAAGGCGCGTTTTAACTTGGATGTGCGACCTTTTCATGAGGTGGTGAAAATTTCGCCTGAAGATCATACGGTGACGGTATCTCATGACGGTTCAGAGTTCACAGAGCAGTATGACAAGCTGATTCTTTCACCGGGGGCGAAGCCTTTTATTCCTGAGATTGAAGGACTTTCAGAAGCAACTAATGTATTCACTTTGCGCAATGTTCCAGACTTGGATCAGATCATGTTAGCCTTGGATAAAGAGCCACAAGAGGCTGTTGTCGTAGGTGCTGGATTTATCGGTCTGGAAACGGCTGAAAATCTACGCAAGCGTGGCTTGAATGTAACAATCGTAGAAAAAGCGCCGCATGTTTTGCCACCGCTGGATGAGGAAATGGCAGCTTTTGTCCAAGCTGAATTAGCGGACAAGGGAGTGAAGGTCATTACTTCCCAGTCAGCTACTCGCTTCGAAGAAAATGGCAAAGTAATCGTCTTGGAAGATGGTCAAAAATTGGCTTCAGATGTGACCATTCTCTCTGTCGGGGTCCAGCCTGAAAATAGCTTGGCCAAGGCAGCAGGTATTGAGACAGGTCTTCGTGGGGGCATCTTAGTTGATGAACATTATGAGACGAGCCAGAAAGATATTTTTGCAGTCGGAGACGCCATCCTTGTCAAGCAGGAAATTACTGGTGATGATGCTTTGATTGCTCTAGCTTCGCCTGCTAATCGACAAGGACGTCAGGTGGCAGATGTGCTTGCTGGCTTGGAGCGGAAGAATAAGGGAAGCATTGGCACGGCTATTGTGCGTGTCTTTGACATGACAGCCGCTTCGACAGGCCTGAACGAGCGTTTCCTTCAGCAAAATCAGCTGCCTTATCAAGCGATTCATGTCAGCGGTAAGGATCATGCAGGCTACTATCCAGGTGCGACTGACTTGACCTTGAAATTGCTCTTTGAGCCAAAAACTGGAAAAATCTATGGTGCTCAAGGTGTGGGTAAAAAAGGCGTTGACAAGCGGATTGATATTTTGGCGACAGCTATCAAGGGCAATCTCACGATTTTTGATTTGCCAGAGCTGGAGTTCACCTATGCACCACCTTTTGGCTCAGCCAAGGATCCGGTCAATATGCTGGGCTATGCAGCTATGAATCTAGCGGAAGGCTTGAGTGAAAATATCCAATGGCACCAGCTAGAAGACGAGTTGGCTAGTGGGAAAGTCTTTTTAGATGTCCGGACACTCAATGAGTTTAAGCAAGGACGCCTGAAGGCAGATAAAACAGTCCATATTCCGCTGAATGAACTCAGAGAACGCTTGGCTGAGCTGGATAAGGAAGCAGAATATATCGTGAGCTGCCACAGCGGTCTGCGCAGCTATATTGCCGAGCGAATCTTAAAACAAGCAGGATTTGCAGTGAAAAATCTAGACGGAGCTTATGCTTTGTATAAAATGGTAAAACCAGAAGGAGTAGAAAAATGAAAACTATATCAGCAGCTGACTTAGAAAAGCAGTATCAATCTGAAAAATTGGCCATCGTAGATGTGCGCGAAAGACATGAATTTCAAGCGGGTCATATCCCAAATGCTGGAAATCTTCCGCTTAGTGAGTTGGAAACTGGCTATAAAAAGCTGAATCCTAACTACAAATACTATGTCATTTGCCAAGGAGGAGCGCGTTCAGCGACTGCTTGCCAATTTCTTGCCATGCAGGGCTTCGATGTGACCAACGTATCAGGTGGCATGAACGCTTGGTCTGGAGAGACGGAATAAAAGATAAAAAGGATTCAAGTCGTTGCTTGAATCCTTTTTTCCTCTTCTTCTTATTTTCGATTTACCAGAAAATGAATAGCTTTCTCTATTCTTTCCCTTTGCTTTTTCGGATCATCAGATGGATTTTCTAGGCAATCCGTTAAATTCTCAGTAATAACCATCTCAATAACACGGTCAACGCTGGAGCGGACGGCTAATAACTGTGTGAGAATATCTGAACATTCCCTGTCCTCTTCAATCATTTTTTGAATGCCTCTTAACTGTCCCTCGGAGCGCTTGAGGCGGTTAATATAATTAGAATTCACGGTGATTTCCTCGTTTGTTTACATTGAGTTTATTATATGCTTAATCTGTATATTTGTCAATTGGATTGGTTGGAGGTAGTTTTCAGAAATTTTCCATAATCACTCTCTGATTCCTCTATTTACTTTTTATCAGAATTCTGGTATAATAGCTTATGTTATAAAATATAACATAGAAATTGAACTAAGAGAATACTAAATAAAATAAGGGCTTATCTTTATTTCCGATCCTCTTATTCTTGGACTTTTCTCTCAATTTTTGGAGGTGTATTTATGAAAGTATCAAAAATGCTTTTAGCTACTGGAGTGGTACTCAGTGCAGGAGTATTCTTGTCAGCATGTGGCAAATCTTCATCCAGCACAACTACATATTCTTATGTTTATGCCAGTGATCCAGATAGCTTGAACTACCTGACCACTAACCGTGCAACTACATCAGACGTTATTACAAACCTTGTGGATGGTCTCTTGGAAAATGATGAATATGGAAATCTAGTTCCTTCTCTTGCAGAATCATGGACAGTTTCTCAAGATGGCCTGACTTACACATATAAGCTTCGTAAGGATGCTAAGTGGTTCAATGTTGATGGCGAAGAAGTCGCAAGTGTGAAAGCTCAAGACTTTGTGACTGGACTTAAATATGTGGCTGACCAGAAGTCTGAAGCCCTTTACTTAATTCAGGACTCAATTAGTGGCTTGGATGCCTATGTCAAAGGCGACGAAAAAGACTTTTCAAAAGTCGGAGTGAAGGCAGTAGATGATTATACTGTTCAATACACGCTGACACGCCCAGAGCCTTATTGGAACTCTAAAACTACGAATAATATCTTGTTCCCTGTCAATGAAGAATTTTTGAAGTCTAAAGGAAAAGATTTTGGTTCTGTTGATCCATCAAGTATTCTTTACAACGGTCCTTTCCTTTTGAAATCTTTGACTTCTAAATCGTCTATGGAATTCGTTAAGAATCCAAATTATTACGATAAAGACAGGGTCAGTCTAGAACATGTTAAATTAACCTACTATGATGGATCGGACCAAGAATCTTTGATTCGCAACTTCAGTGATGGTGCTTATAGTGGTGCCCGTCTCTATCCGAATACTTCAGGATTTGCGGCAGTTAAGAAGAAATATGCGGACAATATCCTTTATAGCCCACAGGATGCGACCTCATATTACTTTAATTTCAACTTCAACCGTCAATCATACAATCACACTTCCAAAACAAGTGATGATCAAAAGAATGCAACAAAAGAAGCGGTTTTAAATAAGGACTTCCGTCAGGCCGTCAATTTTGCCCTTGACCGGACTTCTTATGGTGCGCAAAGTAATGGTAAAGATGGAGCTACCAAGCTGTTGAGAAATACGCTTGTCCCTCCAACATTTGTTCAAATTGGCGATCAAACTTTTGGCCAAGTTGTTGCCTCTAAATTAGTGAATTATGGTACAGAATGGGCGAATATCGACCTGACAGATGCTCAAGATGCTTATTATAATCCAGAAAAAGCTAAGGCAAGATTTGCTAAAGCTAAGGAAGCTTTAGAGTCTAAGGGAGTTCAATTCCCAATTCATTTGGACCTTCCTGTAGACCAGGCTGACAAGGTGAGTATCCAATGGGCAAGCTCAGTAAAACAATCAATTGAATCAACCTTGGGTGCAGAAAATGTAGTGATTGACCTGCAGAAGATTAGTGTGGATGATTTGAACAATATCACCTATTTTGCAAATACTGCAGCTCAAAAGGACTATGACTTCTATACAGGGGGCTGGTCAGCTGACTATCAAGACCCATCTACCTACTTAGATACTCTAAATGTAAATAATGGCGCTAGCTTGCAAAACTTTGGTTTTGAGCCAGGCCAAGATATGGACAAGATGAAAGAGCTGGGCTTGGACACTTATACTAAGATGTTGGAAGAAGCAAATGCTGAAACAACAGATGTGAAAGTTCGCTATGAAAAATATGCGGATGCACAAGCTTGGTTGCTGGATAGTGGGATTATCATGCCGACCATTTCAGGAGGCGGTAGTCCTTCTGTAAGTAAGTCCAAACCTTTCAGTCGTGCCTATTCACTCGTTGGAATCAAGGGATCCGGCTTCAACTTTAAATATACGAAACTCAGAAGTGAGATTGTAACGACCAAAGAATATGAAGAAGCTAAGAAAAAATGGCAAGAAAAAACCTTAGAATCTAACAAAAAAGCCCAAGAAGAACTAGCGGATCATATTGAAAAGAAATAAGAGATTAAAAGATTAACTTTCTTTTAGGGTTAATCTTTTTGATTTGATCTACATTAAGAATTTTATAAAAGGAGCTATTTAGGCTTGTTTTTTTATGAAAAATTAGTTATAATGAATAAGTTGCCACCCTTAGTGTAATGGATATCACGTAAGATTCCGGTTCTTGAGATGGGAGTTCGATTCTCTCAGGGTGGATGACTTAAGCTTGGACTCAAGAGAGTCCTTTTTGTTTTCTAAGAGAGGAGACAGCTATGGTGGTGAAGTTAATCGCTCATACCTTGATTGAGAAAGACGGAAAGTATTTGCTGATCAAACGCTCAAAAATAAAGCGTGGGCTTCCTAATGTTTATCCATGCTATTGGGATATTCCTGGCGGAAGCGTAGAAGAGAACGAACTACCCAGAGAAGCAGCTCTACGCGAGGCTATGGAAGAGGTTAATCAAAAGATTCGGATTGATAAGATTATTCATGAAGATAGTCAGTTTGACACAAGTAAAAATACTGTTTTTACACGCTTGGTTTATGAGGCTAGGATTATAGAGCAGCGTGATATCCTATTGGATCCAGAAGAGCATACAGACTTTATTTGGCTTTCTTCTTTGGAGGACTTAGAGGGAGAGCTGATTGTTCCTTATTTGCTTGATATTTTTGCTGACAGATCCACATAAAACAAAAAAACATCCCCTTTTATCAGGAGATGTTTTTTCTGATTAGTTTTTAGATGCTTCTTGGAATTCTGGATTCTTCCATGCTTCATCAATAATTGCTTGCAATTCTTTAGCAGATGCTTGCATCTTTTGAGTTTCTGCATCGTTCAATGGGATATTTACTGGACGAACGATACCGTGAGCACCAACAACTGCTGGTTGACCGATGAAGACATCTTTCACACCGTATTGGCCTTCTTGGAAGACTGAAAGTGGAAGTACAGCATTTTCATCGTCAAGGATAGCTTTTGTGATACGAGCAAGGGCTACAGCGATACCGTAGTATGTAGCACCTTTCTTGTTGATGATTGTGTAAGCAGCATCACGAACACCTTCGAACAATTCGATCAATTCAGACTCTTGAACATTTTGAGTATCTTTAAGGAATTCTTCAAGGTTTACACCTGCGATGTTTGCATGTGACCAAACAGCAAATTCTGAATCGCCGTGCTCACCCATGATGTAGGCGTGAACTGAACGAGCGTCAACATCCAATTTTTCAGCAAGTGCTTGACGGAAACGGGCTGAGTCAAGTGAAGTACCTGAACCGATAACGCGTTCTTTAGGGAAGCCTGAGAATTTCCAAGTTGAATAAGTCAAAACGTCAACTGGGTTAGCGGCAACAAGGAAGATACCATCGAAACCTGATTCAACAACTTGTGTTACGATTGATTTGTTGATAGCAAGGTTCTTACCAACGAGGTCAAGACGAGTTTCACCTGGTTTTTGAGGCGCACCCGCAGTGATAACAACAAGGTCAGCGTCTGCACAGTCAGAGTATTGAGCTGCGTAGATCTTTTTAGGTGAAGTGAAGGCAAGGGCGTGGCTAAGGTCAAGCGCATCACCTACAGCTTTTTCGTGTAATTGTGGAATTTCGATAATTCCAAGCTCTTGTGCAATTCCTTGGTTAACAAGCGCGAAAGCGTAAGATGAACCTACGGCACCGTCACCAACAAGGATGACTTTTTTATGTTGTTTAGTAGCAGTCATTTCTAAACATCTCCTTATTATTTTTGGGGTTTTCCCCATACAATTACATTCTACCACTTTTGATACAGTTTGTCACGGCTCACCGTGGTATTTTGACCCCTAAAAGGCTATGTAAACGTTTTTATATTCGGTTTTAAATACTGAAAATATAGCTAAAATGTGGTATAATGAGATGGTGATTTAATATTGAAATGAGGCATTTTTTAATGCAAGATAGAAACTTAGTAGATGTCAATTTGACCAGCGAAATGAAGACCAGTTTCATCGATTATGCAATGAGTGTTATCGTGGCTCGGGCTCTTCCAGATGTTCGCGATGGTCTTAAGCCGGTTCATCGCCGGATTCTTTATGGCATGAATGAGCTAGGCGTTACGCCTGATAAGCCTCACAAGAAATCAGCTCGTATCACAGGGGATGTCATGGGTAAATACCACCCGCATGGCGATTCCTCTATTTATGAAGCGATGGTGCGGATGGCTCAATGGTGGAGCTATCGCTACATGTTGGTAGACGGCCATGGAAACTTCGGTTCGATGGACGGAGACGGGGCCGCTGCCCAGCGTTATACAGAAGCACGTATGAGCAAGATTGCGTTGGAGATGCTTCGTGATATTAACAAAAATACTGTTGATTATATTGACAACTATGATGCCAGCGAGAGAGAGCCGATGGTTCTTCCTGCTCGCTTCCCTAACTTGCTCGTAAATGGAGCGACAGGGATTGCCGTTGGGATGGCGACCAATATCCCACCTCATAATCTTGGTGAGTCTATTGATGCGGTTAAGCTGGTTATGGATAATCCAGAAGCAACGACTCGTGACATCATGGAAGTTCTGCCTGGCCCAGATTTTCCAACAGGAGCACTGGTGATGGGGAAATCTGGTATTCACCGTGCTTATGAAACGGGGAAGGGTTCGATTGTTCTTCGTTCTCGCACTGAAATCGAAGAGATGAAAAATGGCCGCGAGCGAATTGTCGTAACCGAGTTCCCTTACATGGTTAATAAGACTAAGGTTCACGAGCATATTGTTCGTCTGGTGCAGGAAAAACGCATTGACGGTATCACAGCCGTTCGTGATGAGTCCAATCGTGAAGGGGTTCGTTTTGTCATTGAGGTTCGTCGTGACGCCTCTGCTCATGTCATTTTAAATAACCTATTCAAGCTGACTCAGATGCAGACCAATTTCAGCTTCAATATGCTGGCTATTCAAAATGGTGTGCCGAAGATTCTGTCTCTACGTGAGATTTTGTTGGCCTACATTGAGCACCAAAAAGAAGTAGTGACTCGACGGACGGCCTTTGATAAAGAAAAGGCGGAAGCGCGAGCACACATCTTAGCTGGTTTGCTGATTGCGCTGGATCACATTGATGAAGTGATTCGCATCATCCGTAATAGCGAGACGGACGCAGAAGCACAGGCTGAATTGATGGCTAAATTTGAGCTGTCTGAGCGCCAGAGTCAGGCTATCCTCGACATGCGTCTGCGTCGTCTGACTGGTTTGGAACGCGATAAGATTCAGTCAGAGTATGACGAGCTGATTGCCTTGATTGCGGACTTAGCTGATATCTTGGCTAAGCCAGAGCGCGTTGTCGCTATTATCAAGGAAGAGTTAGACGAGGTTAAGCGTAAATATGCGGATGACCGCCGAACTGAGCTGATGGTAGGAGAAGTTCTTTCACTTGAAGATGAAGATTTAATTGAGGAAGCGGATGTTTTGATTACCTTGTCTAATAAAGGCTATATTAAACGTCTGAATCAGGCAGAATTCACTGCTCAGAAACGAGGGGGCCGCGGTGTTCAAGGAACTGGTGTCAAAGATGATGACTTCGTCAAAGAGCTGGTTTCAACGAGTACCCACGACAGATTGCTCTTCTTCACTAATAAAGGCCGAGTCTATCGTCTCAAAGGCTATGAAATCCCTGAGTATGGCCGAACAGCCAAGGGATTGCCAGTGGTCAATCTCTTGAAACTGGATGAAGGAGAGAATATTCAGACCATTATTAACGTCCAGCAGGACAGTAGCGATCATTCCTATCTCTTCTTTACGACCCGTCTAGGTGTGGTTAAACGAACCAGCGTGACAGAATTTGCTAATATTCGTCAGAACGGTCTCAAGGCTTTGAATTTGAAAGATGAAGACGAGCTTATCAATGTCTTTCTGACGGACGGTGCTGCGGATGTTATCATTGGTACTAAGTTTGGTTATTCTGTCCGCTTCAATGAGACAGCTGTTCGGAGCATGAGCCGTAGTGCGACTGGTGTTCGCGGAGTTAATCTTCGAGATGGTGACCAGGTTGTTGGAGCTGGTGTGATTGCCGAGGGAGACGAAGTGCTTGTCATTACCGAAAAAGGCTATGGTAAGCGTACTCTTGCTAGCGAGTATCCAACCAAGGGCCGTGGTGGTAAAGGGATTAAAACAGCCAATATCACAGATAAAAATGGACCTCTTGCTGGTCTGATGACCGTTACTGGCGAGGAAGATTTGATGATCATCACTAATACAGGCGTCATCATTCGGACCAGTGTGGCCAATATTTCTCAGACAGGTCGTTCAACCATGGGAGTGAAGGTTATGCGTCTGGATCAAAATGCCCAGATTGTCACCTTTACAACGGTTGCGCCTGACGCAAAAGACGATGAGGAAGAAGTAGAATAAGAGGAGGATGAAAGTGAAGAAATCTAAGAAGAAATTCAAGCTCAGAAATTTCATCATTAACTGTGCGGTTTTCCTTTTATTTCTAGTTGCCCTAGCTCTGATTTTCAACTCGTCTATCCGAAATATGATCATGGTTTGGCACACGAATCAATACCAGGTTAGCAAGGTCTCTAAGGAAGAAATCAAGCAGAATAAGGCAGTCGAGTCAAGTTTCGAGTTTAGCGATGTCCAATCTCTTTCTACAGAAGCGGTGATTAATGCTCAGTGGCAGGCTCAAAAATTGCCAGTTATCGGTGGCATTTCGATTCCTGAAGTGTCGATGAATTTGCCAATTTTCAAGGGCTTGGATAATGTTGGACTCTACTATGGTGCTGGCACTATGAAAGAAGATCAACAGATGGGACAAGGGAATTATGCCTTGGCCAGCCACCACGTCTTTGGAATTACTGGAGCTAGTGACATGCTCTTTTCACCGCTAGATCGTGCCAAAATAGGGATGAAAATCTATATCACGGATAAGGAAAAAATCTATACCTATACGATTTCTAGTATAGAAAGTGTCGCACCAGAGCGCGTGGATGTCATCAATGATACGGAGGGGGTTGCTGAGATCACTTTAGTCACATGTGAGGATGCAGCAGCAACCAGTCGAACTATTGTTAAAGGTACGCTTGAAAGTACGATTGACTATGACAAGGCACCAAAAGATATTTTAGATGCTTTCAGTCGATCTTATAATCAAATGCAGCTATGATAAGAAATATTGTAAAACGAAGTAACAAGAGTTACTTCGTTTTTTAATTGATAAAATTTACAAATATTTCCTATGATATCTAATGTTTGAAATGCTGTGTAAGAATTTAATCTTTTTTTATTTAATCTCGAATTAATAGGTAAGGAGGTTGATATGTATCGTATTTCATTGCAGGATGACATAAGTATGATGCCGCGTGAACGGCTGATAAGAGAAGGAGCGGATAAACTTAGTAATCAGGAATTGCTATCTATATTTTTGCGAACAGGCAGCAAAAAAGAAACTGTTTTTCAAGTTTCTCAAAGGATTTTATCATCGATTTCTAGTTTGAATGATCTGAAATATTTGACTTTACAGGAATTACAGACAATTTCAGGAATTGGCCCTGTGAAGGCTGTTGAGTTGCAAGCCATTATTGAGCTTGGATGCCGTATCAATAAGGCTGAAGTGCTGGAGAGGGAGCAAATTCTTGGAAGTCAAAAACTAGCTCGCAAAATGCAGGTCGAATTGGGAGATAAAAAGCAGGAATGTTTGGTTGCTATTTATCTCAACAGTCAAAACCAGATCATCCATCAGCAGACAATCTTTGTAGGAACGGTAACTAGAAGTATTGCTGAACCACGTGAGATTTTGCATTATGCTCTCAAACACTTGGCAACATCTATTATACTAGTGCACAATCATCCTTCTGGAGTGACTTTACCAAGTAAGAATGACGACGAGGTCACCAAACACATGAAAGAAGCTTGTGAACTAATGGGGTTGGTTCTTTTAGATCATTTAATCGTTTCAAAAAATAATTATTATAGCTATCGTGAAAAAACGGATTTGATCTAAAGTTTGTGAACCACATAATCAAACAAGGCTAAATCCCCCGTTCTTGTGGGAAATAGAAATTCTGGATGCCACTGCACACCAAGAAATGGACTTCCATCAGTCGAGGTAACAGCCTCAATGACCTTGTCACGAGGATCGTAAGCTATGACTTCTAGATTTTTCGCTAGATCCTTGATACTTTGGTGATGGAATGAGTTGATTTGGCAAGTAGGTCCGTATAATTCATGGAGGATGGAGCCGTTTTTAGTGACCATAGTCTGTGTAGTGTATTGAGCAGTGCTATCTTGCCAGTGATTCTCGATGTCTTGGTGAAGTGTGCCACCCATAGCAACATTGTAAAGCTGAGTACCACGACAGACGCCAAAAATAGGCTTGTTTTGCTTCCGTGCTTCTCGGATGAGAGCTAGTTCAAATAGATCCCTTTGAAGCAGATAATCATCACTTTCGATAGTCTGTTCTTCTCCGTAGAAATGAGGCTTGACATTTTGTCCACCGGTAAGGATCAGTTTATCGATCATAGTGATATAGGTGTGAGCTAAGGCTTCATCACCAATTGGTAAGATAATTGGGATTCCTCCAACTTTATTGACTCCCTCGATAAAGCCAGTTGAAGTATAACTAATATGAATAAATTGATCGTTAGGAATATCCCTTTGGTTTCCTGTTATACCGATAATCGGTTTTTTCATAAAGTGTCTGTTTCCTTTCTTACCTTACTCATCATCTTTTCTCATGAAATAAAGTAAGGTTTGGAGTTCGCTGGTTAGGTCCACATATTGTACAACCACATCTTTGGGGACAGATAGGTGCACTGGGGAGAAGCAAAGAATCCCCTTGATGCCAGCATCAACCAAGACGGATGCGACTTCTTGTGCCTTAACGCTCGGCACTGTCAGAATGGCTGTCTTTACGTTTCCTTCCTGGACCTTTTCTTTAATTTGAGAAATTCCATAAATAGGAATTCCATCATTTGTGGTGGTTCCGACATCAGAATAATCATCTGTATCAAAGGCCATTACAATCTTCATTTTATTCCGTTCATGAAAGCGGTAGTGTAAAAGAGCACGGCCCATATTTCCGACACCAACGATCATGACATTTGTAATCGAGTTGTCGTTGAGAAGATTGGCAAAGAAATTCATTAGTTTCTTGACATCGTAGCCAAAACCTCTACGACCTAACTCACCGAAGTAAGAAAAGTCACGCCGAACAGTCGCAGAGTCGATTCCAATCGCCTCTGCGATTTGTTTTGAATTGGCCTTTTCAATATTTTCTGCATTAAATCGCTTGAAAATCCGGTAGTAGAGGGAGAGCCGCTTAGCAGTAGCACGTGGAATAGAATTGCTTTTTTCAGTTTTCACAAAATCACGACCTTTCTATCTTCTATTCTATAGAAAGCTTGTGAAAAAATCAACTAATTTGATGAACAAAATATTATTATACTAATAAAGATAGATAAAATAATAGAAATAAGCAAAATTCTTAGAATTTCGCTTATTGGGGTGTTTTTTCAAAAATATCTCTTTCAACTAAACTATCCATCAAGAAATAGAATTTTTGCTGAATAATATGGTGTTTTTCTGATTTGAAGATATTAACTAATCTTAGACCAGACTTGTCCGTAATATTGATTTTAACTCCGCTTAGATCTTTATTGATGATAATCTTAAGCAAGAATCCATCGCCACTATTGGGAACAGCTTCAAGTAAGCGAGAAAGCTCGTAATTACCAACTTTTGTTTCAGCAAATGTATTGTCCCGTAAGGTAAATTTCTTAACATTTGGATGGAGTGAGTAGGTGAAGTCGCAGTTTGCTAAGCTAACAGATGTTTGAAAAGCCATCTTATCCTCCTAGTATTTCTTTTAGTTTTTGGCTGAATAGTTTGATTTCTTGGATGCTAGTTTGGTCTGATACACTGATACGAATGGATTCTTTTAAGCGCTCAGAGTTAGAGCCATATAAGGCTTGAAGGACATGGCTGGGCTGAACAGCACCAGCTGTACAAGCAGAGCCAGTCGAGATTGAAAAGCCATTAAGGTCCATTTGAAGCAAGATAAGATCATTCTTTTGGTTTGGAAATCCAATATTGACAACATAAGGCAGGCTAGGCTGACTTTCGTTTAGGTAGTAGTCTATATCCGTTAGGTTGTCCAGTAAAGTATCTTTTAACTGCTGGGCATGCTCAAGATTTTCCTCTAAATGGGCAACATTTTCAGAAAGGGCAGTTGCCATTCCGACAATGGAAACGAGGTTTTCTGTACCCGCTCGATGCTTGTTTTCTTGATCGCCGCCATGCATGAAATTATCAAAATCCATCTGGTCAGCGTAGAGAAATCCCACCCCTTTTGGACCATGGAATTTATGAGCTGATGCACTCAGGAAATTGATTCCCCATTCTTCAGGATAGATGGGGAGCTTGCCGACGGCTTGGACCGCATCAACGTGGAAGGCAGCAGGATGCTCTTTTAGCAATTTACCAATTTCTTGAATCGGCAAAATATAGCCTGTTTCATTGTTGACAGCCATTACTGAGACAAGGATAGTATCTGGTCTGAGAGCATTCTTGATATCTTCCGTTCGGATTTGCCCATCCACTGGCTGAATAATAGTCGCTTCAAAGCCAAAATGCTCCACCAAGTATTCAACAGGCTCTAAAACAGCATGGTGTTCAATGGCCGTAGTGATAATATGCTTGCCTTGATTCTGATGGCGCAGGGCATAGCCCTTAATAGCAGTGTTATTGCTTTCAGTAGCACCTGAAGTGAAGAGGATATTTTTGCTCTGTGTGTGTAGAACTCTAGCAATATCTTCGCGAGCTTGTCGGAGCAGTTTTTTAGCTTCTCGACCGTGGCTGTGGGTACTGGATGGATTGCCGAAGACTGTCATTGCCTGAGTCATGGACTCAATCGCGGCAGGCGATAAGGCAGTCGTAGCAGCATTATCTAAATAAATCACAAATTTATCCCTTATTTCTTTTGAAAAGCAAAAAGTGGGCTGACTGGTTTTCTTTCTTGAATACGCACGATAGCATCGCCAATCAACTCGCTGGCTGTGATGTAGTGAACATTCTTCGGAGTCTTTTCTTTTGTATCAACAGAGTCAGTCACCAAGATTTCTCGGATAGGAACACTGTCTAGTAAGTCTGCAGCTTCATCTGCAAATAAACCATGACTTGAGACAGCATAGATTTCGACAGCTCCTTCACGTTCAACGATTTTAGCAGCTTCTGAGAAGGTACGACCGGTATTTAAGATATCGTCAATCAAAATTGCTTTTTTGCCTTCAACCTCACCGATGATATAGCCTTCAGAGCGGCCTGCTTCATCTTCACCGTAGTCGATGATGGCGATTGGAGCATCGAGATATTCTGCCAAGCTACGAGCGCGTTTCACGCCAGAATTTTTCGGGCTAACGACGACAACATCCTCGCCAGTTAATCCCATATTGCAATAATGTTCGGCAAACAATGGAATGGTGAAGAGATTGTCAACAGGAATATCAAAGAATCCTTGTACTTGGACAGCGTGAAGGTCAAGTGAGATGACTCTATCTACGCCAGCTCCAACGAGCATGTTGGCCACGAGTTTTGCAGTGATTGGCTCGCGAGGAGCGGCCGTCCGATCTTGGCGGGCATAACCAAAATAGGGCATAACCACAGTTACGGTATTGGCACTTGCTCGTTTACAAGCATCAACCATAATCAATAACTCCATCAAGTGATTATTGACTGGGAAGCTGGTAGACTGGATGATATAGATATCATAGCCACGAACACTCTCCTCAATGTTAATCTGAATCTCGCCATCAGAAAATTGGCGGGAAGAAAGCTTGCCTAAAGGTACTCCGGCAGCTTCAGCAATCTTCTCAGCAATTGAGTGATTGGAATTGAGGGAGAAAAGCTTCATATTTTTTTTGTCTGACATTAGAATGACCATCCTCTTTTTGTCTCTTTAGATTTATAAATATTATTTTACCAAAAAAATGAGATTATTTCAGCATTTTTACAAGTTTTCGGCAAATCTAGCGATCTTACTTTTACCAGGCTTGTATTGGATTTGATTTTCGTTTAAAAAGTCTTTGAACTTTTGTTCACCCTCTTCAATATCATTGATCTCTAATTCTAGTTCGAAATCTTTTTTGCCAAAGTAACGGCTTTCGTCCAAGGCAAAAAGTCCGAGTGCATCTTGTTTTTCGTATCGAATATTTTCAAGGGTTCCGAGTATTGTTAGATTGTCAACTGGGATCCCTTTTTCTTGGAGTTTGTCTAGGATTTCTCCCTGAGGAAATTGCAAATTTTTTGTAATTTCCTTAAATTCATCTTTGGACAAGGCTTGGTTATACTCGAAATTTCCAGGTTTTTGAGGAATTTTTAGAGTAAACTCAGCAGCGTCAGGAGTGGTTCGGACTCGCAGAGCCATACGAGCTTCACGAAGAGCAAAGTCAGCCGAATCAATATAATAGTTGACTTGGAAAATTGGCTGGACATGATCAAAGAAGGTCAGAAGTCGTTTATGTTCGTCTTCTGTTAGTATTGTTTTGTATTCAATTTCTAAATGGTTCATTTTTAAATCCTTTTCTTTATCTGAAAGCGATTTTATGTTATAATAACAACTGTGTTTATTTTATACAAAAAACGAATAGATGACAAGGTATGTATATGACAATAGATTGGGAAGATTTTCTGGATCCATATATTCAGGCGGTTGGTGAGTTGAAAATAAAGCTTCGTGGCATTCGCAAACAGTATCGCAAACAGCAACGCCATTCACCGATCGAGTTTGTAACCGGTCGCGTAAAACATATTGAAAGCATCAAGGAAAAAATGGAACTTCGCGGGATAACTGAGGAAAACTTAGCCCAAGAGATGCAGGATATTGCTGGTTTGCGTGTCATGGTTCAATTTGTAGACGATGTGGATGAAGTTTTAGAAGTTTTGCGAAATCGGACAGACATGCATATCGTCCAAGAGCGTGATTACATCAAAAACAAAAAAGCCAGTGGATATCGTAGCTACCATGCCATCGTTGAATATCCGGTAGATACGATTAACGGAAATAAAGTTATCTTAGCAGAAATTCAGATTCGTACCTTGTCCATGAACTTTTGGGCAACGATTGAGCACTCTTTAAACTATAAGTATAAAGGAGAATTTCCAGAGGAGATCAAGAAACGCTTGGAGATAACGGCCAATCTGGCCTACCAACTAGACGAAGAGATGGGAGCCATTCGTGATGCCATCCAAGAAGCACAGGCGCTCTTTGATCCTCTGCACCGTAAGCTAAATGACGGTGTTGGAAATAGTGACGATACAGATGAAGAATACAGGTAAAAAAATTGCGATTATCCGCAATCGCAAAAGGCAGAGTGAGGAAGTATTTCAAACTCTGATGCAAAAATTGCGGAAAGCAGGCTTTATCCTGACACCCAAAAATCCAGATATCGTGATTTCTGTTGGTGGTGATGGGATGCTGCTATCAGCCTTCCACAAGTATGAAGATCAGCTGGATAAGGTGCGCTTTGTCGGTGTCCATACCGGACATTTGGGTTTTTATACAGATTACCGAGACTTTGAAATCGATAAATTAGTGGAAAATCTGAAATTGGACACAGGTGCCAAGGTCTCTTATCCGATTTTAAATGTCAAGCTAACCTTTGAAAATGGGGAAACTCGGACGATTCGTGCGCTCAATGAAGCAACGATTAAACGCTCCGACAGAACCATGGTTGTTGATGTAGTCATCAATAATGTTCATTTTGAGCGTTTTAGAGGCGATGGGATTTCTGTCTCAACGCCTACTGGAAGCACAGCTTACAATAAATCATTGGGAGGAGCTGTTCTGCATCCAACGATTGAAGCCTTGCAAGTGACAGAGATTGCTAGCCTCAACAATCGTGTGTATCGTACTTTAGGTTCCTCAGTTATTGTTCCTAAAAAAGATAAGATTGAGCTCCTACCGACTCGTAATGACTACTATACCATAGCGGTTGATAATCAAACATTTTCTTATAAAAATATTGTCCGTATTGAGTACCAAATCGATAATCATAAGATTAACTTTGTAGCTTCGCCTAGCCATACCAGCTTTTGGAATCGCGTGAGAGACTCCTTTATCGAGGAGTGCCAAGAATGAGATTTGAATTTATTACGGATGAGCATGTCAAAGTCAAAACTTTTTTGAAAAAGCATGAAATTTCAAAAGCCCTTTTGGACAAAGTGAAGTTTGCAGGGGGGAATATTCTTGTCAATAATCAGCCTCAAAACGCTATTTACTTGCTGGATATTGGCGATAAGGTGACAGTAGATATCCCTTCTGAGAAAGGCTTTGAAAGCCTAGAAGCTGTGGATCGTGATTTATCGATCGTGTATGAAGATGAGCACTTTCTAGTTTTAGATAAACCTGCCGGAGTAGCTAGTATTCCTAGTGTCAACCATTCGAATACGATGGCAAACTTTGTCAAGGCTTACTATATTCGGCAAGATTATGAAAATCAGCAGGTTCACATTGTGACGAGATTGGATCGCGATACTAGTGGACTCATGCTCTTTGCAAAACATGGCTATGCTCATGCAAGACTGGATAAGCAACTGCAGAAAAAAATGATTGAAAAGCGCTATTACGCACTCGTTCAGGGGAGCGGTGAGCTTAAACCGGAGGGAGATATAATTGCGCCAATCGGGCGCGATCCTGACAGCATTATTACCAGATGTGTGACAAAAGATGGTAAGTATGCCCATACTAGCTACAAGGTTGTAGAGCAGTTTGGCGATATCTATCTGGTAGATATTCGTCTGCATACTGGGAGGACTCATCAGATTCGTGTGCACTTCGCCCATCTTGGATTTCCTCTCCTCGGAGATGATCTCTATGGCGGGACTTTAGAAGCGAGAATTAACCGTCAGGCCTTGCATTGTCACTCTTTATCTTTTTATAATCCATTTTTGGAAAAGCAGCTTCAATTGGAATCCCAGTTGCCGATTGATTTCCAAAATACTATTACATCGTTAACAAAAAATAATTAAAATTTTAAAGGAGAAACTCATGGAAGTTTTTGAAAGTCTAAGAGACACAGTTGTTGGAAAAAATGTTCGTATTGTATTGCCAGAAGGGCAAGAACCGCGTATTCTTCAAGCGGTGAAACGCATAGTAAAAGAATCAGAAGTTACACCAGTTCTTTTGGGAAATCCAGATAAAATCCGTATTTACCTGGAAATCGAAAACATTATGGACGGATATGAAGTCATAGATCCTAAAAACCATGACAGAATGGAAGAAATGGTAGCTGCTCTTGTGGAACGTCGTAAGGGCAAAATCAGTGAAGAAGAAGCTCTCGAGCTTTTAAGAACAGACGTTAACTATTTTGGAGTTATGCTGGTCTACCTCGGTATCGTAGATGGTATGGTTTCTGGCTCTATCCACTCTACAGCTGCTACAGTGCGTCCAGCCTTGCAAATCATTAAAACGCGTCCAAATGTAACAAGAACTTCAGGTGCCTTCCTCATGGTGCGTGGTTCAGAACGTTATCTTTTCAGTGACTGTGCCATTAACATCAATCCTGACTCAGAAGCTTTGGCAGAAATCGCGATTAACTCAGCTGTGACAGCCAAAATGTTTGGTATTGATCCGAAGATTGCCATGCTTAGCTATTCAACTAAAGGATCTGGTTTTGGAGAAAGCGTTGATAAAGTAGTTCACGCGACTAAGTTGGTTCATGAATTGCGCCCAGACCTAGAAGTTGACGGGGAATTGCAATTTGACGCTGCCTTTGTACCTAGCACAGCAGCCCTGAAAGCTCCAGGAAGCAAGGTTGCAGGTAAAGCGACTGTCTTTGTCTTCCCAAGCATTGAAGCAGGGAATATCGGTTATAAAATGGCAGAGCGTTTAGGTGGATTCTCAGCAGTCGGTCCAGTTCTTCAAGGACTGAATAAGCCAGTAAACGACCTTTCTCGCGGATGTAATTCAGATGATGTTTATAACTTAACACTGATTACAGCTGCACAAAGCGTTGACCAATAAAATAACTAAAAAAGAGTCTGGGACAAAAGTCCTAGCCTCTCGATTGTCTTTGGATTATCGAGCAAGACACAGTGGTTGAGTGGGCTCTACTAGGCTGATTTCATCAGCTTTTACAGCCCTACTCAACTGTGCGGAGGTGGGACGACGAAATCGAATTCTAACGAATTACCGATTTCTGTCCCACTCTCTTTTTAGTCTACTTAAGTATAAGAAAAATGTTAGATTTAAAAAATTTTGGAATTGAAATGTGGGAAGAGGAAAAGATCGCCTCTTTCCGCAAGAAATTATTGACTTGGTATGATGAACATAAACGTGATTTGCCTTGGCGCCGAACAAACAATCCTTATCACATCTGGGTTTCTGAGATTATGTTGCAGCAAACACGTGTGGATACGGTTATTCCTTACTATAAGCGTTTTCTTGAATGGTTTCCGACAGTAGCGGACTTAGCTAAGGCACCAGAGGATAGACTGCTCAAGGCTTGGGAAGGGTTGGGCTATTATTCGCGGGTTCGAAATATGCAAAAAGCGGCCCAGCAGATAATGACGGATTTTGATGCAAAATTTCCCGATAGCTACGAAGAAATTGCTAGCCTCAAAGGAATTGGGCCTTATACGGCTGGTGCCATTGCTAGTATTGCCTTTGCCCTTCCTGAACCCGCGGTGGATGGAAATGTCATGCGGGTGCTGAGTCGCTTGTTTGAGGTTGATTTAGATATTGGCCAACCTAGCAATCGTAAGGTCTTTCAAGCCATGATGGAGATTCTGATTGATCCAGACAGACCTGGAGATTTCAATCAGGCCCTGATGGATCTGGGGTCAGATATCGAAGCTCCTGTCAATCCTCATCCAGAAGACAGTCCAGTAAAGGAGTTCAGTGCTGCTTATTTGAACGGAACTATGGATAAATATCCAATTAAAGCACCGAAAAAGAAGCCAGTTCCAGTCTATCTGCAAGGCTTGATTATCGAAAACGGGCAAGGACAGTTCTTGCTTGAAAAGAATGAGGCTGCTGGCTTGTTATCAGGTTTTTGGCATTTCCCCTTGATTGAAGTCGAGGAATTTCAAACCGAAAATCAGATCTCTCTATTTGAAGTGGCTGAAAATCAGCCCAGTCTGGATCTGTCTCCTCAAGAAAGCTTTGAGCAGGATTATGATTTGACTGTCGATTGGCAGCAGCAGTCCTTTCCAAAAGTGCAGCATGTTTTCAGTCATCGCAAGTGGCATATCCAGCTGGCTTATGGCCGAGTTAAAGATAGCCAGCACGAAGCTGACGGAGAGGTCTTGTGGCTACATCCAGAGGAATTTGAGAAATACCCTTTTGCCAAGCCCCAGCAGAAAATGTGGGAGGCTTTTAGGAACGTAAAAGATGGAAACTAAAGTCAATAGTCTGTTGTACTCAATTAAATTTACGAAGAATAGGAAATCACTAAAATATGTCCCCTACCTCTAGTCCTCCAGATAAAACTTTTATTGGACGTCGTAGCAAACTTGCTGGTCTCATTTATTTTATATTAGGCGCTTTGAATTTCTTACATTGCCTTCTTTATTTTCAGTGGGTATTTTCTCCAACGGTGAAACCTGACTTCGTCATTATTCCAATTTTTATAGGCTTAAATATTTATTTTTTGACTCGCGAGTTCATCTATAAATGCTTCCATTGGTGTGGCTATCATGCCTTACCTGAGTTAGTTGAGTTCGGGAGCGGACGCTATTCCTTTCACTTGCCTGTCTTCGAAAGACACACCGAAAACTATAAAATCTATTACAGTAAAAGATCAAAGAAACATCAATTTCTTTTCTTCGTAAGCTATATATTATATGTAAATTTAATTTTAGGAGTTCTTTTGCTCTTCTCATGTGTATACTGGGGTATTTTCATTGAGAGTTCATCGGAATTTCAAGATTGGCACGCTTTTCTATTTATTTTTTCACTAATCATCCTGTATATCTCTATTGAATCTTTATTTAAAAAATATAAACATTGGTTTAAAAATTATTTTAAACTAGATGATAAAATAGTAGAACGCGGCTTTCCGATATATACTTTAAAAGAAAAATAAAAGACAAACAATATTGTTTGTCTCTTTTGTTATGGGGTTTTCAGTCGGTCTCGCTCCGTAGCCGCGAGATAAATAAACAACACTTTAGAAGGAGACTTGTGCTTAAATCCCAGCAAAAGCTTTAATTTCATCTGCAGTCATAGAAGAATCACAACGAACAGAGACTTGGCCGTCTTGAACATGAACAAAACCAGGAACCGTCGGAATGCTGTATTCAGAGCGGAAGGCTTGCAGTTTCTCTAATTCGCTGCCTTCTTCGCTGTTGATGAAGAAAATATGCGCCTTAGTATCAGCGACAACGCCAGCAAGAGTAGCAGCGAATTTACGGCAGTAAGGGCAAGTTTTGCGACCTACGAAGAAAGTTGCTGTCTCTTTGTCAGCAATTGCTTGACGAGCACGGTCAACAGTTGTAACTTCTAAGTCTTTAATATTTTGAGCAAATTGTTCCATAAATAATCCTCATTTCTTTTGATAAAACTAGTATGCCATAAAAAGCAGAAAAATGCTTGATTTGGAAACGAAAAACCAGAGAATGTGAATTTCATTCTCTGGTTGATTGGTTGATAGTGTTATTTTACTTGATAAAGGCATTAATCTCTGCTTCAATAGCAGCAATTTTTGCTTGAGCATCCTCATTGCTATCACCGACAACGGCAATGTAGAATTTGATTTTTGGCTCTGTTCCGGATGGGCGGACAGCAATCCATGAACCATCAGCCAAGGTGTATTTCAGCACATCGCTTGGAGGAGTTGTCAAGTTTGTAACAGTACCATCTGCAGCAGTAGCAGTTTGAGTCTTAAAGTCTTCTACAACAGTGATAGCTGTTGCGTTCCATTCTTTTGGAGCATTATTACGGAACTTAGCCATGATAGCCTTGATTTGCTCAGCTCCATCAACACCTGACAGAGTGACAGAGATAGTCTTTTCAGCAAAGTAACCGTACTCTTTATAGATTTCTTCGATACCGTCAGCAAGAGTCAAACCGCGTGAACGATAGTAAGCCGCAAGCTCAGCTACAACCAAAACAGCTTGGATAGCGTCTTTATCACGTACGAATGGTTTAATCAAGTAACCGAAGCTCTCTTCAAATCCCATCATATAAGTGTGATTGTGCTTTTCTTCGAATTCTTGAATCTTTTCAGCGATAAATTTGAAACCAGTCAAGACGTTGAACATGGTTGCACCGTAGCTTTCAGCAATCTTAGTTACCAAGTCAGTAGAAACGATAGATTTGCAGAGAGCTGCGTTAGCTGGCAGAGTTCCAGCACTCTTATGAGCTTCCAAGATGTACTTAGCCATGATAGCTCCGATTTGGTTGCCTGAAAGGTTGAGGTAGCTTCCATCTTTTTGCAGAACTTCTACACCGACACGGTCAGCATCTGGGTCAGTTGCGACCAAGACATCTGCACCAACTTTACGGCCTAATTCCTCAGCTAAGGCAAAGGCTGCTTGGCTTTCAGGGTTTGGAGATTTAACAGTTGAAAAGTCAGGGTCTGGAGTTGCTTGCGCTTCAACAACTTGAACAGAGTCAAATCCTGCTTGGGCAAGAGCGCGACGGGCCAACATTTCCCCAGTACCATGAAGTGGTGTGTAGACAATTTTCATGTCCTTGCCGTATTCGTCAATCAGTTTTTGGTTGATATTGACATCTTTAACTTCCTTGAGGTATTCAGCATCAATAGCATCGCCAATCACTTCAATCAAGCCGGAAGCTTTTTCAGCTTCAACATCAGCTACCTCAATCGCAAAAGGATTTTCAATCGCACGGATGTAATCAGTCAATGCATCTGCATCATGCGGAGGCATTTGTCCGCCGTCTTCACCATATACCTTGTAGCCGTTAAATGGAGCAGGGTTGTGGCTGGCTGTAATCATGATACCAGCAAAAGTTCCCAAATGGCGCACTGCAAATGAAAGTTCTGGTGTTGGGCGTAGGCTTTCAAATACATAAGACTTGATGCCATGTTTAGCCAAGACTGCAGCAGATTCAAAGGCAAATTCTGGTGAAAAATGACGAGAGTCGTAAGCAATCGCAACACCGCGTTTTTTGAACTCATCACCTTTTTCTTCAATCAAGCGAGCCAAACCTTCGGTTGCCTGACGGACAACATAAATATTGATACGGTTGGTACCAGCGCCGATCAAGCCACGCATACCAGCAGTACCAAACTCAAGGTTTGTATAAAAGGCATCTTCCTTAGTTTTTTCGTCCATACCTTCTAACTCTTTCCGAAGATAGTCAGGAAGTTCAGCGAAGTCAAGCCATTTTTTGAAGTTTTCTTGATAGGTCATAGATGGAGTCTCCTTTATATTTAAGATAGAAAATCACTGTGTGGTTTTAAGAAAGGGCACAAGATTTTCTTGTTTGTTCAATCGCTTTCATTGTAACATATTTTCATATTTTTTGAAAGTACTGACCTAAAAAATAGTGAAATACTTTGAAAAAATGAGCATGCTTGGATCAAAAAAAATAATCACGCTAGGTGATTATTTTTTAAGTTTTTCAAGTGCTGGAACGATTGCAACTGTAAGGATAGCAGAAATAATCATTTCTGAGATTGCATTAGCTGAAAAAATCAATGCAAGCATAGCTTTGATGTCTCCATTGTAAACAGATGAAAATAGAATGAAAATTCCTCCGAGAACGAAGATGGTGTTAGTCATTGAGCCCACAGCACCAGCTAAAACTAAACCTGGCTTAGTTTTCATCCATTTGTAGACAAAATACGGAGTGATTCCGATTAAAATACGTGGAACCATAGCGATCATCAATGAATTGATGCTGCCGTTTTCTACAAAAGGACTGAAGAGGTAGCTAGTTGGCAGCAGGACAACGGTGTTGGTCACCACACTGATTACCCCCATCAGGGCTCCAAGAACAGCTCCAATTCGCGGTCCGTAGATAATACTAGCGATAATGACTGGAATATGGATAATGGTCGGTTTAATCGGAACCGGTAGTAGGTTGAAAATAACAGAGCTCAGCAGATGGAGCACTAACATAATAGCAAAAAAGATAGCAATTTGCGCGATACTAGATTGTTTTCTCATTTATAATTTCCTTTACTTTTTCTATAATAATATTGACATCAGCTAGAGCGCCAGTCCCATGATCTCCGCAAGCTAGAACAGCTTCACGCGGTTCGATAATCTCCCAGCCAAATTTTTTTAATCTTTCCAAATTGTGCTGAGTTAGGGGATTTTCATGCATCTTGGTATTCATGGCTGGTGCGATGGCTTTTTTGACATGAGACGGGAGAGCAAGGGCTGTAGCGGTTACCATATTATCCGCTAGACCATTAGCCAGTTTGGCGATGGTATTAGCCGTTGCGGGAGCGACTAAGAAAAGATTTGTTTCTTTGCCGATCTCAATATGGTTGACCTTGTCTGGCCTCGGCTCGTCCATAAGGTCAAGGGAAACAGGATTCTTTGATAAAACCTGTAAGGTCAGCGGGGTGATAAAGTGACTGGCAGCTTCCGTCATGAGAACAGACACACTGTAGCCTAGCTTACCCAGCTGGCTCGTAATATCTGCTGCTTTATAGGCCGAAATACTGCCCGTGACAGCGAGAGTAATATGGGTCATGAACTGTCTCCTTTCTGGATATGGCTTAACAATTGTTCAGCAATTTCTTCTTTGGAGAAAGCTTCTGTGACAGTGTTTGCACCAAGGAGGTAGGCGTGGTGTTGCCCACTAGTAATTTCAGTCAAATCGTTGGCTACAATTAATTCAGCTTGATTTTTTTCAAGGCTAGCTCTAGCAGTAGCCAGTAACTCTTCTTTAGAAACGCCAACTAAGAGCTTAAAGCCAATCAATCGAATATTGGGGTTCCATTCCTTGACCTTGCTGATGATTTTAGGATTTTTCTTGAGGAACAGTACCTGATAGTCATCAGCAGACGAAATCTTACTTTCAGAATTACTTTTTTCCAAAAATTTTACCAAATCTGAACTGGCAAGAACCTCCTCAAATCCTGCCATATAAACTGGTTTATAGTCAGAAACAGCCATCGAATGAATGAGTACGTCATGAGCAGGCACCAGTCCTTCCGTGGCTGTCAGGAGCTGTTCCGTATCTTCAATGATCTTAATCGTTAGGTTGTCATGCGGGTCAGGTTTGACAGCTTTAGCCGTTGTCAGCAGAGTCACCGAAGCACCCTCGGCCAAGCAATGCTCGGCTATCATTTTCCCAAGTTGACCCGTCGAATGATTAGTGATAGAGCGGACTTGGTCGATTTTTTCACTCGTTCCGCCAGAGGTAATCAATATATTCATAGCTTTATTCTACAAGAAAAAACGAATTTAGTAAAATAAAATAAACTTAATGTTTTATTCAGCTAAACTTATTTTTTCTATGAAAAACTCTATATCCTCTAAAAGAATATAGAGTAATTACCGAACGTTGTGTTGTTATTGGAGTTTAAATGTGCAGTTTTATATCATATTTGTTATAATAGTTTTATCAAATTAGAGGAGTTCCTAATGAAAACAGATATCGAAATTGCTCAGAGCGTTGCCCTACAGCCTATTGTGGATGTAGTAAAAAAGGTTGGTATTGACTACGATGACTTGGAGCTGTACGGAAAGTACAAGGCCAAACTCAGTTTTGACAAGATTCGTGAAGTAGCAGAAAATCCTGTCGGCAAGCTGATTTTAGTGACGGCAATCAATCCGACTCCAGCTGGAGAAGGTAAGTCTACCATTACCATTGGACTGGCTGACGCGCTTAATAAGATTGGCAAGAAAACAATGATTGCTATCCGCGAACCGTCCCTAGGGCCAGTGATGGGAATCAAAGGAGGCGCAGCAGGTGGTGGTCACGCGCAAGTTTTACCGATGGAAGACATTAACCTGCATTTCACTGGTGACATGCACGCCATTACGACTGCTAATAATGCTCTGTCTGCTCTCATCGATAATCATTTGCATCAGGGAAATGAGCTGGGTATCGACCAACGTCGCATTATCTGGAAGCGGGTGGTTGACCTGAATGACCGAGCACTACGCCATGTGACTGTCGGCTTAGGCAGCCCTCTCAACGGTATTCCGCGCGAAGATGGTTTTGATATCACGGTTGCTTCTGAAGTCATGGCGATTCTTTGCTTGGCAACGGATATTGAAGATTTGAAAAATCGCTTGGCTAACATCGTTATCGGCTATCGCTATGACCGCACGCCAGTCTATGTTCGTGACCTTGAGGTAGAAGGTGCCTTGGCTTTGGTATTGAAAGATGCGATTAAGCCAAATCTAGTACAGACTATTTACGGAACACCAGCCTTTGTTCATGGCGGACCGTTTGCCAATATCGCCCATGGCTGTAACTCGGTCTTGGCGACTAGCACAGCGCTACGCTTGGCTGATTATACAGTGACTGAAGCCGGCTTCGGTGCGGATCTAGGTGCTGAGAAATTCTTGGATATTAAAACTCCAAACTTGCCAACTTCTCCAGATGCAGTCGTGATTGTGGCAACCTTGCGTGCCCTCAAGATGAATGGTGGTGTGGCCAAGGATGCACTTACAGAAGAAAATGTTGAGGCGGTACGTGCTGGCTTTGCCAATCTCAAACGTCACGTTGAAAATATCCGTAAGTTCGGTATTCCAGCAGTAGTAGCTATCAATGAATTTGTCACTGATACGGAAGCTGAAATTGCTACTCTTAAGGAACTCTGTGCAGAAATCGGGGTTCCAGTTGAGCTTGCTAGTGTCTGGGCTGATGGGGCTGAAGGCGGTGTAGCTCTTGCTGAGGCTGTTGTCAAAACCATTGACGAAAATCCAGCAAAATACACTCGTCTTTATGACAATGACTCAACTATCGAAGAGAAGATCGAGAAGATTGTCAGAGAAATCTATCGTGGTTCAAAAGTGAACTTTGAGAAAAAAGCACAGACTCAGATTCGCGAAATTGTCAAAAACGGCTGGGACAAGCTGCCAATCTGTATGGCTAAAACACAGTATAGCTTCTCAGACAATCCTGCTGCTCTGGGCGCGCCAGAAAACTTTGAAATTACTATTCGTGAATTGGTACCAAAACTTGGGGCAGGCTTTATCGTGGCTTTGACAGGAGATGTCATGACCATGCCAGGATTGCCAAAACGTCCTGCGGCACTCAATATGGATGTTGCGGCTGACGGTACAGCGATTGGTTTGTTCTAATTGAATTTAAGATATAAGAAGAGGTTGGGCTAAATAGCGCTGGGCCTCTCTTTTTTTAGACTTAAATTCCAGATATTTTGATATAATAAAGCCATATTCCCATCACCTAGTTTTTGCTCATAGGAGGATGAACATTGAAAAAAAGAAGTCTCAAACAGGAATTAATTTATTTGGCCTCGGGGGAATCGATAAGTGTCGTGTCGTTCTGTATCGTGTATGTTCTGTATACGAAACCAGAGACTCGATTTGCTACATCCAGCGCCGTCCTTTATTTTCCACTGTTAATTCTTAATCTGATATTGGTTCAAGGTTCCCTCTATTGGCATAACTGTTTAAGACGAATCCAAAAGAAGAAGGCCTTGGATACTCAACTGCTTGCACCTCTTTATAAAGGGCTAAAAGCGCTGGATTTTATGATGCTGCTTGCATATATACCGATTTGGATCTGGTCTTTTAGAGTGAGTAGTAGCAGTAATATCATTATTGGAGTTTTACTTTGGTTGTTTGCCATCATTGAATTTGTAAATTATTTTTACTATCGCCTGTCTTACTATGCAATGGGAGGCCTAGGACTGCAAGTGATGAGGCCTCTCAAGTTATTATTGACGGGAAAAGCAGCCAAATCACAAATTGCAAAAGAAATTTCCTTATACGAAAAAAATATGGAGCATAAATAATGAAAAAGAAACATTTATTAATAACTCTTCTAAGCATTGCCCTTTTGACTTTGAGCGGTTGTCAGGCCGTTGAAAATTGGTTTAAAAATGCCAAGGAGGAATGGTTGGGGTTGGAGATGACGGTTCGCACCTATGATGAGAATTCTCAACTCATCGACCAAATGTCGGGCAAGTCCCTATCCATCTCGCGTAACGAGGAGTTTGACTCAGTTGATGCGGAAGGGAATTCCAAAGAAGACTCATCTGTGCTCAAAATAACCTTGGGTAAGTATGAGATTGATCATGTGGGTTCTTCCTTGATTGCAGAAGAAAAAGGCTTGAAAGATGTGTTTGCTCAATATCAAAAGACTGCAGATGTTGAGGAGAATAGCCATGCAGTCCCTGTTCTAAATCGCATGATTTCAGCCTTCAAAAACGAATTTACTGGCAAGAAGAAGGTCATTCTGATTCGCTCGCAAAATGGCACTCCACTGGCAGCTTATGCTGGGGACCGAGTCTCTCTCGATAAATCTGATGCTCCCAAAACTTCTGAGTTGCTGATTGATGGCAAGCGTCTCGTGATTTACCGCTGCGACTACACTATTTACGACCGTGAATTGCTGGAGTAAGCTATGGATGTAGAGGAATTACTTGAAAATCTGAAAGCAGTAGCTAAACCGGATGATGCAGTTGCTATGAAAGCCTATATGAAAAATAAATTTGAGTTTCTAGGAGTCAAGACTCCAGCTAGACGGAAGCTCACAAAGACTTTTTTCAAACAGCAGACTGACTTAGTCATTGACTGGAATTTCATAAATGAAGCTTGGAATTATCCCTATCGAGAACTGCAGTACACTGCGCTAGATTATCTGGAGATTCGCAAGAAACTATTGACACCATCTGACTTGCCACGTTTGAAGAAACTAGCTCAAACTAAGTCTTGGTGGGATACCATTGACTTTTTGGACCGCTTGGTCGGATCTATCATTGCCCGATTTCCAGAAACCAAAGAGATTATTTTATCCTGGAGTTGCGATAAAGATTTTTGGTTGCGGCGATTAGCCATTGATCATCAGCTATTGCGAAAAGAAGAAACAGACACGGAGCTGTTGGAGAAAATTTTAGTGAATAATCTAGGCCAAACAGAATTCTTTATTAACAAGGCCATCGGCTGGGCGCTGAGAGATTATTCCAAAACCAATCCAAACTGGGTCAAGGATTTCATAGAACGGCATCAGGCAGAAATGGCTGCACTTAGTATTCGAGAGGGGAGTAAGTATCTGTGATGGTTGACCAATCTTTATGGCTTGACATTTTCTACGCTATAGCTTATGATAGATAAGTGCGATGAGTCGATATGCAGATTTTTTGCAAATTGAAGCATGGGAGGTTATAAACGCAGGAGCGGACCTTGATCAGTTGTGTGAACCTGCTGATCACACGAAAGTGCCCTTATCCCCAGTCTACGGATTGGGGATTTTCTATTGCTCTTGACGAAACGAGACCGTAGGACGAAGTTGAGTCTTAGAGAGGCAAGACCGCTGGCCGAAGCTGATCTTAGAGAGATTGATATTAAGAGGATCAGCATAGTGAGCGGCTGAGTATTGTAACAAAATAAGGACATAATCCTTTAGAAATATTTTAGAAATATTTGCATTTTTCCTTAAAAATAGTATAATACTAGAATATACAAAATTTTTAGAAAATTCAGAGGTGGATTGTATGGGATATACAGTTGCTGTAGTTGGTGCCACTGGTGCTGTTGGCGCTCAAATGATTAAAATGCTGGAAGAATCAACGCTTCCAATTGATAAGATTCGTTATTTGGCTTCTGCTCGTTCAGCTGGTAAGGTTCTTCAGTTCAAGGGACAAGATGTTACTATCGAAGAAACAACAGAAACTGCCTTTGAAGGTGTGGACATCGCTCTTTTCTCAGCTGGTGGCTCTACTTCA
Source organism: Streptococcus sp. SC1 (assembly GCF_030272855.1). Lineage (NCBI taxonomy): Bacteria > Bacillati > Bacillota > Bacilli > Lactobacillales > Streptococcaceae > Streptococcus > Streptococcus sp. SC1. Next base: position 150,597 of record NZ_JAQCMU010000002.1, on the reverse strand, counting down.
GCAAAATATGCTCCGTATGCAGTCAAATCTGGTGCAGTAGTAGTGGACAATACCTCATATTTCCGCCAAAATCCTGATGTGCCTCTGGTTGTTCCAGAAGTAAACGCTCATGCACTAGATCAGCATAAAGGGATTATCGCCTGCCCTAACTGTTCAACAATCCAAATGATGGTGGCTTTGGAGCCAGTCCGTCAGCAATGGGGCTTGGAGCGTATCATCGTCTCAACTTATCAAGCTGTTTCAGGTGCTGGTATGGGAGCCATTCTTGAAACGCAACGTGAGCTGCGTGAAGTGTTGAATGATGGTGTGAATCCACGTGATTTGCATGCGGAAATCTTGCCTTCAGGTGGCGACAAGAAGCATTATCCTATCGCTTTTAACGCTCTTCCACAAATCGATGTCTTCACTGACAATGATTACACATACGAAGAGATGAAGATGACTAAGGAAACTAAGAAAATCATGGAAGATGACAGCATTGCAGTATCTGCAACATGTGTGCGTATTCCCGTCTTGTCAGCTCACTCTGAGTCTGTTTACATCGAAACGAAAGAAGTGGCTCCAATTGAAGAAGTCAAGGCAGCCATTGCAGCTTTCCCAGGTGCTGTTCTTGAAGATGACGTAGCTCATCAAATCTATCCTCAAGCAATTAACGCAGTTGGTTCACGCGATACTTTTGTAGGTCGTATTCGTAAAGACTTGGATGCAGAAAAAGGAATCCATATGTGGGTCGTTTCAGACAACCTTCTCAAAGGTGCTGCTTGGAATTCTGTCCAAATTGCTGAAACTCTTCATGAGCGTGGTTTGGTCCGTCCGACGGAAGAAGTTGTTTTTGAATTAAAATAAACTGTCTGAAAATACGTGACAGGTCGAGGATTGAATATCTGTCATTCAATCCTCTTTTCATACAAAGAGAGGTAAGTTTATGGCATACGCAGATTTGAAGAATTGTAAAATTATCACCGCTTTCATTACGCCTTTTCATGAAGATGGCTCCATCAATTTTGAGGCCATTCCGGACTTGATTGAGCACCTTTTGGCTCATCATACAGATGGGATTTTGCTAGCTGGAACGACTGCAGAGAGTCCAACTCTGACCCACGATGAAGAGTTGGAATTATTTGCGGCTGTTCAAAAAGTTGTCAAGGGACGTGTCCCTTTGATTGCGGGTGTTGGTACCAACGAAACGCGCGACTCCATTGAATTTGTCAAAGAAGTAGATGCATTTGGTGGTTTTGCGGCTGGTTTGGCTATTGTTCCCTATTACAATAAACCGTCTCAAGAAGGCATGTATCAGCACTTCAAAGCCATTGCGGATGCTTCAAACCTGCCGATCATTATCTATAATATCCCAGGACGGGTAGTGGTTGAAATGACGCCTGAGACCATGCTGAGACTGGCAGAACATCCAAATATTATTGGCGTGAAGGAATGTACCAGTCTGGCTAATATGGCTTATTTGATCGAACATCGTCCAGAGGAGTTCTTGATTTATACGGGTGAGGATGGTGATGCCTTTCATGCTATGAATCTGGGGGCTGATGGCGTTATTTCCGTTGCTTCTCACACAAACGGTGATGAAATGTTTGAAATGCTGGATGCTATTGAGCACAATAACATCAAAAAAGCAGCTGCTATCCAACGGAAATTCATCCCTAAGGTCAATGCGCTTTTCTCTTACCCAAGCCCAGCTCCAGTCAAGGCTGTGCTTAATTACATGGGATTTGCAGCAGGTCCAACCCGCTTACCGCTCGTTCCAGCTCCTGAGGAAGATGCTAAGCGAATTATCAAGGTCGTAGTTGATGGCGACTATGAAGCGACGAAGGAGACTGTTAAAGGGGTTCTAAGACCAGATTATTGATCGGCAAATTTGCTTTAGATTTTATATAGAGTAAGTAAGGTGTGATGAAATAATATGACAGAAAAGCATAGTCAACGAATCGAAGAGTACAAGGCAAAGCGCAGTCTGGAAAAGCTTGAGGGGAAGAGAGTTTACGACAAGCCAATTATTCGAACTGGTGATAAGGCAAGTTTTTATGGTGCAGGTCTAATTTTGTTAGGGTTTGGTTTGGGGGCTCTTTATCTACTTCTTACTGTTATAACAGATTGGGATTTAAAACTTTTCTCTCTCATCTGGGAAACACTTGCTGGATTAGGGATTGTTTTCAGTCTTTTTGGAGCGTTTAAAATTGGTCGATTAGAGTTACATACTGTGTCAATGATAGCAGACAAAGAGAAGAATTTTGACATTGAAAGGGCTTTTAATCTTTATAATGTCATCCACAAACCAACGAAGAAAGTTTTGCTTCAATACGATAGTGAAGATGATAGTTTGATTTCTCTAAACGCTGGGGGTGATTTATTAGTTGAGCTCCTAAAGAAAGTTGAGGAAGAGAAATTGCCTTTTAATAAGATTAACAAAACTCTGAAATTAGAAGAAGTGTCTGAAAATCATTGGAAAATGCAATATCGTTACAAGAAACAAGACATTGTATTAGAGGAAAGTGGTATATAGTATATGTATTATTAGCTTGATCTAAAAGGATTAATATTTATAGTTGTCTGAAAAATATTTCAAAAGGATTGCAGCTGAATGGCGCCTCGAAAGTTAGATAGAATTCTAAGAATAGAGGCTCGGCTCATCTCTGCAGTCCTTTTTCTAAATGTTTCATTCTTTTTGAAAAAAATAAGAAAAAATTGTATAATGATAGGGTAAGTTATCTCTTGAGAGGTGATGATAATGCAGGTTCGTAAGGCAAGCAAGGATGATTGGCAACAAATCCAAAAAATATGTAGAGAAACTTGGCTGACTACCTATAAAGATATTTATTCCTCTTCCTACATAGAGCGAGTGTTTGACATTTTCTATAGCCAGGAACGTTTATATAAGGACTTGACTGAACTTTCTCCTGAGTGGAATGGCTATTGGCTGGCAGCAGTAAATGGGCAGGTGCTTGGTTGCATTGGTGGTGGAATGAGTGAGGACGGCAGAGCCAATGTTTATGTTCTCTACGTCTTGCCGCAGGCTCAACGTTTGGGAATCGGCCATGAGTTACTGGAGACCTTGACAAGTTACCAAAAATCACAATATCAGGCTAGAGAGCAAGCCGTTACAGTAACTGAAGGAAATGCTATCGGTCTTCCATTTTATGAAAAAGAGGGTTTTGTCTTCGAGTCTGCCACTGAAAATTGGATTGATAGCAGTCAAGCCAGAGATTTACACTATATCAGAAATATATAAATAAAGGAGTATCTTATGAAAGTTATTAAACGCAGTGGGGAAGTCGTTGACTTTGACCCAGATAAAATCTATCAAGCGGTATTAAAAGCAGCTCAAACTGTTTATGTCTTGACAGACGACCTCCGTCAAAATCTAGCCTTGGTCACAAAAAAGGTCGTGTTAGATTTGGAAGAAGCTAAGGTTGAGCGGGCCACAATCAGTATGATTCAGTCTATGGTTGAAAACCGTCTCTTGGGAGCAGGCTATATCACTATTGCTGAGCATTATATTTCCTATCGCTTGCAGCGTGATTTGGAGCGTAGTGGTTACGGTGACCATATCGCTGTCCATTTGCATTTTGAGCAAATCCGATAACAATGCTGAAAAGCCCAGATGGGCTTTTTCTTTTTCAAAACTCAATATAAAAATTCAGTTCAAAGTAGATTTCTCTTCAAAATATGTAACCGTACTCAAAGATTTTTTCCTAGTTTTTATTAGAAAAAGACCTTTCAAAGCCAGTTAAATCAATATGTATAATCTGGACTTATGCTCTTCTTAATCTTTCTTAAGTAGACACTAGGACATATTAGATATAAAATGAAAGCGTCAACAAATACTGAGCTATAAAAATGAAAGCGCTCTTATACAAATAAAAACTATACAAAAGGAGTCAATAAAATGGCAACTAAAGAAGAAATTTTACGTGAACTATACCCTGAGGATCTTTTCCACTATGCTGATGGCTTGACATTGGGAGAAGCGGAAGTATTACAAGAAACTCGTCGTTTGATTGAAAAGCATCTTCGTCCAGTCATTAATGAATATTGGGAAGCACCTGATTTCCCATTTGAAGAATTCTATGCAGTTGCTAAAGGCGCTCAAATCATGAACAACCCTAAATTGTTCGAAGGTCGTGAAGGCAACTACAAACCATCAGAACTTTACATCGCATTCTTGTATTTGGAATTAGGCCGTTTCGATGCGTCTATAGCGACTTTCTTCACAGTTCATGGTGGACTTTGCTACAACACAGTCTTACTTGGTGGTGACGAGCGTCAACAAAAAGAATTCCTTCCTAAATTAGCTGCATTTGACTGGCAAGGATGTTTCGCATTGACTGAGCCGTTGTCAGGTTCTGACATTGCTGGAGGGCTTGCAACAACAGCTGAGCGTGTTGGCGATAAATGGATCTTGAACGGAGAAAAACGTTGGATCGGTGGATCAGATACAGCTGATGTTGTTCCAGTATTTGCCCGCGACGTTGAAGATGGAAAAGTGAAATGTTTCATCGTTCGTAAAGGTGCTCCTGGATATCATGCAGAACCAATCCCTCACAAAACAGCTCTTCGTTGCGTACGTAATGGCCACATTACTATGAAAAATGTGGAAGTTCCAGATTCAGACCGTTTGGTAAACATCAATGGATTTGGAGATGTAGCTCGTATCTTGACATTCACTCGTGCTGACGTTGCTCACATTGCAACTGCTATCACTTGTGGTTCATACGTAGCAGCTCTTAAATATGCTAAAGATCGTCAACAATTCAAACGTCCAATTGCTGCATTCCAAATCGTACAAGAAAAATTGGCTAGAATGCAAGCTAACGCAGTGGCAGTACTTTCATATTCAGCTCGTATTGCTGAAATGCAAGAAGCAGGTAATGAATTGATGCTGAACTCTGCACTTGCTAAAATGCACAACTCATTGGTAATGCGTGAAACAGTTGCACTTGCACGTGAAACATGTGGTGGTAACGGAATCACTCTTGAAACTGATGTAGCTCGCTTCTTTGCAGATGCTGAAGCAATCTACACCTATGAAGGTTCTCATGAAGTGAATGCTTTGATCGTAGGCCGTGAAATTACTGGTATTGGAGCATTTGTATAATAATGAATTTGGAACGATTGCTCAGCATTTGCTAGTAATCGTTCCGATTCTTTCTTTTTGAAGTTTATATTTTGATAGTAAGAAGTTTATATTTTGATAGTAAATAGGAGAAAAAAATGAGTATTTCAAAAGTGATGATCATCGGATCAGGTCAAATGGGAAGCGGTATTGCACAAGTCTTTGCTCAATCAGGTTTCACAGTTTATCTCAATGATATCAAGGAAGAGTTTGTTCAAAGAGGGCTGGATGGTATTACTAAGCAATTATCTCGTTCTGTTGAAAAAGGTCGTTTGTCAGAAGAAGATAAAAACAGCATTTTGGCAAATCTGATTCCTTCTACATCTTATGAAGATGCTAAACATGTTCAATTGGTTATTGAAGCGGCTACTGAAAATCGCGACATCAAATTGAGCATTTTTAAACAGTTGGATGAGTTGACTGACCCTCAAACTATTTTGGCTTCAAACACTTCATCTCTATCTATTACTGATATTGCAGCTGCGACAGTTCATCAAGAACGTGTTATTGGTATGCACTTCTTCAACCCAGCACCAGTTATGAAATTGGTTGAAGTTATCCGTGCGCTTCAAACATCAGATGAAGTTGTAAAAGCTGTCCGTGAATTGACTGAAAAAATCGGTAAAACAGCTGTAGATGTGAAAGATTCTTATGGTTTTGTTGTGAACCGCGTCTTGATTCCAATGATCAATGAGGCTATTTTCATCTTAGGTGAAGGTGTTGCTTCAGCTGAAGAAATTGACGAAGCAATGAAACTAGGTGCTAATCACCCAATTGGCCCATTGGCATTGGCTGACTTGATCGGTCTTGATGTCTGCTTGGCTATCATGGGAGTGTTAAACAATGGATTTGGAGATCCTAAGTATCGTCCTGCTCCACTTCTGAAGAAGATGGTTGAAGCTGGTAAGCTTGGTCGCAAGACTAAAGAAGGATTCTTTAAATATTAAGATATAAGGAGCAAGAAATGAAAGAAGCAGTTATTGTAGCAGCAGTCCGCACACCTTTAGGTTCTTTTGGTGGAACTTTAAAAAATGTTTCGGCTGTTGATCTAGGTAGTTTAGTTATTAAAAGTGCTATTGAACGAGCAAATTTGAAACCAGAACAAGTTGATGAAGTTATCATGGGGAATGTTCTGGGTGCAGGTCTTGGTCAAAACGTAGCTCGTCAAATGAGTGTCAACGCAGGTGTCCCAGTAACTTCTCCAGCTTTCACTATTAACAAAGTTTGTGGCTCTGGTTTGAAAGCAGTTCAATTGGCGGCTCAAGCTGTATTGTGTGGAGATGCTGATATCGTTGTAGCCGGTGGGGCTGAAAACATGAGCCAAGCTCCTTATGTCCTTCCAAACCAACGTTGGGGCGCCCGTATGGGAGACTCCCAAGTAGTAGACACTATGCTTCGTGATGGCTTGACAGATGCCTTTGAATCCTTCCATATGGGAATTACAGCTGAAAACGTTGCTGAACAATATGGCATTACACGTGAAGACCAAGATAACTTTGCTGTGCAATCTCAAAAACGTGCAGTTGCAGCGATCGAAGCTGGTCGTTTCAAAGAAGAAATTGTTCCTGTTGAAATTCCGCAACGTAAAGGCGATCCTATCGTATTTGATACAGATGAATTCCCAAGAAAAGATGCTTCTCTTGAAGGATTGGGAAAATTGCGTCCAGTGTTCAAGAAGGATGGTACCGTAACTGCTGGTAATGCTTCAGGTATCAACGACGGTGCAGCAGCAGTGGTTGTTATGAGTGCTGATAAGGCTAAAGAATTGGGCGTTCCAGTTTTGGCAACGATCAAATCTTACGCAAGCGCTGGACTAGATCCAAAAATTATGGGTTGTGGCCCGATTTACGCATCTCGCAAAGCCCTTGAAAAAGGCGGATTTACAGTGGAAGATTTAGATTTGGTTGAATCCAATGAAGCATTTGCAGCGCAAGCATGTGCCGTTGGTAAAGAACTGAATCTTGATCCTGAAAAAGTCAATGTAAATGGTGGTGCGATTGCTCTTGGTCACCCAATCGGTGCTTCAGGCTGCCGTATTTTGGTAACACTTTTGCACGAAATGCAAAAACGTGATGTTAAACGTGGTCTTGCTACCCTTTGTATCGGTGGCGGTATGGGTACAGCGGTCATCGTAGAACGCTAGAATCTAGTTCATTTTTGAAGTTTTCCATTTGCTTCTACTATATAAACAAGTCCTATCGATGAGCTGTTTTTTTGCAAGCAAGCCTTGATAGGGCTTGTTTTATTTTTCAAAAAATTAATTTGAATATCAAAACTATAATCCCAGCTTATTGATTCATAAATGATGATTAAGTAGACGAAGTGTGAGAAATGGTATATCATAATAATGTAAGCTCTTACATTTGTAGTTTAAGTATTTGTTGACACCATACTTAGTCATTCAATTTTATAAGTAGGAGCATAAAAATGAGTAAAACTGTTTTATTAGAAGTTAAAAATGGGATTGGATATATCACTATCAACCGTCCTGAAGCTTTGAACGCCTTGAGTTCTCAAGTTTTGGCTGATTTGAATGAAGTTCTTGATCAAGTTGAGAAAAGCGAAGAAATTCGCGTTGTCATCGTAACTGGAGCAGGAGAAAAAGCATTCGTCGCTGGAGCAGACATCAAGGAAATGGATTTGATGTCACCTATTCAAGCCTTTGAATACATGACATTTGCAAACGATACATTTACTCGCCTTTCAGATTTACGCCAACCAACGATTGCAGTCATCAATGGTTATGCACTCGGTGGTGGTATGGAGCTAGCACTTTCAACAGATATCCGTATTGGATTTGAAAAAACAGTGGTTGGCTTCCCAGAAGTTGGCTTGGGTATTATTCCGGGATTTGCTGGTACTCAGCGGATGTCTCGCTTGATTGGAACTAGCCGTGCCAAAGAACTTATCTTCACTGCTCGTACAGTGAAAGGTCAAGAAGCCTATGACTTAGGTATTCTTAACAAACTGGTTCCTGCTGAAGAATTGTTGTCTTCAGCTGAAGAATTAGCCGCAGCCATCATGAAGAATGCACCGTTAGCTGTTGAAAAAGCAAAACATGTCATTCAAGTTGGTGCGGAACTTCCTCTTAAAAATGCAATCCGTCTGGAAACAGAAGCAGAAGCCTTGCTTTTCTCTACAGAAGACAAACTAGAAGGAATGCGTGCTTTTGTTGAAAAACGCAAAGCTGTTTTCAATCGTAAGTAAAAGAGGAGGTATCAGCATGAAATCAGTTGTATCATTATCAGACGCTATTTCTAAGGTCAAATCGGGTGATATCGTTGGAATTTCTGGATTCCTCGGAGTCGGTGAACCTTTTGAATTGATTGAAGAATTAGTAAAACAAAACCAGCAAGACTTGACTTTGGTATCGGTGGTAACATCTCATCCTGGTAAAGAAGTTGGGGTTGGGCGACTTTGTGAAAATCACCAAGTAAAAAAATATATTGCAGCCCACATAGGAACATCTGCAGCAGCTCAACGTGAGTATTTTGAAAAGAAGATGGAAGTCGAATTTACACCGATGGGAACTGTTGTCGAGCGTCTCCATGCTGCTGGAGCTGGCTTAGGAGCTGTTTTGACTCCGACAGGAGTCGGAACAATCTTAGAAAAAGATTATGAAAAAGTGGAACGTAATGGCCGTGAATACTTGGTCTATGATCCACTTAAAATCGATGTTGCCTTGATCAAAGCGACTAAAGCTGACAAATACGGCAACTTGTATATCGATGGTACTACGAAAAACATTTCCTTGCAATTAGCACTCGCAGCAGATACTGTTATCGTTGAAGCGAATGAAATTGTTGAAGCTGGCGAAATTCATCCGAACGATATTTATATTCCGGGCATCCTTGTTGACTATGTCGTCCAAAGCTTGACTCCAGAAGAACACCATAAAATGATGGGTGATCTTTGGACAGAGACTAAAAAATTGGCGGGGGTGAACTAATATGAAAGCAAAAGAAATTATTGCAAGACGTGTTGCACAAGAATTTAAAGATGGAGATGTTGTCAATCTAGGATTTGGTATTCCAAACGCATCTGCTGACTATATTCCTGAGGGAGTAAACGTTATTCTTCAGGCCGAAAATGGAGCGCTTCGCTTTGGTGAAACACCAACGAAAGATACTTACAATCCAAACCTAGCAAACTCTGGTGGAGCGCCAATCACTCTCTTGCCTGGAGCAGCATTATTTGACTTACAGACTTCCTTCGCGATAATCCGTGGTGGACACGTTGATGCGACCGTGCTAGGAGCTTTGGAAGTCAGTCAAGATGGTAGTATTGCTAACTGGATTATTCCAGGTAAGTTCGCACCAGGAATGGGTGGAGCGATGGACTTGTTGGTTGGAGCGAAGCGTGTTATCGGTGCAATCCAGCATACTACTTCAGATGGTGAATCTAAACTTCTGCCAGAGTGTACTTTGCCACTTTCTGCCAAAGGAGTTCTTGATTTAGTCATTACAGAGTTGGCTGTCTTTGGTTTCCAAGATGGTAAGTTCCTTTTGAAAGAGCTTGCTCCTGGCGTTACCCTAGAGGAAGTTCTTGAAAAGACAGCAGGAGAAGTAATTGTTTCAGAAGACTTGAAAACGATGTCAATCTAATAAGGTTAGTAAGCAATTAATCTCCTCTTTCTCTGAAAGTGTGTTACTATGTGTTTATAACAACTTGAGCGATGATTAGTTTTTAATCAGAATACTAGCAACTGGTCATCATGGTTTCGAGGACCAGTTGCTGTTTTATTTATGGCAAATTACCTCGTGAAATTTGAAAGATGGGAGACGAAAAGTGGATATAATTCAAATGACTTACTTTATCAATATCGTCGAATGTGGATGCAATCTTTCTATCGCAGCTAAGAAAATTCATATCAGCCAGTCAGCCTTGAGTCAGTTTGTCACAAATTTTGAATCAACGGAAGGTGTCCAGCTCTTCAATCGCAGAAATGGAAGATTAGAGAGTCTGACGGAAGCTGGTGGTAAGATTTACCGCTTTGCCACAGAGATTGTCAACCGGCATGAAGAGATGCAATCAATGATTCATATGGAAGCTCTTAAACAAAAAGGTACCTTTAACTTGGGTATTCCTTCATTGATTTTACGTGTATATTTTTCTAGTATTTTACCAAAGTTTTTACAAGACAATCCGCAAGTCAACATTCAGGTTACTGAGGATGGAAGTAATGAATTACGTCAAAAGCTGGTTGCAGGGGATCTGAATTTTGCGGTATTAATCGAACCTACCAATCTAGATCCTAAAAAATATGAACAGTATATCATTCAAGTTGATGAATACGTGGCCTATATGGACAAGAATCATCCCTTGGCAAACAAAGAATTGTTGGAATGGAAAGATATCGCTCAGTACGGTTTAGCAACCTTTAATAAGTCATTTACAACCTACGATTTAATCACTGAAAAATTAAAGAGTAAAAAGATAAAAGCAAATTTTGCCTATTTATCATCGACATGGGATTTCTTGATAGAGTCAACTTATCAAAACGATATGATTGCACTTTTACCTCGTCCTTTGGAATATTTTGTCGATAAGAATAAATTCAAGGTTGTGCGCTTTAAGGATCCGGTTCCTTTCAACATTTGGTTCTGTCGGCCTTATAAAGCAAGCTACAATGAGGTAGAAGCATACGTATACGAAGAGCTTTTAAAAGGTTATTATCAGCCTCTTTCTGAGCCACATTCATAAAGGGAGAATTGATGATGAAGTCCAGCACTAAAACAGCAGCATTGAGTTCATATGTAAATACAGCCATTAGAGACTACATGAAAAATCATGATGAGTCAGTCGACTTTCCTCAGGAGATTTGGGAAGTAATGACGACGGATTTGGATATTTTTTCACCGATTTTGTCAGAAGGCGATCAGGCTTTGGCTTCTGATTTTATCAGCTCTATTCGAATGATTTCGAATGAGTTTCCAGCTCTTTCAACTATATTGCTGACCCAAGGTTGTTATGGTGTTTATCCTATTTTGAAGTTTGGTACGGGGCAACAGAAAGAGCGTTATCTGGACAAGTTGGTAAAGGGAACTTGTAAAGCAGGTCTTGGGTTTTCTGAGTCCAAACATCTAAATAGTCTGGCAGATTTGGAGACCCATGCGGTCAAGACAGAGACAGGGTGGCAACTTTCGGGAGAAAAAGCCAAAGTGTCAAATAGCAGCATTGCGGATATTCTCTTGGTATTAGCTAAAGTAAGGGAAACTGGAAAGCCTGATTCTTACGGCTTCTTCATTGTGGAGACGAATGCTTCGGGTGTGCTCATTGGTGAGCAGATAGAAAAGCAAGGTTTACTAGGACTTCCACTAAGTTCTGTTACCTTGGACAAGGTAAACCTGCCTGAAACTGCCTTATTAGGCGGAGTCTTGGCTGGAAATGAACAATTTAATAACATTATAAAGAATATGCAACTTGGCTTAAGTGCGGTTGCTTTAGGAGTTGCTGAGGGCGCCTTTAATAAGGGTCTTGAGTTTGCACGTGTAAAAAGAGGATTCGGCAAGCGACTGATGGATGTTGAGTTGCATCAGTACAAGTTCGCAGATTTGTACAATAAAATTTGTGCTGCAGATGCTTATTTCTCATCCTATCCTAATCAAATAGAAGAAGATTCCAAGTTTGTTGCACGGATAAAGCTATATATGACTAAGGTAGCGCTAGAGGTTACAGATGAAATTCTCCGTCTTATCGGGCCTCTACAAAAATTTGATCATGTGAATATCAAACGCTATTTTAAAGATGCTGAAATTATTGAAAATTATGGACGGTCAGGGAATTCGATCAGAAAAGAAATCGCAGAGAGATGGTTAAAGGAGTAAAAGATGACAGAACTCAAATTACAGGAGTATCAGTTTGGGGAAATGAAGCTGACTTGGTTGCGTGGAGCGGATAAGCTCACAGATGCAGGCACCTTGTTTGGCCCGGTACCAAAGGTTGTTTGGTCACGTTATTATCCAACAACAGAAGAAAATATGATGGCTGAACTGACAGATCCGATTTTGATTCAATACAAGGGGCAGAATTATTTAATTGATGCGAGTTTTGATACGGCTAAGCTGTCTGATAAACAACGCCGCAATCTCGGTATTCTTTCTGAGAGCCGTGTTGAAGAAAGCTTGGCACTCTTGGGATTAAAGCCAGAAGATATTTCCCATATTTTAATGACACACATGCACCATGATCACTCTGGCGGTTTGACTAGACTAGATGAAAACAATCAGCTTGTTTCAAAATTCCCAAATGCAAAGATTTTTGTAAATGAGATAGAATGGTACGAAATGCGAAATCCCAATAGTCGGACAAGGGGAACTTATCTGAAGGAAAATTGGGAGCCAATCCAGGATCAGGTTGAAACTTTTACTGAATATCTGAACGTCATTCCAGAAATTCAAATGGTTCATACAGGCGGTCACAGTAACGGTCACAGCATCATCTTACTCAAACAGGGCGAGGAAACCATGATTCATATGGCTGATTTGGTGCTGACTCATGCTCATCGGAAACCTCTGTGGGTTGCTGCAGTAGATGATTATCCGATGCGCTCAATCGTTGCTAAGGACAAATGGCTCAAAGAAGCTTTTGAAAACCACTATAAGTTTTTCTTTTACCACGATCAATTTTTCGCAGTTGCTGAGTTTGACCAGACTGGCGAGGAGTTTGTTGATTATGTGACTAGGATTCGTGAACCGCGAGTTCCATTCACAGATAAGCAGGATCGCAAACCGTCATTTTTATAAGAATAGAGAATCGCTTCTGTCAGTTTGAGGGAGCGATTTTACTATTTTATTCTCTATTTTTTTGGTATAATGAGATACTAGAAGATTGTAAGAAAGAGGTTTTTAATGGCAACGATTCAATGGTTTCCAGGGCACATGTCCAAGGCTCGGAGACAGGTTCAAGAAAGTATTAAATTTGTAGATTTTGTGACGATTTTGGTGGATGCGAGATTGCCCTTGTCCAGTCAAAATCCCATGTTAACCAAAATTGTTGGAGATAAGCCTAAGTTGTTGATTTTAAATAAGGCAGACTTAGCGGATCCAAACTTAACCAAGGAATGGCAGGCCTATTTTGAAAGTCAGGGAATCAAAACCTTGGCCATTAACTCTAAGGAGCAATCTGCAGTCAAAAAAGTGACCGAAGCAGCTAAGAAATTGATGGCTGATAAGCTCGCTCGCCAGCGGGAAAGAGGAATTCAAATCGAAACCTTGCGGACCATGATTATTGGGATTCCCAATGCTGGGAAGTCAACGCTGATGAACCGACTGGCTGGTAAGAAAATCGCGATAGTCGGCAATAAACCAGGGGTCACCAAAGGTCAGCAGTGGCTCAAGTCCAATAAGGATTTGGAAATTCTAGATACACCGGGGATTCTCTGGCCCAAATTCGAAGATGAAAAGGTGGCTTTGAAACTCGCTTTGACGGGTGCTATCAAGGATAATTTGCTGCCTATGGATGAGGTCACGATTTTCGGACTCAATTATTTCAAAGAGCATTATCCCAAGGCATTGCAGGAGCGCTTTAAGCAGTTGGATTTAGAGCTGGAAGCGCCAGACATGATTATGGATATGACCCAGAAATTGGGCTTTAGAGAGGAATACGATCGTTTTTACAGTCTCTTTGTCAAGGAAGTGCGTGATGGCCGTTTAGGTCGCTATACACTGGATGGTCTGGAGGAATTGGATGGCCACGATTAAGGAAATCCAAGAGCAGTTGGCTCAAGTATCTGACTTGCAGGATCCGCTTTTTCAGGAATTGAAGCAGGATGAGCGAAGCGGTGTTCAAAAGCTATTACTCAAGCGCCAAAAAGAAATCCAATCAGAGCTAGATGAAGACTTACGCCTAGAGTACATGCTGCGCTATGAAAAAGAACTCTATAGTCAAGGATTTCAGGCGATTGCTGGCATTGATGAAGTCGGACGAGGTCCCTTAGCTGGTCCAGTGGTTGCAGCAGCAGTCATTCTGCCTCCTAACTGCAAAATCAAAGGTCTGAATGACAGTAAAAAGATTCCTAAGAAAAAGCATGAGGAAATTTACCAAGCAGTACTAGATCAGGCTTTGTCCGTTGGCTTGGGCATTATGGACAATCAAACGATTGACCGAGTCAATATCTATGAAGCGACCAAGCTAGCTATGACAGAAGCGGTAGCTCAGCTCAAGATAAAGCCGGATTACCTTTTGATTGACGCGATGAAGTTAGACTTGCCCTTGCCCCAGCAGTCTATTATTAAGGGCGATGCCAATTCCCTGTCCATCGCAGCGGCTTCTATCGTAGCCAAGGTGACGAGGGACAAGATGATGGCGGAATTTGATCAGATTTATCCAGGCTATGACTTTGCCCAGAATGCTGGTTATGGTACCAAATTGCATCTGGAAGGACTGGAAAAATACGGCGTCACACCGATTCACCGCAGAAGCTTTGAACCGATTAAATCTATGACAAATTCATAAGAAATCCTAATCGTTATGGGGAGACAAGTATGACTAGCGAATACCAAAAAATGATTGCAGGAGAGAACTACAGCCCTCAAGATCCTGAATTGAGAGCATTGGCTGCTCGCTCGCGAGATTTTCAGTATCGTTTTAACCAAGAACGAGATATTGAGAAACGCAGCGCTATCGTCAAGGAGTGGTTCGGCAGTACAGGGGAGAATCTGTGGTTGCATCTAGATTTGGTCTGTGATTATGGAGTTAACATTCACTTGGGGGAAAATTTCTATTCCAACTGGAATTTGACTATGCTGGATGTCTGTCCTATTACCATTGGAAAGAATGCCATGCTGGGGCCCAATTGTCAGTTTTTGACACCGCTCCATCCGCTTGACCCAGTGGAAAGAAATTCCAGTATTGAATACGGGGCGCCGATTAAGATTGGTGATAATTTCTGGGCTGGTGGCGGCGTAACGATTCTGCCAGGAGTGACGCTAGGAGATAATGTCGTAGTCGGAGCAGGTGCAGTTGTGACTAAATCATTCGGCGATAATGTGGTCTTAGCCGGCAATCCTGCTAAGATTATTAAGGAAATTCCTGTTCATGAAGAATAGAAGGACTTAACCGTTTTTCAATAATTAATCGAATAAGAAACAAGGAACTGTATTGCAGTTCTTTTTTTGAACTTTTTTACGAATAAGAAAGTGAGGTGATAAAAATGAATAATTTTGAAATTTATAAAATGAAAAAAGCTGGCTTAACCAATCAACAGGTCTTAAATATCTTGAGGTATGCAGAAAATAAAGAGGGAGAGCTATCTTTGCGAGACAAGGCCGTCGTCTCTGAGTGTCGCAATCCCGCACTCTTTATGGAAAAATACAAGCGACTTGATCTACCAGCTTTGAAAGAAGAGTTTGAACGTTTTCCGTCCTTTTCAATCTTGGATGATGTGTATCCTTGGGATCTATGCGAGATTTACGATGCACCGACTTTGCTATTTTATCAAGGAAATCTAAACTTGCTAGAAATGCCCAAGATAGCCATTGTCGGTAGTCGAGACAGCAGTAAGCAGGGCAATGCTGCTGTGCAGAAAATCATCAAGGAATTGAATAATGAACTGGTTATCGTTAGCGGGCTGGCTCGTGGGATTGATACTGTGGCTCATATGGCTGCCCTGCAAAATGGTGGCCGAACAATTGCTGTCATTGGGACGGGACTAGATGTTTTCTATCCCAAGGCCAATCAAAAACTGCAGGCTTATATTGGAAAAAATCATTTATTGCTGACAGAGTATGGGCCGGGTGAACAACCCTTGAAATTCCATTTTCCAGAGCGAAATCGTATCATCGCAGGTCTTTGTCGAGGCGTCATCGTGGCAGAAGCCAAGATGCGCTCAGGCAGTCTGATTACTTGTGAGCGAGCCATGGAAGAAGGGCGGGATGTTTTTGCTATTCCAGGGTCTATTTTAGATGGAAAATCTGACGGTTGTCATCATTTGATTCAAGAGGGCGCAAAGTGCATCACATCGGGATCTGACGTCCTATCTGAGTGCCAATTCTAAAACAAGTTTTCCTATAGAGAATGTTGTGAGTTGACATCTATCAAAAAATAGTTTACACTCTATGAGATTTATTTCTTATAGAAGGTGTCTAATTTGGTAACAAAAACAAAGAAAAAATCTACGACCAAGAAAAATCTTGTCATTGTAGAGTCGCCTGCCAAGGCAAAAACAATAGAAAAATATCTGGGAAGAAATTATAAGGTTCTGGCCAGTGTCGGGCATATTCGTGACCTGAAAAAGTCCACCATGTCCATTGATTTTGAGAACAACTACGAGCCACAATACATCAATATTCGTGGTAAAGGTCCGTTGATTAATGACTTAAAAAAGGAAGCAAAGAAAGCCAAGCAAGTCTTTCTGGCAAGTGACCCGGACCGCGAAGGAGAAGCTATTTCTTGGCATTTGGCCCACATTCTCAATCTAGATGAAAAAGAGAAAAACCGCGTTGTCTTTAATGAAATCACCAAAGATGCAGTCAAGAACGCTTTTAAAGAGCCGCGCCAGATTGATATGGATCTGGTAAATGCCCAACAGGCTCGTCGGGTTCTGGACCGCTTGGTTGGTTATTCTATTTCTCCTATTCTTTGGAAGAAAGTCAAAAAAGGCCTGTCAGCTGGTCGGGTGCAGTCCGTTGCTCTCAAGCTGATTATCGATCGTGAAAATGAAATCAACGCCTTCAAACCGGAAGAATATTGGACAATTGATGGAACCTTCAAGAAAGGGACTCGTCAGTTTCAAGCCAGTTTTTATGGCATGAATGGCAAGAAGATGAAGCTGACCAACAACGAGGATGTTAAAGAAGTCTTGTCTCATCTTAAGGGAGATGACTTTACAGTCGACGGTGTTGAAAAGAAAGAGCGTCGACGCAATGCTCCGCTGCCCTACACGACTTCCTCTATGCAGCAGGATGCCGCTAATAAGATTAATTTCAGGACTCGTAAGACTATGATGGTAGCTCAGCAACTCTATGAAGGTATCAATATCGGTTCTGGCGTTCAAGGTCTTATTACTTATATGCGTACGGATTCAACTCGTATTAGTCCAGTAGCGCAAAATGAAGCGGCAAGCTTTATCACGGATAAATTTGGTGCTAAATATTCTAAACATGGCAGTAAGGTGAAAAATGCTTCAGGAGCTCAAGATGCCCACGAGGCCATTCGTCCTTCCAGTGTCTTCAATACACCAGAAAGCATTGCAAAATATCTGGATAAGGATCAGCTTAAGCTTTATACGCTAATCTGGAATCGCTTTGTAGCCAGCCAAATGACAGCAGCGGTCTTTGACACCATGAATGTCAAATTAGAGCAAAACGGTGTCCAATTTGCAGCTAACGGTAGTCAAGTTAAATTCGATGGTTATTTGGCTATCTATAATGACTCTGACAAGAATAAAATGCTGCCGGACATGGAAAAAGGTGATACCGTCAAGCGTGTCAATACCAATCCAGAACAACACTTTACCCAGCCGCCAGCTCGCTATTCTGAAGCAACGCTCATCAAGACTTTAGAAGAAAATGGTGTTGGTCGTCCGTCTACCTATGCACCGACCATTGAAACCATTCAGAAACGATATTACGTTAAGCTGGTTTCCAAGCGCTTTGAGCCGACGGAATTAGGTGAGATTGTCAATTCATTGATTGTCGAATTCTTCCCAGGCATCGTAAATGTGAAATTTACAGCCGAAATGGAAGCAAAACTGGATGATGTAGAAGTTGGAAAAGAACAGTGGCAGAAGGTTATTGATGAGTTTTACAAGCCTTTTGAAAAGGAAGTAGCTAAAGCTGAGTCTGAAATGGAAAAAATCCAAATCAAGGATGAACCGGCTGGCTTTGATTGTGAGGTCTGTGGCAGTCCCATGGTCATCAAGTTGGGAAGATTTGGCAAGTTCTATGCCTGCAGCAATTTCCCAGACTGTCGTCACACTCAGGCCATTGTCAAGGAAATTGGCGTGACCTGCCCACAGTGTCAGAAAGGGCAAGTTATCGAGCGTAAGACTAAGCGAAATCGCATTTTTTATGGCTGTGATCATTATCCAGACTGTGATTTCACATCTTGGGACAAGCCTGTTGGGCGTAACTGTCCAAAATGTGACCATTATCTAGTTGAAAAGAAAGTCCGTGGTGGCGGCAAGCAAGTAGTCTGCAGTAATGGCGACTATCAAGAAGAAAAAGTGAAATAGTTATTTTTACATAATTTATATTATGTAAAACATTTTCTGAAGAAAAGGTGCAGCTTTATGACAGATAAATTTGCAGAATTTCTAAAAATCGCATCTCAACTGAATAAGATAGGAATTATTCCACTGCTGATGGGCTCCTTGGGGCTGGAACAGGTTACTGGTCAGGACTGGCAAGCGCGTGATATCGACATTCACGTTCACGGTGATGAACGTGGCTGGGAAGCGCTAGATGAAGGTCGTATTTACGATATGGACAAGATCGAGCCCATGATGGGGCGTCTAGGTTATCGTTTAGTCGATCTGCACGAGCACGAATTTCAAAAAGAAGGCTTGTCTATTGAATTCGGGGTCATGGAAACCTTGGAGTCCTTTTCAGGTGTGTCAATAGCGGAGCTGTCTCGAAAAGAAATTGAAGGTGTTGAATTTCTACTGCCAACTGCAGAGCAATTTTTAGCTATCTACCGTGCCTCTTCCCAAGATTCTTACCGAAATGATAATAACAATCGTAAAGATTTTGCTAAGATTGCTTATTTGGAAAAAATGATAAAATGAAAGACTTTCAGGAATCCTCCTGTCTGTCTTTTTTACTTTCTTTTTGTTATAATGGTCAGAGTGAAAATCTAGAAATATCCAAGGGAGAGTATCATGTCATCATCCTATATCAATGTTATCGGTGCTGGATTGGCGGGTTCGGAAGCAGCCTACCAAATCGCAGAACGAGGTATTCCCGTCAAACTTTATGAAATGCGAGGTGTCAAGTCGACGCCTCAACACAAAACTTCGGACTTTGCAGAATTGGTCTGCTCTAACTCTCTAAGAGGAGATGCACTGACCAATGCAGTCGGTCTGCTCAAGGAAGAAATGCGGCGGTTGGACTCGGTCATTTTAAAGTCAGCGGAAGCGACTCGGGTACCAGCAGGTGGTGCTCTAGCGGTTGATAGAGAAGGTTTTTCTAAGATGGTAACGGAGTTGGTGACCAATCATCCATTGATTGAGGTCATGCGCGAGGAAATCACCGAAATTCCAGAAGATGCTATTACAGTCATTGCGACAGGACCCTTGACCAGCGATGCTTTGGCAGAAAAAATCCACGCGCTCAATGGCGGCGACGGATTTTATTTCTACGATGCAGCAGCGCCAATCATCGATGTCAATACCATTGATATGACCAAGGTTTATCTCAAATCCCGCTATGACAAGGGCGAAGCGGCCTATCTCAATGCTCCAATGACTAAACAAGAATTTATGGATTTCCATGAAGCTTTGGTCAATGCGGAGGAAGCACCGCTCAATTCCTTTGAGAAGGAAAAATACTTTGAAGGCTGCATGCCTATTGAAGTAATGGCCAAGCGAGGCATTAAAACCATGCTTTATGGACCGATGAAGCCGGTTGGCTTGGAATACCCAGATGATTACCAAGGCCCTCGGGATGGTGAATATAAGACTCCATACGCTGTGGTGCAGCTTCGTCAGGACAATGCAGCGGGCAGTCTTTACAATATTGTCGGTTTCCAAACTCATCTCAAGTGGGGAGAGCAAAAGCGTGTCTTTCAAATGATTCCTGGCCTTGAGAATGCAGAATTTGTCCGCTATGGAGTTATGCATCGAAACTCCTATATGGACTCTCCAAATCTTCTAGAACAGACTTTCCGCTCCAAGAAACAGCCCAATCTTTTCTTTGCAGGTCAAATGACGGGTGTCGAAGGATATGTCGAATCAGCAGCTTCTGGTCTAGTTGCTGGTATCAATGCCGCTCGACTCTTCAAAGGAGAAGAAGCACTTGTTTTTCCAGAAACAACAGCTATCGGCAGCCTGCCACATTATGTTACCCATGCTGACAGCAAGCATTTCCAACCCATGAATGTCAATTTCGGTATTATCAAAGAGCTAGATGGCCCTCGGATTCGTGATAAGAAAGAGCGCTATGAGAAGATTGCTGAGCGTGCCTTGCAGGATTTACAGCCTTATTTGGATAAATAATCTATTTTCTATCATTATCTAATAAAAATCATTAAAAAGTTAGGAATTTCCTAACTTTTTTGCTTAATTTGTGTTATAATAAATAAAAATTTTGAAAATAGAAAGTTTTCTGAAAATGAATAAATCCTATTTCTATCTTGATATGAAAACTCATGAGTTGGTGGTTCCTTACACCAAACAAAAACGGCGCGTTCGAGTGCTGCTCCCTAAAAATTATGAACAAGATACTAAAAAGACCTATCCTGTCGTCTATTTTCACGATGGACAAAATGTCCTCTATAGCAAGGAATCTTTCAGTGGACATTCTTGGAAAGTGATTCCAACAATCAAGCGCAATCCCGATATTGAAAAAATGATAGTCGTGGCAATTGACAATGATGGACCACGACGGATGGATGAGTATTCCGCTTGGAAGTTTCAGGAGTCCAATATTCCTGGTGTTCAGTTTGGCGGTAAGGGCACAGAGTACGCAGAGTTTGTCATGGATGTCGTCAAACCTTTTATTGACGAAAACTATCGGACTAAGCCTGACCGCCAGCATACGGCTATGATTGGTTCTTCACTGGGGGGCAATATTACCCAGTTTATCGGCATTGACTATCAGGATCAGGTCGGCTGTCTAGGTGTTTTTTCATCGGCCAACTGGCTCCACCAAGAAGCTTTTGACCGTTACATAGAGCGTCAGAAGTTGCATCCAGACCAGCGAGTTTTCATCTATGTTGGCACGGAGGAAGCTGATGATACTGACAAGACCCTCATGGCAGGCAATATCAAACAAGCCTATATTGATTCTTCACTCAGTTATTACCGTCAGCTGATTGCTGCTGGTGTGGAGCTGGACAATCTGCACATCAAAATCCAATCTGGAGCGATTCACAATGAAGTGGATTGGGCGGAAAATCTACCTGACTGTTTCCGTTTTATCAGTGAAAAGTGGTAGAAAAAGAAGCTAAAAGGAGAAAACAAATGCATGTAGAATTTTTAAGTCATTGGAGCGGTCATCTGAACCGTGAAATGTATGTCAATCGTTACGGTCATGCTGGCATTCCAGTGGTAGTATTTGCCTCGTCAGGCGGTTCTCACAATGAATATGCTGACTTCGGCATGATTGAAGCCTGCTCTTGGTTCATCGAGACAGGGAAGGTGCAATTTTTTACCTTGAGCAGCGTAGATAGCGAAAGCTGGCTGGCGGACTGGAAACATCCCCATGACCGCGCTGAGATGCACCGTGCTTATGAGCGTTATGTTATTGAAGAGGCGATTCCTTTTATAAAACACAAGACAGGCTGGTTTGATCCAATGATGACGACAGGCTGCTCTATGGGCGCTTATCATGCCGTCAATTTCTTCCTCCAGCATCCAGATGTTTTCAATAAAGTGATTGCCCTCAGTGGTGTCTATGATGCACGTTTCTTTGTCGGTGACAACTTGAACGACGAAGTCATTTATCAAAACTCTCCAGCAGACTATATCTGGAATCAAAATGATGGTTGGTTTATTGACCGTTATCGACAGGCTGATATTATCGTTTGTACCGGTTTGGGCGACTGGGAGCAGGATGGCCTTCCTTCATTTTACACACTGAAAGAAGCCTGCGAACACAAAAATATCCCAGCCTGGTTTGCTGAATGGGGACATGATGTGTCTCATGATTGGATTTGGTGGCGCAAGCAGATGCCATATTTCTTGAGCCAGTTAAATCTCTAAAATGTTAAGTAGAAAGGAAGTCTTACTATGAATTATATTGTTATTTCACCTTATTATCCAGAAAATTTCCAACAGTTTACGATTGAGCTGGCTAACAAAGGTATTACGGTGCTTGGTATCGGACAGGAGCCTTATGAACAGTTAGGACCAGGTCTCCAGAACGCTTTGACAGAGTATTTCCGTGTTGACAATTTGGAAAATCTGGACGAAGTTAAACGTGCGGTAGCCTTCCTTTTCTACAAACATGGACCGATTGACCGCATTGAATCTCATAATGAATACTGGCTGGAGCAAGATGCCCAGTTGCGGGAACAATTTAACGTTTTTGGAGCCAAGCCAAATGACCTGAAAAAGACAAAATTCAAGTCTGAAATGAAGAAACTCTTCAAGAAAGCTGGTGTGCCAGTCGTTCCAGGTCAGGTTGTCAGAAAACTATCGGATGTGGATCAGGCTGTCAAAAAAATCGGCCTTCCTCTGATTGCCAAGCCAGATAATGGAGTGGGAGCAGCAGCCACGTTTAAGATTGAGACAGCTGCGGATGTCGAGCATTTCAAGGCTGAATGGGATCAGGAGACTGTCTATTTCTTTGAAAAATTTGTGACTTCTAGTGAGATTTGTACGTTTGATGGACTGATTGATTCCGAAGGAAATATTGTCTTTTCAACCACTTTTGACTACGCCTACACACCGCTTGACCTCATGCTTTATAAAATGGATAATTCTTACTATGTACTCAAGGAGATGGATCCAAAACTTCGTGCTTATGGAGAAGCCATCGTCCAAGCATTTGGCATGAAAGAGCGCTTTTTCCATATCGAATTTTTCCGCAAAGACGATGATTACATAGCTATCGAATACAATAATCGTCCAGCAGGTGGTTTCACCATCGATGTTTATAATTTTGCTCATTCGATTGATCTCTATCGTGGATACGCGAATATTGTGGCGGGTGAGCCTTTCCCTGAATCAGACATGGAGCCGTTATTCTGCTTGGCAACATCTCGTCGCGCAAGCTCACATTATGCCTATTCAGAGGCGGAGTTGTTAGAGAAGTATCGAGATAACTTTAAAGTCAAAAAAGACATGCCAGCAGCCTTCGCAGAGTTGCAAGGTGACTACCTCTACATGCTGACCACTCCAAGTCGAGAGCAGATGGAAGAGATGATTGCGGACTTTGGAAAGAAAGCAGAGTGATCTTTTATAGTAAATAGTTTCCTTACAGCGGTGAACATCCACTCAGCATATATAATAGTGTTGCGGAAATAGAATGAGAAGATAGTTTTTAATCTATTGAACCATTCAAAAAATCTAAGAATGATAGTTTGTGAAATATTTATTTTTGATTTATCAATCAGCCTATCCATGCGATATGCTGATTTTTCTTTGTGAAAAAATTTGAGCAAAAACTTTGACAGTGCTTACAATATTCGTTAGAATAGAAGGGAAATAAATAATGCTTATACCCTGTATCATTCGGAATGATAGGACAGTTAGAACGCTTGGGATATTCAAAATATCCTAGTACAACTTAAACAGTTGCAGCTGCCTGTACATACGATTGAATGGGGTTTTAGAAAGGCAAAGAAATGGCAACCTTAGATAAATCTCTCTTACTAGAGATGTTCCGTAAGATGGAAGAGATCCGTCGCATGGACTTGAAAATTGCGCAACTTGTAAAAAAAGGAAAAGTTCCAGGCATGACTCACTTTTCAGTTGGTGAGGAAGCAGCAAACGTAGGTGCAATGTTAGCTTTGAATCCGGATGATTTAATCACTTCTAATCACCGTGGACACGGTCAAGCCATTGCCAAAGGCATTGACCTGAATGGTATGATGGCTGAAATCCTTGGTAAGTATAATGGTACTTGTAAAGGAAAAGGTGGCTCTATGCATATTGCCGATCTGGATGCTGGAAACCTTGGTGCCAATGGTATCGTAGGTGGCGGTATGGGAATCGCTGTCGGAGCAGCTCTTACTCAGCAAATGCAGAAGACAGGCAAGATTGTTGTCTGCTTCTTTGGTGACGGTGCTACAAACGAAGGTGTCTTCCACGAAGCAGTCAACATGGCTTCTATCTGGAATCTTCCAGTTATTTTCTATTGTATTAACAACGGTTATGGAATCTCTGCGGATATCAAGAAAATGACCAATGTGGAACATATCCATCAACGCAGTGCAGCCTATGGCATTCCAGGCATGTTCATAGAAGATGGAAATAATGTTCTCGATGTCTATGAAGGCTTCCAAAAGGCTGTGGAGCATGTTCGCAGTGGTAAAGGACCTGTCTTGATTGAGAGTGTGACTTATCGTTGGTTGGGACACTCGTCTTCCGACCCAGGTAAATACCGTACTCGTGAAGAAGTAGACGAATGGAAGAAGAAAGATCCAATCGAAAATCTTCGTAACTACTTGCTGGAAAACAAGATTGCAAGCGAGGAAGAGCTGGAAGCTATCCAAGCTGGAGTCAAAGAAGCAGTAGAAGCATCTGTGAAGTTTGCAGAAGAGAGCCCATTCCCGCCGCTTGAATCTGCCTTTGAAGATATTTACGCAGACTAAAGAGAGGAGAAAAAGAAAATGGAAACTAAAACAATGTCATTTCGTGACACCATTATCCTCGCTATGTCTGAGGAAATGCGTCGCGATGAAAATGTACTCTTGATGGGAGAGGATGTCGGGGTCTTTGGTGGAGATTTCGGAACATCTGTTGGTATGCTGGAAGAATTTGGACCTGAGCGTGTACGTGACTGTCCGATTTCAGAAGCAGCTATTTCTGGAGCAGCAGCTGGAGCAGCTATGACAGGACTCCGTCCAATCGTGGATATGACTTTCATGGACTTCGCTGTGATTGCCATGGATAATATCGTCAACCAAGCGGCTAAAACTCGCTACATGTTTGGAGGAAAAGGCCAAGTTCCGATGACCATTCGTTGTGCGGCTGGTAATGGAGTTGGCTCTGCGGCTCAGCACTCTCAGTCTTTGGAATCTTGGTTTACCCACATTCCAGGCCTCAAGGTAGTAGCACCAGGTACGCCTGCTGATATGAAAGGCCTCCTCAAGGCTTCTATCCGAGACAATAACCCAGTTATTATCTTGGAATATAAGTCTGAATTTAACCAAAAAGGGGAAGTCCCAGTTGATCCAGACTATCTTATTCCGCTTGGCGTTGGTGAAATCAAAAAGGAAGGTACAGACGTAACAGTCGTTACCTACGGAAAAATGCTGCGCCGTGTTATGCAGGCGGCTGAAGAATTGGCAGAAGAAGGTATTTCTGTAGAAGTCGTTGACCCACGTACATTGGTGCCGCTTGATAAAGAAATTATCATCAACTCTGTTAAAAAGACTGGTAAGGTCGTTCTGGTCAACGATGCCCACAAAACAAGTGGTTATATCGGAGAGATTTCAGCGATTATTTCTGAATCAGAAGCATTTGATTATCTAGACGCACCAATCCGCCGTTGTGCCGGAGAAGATGTGCCAATGCCTTATGCACAAAACTTAGAAAACGCAATGATTCCGACCGTTGAAAGCATCAAAGACGCTATTCGGAAGACATATCATAAAGAATAAGGTATAATAAAGAAAAGGTTTTCTCATGAATTAGATTACATAAATTATTTTATGTAATCTAATCTTGTGTAGAGGGTCAAAGATGTTAAAACTTTTGTGATGGCTGATAGTCGTTACAAATAGCATTAAAATAACTTGTAGGGTTAAGACTGGAAGGAATCAAAACTATCTTTCTTTGCAGTCAGTGCCCTTAGTATCATAATTAGAATTGGAGAGGTCATGGCTGATGATAAGCTAAGAGCGACTCCTGCTGCTAGAAAGTTAGCGGATGATTTGGGAATCAACCTCTATGATGTTTCTGGCTCAGGTGCAAACGGTCGTGTCCACAAAGAAGACGTGGAAACTTATAAAGATACAAACGTGGTGCGGATTTCACCACTGGCAAAACGAATTGCCCAAGAACATAATATCGCTTGGCAAGAAATTCAAGGAACTGGCCATCGTGGCAAGATTATGAAAAAAGACGTCCTTGCCTTTCTGCCTGAAAATATTGAGTCGGATACGATTAAGTCTCCAGCTCAAATCGAGAAAGTGGAAGAAGTTCCAGACAACATCACTCCTTACGGTGAAATTGAGCGGATTCCAATGACGCCAATGCGGAAGGTTATCGCGCAACGGATGGTAGAATCTTACCTAACTGCGCCAACCTTTACCCTCAACTATGATGTTGACATGACAGAAATGTTGGCCCTGCGTAAAAAAGTTCTGGAGCCAATCCTAGAAGCAACTGGCAAGAAGGTAACAGTGACAGATCTGCTTTCGCTTGCTGTTGTCAAAACATTGATGAAGCACCCTTATCTCAACGCTTCATTGACGGACGAAGGTAAGACGATCATCACTCACAATTATGTGAATTTGGCTATGGCGGTCGGTATGGATAATGGCTTGATGACACCTGTTGTTTACAATGCTGAAAAAATGAGCTTGTCAGAGTTGGTTGTTGCATTTAAAGACGTGATTGGTCGTACATTGGATGGCAAATTGGCTCCAAGTGAACTGCAAAATTCAACATTCACAATCAGTAACTTGGGAATGTTTGGTGTTCAGTCCTTCGGTCCTATCATTAACCAACCTAACTCAGCAATCCTCGGGGTTAGCTCAACAGTTGAGAAACCTGTAGTTGTAAATGGCGAGATTGTGATTCGTCCAATCATGAGCCTTGGATTAACGATTGACCACC
This sequence comes from Streptococcus sp. SC1, assembly GCF_030272855.1. Taxonomy (NCBI): domain Bacteria; kingdom Bacillati; phylum Bacillota; class Bacilli; order Lactobacillales; family Streptococcaceae; genus Streptococcus; species Streptococcus sp. SC1. The sequence continues at coordinate 123,865 of NZ_JAQCMU010000002.1, read as the reverse complement.
GTGTTGTAGATGGTATGGCTGGTGCTAAGTTTATGAAAGACTTGAAAGCCTTGGTTGAGAACCCAATCTCAATGTTGGTTTAAATAATACAGTATTTATTTTTAGAGATATAGATAAAGGAAGTAAGACATGGCCTTAGAAGTAATTATGCCAAAAGCCGGCGTGGATATGACAGAAGGACAAATCGTCCAATGGAATAAAAAAGTCGGAGAATTTGTAAAAGAAGGAGAAATCCTTTTGGAAATCATGACTGATAAAGTCAGCATGGAATTGGAAGCCGAAGAAGATGGATACTTGATTGCCATCCTCAAAGGAGATGGTGAAACTGTCCCAGTAACGGAAGTCATTGGCTACCTTGGTGAAGAAGGGGAGAACATCCCAACAGCTGGAGCTGCAGCGCCAGAAGCTAGTCCTGCACCTGCAGCTAGTGCCTCAAACGACGACGGTAAGAGCGATGATGCCTTTGATATCGTTGTGATTGGTGGAGGTCCTGCTGGTTATGTAGCAGCCATTAAAGCAGCCCAACTCGGTGGTAAGGTTGCCCTTGTTGAGAAATCTGAACTCGGTGGAACCTGCTTGAACCGTGGATGTATCCCAACCAAGACCTACCTTCACAACGCTGAAATTATTGAGAATATCGGTCATGCAGCTAACCGTGGTATCGTCATCGAAAATCCAAACTTCACTGTTGATATGGACAAACTTTTAGAAACTAAATCTAAAGTTGTCAATACCTTGGTAGGTGGTGTTGCAGGACTCCTTCGTAGCTACGGAGTTACTGTTCATAAGGGTGTTGGTACCATCACTAAAGACAAGAATGTCTTGGTTAATGGTTCTGAACTGCTTGAAACTAAGAAAATTATCCTGGCTGGTGGTTCAAAAGTCAGCAAGATTAACGTTCCTGGTATGGAATCGTCACTCGTGATGACAAGTGACGACATTCTTGAAATGAACGAAGTGCCAGAAAGCCTTGTTATCATCGGTGGTGGAGTTGTCGGTATCGAACTCGGTCAGGCCTTCATGACATTTGGTTCAAAAGTGACTGTTATCGAAATGATGGATCGTATTGTTCCAGCCATGGATGCTGAAGTGTCTAAGAACCTTCGACTTATCTTGGAGCGCAAGGGTATGACCATTCTGACTGAAACTAAGTTGGAAGAAATCATCGAGGAAAATGGTCAACTTCGTATCAAGGTTGAAGGAAAAGACGATATCATCGCAAGCAAAGCTCTTCTTTCAATTGGCCGTGTGCCAGACCTTGAAGGAATTGGCGATGTTGAGTTTGAATTGGATCGTGGACGTATCAAGGTCAACGAATACATGGAAACCTCTGTTCCAGGCATCTACGCACCAGGTGATATTAACGGTACTAAGATGTTGGCTCATGCAGCTTTCCGTATGGGTGAAGTAGCAGCTGAAAATGCCCTTAAAGGAAACCATGTTGTAGCGAAACTCAACTTAACTCCTGCAGCCATTTACACTCTTCCTGAAGTAGCAGCAGTAGGTCTGACTGAAGAACAAGCACGTGAGAAATATGATGTCGCTATCGGTAAATTCAACTTTGCAGCCAATGGCCGTGCCATTGCCTCAGATGCAGCTCAAGGTTTTGTTAAAGTCATCGCTGATAAGAAGTACGGAGAAATCCTTGGTGTTCACATCATTGGTCCTGCAGCTGCAGAATTGATCAACGAAGCATCAAGCATTATCGAAATGGAAATTACTGTTGAAGAAATGCTGAAGACTATCCACGGACACCCAACCTACTCTGAAGTGATGTATGAAGCGTTTGCGGATGTTTTGGGAATGGCTATCCACTCACCTAAGAAAAAATAAAGGATGTCTCGTCAATGAAATATATCATTAACAATAGCAATGATACTGCCTTTAATATCGCTCTTGAGGAGTATGCTTTTAAGCATCTCCTTGATGAGGATCAAATTTTCCTACTCTGGATCAATAAGCCGTCGATTATTGTCGGGCGCCATCAAAACACCATCCAAGAAATCAACCGCGACTATGTGCGGGAACATGGTATTGAAGTGGTTCGCCGCATTAGCGGTGGTGGAGCTGTTTATCATGACCTTAACAACCTTAACTACACGATCATCTCAAAAGAGGATGAAAACAAGGCCTTTGACTTCAAGAGCTTCTCAACACCAGTAATCAATACCTTGGCTCAGCTTGGTGTAAAGGCTGAATTCACTGGACGGAATGACTTGGAGATTGATGGCAAGAAATTCTGTGGCAATGCGCAAGCCTATATCAATGGCCGTATCATGCACCACGGTTGCTTGCTCTTTGACGTTGATTTATCAGTCCTAGCAAATGCCCTTAAGGTTTCAAAGGACAAATTTGAGTCAAAAGGCGTGAAATCCGTCCGTGCCCGTGTAACCAATATTATCGATGAATTGCCAGAAAAAATCACAGTTGAAGAATTCCGTGATCTGCTATTGGAATACATGAAAAAAGAGTACCCAGAGATGACAGAATACGTCTTTTCAGAAGAAGAATTGGCGGAAATCAATCGCATCAAGGATACTAAATTTGGTACGTGGGACTGGAACTACGGCAAATCACCTGAATTTAACATCCGTCGCGGAACAAAATTCCCTAGCGGTAAGGTCGAAGTTTTTGCCAATGTTATCGAGTCTAAAATCCAAGATATCAAGATTTATGGTGACTTCTTTGGTATCGAAGACGTCGCAGCAGTAGAAGATGTCCTTCGCGGTGTTCGCTATGAACGTGAGGATGTCCTCAAAGCACTGGAAACAATAGATATTACTCGCTACTTTGCTGGTATCAGCCGTGAAGAAATCGCTGAAGCAGTAGTAGGATAAAAACATAGAGGCTGGGACAAAAGTCCTAGCCTCTCAATTGTCTTTGGATTGTCGAGCAAGACGCAGGGGTTGAGTGGGCTCTACTACGCTGATTTCATCAGCATTTACACCCCTACTCAACTGTGCGGAGGTGGGATGACGAAATCGAATTCTAACGAATTACCGATTTCTGTCCCACTCTCTTTTTGAACTCAGTTTTACCTATAAATAGTTTCTAATATGTTACTTTTATGGTATTATATAGATGGATAAAGTCGTTTGAAAAGCTTGAAGTATCTGTCTTCAACCTTCCCTTAGAAAGTGTGATCTTATGAAACGAGTCTTTATTATCTTTTCTAATCTTTTTGTCACCAGCTTTCTTCTTTGGATTGCCTTTATTTCACCAAATACGCTCATCTACCGAAGCCTCCCTGTAGTAGGAGTTCTTAAACAAGAAAGAACTGTCACCTCTGAGGAACTTTCAACCAACTTGAATCAGTTAGCAAGGGAAAGCACTAGTGTAATCGCTCGCCAGATTCAACAAACAGATTCGCAAGGTCAAGTCAAGTTCTCCTATGATATTTACGGAGAGGGAGAGCTTCCCAAGGGCATCAAAAAAGCAGATAAAGAAGTCGCTTCTAAGAAAAGCTTACTTACCAATTACTATATACTCTCAGGGAAGTTACCACTCGAAAAGTTGGATCAAAAACTACACGAACTTGGTTTCTCAAAGACTTTCATGAATAAGCCTAATCTCTTGCAGAATTTTATGGCATTTTTTGGATCTGGTTCCCAATCCTTAGCCTTGGTTATTTTTATTCTTAGCTTTAGTGCATTGGCCATTATTCAAAAAACACTTGAATTGAGGAGTGCAGGGATTCGTTATATTGCAGGGATGAGACGGTACCAACTCTTTGGACGTTCTCTCATGGAAGACAGCAGAGAGCTGCTTTTAGGATGTATTGGAGCCAGTGCCTTAGGATCCATTTTGACTTATTGCTTACAATTAACCCCCTTTGCCTATTCCTTCATTATTTCAAGTAGTATCATTTATAATACGCTCTTGCTCATCGTATCTGTTCTCCTGTCCTTTCTTTTTGCCTTCGGCATCCAGACGGTGCATCTAGTTAGCCTTTTAAAAGGGAAAATTCCAGTAAAAAGGATTTTAGTTTTTCTCTTTACCTGTCAATTTCTCGCTGTTGCTCTCATTGGCCTTGCTATTCATCGGGTCAGTATCTATGGTTCTAGCTGGCGGACTTACCAAGAGGGGAAAGTGGCTTGGTCTAAAGAGACGAATTGGGTTCAAATTGGTGTCAATCGGGAGGATTTTTCACAGAATACAAACAAAGAGACGCAAATTGAGAACAGAGCAAAATGGTCTAAGCTCATCGAGTCTGGCATCGAAAAAGGTGGTCTCTTGGTCTATCATCAGCTCGCATCTTTTGATTCAAAAGGCTTCATGAATGATCCTAGAACAGGGAGAGATCTTTCGATCACAGATTACGATCCTCTTGCCAATACCCTGTATGTCACTCCAAATTATCTTGATATCCAAAGAATCTCAGTTTCCCCTGAGGAAAAAGAGCGCTTGAATCACTTGCAAGCTGGAGAATTTGGACTCTTGCTCCCTGAAAAGTTGAAGGGTCAAGAAGAGGAGTTGAAAAAACGGTACGAAGATTATCTGACTCCTAGAGATGAACAAGGAAAGAGTCAGTTGCCCATGAAAGCACGGGTGACCTATCTTCCTAACAACCAAAAACGCTTTATTTATAACAATACACCTATGAACTATCAGCAATTCTTGACCGATCCGATTTTGGTTGTTGTTCGACCTAAAAGCTTTGGTGGCTACGACAATCCTTATTTCTCTCAACTCAATTCTTATCTGTATTTTGATGGACTCGAAAAAAGCAAGAAGCTAGTAGCTGAGCATGGGCTTGAAAAAAACGTAAGTCAATACGACTATGCAGCAGCTGTCTATCAGCAGATGATGCAATCCATTCAATTAGAGAACCTCATGGCCATTGCTGGCGGTATCTTCGGAATGGCGACCTCCATTCTACTCTTTAACACCATGAATTTCCTCTATTTTGAAGAGTTTAGAAAACCGATATTCCTGAAGAAGATTGCGGGTATGGACTTTTTGAAAATTCACCGAAGCATGCTCATATCAGAGATTGTCATGCTGCTATTAGGTAGTGTCCTGATTTTCTTTCTCACACAGGAATGGTGGATCGCTCTTGTCGCGCTCTTATTATTTGCGACCAATGCATGGCTGATTCTCCTTTACCGCTCGCATAAAGAGGACCATTTCTTGCCCATTATTCTGAAAGGAGCCTAATATGATCAAAATAGAACACCTGACAAAATCATTTGGAGAACGGATTGTCTTTCAGGATATCAATCTGCAATTTGCAACAGGAAAGGCATATGCCCTAATCGGAAATAGCGGTTGTGGCAAGACAACCCTACTCAATATTCTGGCTAAGCTAGAGCCTTATGATAAGGGAAGCATCAGCTACCGAGGGCAAGAGCTTAATCAAATCAAATCTCATCACTTTTTCAAAAATGAATTAGGCTATCTCTTTCAAAACTTCGGTCTTCTTGAAAACGAGACCGTAGCTGCCAATTTAGAACTTGGATTGATTGGTCAAAAATGGACTAAACAAGAGAAGAAGCAGCGAGAAGAAGAAGTCCTAGAAAAGGTGGGATTGGATTATCTCACACTCGATCAAAAAATCTACGAATTATCAGGCGGAGAAGCGCAACGTGTCGCCTTGGCCAAAGTCATCCTCAAGGATCCTCCCCTGATTTTGGCAGATGAATTAACTGCAGCACTCGATCCCGAAACTTCACAAGAAATTATGAACTTACTATTATCATTGAAAAAGCCAGACCGCTTGATGATTCTTGCAACGCATAATCCAGCGATTTGGGAAAAGGCCGATGAAGTGATTCGGTTAAATACTATTTAAGTTAAGTAAAAATGCTCTATGAACAAAACATCATAGAGCATTTACTGTTGTATGTGTCATAATTTTAGTTCTGAAAACTATAGTTTGTCCAGAGCATTCTTTTGCTCATCATTGACGATATGAGTATAGAGGTCAGTGACTTGTGTACTGGCGTGTCCTAGCTGGTGGCTGACAAGAACTTGAGATTTAGTTGCATCATACAAACGTGTAGCAAGTGTATGGCGGAGTTTGTGAGGCGTCACTCGCACCTTGAAGTCCTCAGAATACTTGGCTACCATTTTTTCGACACTGGAAGCATCAATTCGATTCGGAGTGCCACGGTATTCCGTCAAAAAGAAGGCTGTATCAGTCTTTTCGGCCTTGTATCGTTTGCTCCGAATGTTTAGATACTCTTCTAAATAGGGCTTGGCAAAAGCAGCAACATTGACAGAGTCCCTTTTACCGCCTTTTCTTGTCACTTCAATGACCATCATCTTTAGATTGATGTCTTTTAGGTCCAGATTGACAGCTTCAGACAGACGAACACCAGAGGCTAGCAGCAAGGCAATGATGGCTAAATCTCGTTCTTTGTTCTTGTTGAAAGAGGACAGGGCGCGATTAGAGAGCTTCTTAGGGTACTCCGTATCGATATATTGGAGAAATTCCTCGGTTTCATCTCCTAAAAAGAGCTTCTGCTTAATATTCTCTGCACGAGCAGCCAGAGTCTCCTTTTTCTTCTTAGTAGCAACCTTCTTCATCACATTTCGATAGAAGTAAGGCTCGCCCTGCTCATTTTCAACTTCCTCAGTTAAATATTTGTAAAGGCTGGACAAAGCCGACAGAGTCCGGTTGATGGTTGTCTGGGAAACACCGTTTTGCGTAGTATTAGCATTGAGGAGCGGCCGCTCCCGTAAGTATAGAATGAAGGCCTCCATGTCTTTCTTGGTCATATTTTCCAAGACCGAGAGAGGAATCTCAGCAATATGGGAAGCATCCGTGATACCAGATTCTAGCACCCAATTAAAAAAGCGATCATATTCTTTGAGATATTCGTATAGGGTTGTAAAACTATATGGCACCGCCAGCTTAGACTGATAATATTCCAAAATGTACCAGGGCATAGTGGCCTTGAGTCTGTCAATTCTTTCTAATAACAGTTCACGTCTCATCATATTTCTCCGTTTTTTCTGTAATAGTAGTATAGCATATCTAGATGTATTTTTCAAGAAAATTATAGTTTTTCGGAAAGATGTTAGAGAGAGGTAAAGCGTTAACCGAAAAAAATTTTTGAGCAAAAAATGTACTTTATTCCCGTGAAAACTAAATCTTTCGCATACTAAAATTCTGTACACTATCTACTTGAAAACTAAAAATACAATCTTTTAAAATAATGTACTTTATAAAAATCTATGATAAAAAACAAGTTCAAATTTGAACCTGTTTTTTAAATTTTCCTATAAGGAACAAAATGTTCTCTTTTTCGTCTACGCCCTTTACAAAATATGCATGGCTCGATAGATCGTTTTACATTTGCAATCTTATCTACGATAGCCATTCTATAACGATGCTCTGGATTGTTCTTACAAATCCACCAAAATCTTAATTTCGTACTATTTGTGATTCTTTCTGGACCTCCTAGAATAAGATTATTAAGGTAGTCCCACTCATTCATTAAATCTTCAAAAGAGATATTATCTTGTCTTTCTTTTAATTCTGCACAAAATGGACACATTTCTTTAAGATCTTTTGTCTCGGAACTTAAATACTTATTTAGTATAATGCTGAAGCGCTCATGAAATTCGAAGTTACATTCTTTGCAGCGCCATAAATAAAACCTTTTTTCAGTTAATAATGGAACAAAACTATCTATTGAGACTTTATTATTTGGTGCCCACAATTTTGCTAGTTCAGGGTACAAATAATCAAATGTATTATACCCATTCAGAGGCTTATCGTTGTTACAGAAAGGACAACACTGAGAAACTTCTCTTCGAATTGGGATAGAACATAAATATGTCCCATGACACTTTGAACAATCCCACCAATATTTTTTCGTTTCTATTGTTGTCTGAGATAAATGAATAGGAATTTTATTTTTATCGCTCCATTCTTTGATGAGTTTTGGTTCTTTAAGGAAAATATTATTTTTAAATACCTCAGTCCTCCAGTCACATTGATTGGGACATGTTTGAAAGTTTTGATTTTCTAAATCGGTTCGACTGATCATTTCGGCTGGGCTACATTGAAAGTTGATTTTACAACAAGGACAAACCCAACTAACTACATTATTTGACTTAAACCAATATTCGGAAAAATCCCTTTCATTACTGAGGTCCCAAAATTCCCTCAAATAGGGATGTGTTTCATTTAGTGTATTAAAATCCTGAAGTTTTTCTCTATTTGAACAAAATGGACAAGACCTATCTGTTTTTTCAAATAGTGAGCATGAATACTCTCCGTGACAATTCGTACATTCCCATAACACATGAACATTAGATAATACATCAACTTGATTAGGTGTAATATTGTTCCTTTTAGACCACTCCTTGAGCATGGAAGAATTTAAAAAAGATAGAGGAGAAACATCAAAATCTTTATCCAATAACTCTTCAAATGAAGAATGACACTCCAAACAGTAATGACCACTTCTTTTAATTCGGTTCAATAATCTATCAATAGATAATTCAAATTTGCAATGACACTTATCACATTCCCAATGGATAGGTACTGTTATATTGTAACTCAGCTTCAGTTCGTTAAATTTAAATTTGTTTAAATGTTCGCTATAGATTTTAGCTAAATTTGGATAAATTGATTTGTAATCGCAATGATAGGAAGTTTCATTGCAGCCAAAATGAAACAAATCCCCACTTGTTAGTTGAAATAACCTCTTATTTGTCGCAGAATCTTTCCAACTTAATTGACACGTCGGACATTTAAAATTGAATTTTCTTTTACTATTGAACGGCAAGGTAAGAAGTTTCTCATCTAATTCTTCATCTTGCTCAATGCTGTAGTTTATATAATTTCTGAAATCGGGATAAACCTGAAGGACGCTCTCATTTTCATCAATGGAACGTTCACCTAATCCACAATGGGGGCAACACCTAAGATATTCATAACTGTCAAGCTGCACATCAATGATTTTCGCTTCCCAATGGTGTTGACAATAAGGGCAAGACCAATAGGCATATTTTAAACTATTTGACGATATTTTTTTGGGGTCAAGAACATTTCGTTTTTGATCCCAGTACATGTAAATAGCTGGATTATCTTTAACTTTCTTGTTCATTTCTTTCCTCATTTATAATTAGTTTTGCTGTCTAGTAAGTTTTTAATAGAAACCACTTTAGTTGATTTTTGAGGATTTTCTTGTTCAATAAGACCACCAGAATGAAAATCTATTTCTGAATCAGCGGTGATGATATTGTCTGCTAGGAAATCCTCACTGATAACCTTTTGAGAATATTTTAACAATCCTTCTGCTTTTAAAAGCTCATTCGCAATTTCTGGATAGACACTTGTTTTGATTATTTGTAATAGTTTTTGATTCTCATCACTTAACTCATTTTCTCTTTGTAGCTTCTGTTTTAAATCTTCATTAGTTGACTGTAGTTCAGAATTTAAACTACGTAACTTATCTGCTTCTTGTTTATAGCTGGCCGCAATGTTTGCTATTTTCTTGTAGTATTGGCTAATTTCCACCAATGCTCTTTTCATAGCACCTGGAGCACGATTTTTTGCCATAAAATTGTCAGGATCTATGGTCTTATAAGTAATTACAGCTTCATAATTTTCATCTTGGTATTTAATTTCACTTTCTTTTAAAAAATCCCTGAATCTTTTATTACGTCTAATGGTTGTATCCGCAACATTTTGATAGCCATTATTCCTAACATAGTCACCAAACCGAGGGATTTTTACCAAGCTTAAATCACAGGAACACTGGGAAATTAAATACTGTTCAAACAAATGAATCAATTCATCATCAGAAATTGATTTCTTTCTAGCCATTAGACTTATTCTCCTCTAAAGATAGTTGTTTAGCATTTAAGTAATCTTGATAGGTATTGCTAACTGTTTTTAATTTCAACAAAGCTTCTCCAATATCTTCAATATGACCTTTCCCTTGCCTAACTTTTCTAATCGCTTCATCTACAACCATAGCTTTTTCATCAACTGACTTTTTAAATGTTTTATCCATTGAAAAATAATCTTTACCTGCTTTACGGTAAAAAGGGCAGCTCGTACAAGCACCTAGTTCTGCATGCTCACTAATAACTTTCAGACAATCTGAATAATCACCTTTCGCAAAGCGGGGTGAGTAACACCGTCCTTTATTTTCTAAAGTGATGTATTGTCCTTGTGCTGTATAAAATGGCTGTCTCTTACTTATGGTGTAATTCGTATTCTTACTCGTTAGTTTACGATACATTTGATAACTACGACATTCAATAAATTGGCTTAAATTTGAAAAATAGTGAGATGAAGTTGTCACATCTTCATGACCAGCTAAAAGCATAGCTGTAACAGGACTAGCCCCTTCTGCAATTAAATTGATCATTGCAATGTGTCTCGTATCCCCAATATGAATCAAATTAATCTCGTTTTCATCTAATCTAGCTGGAAAACTAAAATAATTAACTTGATAACCGTATTTTTGAGAAATAATCTCATTAAAAAAATACCTCAAAATAGTATTGAGATTAGTGTAAGTTAAAAATCGGTTATTAACACCTGTTCGACGACCCCAACGGTTATAATGAGGATCAGTCACAAATAATGTATCTAATTTAGTAGAATTATCATTTTCCGTAAGTTTGAGGTAAGTCTTTATTTCAGAAGCTAATGAATTAGTAATTTCATAAGTATTCAAAGTATAATCTTCAGAAATTTTATGTGCAACAAGTCGATCCCTTCCTTTGATTATATTTCTCCTTAATGTAAGAAAATATTTTCCATCTTTCTCGGTTAAACAGTTTCTTTGTATTAAAAGAAATTCTCTTGGCCTTAAAGGTAAAATTGCTGTAATCTGCCACCAGAGATACAATGGATAATAAAATAGACGTTCTTTCTTAGATAATGTTTGAGACCAATAATCATTTAAAATGTCATTAAAAGTAAAATAGGATTGAAATTGCGCTAATTGTCTTTGCTGTTTTGACCTCTGCTTTTTTTGAAGGTTGATAGTTAATTTATTATCTAATTGCTCCAATAGTTGATTTAGTTGACTATCATCTGAACAGGGAAGATTTGAGAAAAAGTCAATACATAAACCAGGAAATTTTACAGAAATATTTTCTAAATCTAAAAACGTATCTTTGGTTGTATTTTTAATAATTTGTTTAATATCCATTAGAAATAGCTGTAAAGTTTTTAAAACATGTTGTTTCATTGAGAAAACAATAAAACTTTTTAAGTAATCGATAAATTTCTTATAAGGCAACTGAAAAATTGATTGATAAAATCTCCTATATTGAAATTCAGAAATGTTAAAAAACAGGCTAATATTGGCATATTCATTTGTAGTTTCCCATTTCTTATGATCAAAATCGTAACTTAGAATAATTCCTTTATCAAAATAGTCATCGAAAACTTCTTTTGCTCGCAGAACACAATCACGGTCAAAAGTTTCAAAATAATTTTCAATTTTAAAAAGTTTAGCTTGATTGTTCAATTTATTAACTCCTTTATTATTTCTTCGTAATCATGTAACACGTCATCTCCATATTGCTCGCATAAAGCTTGCAACATTTCAGTTAAACAAGGTTTTATTTGTTCTTCTAAAATACTCCGAATTTTACCTTTTTCTAAATCAGTTCGAACTCTAGAGTATTGTTTGTTCAAACGATTGAATTCTCCTACTAATAACAATAAAGTAGATTTCGTTTGTAATTCATAATGACAACCGATGCAATGTTGCCTATCGTCATATGGACAAATCTTTCCAAGCGCAGATAAAAGACACATGCTTTCACCTTGTTTTGAGAAGGCTTCACCGTTTCCTATACGATGACAAATAGTAAGAAGTTGATTAGGCTCTGCTTCTTCTTCTACCAAAATCTTTAATGCCTTTTGCGATTTCACTTCTGCCTGAATGCTTAAAGCCAATGTTTTTTCAATCTCATTTGGTGTCAAATCTAACTGTTTAATCATCTGAGTCTGTTGACTAGGACTTAATTCTTTATACTTTCCTCTAGTTACAATCGTCAGGATCATTGATGGAATCATAGATAAAACACCTCGTTCAAATAGTTCTCTCGCAACCATTTCTGGTTTAAGCTGGCTTAGTTGGGCATCTTTTAGGTACGTTGTTGTAGTTTGTGCAAATTCATCGAATGAACCTTTATGGCTACGGGCTAATGCGGCTAAAAAATAGCCTTTAATATTTAACTCAGATTTTTCTTGCAAAACATCATCTGCTAACATGGCAACAGTTTGAAGATAGGATTTATTTGCAGATCTAGAACTAAAATTCCTTTCAAGAAATAAGTCTCCAATTTCTTTCCCCATATATCGATTAATTCGTTTATATTCTTTTATTTGTCGAATTAAAGGTTCATCATTATTATCTTTATTCAACTGATAATGAGCTTCACAGATAGCCAACAACGTTCCAATCAATACCTGACAACTCTCAGGGACCTGAAATTTAATCTGACTAATATTTTTAGTTCGCTTTGTTTTGTTTGGAGTAATATTTAAATAAGTTAAACGAGTTGTAATACTTAAAAGAGTTCTTCTTGCCTCACTGCTACTCCAATTACCACTTCTAACTGATTTTAGAACTTCTTTCGGTGTTCTAGGAAGTTGTGGATGTCCAAGTTGTTCTAAATCTGTTCCACGTAGCGCACATATAAAATGAAGTGCTAGAAATAGCCAGGTATCTGCGTAGTCTTTTGAGATTGCTGCTTTATAAAGCATATCTTCTTTTCTAATGTAATTGTCATTAAAAAGAAAATACAGTAATTCTAAATATTCGTCTAACTCATAAGCGTTAGTCTCCTGTTCTAATGTGTATCGAGGTGTAAATTCATATCTTTTGTGATAGTTACATCTCATTTTATTCATTAACCACTTTAAAAAATCAATAAAAACTTCGCCTTTTTGCTTTTCAAGTGCATATACTGCTTCTTCAACCAACAATTCAATCTCATTATCATTACAGAGAAATAAATCTCTTTTAAGATAAAAAGCAAGAAAATCTTGAACATAAAACATGTTTTCCTTAGATAAGTTGCTATCTTCTGAGTATTGCTGAAAATATTTGTAAGTTAATGGGAATTTTTGTTTAAATATAGGCTGAATTCCTGCTAAACCAGTTGGTCCAAGAAGATAATTGGTTATTTTTTCTATTAATAATTGAGCATCTTTATCTGAGATAGAATAGTTATCCAAATCAATCTCAATATTAAACCAATTGTTATCAACTAAAAACTTACTAATTTTGCCTTTATACTGTATATCGTTTTTTCCGAGTTCACTTAACAGATTTTCGATCAAAGATTTAATTGAATAAGTCATACATTACCTTTCTAACTTATCACCAAAAAGTTCATTTGCTCGCCAATTCATATAGTCAAAAACACCATTATTAACTTGACCATATTGTTTTGCGATTTCTCCTTTGTTTTGTAGATAAACCCAAGCACTCTCAGGCGATTTATCACCTCTTGCTGACATAAGCTCACTTATTTCAGAAACCCCAGATAATACTAACTGTGTCGTGTACCAGTGTCTGAAAATATGTGGGGAAATATTATGCTCCTGCAAAAGCTGCCCAAAAAAGACAACCTCTGCATCATCAGATTTTAAGAAGATTGGGATCATTTCGTCGCGAATAATCTTACGAAATCGTTGATAGTATACATCGTATGATAATGCTTTTCCTCGTCTGTTAAGATTTAAAGGTCCATAATCCTTCTCATACTTCTTACCTTCCAGATAAGTCATATAGTCATTATAAGTGTCTAAAAAGACCTCCAGAAAGATATAAGGTACTGCTTGAAGTCTTTCCTTTTTAATCCGTCCAGTTGGCTTTAAATCGCTTCGGAGAGGTATTTCTTTTCGTAGATCGATCTCAATCTTAAATACTTGCCCATCACTTTGGTGAAACAAAATACCTGGCCCTAGAGGACTATCTTCACGTCTTACATTGCATGCTTCTGATGGTCTTAAGCCAACAAAGGCTCCCAAGGCCACAACCATGAGTAGATCTTTATGATAGTGTGCTATGTGAGAAAATAACATCTCAAAAGCACTATTTGGCATATCACGAAAAATAGCTTTCTCAGTGTTGCTATCATTTACGTATATTTCAAAATTTGGTTCTTTACGCTTTATAACCCGTCCTCTACTATTCGTAAAAGTTGTCGTAGAATACAATTCTTCTGCTTTTAACTTAGCCTTTCCCTCTCGCTCACTTAAATAAAGAGTTAAGAAGTCAAGAACTGCATTTACGCATTTTTCAACGGTGCTTTTCTTTCTTTTTTCTCTATCTCCTGGTAACTGAGATAATCCATAAAGCGTAAAAAATTCTCTAACCATTTCAAGTGTAAGTTGATCTATACTTTTAAGTCCAGAAGTACCAAATATAAAATTTAGAAACTTAACAACGTAAGAAAAGCGTTTATTCCCATCATCTGAAATAGACTTGATTCTTGAAGTAGATTTAACATAACGATGAAAATCAGTAAATTGTAAGTTGCCGTCATCGTGCTTCAGAACGATAAATTGCTTTGTCACGATGTTGTTATCACCTAAAACTAGTGAATGTTTATATACAACAAATCTCATGTTATCTCCTTGTTTAATATGACTGAAGGTTCTGACTGGGTTTTAGGATGTCAATACACAAAAAAACGATCAAATCAGTACCATTTTCCTTTGTGCTCTAAACTGCATAAAGGGAATATCGATGAGTACTTTCATTGATCGTTATTATTATTTGAATTAATTCAATAACAAAAGTAACTTCATCTAAGTAATAAGAGCAATTAATTAGCTCAGCAACAACGATAACCACAGCAACTCCTTCTAAACAATGAAAGGAATATCCGCCGTGGCTATCTATTTACTTTTTTTCTTTTACTTTTGTAAGTTACTTTTGTTATTTTTACTTTTTCTGTATTATATCATATTTTGATTAAATTGTCATCTGAGATAGTGATTTTAAAAAAACTGGAAATTTTTTTAATTGTATATTTTGACAATAAAAAACATTTTTATATCAATTTAATGATTTTAGAGCGTTTTTAGCTTATTTGATTTTAAAGTTGTCGTCTATTCCTCAGGATTACTTGAAGAACAGGAAAAATTCGACAACAAAGTAGTCGATCTATTCAGTTATAAAACCTATGAAGGTCTTTCTGCTGGAACTGGCCACTCCTACTTTGGAGATGTAGATTATACTCTTACTTATTCAACTGAGAATATCCCTCATGATTTCTCCTCATGTGCTGAGAGCTTTCTTCTATACTAATAGACGAAAGGGTGTGAAAATGATTTTTAAATGATACTGTGGAACGGAACAGTAGCCCTAGTATTGACTACTGTCGTTTCTATTCATATTGGCTATTCTAGGACTGAGATGAAAAAATCTATAAATGCTCAGAATAAAATTGAACCCGCAAATCTCCCCAAAACAATGGTGAGTCATGTACTTGTATTATTCCGAAAAAATACACCTCTGGTGCAGTGAGACAAATTGGTGTATCTTATAGTGGCTTCGTAGATGAAAGCTATACTCTACTATCACTCTTTGATGATGTAGAACAAATTGAAAAAGATAATAGACTTCAGACAGCTATTGATGTTGTCAGAGAACAGTTTGGTTTTTTAGCCATACAAAAAGGAACCGTCCTAACTGAAGGTTCCAGAAATATTGAACGCAGTAAACTTATCGGTGGTCATTCCGCGGGTGGATTGGAGGGATTAAAATGAAACAAGAAAAAAATACAGTACAATTTTCAGAAATCCGTAGCAAAGGATGTAATGATATTGAAATGCTTGAAAGATTTTTACATGGAATCGTTGAAACAGCAACTTCAAAACTTCGTCAGAGAAAACTCAAAACAACTGAAATATCGATACGACTAGTACATGCTAAATCTGAAAACCGATTACCATTGGAATTTACATTTAGCATTAAGCCAACAAGCTCATCTGTGATAATCTATACTGAGGTAATCAATCGCTTTAAAGAATGTTACACAGGTGGGGGAATTCAAGGTTTTACGATTCAATTTGATAAAAATACCCTTGCCTCTGCATAGAAAGGATTTGATATGATTGACCGTTCATATTTACCATTTCAATCAGCAAGAGAGTACCAGGATACAAAGATGCAAAAATGGATGGGCTTTTTCCTATCTGAACATGCATCAGCACTCTCTGATGATACAAACAAAGTAACGTACATGTCTGACTTATCACTAGAGAAGAAATTATTACTCCTCAGTCAAGTATACGCCGGGCAGCTACGCACACGCATTCAAGTGATTGAAAAAAACAAGCGTGTTTCCTACACTGGAACAATACCAAGTCTGACCAAAGATTTCATTTTGATAAAAACTACAACAGGTCACATCAATTTGAAATTAAAAGACATTATTAGTATTGAACTTGTCGAGGAGGTGCTCTATGAATCAGCTTGAGTTTCAGCGTAATCACCTACAAATGGACTATTATAGCGAGAGCTACCAAGATTTTGAACGTGACTTCTACCGCTACTCTAACATGAATATTCCATTGACCTTCCTAACTGATGATATCCTAAAAACAATGGCGACTTCACGTAAGAATTACTTTGTCCTCAATAAGGAAAAGTCCAGAGATAACCGCGATCACTTCTTCATATTTGAAGTAAGTACCGTAGATGAGAATCCGCTAATCTATCATTATACATATAAGAAAACTACAATATATTTAGCAGAAAAATAGGAGCAGTTCAATTGACTGTTCCTATTTTTAATATTCATAAAATCTAAAGTCTTTATACTCTTTAACAATGGAGTCGCCAACCAGAACAGACTATACTGACCAGCGACTACCTTAAATTTAATGTTTCAGATTTATTTTCTTATCTCTAATTTCATAAACTACATCTGCTACATTTTCGAGTAATCGTTTATCGTGGGTGATAAACACGATAGTTCCGGTGTACTCCTTCATTAGTATTTCCAAAGCCTCTAAACTTGGTATGTCAAGGAAGTTACTGGGTTCATCCATTATTAGGATGTTATATCTACCCATGAGCATTTTAGCAAGCAACAATTTTATAATTTCTCCACCGCTTAAAACAGATAAACTTTTTCCAATATCGTTCTGTTTGAACCCCATAGATGCTAGCACTGAACGAATTTCTGATATATTGTAGTCACAATCCTTCTGCATAAACTCCATAACATTCTGATTACTGTTGTACTTGTAACCATTCTGTGCAAAGTAACCTATTTTTGCCTTAGGCGAAATAGAAATTCCTTCTTCATGGTTTAAGATCATTTGGATTAAAGTTGTTTTTCCGATTCCATTACCACCAGTTAACGCCACTTTTGCTCCTAACGGAATTTGAAAAGATGCATTTTCAAACAGAGCCTTATCCCCAAATACTTTATTAATTTCTGCACCGACTATAGGGTATGGATTATGGAGCTCCAATGCTTTACTTTGCCTGAAACGAATTCTGCGAATGCCTTCCGGAGCTTCTACTTTTCCTAAGGCCGCAATCCTGTGCTCTAGGGTTTTAGCAGCATTATACATCTTTTTTTCCTTACTTCCTATTGATTTTTGATGAGCTAAACGCCCTCCGTCTTCAGTACTTTTTTTCTTTGAAGAACCTTTTGCCTTCTGTTCTATTTTACGAGCCTGTTTTCGCTTTTCCTCCGCAGCCCTTTCCAATCGGGCACGTTCCGCAATAAATTGTTCGTATTCTGCAGCTTGGCTCTTACGTTCTTCCTCTTTCTGACGAAGATAATCAGAATAGTTTCCCCAATACTCAGTGATTTTGCCATCTTTCAGTTCCCATATTTTATCTACTATTTCATCAAGAAAATAGCGGTCATGGCTAATAACTAACAGTGCACCTGTAAAATATTTTAGCTGTCCTATTAGAAAATCAATTCCTTCACGGTCTAAATGGCTCGTAGGTTCATCCGCTAAAATACCATGAACCTGTGCCGATAAGGCCTGTGCTATTTTAAGCCTTGTTTCTTCACCACCGCTCATAGTCTGTATATTTAATTGCTCAACACCTAGCTTGCCTACAAGTGCAAAATCTTTTTCCTCCTGCAGAGTTACTTCGTCCAACTGGGGAATATAGGCAAGTTCACCCAGACGATTCATTTTACATCCTGGGGGAGTTAATTCTCCTAAAAGTACCCTGAGTAAAGTGCTTTTTCCAGCACCATTTGCTCCTACTAAACCAATACGGTCATAATCATATACTTCTAATTCATTTATATCTAAAACATCGCGTCCTTTGAATTCCACACGAATGTCTTTTGCTTTTAATATTAATTCCATAACATTTCCTCCTGTCTATAATCGCATGCTTTCATTTGCTTGTATGCAGGGAAAACCCTGCGATTTTAGCAGGAAGAGTTACATGAAAATAAGATACATAAATATTCCTCCAATATTGTTTATTTTAAATCTAATTTTCTAACCTCAGTTATCATTTGGCAAACTATAGCAATGCCAATAATTAAAATACCTGATAGTAAAAACCAATGATTTACACCGATTTTATCAGCAAAGAATCCAGAAAGAATTAACCCAATTGGCATAGCAAGTGACATGATACTTCCGATCAAAGAAAATACACGTCCTAAATATTCAGGCTTAATTTTCTCCTGAAAAAGAGCTGTTTGCACACCGCTATAAAATGGCACCGAAAGCCCCATTATTGCACAGCAAACTACGAATATTACAAATCCATTTGGAGGAAGTATTCCCGAAACGGCTAAACTGGTCCCCATTATAAAAAATGAACTTGTTATTAGTAATACATGCTTTTCGAAGCCCCCTAATCTTCCTAATAATAAGCCTCCTGCTAGCATCCCAAATGCAAAGGAAATTTCCGTAATAGAAATATGCACAGGCGTTCCATTAAAGTGTTCCATGCTTATTAAAGGAAATAGTGCATTGATTGGCATATAAACAAAAGTATATAGTGTTCCTAAGAGTAATAAGGCAAACAATCCTTTGTTTTGTCTCAGAACCACAACTCCTTCTTTCATCTCCCTTATGAAATTTGGTTCTAAACTTTGCACTTGATTACCCAGCTTAGGTATACGTACAATTGCTACCGTAATAGATGCAATCACAGCACCCAATACGTCGATGGCAATAATAGCATTTAAATCCCAAACGGAGTATAAGAGTGCTGCAACTGCCGGACTAACAATATAGCTTATAGACTGCAAAGACTGACTATAGCCTGCGCATTTCGTTAGCTGTTCTTCTGGTACTAAAAGTGGTGTAACCGCATTGAGTGCTGGGGTATGAAAAGCTGTTCCAATGCTACGGATAAACAATACTATCATAATCATCCAGACAGGTAGCTCCATACAGAATGCAACAATAGCAAGCACTGCACCAGCTGCTGCGATAATTAAATCGGCACCAATCATTATCTTCTTCCTATCATGACGATCCACTAGCACACCAATGGCAGGTCCCAAAATCGCATAGGGTAAAAAACCTACTAATGAAGCCATAGACAAGACCATCGCAGATCCTGTTTTTTCTGTAAGGTAAAAAATAATCGCCATTTGCAGGATGGCACTAGTGATTAATGATACTGCTTGCCCTGCCCATATTGCATAAAATTTTCGTTTCCAATTGTTGTATTTTTCCATTTATATTATCTCCTGCATATTATTTTGCTTGAATTTCTATTTTGAATAGCATTCTAGGCAATAAAAAATGCAGGCCAAACCCCACAATGTGGCTTTTGGTCTGCATACATACAATTTGGAAACATTCATATTAAAGACATAGTTAAATAAAGGTATAGTTAAATAACCAATATCCTCACCGTAACTAATGAATGCTCAATATCGTATAAATAAGCACAACAAAAAAGCCTATCATCGGGTATAGATTCTGCTTTTTTTATTGCCAGCTTATCTTAAACGCATTGAGGCTGTCATAGTTTCGGTTCCTCCTACATCTTTGTTTATATCAATTTATAGTATAACACAACAAGATGATATGTTCAATATAAAAGTTATGGAATGAGACTCATACTTCCAATTCGATGCCAGATTTAAAGGATATGACGAAGTTTTCTTCATAGACTGTAACGCTCTGGATTATCTTCCTTAGTAGCAAGCGATTAGCTTTCACAAAATCTTCTGTTTGTAGTTTTAAAAATTCATCAGGATTTTCTAACTCAACCTCAAAATATTTCATTTTACATTCCCTCATTTCATTTATTGATAAATTGAGTTTGCAAAAAAGAGTGGACAATTTTTGTCTACTCTTAACCTTTAAAATAGTTTTTTTTAATCGATTTGAAGTTGCCTAAATTATTACTTATTCGGTAAAATGAAGTATTGCTTTCAACAGATTTCCTTCAACTACACTTCACTTGATTCAAACAAGGTGGGTACATTTCTATTCCCACAAACTCCTTGTCAATGGAAACAAACACGTACCCACAGGGTAAATGGAAATAGAAACTGATAATTTCTAGCTATCACTTCTACTCATTCCAAAAATTTTCTCACTCTGATACTTACCCACCATAAAGCAAAAAGCCTTGCAATCAAGGCTTTCATTATCCCTTTCGTTCAAAGGTTTCTAAGCTTTTACGAGCAGAGCGACACACTCAGCGGTTCGCTATCTCCGTTCTGTCTGCGTGCTAGCACTTGTCAATCACGGACAGCTATCGCATGGGCGGAAGTAAATGCTAATCTTCGTCGTTTTACTCCTTGACTAGCAAACTTACCGCCTCAACATGTGGTGCTAGCAAGCTTATATATTATAGAACGAAAAGGATAGAGTGTTTTATAAAATTATACTATAAAATGAAAGAGAATTACACACTCAACTCAAACAACTTATAAAACTCACCTCTCCTATCCATCAAATCACTGAAAGAACCATCTTCAACAATAACGCCATCTTTCATAAAGAGAATTCTATCGTATTTTTTCAAAATGTTCTCATTCAACTTGTGGGTTACTACAAGTGCAGTCAAATTTTGAATATCCAAGATTGAACTTTCAATTTCAGTAGTTACTTGATTATCCAAAGATGAAGTAGCCTCATCCAATAATAAGATTGGTGTTTTTCGAATCAAGGCACGCGCAATACTAACTCTTTGTTTTTGTCCGCCAGATAGATTTGAGCCATTCTCTCCACATAAAGTTTGTAGACCAGATTCATTTTCTAAAACATAACTTTCTAAACCCGACTGCTGTACAGCTTGCTTTATTTCCTCATCAGTGAAGGATTGATTAAGAGTAATATTTGCTCTTAAAGTATCATCAAAGATATAAACGTCTTGTTGAACAATTGTCATTAAGTTATAAAGGCTCTCTGCTGAAATAGCTTGCAAATCTATATTATCAATGGAGATGTGCCCACTTGTTACATCGTAAAAACGCAGTAATAGATTGAGCAAAGTTGATTTCCCACTCCCTGACATTCCAACAATTGCAATTTTTTCTCCTTTTTGAATCTTCAAAGATAAATGGTTAAAAATTTTTTCTTTAGTATTAGGGTAAGAAAAGTCTATATTTGAAAAAGAAATAACATCATCGAAATATTCTTTTGTTTCACCAGTCTGAAGCTCAGTTACATCTTTTACCTCAAATGCATCTAGTGTTGCCTGACCTTCACGAAATTTACTTATTCCCATTCCAACTTCATTCAGTGGCATTACTACAAAATTGACCAGTTGAACAATAGCTGTTACACTCCCAATTGTGGTAGAGCTATTAAATACGAGATACATCCCTCCACCAAAGGCTACCAAAAAAACAATCATCCCTGAAAGCTGTGAAATAACATTAGCTAAAACGTCAAATTTCCCTTTTATAAAATTTATTTCATCAAATTTTTCACTTTCATGACTATAATCCTCACAGATAGCATCTTTCACATTAAAACTTTTAATAACAAGAAATCCTGCTAAAATATCTTTAACCTTAGCTAAATACTTCTGATCGGCAACCATAGCTCTATTTTGTAAAGAGGCTGATTTTTGTCCAATAAATCCTGAAATCATCATCGGAATGATGCTAGCAATGATAACTAATAAGGTCAAAAACCAATTACCTATAAACATAGTTAGAAGTGAAAAAATCATTAAGGAAAGGTTTTTTGAAATATTAAAATACTGGTATAGATAATCTTGCTCAATTTTCTTCATATTTTCGGTTAATACGGAAATAAATTTCCCTGATTTTTCTTTAGAAAAGTCTCTATAATCCCTATCTAAAATAGATTGGAACACCTTGTTTTTGTATCTTGACATGATTTGCCTAACAAGTTTATTTCTCAATCGAAGAGATATAAAGTTGAGTGCTGCATAGATGAAAATAACAGTAGCTCCTACTAGTACCGCTTGAGTTAAGGCTTCTTTATTTTGGGACATGCCACTATCAATAATACCTTTAATAGAATAAGCAAAAGCAATATTAGTTAAAGGGACCAGTATATTAAATATCATGAAAGCATAAAAAGCCTTCTGATGGTTCTTTATCAATTGTTTCATCCTTAATCTACCTCATAATTCTTAATTTCATTTAGAAAATGTGACATAAAATATTCTTCTAAGTCAATATTCTCTCTCCTAATCTCTTTCATAGAAACCTGTTCTACAATTTCTCCATTTTTGATAAAGCCAATTTTATCTGCTATCTGTGAAATTTCCGATAATATATGACTCGATATTAGAATAGTAATTCCATGCTCCTTAGAAAGCGACAACAAAAGATTTCGAATTTCTTGAATCCCTATTGGATCTAAACCATTGATTGGCTCATCTAAAATTAACAATTTAGGTTTTGTTAGAAAGGCACGAGCTAAACCAAGCCTTTGCCTCATTCCTAACGAAAAATCTTTTACTTTTTTAGTCGTATTTTTTAAGCCGACCATTCTTAAGGCTTTTTTTATATCTGATTCAATAATATTTTTCCCCATATATTGAGCGTGAATTTCCAAAATTTCTTTTGCAGTGCAATTATCATAAAAAATTGGTGATTCAATAATACTTCCAATCTGACTTAGGATTTCTTCTCTGTGTTCTTGTAGATTTTTCCCAAAAATTTCAATACTACCTGATGTAATTGTTGATAAGGTTAACATACATTTCATTAACGTTGTTTTTCCAGCACCGTTCGGTCCTAAAAAACCATAGATTTCTCCTTCAGCAATTTGAAGGTTGATACCACTTAAAATTTCTTCTTTATCAATTGTTTTAAAAACTTCTTTTATTTCAACAATATTTCTCATTTCTATCTCTCTTTCTATATCCAGCTTTAAATGAAAGAATTTTTCTCCTGGAGCATAAATACCAACTTATACAGCCTCTTTTTTTATAGAAATCATCAAGGAATTATCACATTCCTTCAATTAAATTCAGCTATGCTACTTGATACTAATATCTTGTCTTGAAATATTATAAATTGAAAATGAAGTAATCATTAAACTTATGAAACTTGCAAATATCAAAAAGAATAAGTTATCAGCAATATTATTAGATAAACTTCCTGGACTGGCATTCGAAAGTAATGCTGCTAAACCAAGTCCTGTAAGCATTGTTATAGCTGTTGAATGCTTAATCATACCTAAAACAAATGGTAATAACCCTATTAGTACTGTTCCAAACGTAATTCCAGCTAAGTTAATTAATTGATTAGCTACAGGGATACAACTAGATTCAGTTACAACAGCCATGAATCTAATGAATATTTGAATAACTAAATGTGCAGAAAAATGGGCAATAAATGATATTAGGATGACTAAAAGAATTTTTCCCCATAGTAACTTTATTTTAGAAATAGGGTAAGAAAACAACTGAAAAATTGTTCTTCGTTTAAATTCATCAATGATAATCGTAGATAATAAATAAGATTCGAAAATCAAAAATGCTGCTTTTGTAAATAAAGATGAAAACAATGAAGCTACAATTGCCCAGCCTTCCCATTTACCAGTAACTCTAATAACATTAGAATCCTGACCAGCGAATTCTCCTAGTTTATTGTCAGTACCTAAACCCATAATAATGATTGCTGTAATGCCTAACACTATAAAAATAGTACACAACCAGGCTAAAAATAATTTAGGTTTAGAAATTTTATTTAATTCAATTTTAATAAGCGATAACATAGATTCTTTCCTCCAAAGTGTAAATAAAGAGTAAACTATTCAAACTAATCTCAACAAATATTTAAAAATTAGCTTATTTTTCAGACAATTACACCATACATACTATCGGTATGGCTACACTGAAAAATAAACATACCTACGGTATGTATAGTGGATTTTTAATAACACACTTTAAGTGTGTTATTTTTAAATTATAAATTATGTAATATAGTTTATTCAATTGATAATACATAAATAGAAATTAGTATTAACAAGAATGTCATGCGACTACTTATTTACTATTTTTTTAAGTGATCAAATAAGTTGAAAATCACCTCCATCATTTCATCAGAAATTAACTGTACCCCTAGACCTTCAAAAGTAAGTTTAATGAAATTCATTTTGCGCTTTAATTCTACTAATGAAAAAACGGAAATTTGAAAACCAATCCAAATATTTAGAGTTAAAACAATTAAATCTGCTAGCTCTTCTGGATATTCTGTTTTAATAGACCCATCTTCAACTCCTTCGTAAACTTTTTCTCTAATTTCGGGTAAAAAATCAGAAAATAGACCTAGATACTGCTCTCCTAACAAACGTGGACTTCTAAGCATGATTGAGGCAGAGTAAACGAGCCTTTGGTGTTCAAAATTAGAGAAAGAGTCCATCAAAGAATTTTGTATCTTTTCTAACCCAGTATTTCCTCTCCAATTATAATTTAAAATTTCTTGATTATTTTCGCTAATGATTGTTTGCAGTATATCGTATTTAGACTCAAAATGATGATAGATAACACCTTTTGTTAATCCACCTAACCCATCTATGATATCTTGTATTGACGTATTATCAAATCCTTTTTCTAAAAATAAATTTTTAGAGACCTCTAGTATTTTTTGTCTAGTTTCATGTGAGTTTCTATTTCTTGCCATTCCAGTCCCTTTCTATCATACCAATGGTATGTAATTCTATTGTAGTGGAAGTAACTAATAATGTCAAGTTCTTTATTGGAATATGAAAAACCTTTATAATAAAGGCTTTTCATTATTACTTCGCTACAAGGTTTCTAAGCTTTTACCAGCAAAGATACACACTCAACATGGGTTTTAGAGGACTAAATGGAGTCTGAATTGCCTGATAGAGATGTAGTATTGATTAAGCCATCAACAAAAAATGTACAAAACAAAAATAAAGTACACTACTTAATGAGTGCACTTTATTCTTCTAATTCAGTTTTATCAATGGTTTAGCTCTAGTTAAATCAATTGTACATAAACTTTTAGTTTTTTTTTGGAACAAAAATATCCTAAAGTCTACCCTATCAAAGTGAAAACTGGAAATTTATTAAACCTGAATTTTAGTGAGAATATACTTTACTAAAATCATATAGTTAAAGTCTGACAAGGAATTTGCCAGACTTTTTGTCATCAGTGTTCTTTAATATAATTCATCCCTGATTGATTCAACAAACTCCGTGTAAAAGCGCTGAATGGATTGCTTAACATAATCAGATTGGCGGTCATCAGTCCCATCTAACAATCTCTGATAGCTATCCAAAGATTCTACATCCTTGAGTTGACTTCAAAGGTGTGCCTAATACACCGGCTTCTCAAAGTCACTAAGAAATCCTTTTAGCGATTCTTTTTGCATTCCTTGGTAAATATTTTTATCTAACCGAATACCAAGAGTGTTTAACTCAGTTGATAGGTTGTCGTAAAGTTCTTGTAAGTCCATAATGTACTCTTTGTAAATAAATTTCATGCGGGAATAGAGATATCCATTTGGACATTTGGGAGAATATCTCTGAAATTATTGCTGTCTGTTAATTAAATACTTGCAATATTTTATAGTTTTGGTATAATATAGTTAACTCATCGACCAAGTTGTTGAAGGAGATTGCGATTACGTCCCTAATCATAGGGACGTTTTCTGTTTTTCTCAGTTAGTTTTATATTTATCGTATTCTTTCAGTTTCTTTCGAAGTACATTATCATAGTGTATGTAAAATGCTGTTATCAATAAATAGTAACTAGGTCTTTCTTCAAGTACAATAAAATAGCGATCTACTGGATCTAATAAAAATATTCTATTAGATTTTTTATACGGTCGTTCATATATTAAGAAACAATCTTGTTTGCAAATCTTGTTATGATCCGTTTCTATTGCAGGTCTTAACCAACATAATCTTTCGCTCCTTCTTAAATCAGGTTCTCGTTCTTCTGAATCTATATCAAAATTTTTACAGGTAAGATGAAAATAACTATCTTCTTTACCTTCAAAATACGGATACGACTTTAACTCGACAAATTTCCCTCTAAAAGTTATCTTGAAGTTGAACAATTGCTCTAAAAATACATTCTCATATAAAAAATCATCATAAAGAGCATAGTCACCATTAAATTGATCAAGTGTTATCTTCGGAGGAAGGATAGGACAAAAATCTGTTACGTTACTGCTCATCACTTAACTCCATTTTAAAAATATTGAATTTTATTGCGTTATACTTTGTATTCGTTGTTAACTCATGCTTAGCTCTATTAGAGATTAAATTACTTAGCCTGATTCTAGCTAAACTACTTTCAAAGCTCCTATTTTTATAAGCTACTGCCCCTATCAATAGGTCAGCTAATTGCATTATTGAGTTTTCATGAGAGCGAATTTGTTGAATATTTTTGATATGTTTGGGTGACTGCTTCCAGTTTTCAAGAATATTCTTTAACTTGTTAACTTTTAAAATACTATTTGTGTCTTTTATATCTATAAAAACGTTAACATCATCCTCAAAGAGAAATTTTCTTACTAAATAAAAGTACTGCTTATAGTAAAAATCATCGTGGGTTTGATTATATTTCTTATGGTTTAATTTATTTTTGTCTATTATAACTACTCTAAAATTAAGATGCTCATTATCAAAAAAATAATTTACAAGATCTTCATAAAAGGTAATTTTAGAATTTGAAACTTTCCTCCACTTTATTTCAGAACGTGAAGAAATACCGTGTTTTCTTTTTATTTCTTTTATCTCCTTATAGACAATATTCCTTACATAGTCTGGACAAGAAATCCCTCCTATTAACATTACACTCTCACCATCATTTTCCAAATGACAAGACTCATCACAATATAAGTTGAGCATCTTAATAACTCCTAATTTTTGTAGTAATAATTCTATTATACCACGAACCCCCAGTAAAACTAAGACTTACAAAGGATTATTCTTCAAGAATTAGTATGTATTTTTAAGAACAATAATCTAAAATAGATTGGAGAACAGACATCTTACTTCGGTGTCTGTTTTTCTATACCTAAAAATGTACTTTTGCTCTTCATCAACTTCACCAAACTTTCTTCTAAAATATACATTAAAAAATCTCCTAATGGACTACAATATAGATACCACGATGAACGTTATTCTAGCTTTTTCAATTTTACATAATAAAATAAAGTACATTTTTCAAATAGTCTACATTACTCCTTAAACTCAGTTGTATCAAGGGTTTATCCACTGTCTCGGGAAAAGTACAAAATTTTTTAGTTTTAACATGTAGTAATTTTCAATGAAAACTTTATGTATACAAATAAAAAAAACAATATATTGTGTTTTGCTGAGTCTTTAATAAAAATAATTTTAATTTTTTGTACTTTTTTATTCTATCAAATATCTATCTTAGACTTAAATTTTTTTCATTATTCCATAATTTGGGTTCATCAGGAAAAATATAGTCATGTGTTTTAAAATATTGCTCTCTTACCACATCAATCCACTTATTTAGCATTTTTGCAGCTATTATAGAATCACCAGATGGATATACCATCAAAAGCAACCCCGTAAGTTGCGCTATTGTTATAGCAGAGTGTTCACCAGGTATTGTTAGTCCATAATCAGTATGCCCTACACTTATTTTCTCTTCCCCGTCCATTAGACCTAATCGATTAAATGTGCCTTGTGATGATGCATGTGTGACTTCATTAGAGATTCGATATGGTTGTTGCCATAATTCTGATGGGAAATTGGATTTTTTTCTGATATCGTCAAAACTTATATATCTCTTTTTAGGACTAAATTCACCACAAGCTCTTGCCCATTCATAACGATCTTCTGTATTATGTGATGAAATATAAGCTTCAGCAACTTCCTCTCCATATTCTGAAATAAACGACGCAATAATATTTAATTCGTAAAGTGAACGCCATCTAGAATACGCACCATCAGCAAATCCATTTTTCATTAAAGTGATTATCTCTAAAAATTGTTGTAGACCTCTTCCGTGTATGTATTTTAAGGCTGTGTATTTATGAATAGATTTTTCTCTCTCCTTGTTATCAATTTTATTTACATAATCAGAATAATCTTTTACAGATTCAAGAACCATCATATACATGGTCTCAGATGTAGCAAACGCATTAGACCACTTTTGCTCTATTCTTGCAATTATTTCTGTTTCCTCTCCTCTAAACAGTAACGTATTCTCATGCATTATCATCTTAGCATCTCTTACCATTTGATTTGAAGTGTCATTAATCATTTCTAGATATAATCCTGAAAAATCAGCCTTTTCATATTTTTCATAAAATTTATCAATTTCAGATTGATTTTTTAATTCTTTTACATGTTCTACGAGAATTTCTTTTAGTGTATCTTTAAAAAACTGTCCAAATTTATCGGCCATTATAGCTCCTACCTTTTTAATAGTTTATACATAGTATTTATTGCAATAATCTTCTAGTCTAAAAGAAAATAAATTAGAAAATCTTGTATTTTACGTTTAGAAATAGCGCATCATCTATCATTAATTATACCATCAACAAAATAAAAATCTATATCTTGTGTTAAGTAGGAACATAAATAAGTTTTAAAAAAATGTACAATTGAACCACCACTTCTTCTGCACTTATTAGAGTAAAAAATGTACAAAATAATCCCTTAAATCAGATGATGTTATGAACTAGAAAACATACAAAATACCACTCCAGAATAATGTACAAAATAAAAATAAAGTACACTTTTTAAAGAATGTACTTTATGCTTCTAATTCAGTTGTATCAATGGTTTAGCTCTAGTTAAGTCAATTGTACATAAACTTTTAGTTTTAAGCAATCTGACTTTACTACAAAACAGATAATAAAAACAAGACAGAGTTTAGTTTCTCAATTCTGTCTTGTTTCACTAAAACTTATTCTTCTAATTTAATTTTTTGAAAATAATCCAGTTGCCATTTTTGTGTTGCCTGAGCTGTTTTATTTAAATGTGTGCACCAGGACGGATAAAACCGCATAGCCATCTTTCCTTTACAATCCTTTGTAGAAAGAATTTTTTTACTAATAGCCACCTCTTTGGGAATGATAAATATACCGCAATGACAGTCGTCAATAACGACAATAACTAGTTCATCACCCAGGTCTCTATCAGTATAAGGAATATTCTTGTTGTCTTGGTCTTTTTTCCAAAAGACTGTAAAGTAGCCTTCTTTTTGGGGTGTTTTCTTTGCCAAACGGCATCTTTTATATTCTTTATCATCCTTTGGCTTAATCAAAATACTTTCATAGTCTTCATTCCATTTTTCATTTATCAGATCAAAGTCACCATAATACCTATGAAGAATGTCTGTCATTTTCATTGTTTTATTGTCTTTCTAATTTTTACTGAAATTAAATTATGTAAAATAATTACTAGAATAAAAACCCTTTAATCAAATTAATTACTTGTTCATTTTGTGGTAGAGATGAATGATGGGCAGCCTTGCCTGTGATGACGACCTCTCTATGCGAAGCAATCTTTCCTTTGTAAATCAAACTCCCAGCCTCTACACTGCTTCTATGGACAATTCCGTCACCGTCTCGGAAAAATATTCCTAAAATCGATAAATGCTGAAGTTGCTGAGGTAACTTGTCTTGATTGGTCACAAAATCTTCCAACATCGGAACTCGATCGCTGACTTCTTTTTTGTTCAAATTATAAGGACTGCCAATAGTCAGGAGCTTTTCCATCTCCAATCCAGAATGGTTTGCAAGGTATTGCTGCAGGAATACTGTATAAACCAGTCCGCCGTTAGAATGCCCCAAGCCTTTAAAACTGGTAAAAGGGTATTTCTCTCGCAAAACAGTTATGGCAGCATTAAACATAGCAGCCTGCTTCTTGATATTTTTGTAACCATCGCGATTATTCTGAAAACCAATCACAAAAATGGGGTTTCTATCCTTTCGCTTCAAATGCCCGCGATAAGTCATGTAGCCGTCATCCCAGACTTTGATGCGAATAAGACTATGGTGCGGATGTTGGCCATGATTGAGTTTTCTAACCATTTTGTTAAAACGATTCTCCGTTGCTGAACTCCCCGGAATCATGATGATTGGCTGAATATCAACTTTACTCAAGGGTAGATGGCTGATGGGATGGGAAGGGAGTTTGTTTTGTATTTTGGTGTAAAGCTGAATCAGGTACTTAATAAACTTTTTCATTTCTTTTTTCCTAAGTGTACAAAACAAGTTACATAAACTAGGTTATGTAACTTGTTTGCAATTACTTCCGTTTTTTCTTATTCTTCTTCATTTGCTTGGCCATTTTATTCATGCTGCGGCGCATGAGAAATTCTCCCGCTTTCCCTTTGAGGCCACCGCCAAAAAGTTGACTCATATCTGGCATTCCTGCTCCGCCTAGGGCAGATAAATCCTGCCCCATCATGCCTTCTAAAGCTGACATATCAGGCATGCCGCCCGGCATATTTTTAGGAAGATTGTTAGGGTTGAGCCCCATCTGTTTCATCATTTTGTTCATATCTCCAGATAGGACGCCCTGCATCATCTGTTTAGCTTGGTTAAAGTCTTTGATAAACTTATTGACTTCGACAAAGCTATTACCAGAACCAGCCGCAATTCGACGACGGCGGCTTGGGTTAAGAAGGTCTGGATTTTCCCGCTCGGCTGGTGTCATAGAAGATACGATAGCACGTTTACGGGCAATTTCTTTTTCATCTACTTTGATGTTTTTAAGAGCAGGATTATTGGCCATACCTGGCAGCATCTTGAGCAATTCTTCCATAGGTCCCATGTTCTGCACTTGGTCCAGTTGGTCGATGAAATCGTTGAAATCAAAGGTGTTTTCCCGCATTTTTTCAGCCATTTCAAGCGATTTTTTCTCATCGTACTCTTGAGCGGCCTTTTCAATCAGGGTCAGCATATCCCCCATACCGAGGATACGGCCAGACATACGGTCTGGGTGGAAGGTTTCGATATCAGTAATCTTTTCACCGGTACCAGTGAACTTGATTGGCTTGCCAGTGATCTGACGGACGGACAGTGCCGCACCACCACGAGTATCCCCATCAATCTTGGTCAGGATAACCCCAGTTACTTCCAGCTGATTGTTAAATTCACGGGCTACATTTGCTGCTTCCTGACCAATCATGGCATCGACAACCAGCAGAATTTCATTTGGCTGTGCTAAAGCCTTGACATCAGCTAGCTCCTGCATGAGCTTTTCATCAATTTGTAGGCGACCAGCCGTATCAATCAAGACATAGTCGTTGTGATTAGCCTTGGCTTGCTCCAAACCTTGACGGACAATCTCTACTGCTGGGAACTCAGTACCCAAGGCAAAGACTGGCACATCAATCTGTTGCCCCAGTGTCTTCAGCTGATCAATAGCTGCTGGACGGTAGATATCCGCCGCAATCATCAAAGGACGAGCATTTTCTTCTTTCTTGAGTTTATTGGCCAATTTACCCGCAAAGGTCGTTTTACCAGCCCCTTGCAAACCGACCATCATGATAACAGTCGGAATCTTTGGTGACTTGATAATCTCAGCAGTATCAGAACCCAGAATGGCTGTTAGCTCTTCGTCTACGATTTTGATGATCTGTTGAGCTGGATTGAGCGTGTCAATAACTTCGTGTCCGATAGCTCGCTCACGAATCTTTTTAATAAAGTCTTTAACAACAGGCAGGGCAACGTCAGCCTCCAAGAGAGCAAGACGAATCTCCTTGGTCGCTTCCTGGATATCACTCTCAGAAATTTTCCCCTTTCTGCGTAGGTTTTTAAAGACGTTCTGTAAGCGTTCAGTTAAATTTTCAAAAGCCATAAATATTTCTCCTCTTAATTATCAAATGATGGAAATGGACTGTTTTCTATCCGTTTTATTCTCGGTTATCAATGCTAGACAAAACCGCAAGCTGCTCCTGCAAATAGGGATCATCAGGATATTTCTCCATAATCTGATCGAAAATCTGACTTCTGACGATATAGTCAGAGTACATGTGCAGTTTCATTTCGTAGTCTTCCAGAATTTTCTCTGTCCGCTTGATATTGTCATAGACAGCTTGGCGGCTCACATTAAACTCCTCGGCAATCTCAGCAAGGCTGTAGTCATCCGCATAGTAGAGCTCAATATAGTTCATCTGCTTGTCGGTCAGCAAAGCCGCGTAAAACTCAAACAGAGCGTTCATTCGATTTGTTTTTTCAATTTCCATAAAGAATATTATACCAAATAATCCCTTTAAACTCCACTCTTTCGGTATGTTTGAAAATGGAGAATTATAAAAAAACTGCCGATCGACAGTTTTCATAACGTAATTTAAATTATGTAATCAATTATTTTCTAAATAAAACTCAAAGCGGTCGCCGACATACTGGCTTTTTACATACTCAAAGGCCGTTCCATCATCAAAATAAGAAACTTGTGTCAAGCCTAAAATGGCGTGACCACGGGGGATTCCCAAGTATTTAGCGATTTTCTCCTTGGCCAAACGGGCGTAAATGGTCTGTTGGGACTTGCCAATTTTATAGCCGTGCTCTTGCAGGGTTTGAAAGAAATGGCTGGTCACTTCTTCTTTTTTGAAATTTTTTATAAATTTCTCTGGAATTGAGGCAACTTCATAGACAACGGGGATATCGTCAGCGTAGCGAACCCGTTCCATGCGGATGATGTTCTCTGTCTTATGGATGCCCAGCTTTTCGACTTCTCGCTCGCTAGGCAGCGTCCGACGGTAGGAAATCAGCTGGCTGGATGGTATTTTCCCTTGAGACTTCATAATTTCTGTAAAACTAGTTGTTCCACGCATTTTTTCCTGAACGCGTGTACTTGCGACATAAGTCCCGCTGCCGACTCGCCGCTCTAGCACCCCTTCCTCCACCAGAAGCGTAATAGCTTGGCGCAGGGTCATTCTGCTAACCTCGAAAGTTTCAGCAAGATCACGTTCGCTTGGCAAACGCTCGCCAATCTCCCAAATACCCTCGTCAATATCTTTTTTTATTTGATCATGTATTTTCACATAAGCAGGTAACATCAATAGCCCTCTTTTCTGATTTTAAGCAGCTTTTTTATACATTTATTGTATTATCAATTAGTTTAAAAGTCAAACTAAATATCAATCAATGTAGGGAAATCCTATTTGATTATCATTTTTTAGAACAAATGTCTTAGCTTTTCAGTTATTTTACTTGGAGCTAGCCCTATAACCTTGGAAAAATTCGATTTTTGTGATAGAATGAGGGAAAAAGATTACTTCTTTCAAGAAAGGGAAAAGATGACAACTACAACTGAATTGCAAGATGTTGAAAAAATCATCGTGCTTGATTACGGCAGCCAGTACAACCAGCTGATCTCACGTCGCATCCGTGAAATTGGTGTATTTTCTGAACTTAAGAGCCACAAGATCACAGCGGATGAAGTCCGTGCTATCCGTCCTGTTGGGATTATCCTTTCAGGTGGGCCTAACTCAGTTTATGAAGAAGGTTCATTTGATATTGACCCAGAGATCTTTGAGTTGGGGATTCCAATTTTAGGGATTTGCTACGGTATGCAGCTTTTGACTCATAAGTTAGGAGGGAAAGTATTGCCAGCAGGTGATGCCGGCAATCGTGAATATGGTCAATCCAAACTGACACGTGCTACTTCTCCTCTTTTTGAAGGCACACCAGATGAGCAGATTGTCCTGATGAGCCACGGTGATGCGGTGACAGAGATTCCTGCAGACTTTGTTCGTACGGGTACATCTGCAGATTGTCCTTTTGCATCTATTGAAAATCCTGACAAGAAAATCTACGGAATCCAGTTCCACCCTGAGGTTCGTCATTCTGAGTATGGTTACGATATTTTGCGCAATTTCGCTCTCAATATCTGTGGCGCTAAGGGCGACTGGTCTATGGATAACTTCATCGATATGCAGATTCAAAAGATCCGTGAAACAGTCGGTGACAAACGTGTCCTGCTCGGCCTATCAGGTGGTGTGGACTCTTCTGTCGTAGGTGTCCTCTTGCAGAAAGCTATCGGCGATCAATTGATCTGTATCTTTGTAGATCACGGTCTTTTGCGCAAAGGCGAAGCAGATCAGGTCATGGATATGCTGGGCGGCAAGTTTGGTCTTAATATCGTTAAAGCGGACGCAGCGAAGCGTTTCCTTGACAAACTTGCTGGTGTATCTGATCCAGAGCAAAAACGTAAAATCATCGGAAACGAGTTTGTCTACGTCTTTGACGATGAAGCCAGCAAACTGAAAGATGTGAAATTCTTGGCTCAAGGTACACTTTATACTGACGTTATCGAATCTGGTACTGACACTGCTCAAACGATCAAGTCTCACCATAATGTTGGCGGTCTGCCAGAAGATATGCAGTTTGAGCTGATTGAACCACTGAATACACTCTACAAGGATGAAGTGCGCGCTTTGGGTACAGAGCTTGGCATGCCTGATGAAATTGTCTGGCGTCAGCCATTCCCAGGTCCTGGCCTTGCTATCCGTGTCATGGGTGAAATTACAGAGGAGAAATTGGAAACCGTCCGCGAATCAGACGCTATTCTCCGTGAAGAAATTGCCAAGGCTGGTCTTGACCGCGACATCTGGCAATACTTCACTGTCAACACTGGCGTTCGCTCAGTAGGTGTTATGGGCGACGGTCGGACTTACGACTACACAATTGCCATTCGTGCTATCACTTCTATCGATGGTATGACAGCTGACTTTGCCAAGATACCTTGGGATGTTCTGCAAAAAATCTCTGTTCGTATCGTCAATGAAGTTGATCATGTTAACCGTATCGTCTACGATATTACCAGCAAACCACCTGCAACTGTGGAGTGGGAATGATTTATAAACATGATTTGAAGTGAAATGGTTGATTTAACAGCATTTTCAGTTATTATAAAAGGTTAAAAATCAATCAAAATTGATTGGTTCCCCACCAAAAATCCCACCAGAAATATTCTGATGGGATTTTTTTATATTAAATTTTATTCTTCTATTATTTGATGCTTTACGAGCTTTCTTAAGACCTGGTTTGACACAGTTGGATTTCAGGTACTTTCAGTTTAGCTTTATATCAACCATCATCAAAATCCAACTATTTTCTTATTTTAAAAAATATGAATAAGTTTGATTGAATGAGGGAATTTCTTTAAATTTTTTCTTAGCACCTATAAGTTAATAATACTATTCTTTAAATTATAGTTTATAATTATCTGATGTTTTAATGACCACAAAACAAAGTACAGCGAATCACTTCCTTTAGTCAAACATATAACTGAACAACATTGTTTATCTTCCTGCACTTTCATATTTTTTCAATCCTTTTCTAAAAATTGTACGACTGATAATAATCAAAAAAACTGTAAAAACTATTTGATAGAAAAATAGGTTCAATGTATCTTTCCCTAAAAATATTAATACTGCAGGATTGGCAATTAATAAATTGGGAACAAATAACATAGTAATCAATCTGTTAATACCTGTAAAAATATTATATGGATACTTAGAAATTCCAATATAATTCAAAAATACATCTACTTTTGAAAATTTAGTTGGGAACCAAAATGAACTAATCGTTATTAGAAACCAAATTGAATAATATATAATACAACCACACATTAAAGAAAGGATATAAAATAATATTTTTAATGAATTTAAATGTACATTTAAATTTCCATAACTTATAAAAATGATCGCAAGACCAAAAAAAGTATTCACGAATTGAACTAAATTAAATGATCTAAAAATATAGAACAACTGAGTATCAAACGGCCTCAATAAAATTTGATCCAAGTTACCACTCAAAATATCTGATTCTAAAATTCCCATACTTCTAATTAACAATCCCATCATAACTCCATCTACAATAGTGTAGGAACCTACCAAAAATAAAATTTGATAATAGTCCCAACCATTAAAATAGTCTATGTTTAAGAAAATCAATCTAAAAAATACAATAGGTAAACCAATCCACAGTATCGACGAAAATAGACCACAAAAGAAGTCAAAATGAAAATTCATATCAGATTTAAAACCAAAATGAAGTAGCCTAAAAATTACTTTTATTCTAAACATTTTATCCTCCCACATTTGAGAAGTGCTCCACTCCTTTTCTCAATATGAATCTTGATATAATATAAAAAATGATGCACCAAATCAATTGAATACAAATAATTCTCAAATAGTCTATTAATTTATATGTATCATTACTAAACATCTGAAGCGGTTCATATACTAAGTATTTAAAAGGTAATACATCTAAAAACAGACGAAAATTATTTGAAAAAAAACTTAAAGGCAATAATATTCCTGATAAAAACTGAATTACTATTTCTTTAACAGTAAGGACAAAAAATATATTTTCTAACCAAAAAGAAAGCATACCTACACAACATGATATTAAAAACCATAGAACCATAGATAGAATAATTGCAATACTTCCTAAAATAAGAATTTCAATGGTTAATAACTCATTCTTGTAATAAACACTGGAGAATAAAATGACAGGAATGATGATAAATAATAAATGAGCAATCCTATCTCCAAGCATTTTACAAAAATAATACTTATAAAAAGTAACAGGTTTTATTAATATGCTAAAAAAATTTCCTGAATGAACATCGTCATTGATTTCCCAATCAACTGGATAAAAAACAAAATATGAAAAAATTATAGTCCCCAAATAGTATTGAACCATTGAGGTAAAATCATATCCTGCTATATTTATTTGGTTACTCTGATATATATATGTCCATAAAAATACTGATATCATAATTTGTATACTTGCCTGTAACATTAACAATAGTACACTTGATTTATAGTTCAAAATAGATCGAAATGATATCAGAATAATAGACATTTCTTTTTTCAATTGTGCTCCTTTTTTGTAAAATAGTTTTGTAAAATAATTTCTTCTAAAGATAGATTTGATATTTCAAAATCTTCTATATCTACAAGCTTATTGATTGATTCTAATGTCTCAAAGACAAAATCTCTAGGTATTTTTAGTATACATTCCGATTTTGTTTGAGAAATGACTACTACTCCTTTAACAGAGCATAACTCTGGTACCAAATCTAATGTCATTTTTATCTTTAAATATTTAAAATCAGAAAATTTAGATAAAATAACATCCATTGACTCCTGCAAAATAATTTTTCCTTTGTCAATGGCGATTAATTCGTCACAAACAGACGAAATATCATCCATATCATGACTCGTTAAAATAATAGTAGTATGACATTCTTCATTCATTTTCTTTAAAAATGTTCTGATATCTTTTTTAGACTGTATATCTAACCCTATAGTAGGCTCGTCTAAAAATAATATTTCCGGACTTGTTAAAGATGCCGCGATAAACTCCATTTTCATTTTTTGTCCAAGAGAGAGGGTCCGGACCTGCTGGTAAAGCTGATCTTTTACATTCAACAAATTGCTTAACTCCTGAATTCGTTCTTGTAAAATCGCCGGTTCTACCTCATATAAAGTACCAATCAATTGAAAATAATCCATAGCCGAAACATCTTGAAATAACTGTAATTTATTTCCTACTACTATTGAAATTTTTTTTCTAAAATTTATACTTCTTTTAAATGGAATTTCTCCATTCACTTCTAATTTTCCGGAACTAGGATAAAGAGTCCCAGTCAACATTTTAATCGTTGTGGATTTACCAGCTCCATTACTCCCAATAAAGCCAACTATACTCCCTCTCTTAATCGTAAAACTAATATCTTGAACAGCTCGAATCGTTATTTGATTACGTTTCAAAAATCTCTTGATAAATGGGAGTCTTGAATCAAAATTATAAAAATTTTTAGATAAATTCTGAGCATTAATAACTATTTCACTCATATATCTCTCCTTTCGATAAAATATATTTACTTGTACTTTTTCCATACTTTACCAAAATGCTACATCAAACACTGTCGCCATTATAAATCTCCTTATATTATCTAGCCTCAATTTCAATTCGATTATAACATAAAAACTAAAAATTTATGTACAATTGACATAACAAAGCTTAAACCATTGATACAACTGAATTAGAATCATAAAGTACATTCTTTAAATAGTGTACTTTATAAATGAAATGTACTTTATTTTAAGGTTGAATAGACTACATTTTCTGATCTAGCAGCTTAAATGTATAAAGTACAATTTCAACCTTTATCAAACCCCTTGTAAGTCTACAAATCTCGAACAATCAATGTTTAGATTTTTAGCAATAGTCATTTTCACCAAAATGTACAATTGAAAAAACTTCAGTTTTCACTTTGATAAGGTACATTTTAGACAATTTTTGGTTATATGGCTCCAGAATTCTTCTTAGATTATTATTCTCACGTATCTTTCCGAAAAATAACAATTTTTCCGAAAGTTTAGTATTTGCTGTTATAATAGACATTTCTTCATTTTTCCGTTATAACAGACACTGATATACTCTCGTAATATTATTTGGGTATAATTAAAATTATAGAAGGAGGCGAAAATTATGAGAAAATTAATAGGTATACTACTATTTTCATTATCATTAATTACATTAATTGCTTGCTCTAAAAGCAACTACCAATCTTTAGATGGTGAATATTATTGGATCTCAAGTGAAAGAAACGAGTTAGCGTTTACTATTAAAGGAGAAAATGCTTCCATTGATCATGGAGAAGCAGACAGCTTTACGATTAACAAACAAAAGAATACGATCGAATTAACTGGACGAAATATTGCAAATCGAATAGAAGAATATTCATTTAAAGATGGGGTCTTTTCTGTTGATATTAGCGGAGTTAAGCATGACTACTATCTTAAAGGTAGCGAAGCGTATAAAAAGGCTCTAAATTTAGATATATCTTAGTAGTTCATTATAAAATTTAATATTAAAAAGAGACTGGGACAAAATAGTTCTCAACCACAAAAAGCTAGAGATTTCCAATTGCGGAACTCTAGCTTTTTAATTTTGAGTCGTTCTCTTATTCTGAAAGTTATACACTAAACATTTTACAGTTTATTTATATCAATTACACGTTTATATATTTTCACCTTATGCTCAAACGATTCTTTGCCACCTTCAAGGTAGTTTACAATGTGTTTTTTTATTTTATCGTCACTTGGATATCCACTTTGTTCAACCCATCCATGTTCTCCATCCGATTCCATCAAAATAACTAAATCAGACATTGCATTTGTTACTATTGTTGCGTTGTGAGTGGCTATAATAATCTGACGTTTGTTTTTAACATCTCGTAATATCTGCACTAAATTATTGTATATATATCGTGAATCTAGATTATCTTCTGGTTGGTCTATAAGTAATGGTCGATTATCATTTGTGAATTCTGAATAGGCAAGAATAAAATCAAGCATGGCAACTACCTTCTGACCTAAACTTAAACGTGTTACCTCCTTAAAAATTATTTTCTTGTTTCCATCTGTCACTTTGGAGTTGATATTAAATTCAAGATATAAATTTTCACAATTATTATAAACATCCTCTAAATATAGCTGAATTAAATTAATATTAACTTTATTCCAGAGCTCAAAAATTTCATTCAATAACATATCGTCTGCTTCTTTTAGATATACATCATCATTCAACCTACTATTTTGGGCAAATTTTTTTATTGAATATTCACCCTTGAGGTTCCTATTATTCATTAAGTCTACAAAAGTTACAAAACCACTTCTATCAAAAATCATTGAAAAATAATCGATGATTTCCCCACATGTTAAACGATATCCTTGAAACGAATTATCTAAATTTTTCCCCTCAGGGAAGAACCAAAAATAAAAATTTTCAGGTAATACAAATTTTTTTTGTTGACTATACAATATTTGTAGCTTCCCTGATTGATTATCATTGAATGGACTTATTAGTGATAATATTTTATTTTTTTGTTCTTCTAATCGCTTATCTTCATTCAGAATGAATTGGTCAATTTCGCCTGTTGAAGATATTTTACTAGAAACTTGATATTTTTTTATACTCTTTTTATCTTTAGCTATTACTTCATACAAATAATCACTTATTCTGTCATCACTAGCAATATTTACAAGTTGATTTACTGAATATCTATTATCAAACATTTGGTCTATTAAGCTTAATTTCTTTTGTTTGGAAACTTTACTAAGTTGACCACTCTCTTGAACTTCATATATTGATAGATATTGTTCTCTAATTTTCTCCGTTAAACGACTTTCATAATACCAATAACTTGGTGTAGCTTTTGTTTTAACGTCAAAAGTGTCATATATGTCTTCCTCATTCTTCTGAGTAGGTAAATTTAACTCAACCAAATATTCTTTCTTTGACATCTCATACAAAATATATACCCTTGAGTGTTGAGAGAGAAATTCAAATTTTTGTTTCGTATCTGCTTTTTGAGACAATACAAATTGAATCAAATCTAAAATCGTACTTTTTCCAGTTCCTCTTCCTCCAATTAAACAATTTAGGGATTCCGAAAATTTAATAACAAATTCTGAATTATTCTTTAGCAGGTACGAGTTACTGAGAGTTGGTACATATATTCCACGTATAGCTTTCGCCTTGCTGATTTCTGGATTCATTAGTTCAATGGATACATCATATTCTGATAAAGCTTCTCGGAGCTGTTCATAGTTTCTTTTACTAAATTTTATCCACATCGGATTAATTGAATGTTCCTCGACACAATGTGAATCATTGTCAAGAATAAATGATGGTACATTCTTTTTTAAATATTTCGTAAGATAGCTATTGATATCATCTATTTTGGCAATATTTGATACGCCTATGAATCGAGCGTAAGCCTTAGAAAAAAGTTTTTTCTTGTAAGCATTTGAAAAATGCCCCTCTTTAAATACATCTGAACTATTCATATGAGCTATGTAGGCAAAACAATCTTTATAGATAAATTTCTCCAATACTTCCAAACTCGCCTTAAAAGATCCTTCCTTGATACTCATTAGATTAAAGTTAAGCCATTTTTGAATGAAACTAGCTTTACTGTTAGGAAAAGCTACCAGCACATGCACCTTATCTGCACAAGAAATTTCCACTCCGTTTATTACTTCAATATATTCTTTACATTTATTCTGAAATAAATCAGATACTAATTTAATAGCTGTCTTTAATTTTTCTATACCTGATATAGTATTATGATCCGAGACTACAACAACCGATATATTTTCATTGTAAAGACTTTGAGCAATAGTTAAAAAGGCAACTTGTTCTTTTTCGCTACTGAATCCATTCATAAAATAGTTTTCATATAAAACCTTTTCCCCTTTAACTGTTTGAAGAAAGTCTTTTGGAAATATTTTTTGATTTCTAATCTCTTTAATATAGTCATCAATAGTTAAATTATTCCAATCATTCTCTGGCAAGTCATTCCATTTTTTAAATAATCTATAATCATGAGATTCTGGAGTATGTACATGAAACAATGTCTTACGGTAACTACCAAATTTATTTTTTTCGCCACGAATTGCCTTATATGCTCGTTCTGCTTCTAAGTTAATTTTTTTGCTCATCTATTTCCCTCCTTTAGCAGTTCTCAATATATCAATGACTTATCTAGAATATTTTTTTCTATTATTGCCTATTAACAAATTCAATATCATAGTTCACTTACAGGTCGGCAGATTCATAACACCTTGTGCATCTCTAATAAGATGCATGTAGACATCATGATTCTCTTGTTCCCTTAACAATTCCCTTGTAATTTCTTTAAAACCTTCTGAATCAAAATAGGTAGCTGGTCTAGGAGGTAAATTCCGCTCAAAATACTCCCGATTTTCTTTTTCAAAAGAATAAACATCTATGCTATTTTCTTCAGACATCAGCTCTAAACTTATCATTGTAAACCATCTCCTATCATTCTCTAAACTCAAATTTACTCATGTTCACACAAAGTGACATTTACAAAATTTAAATAGATATCTTAATTTTTTCATATAGTATCTACATTATAACACAACGTAATATGAAGAAAAATAATATCCATCAAGGTCCTCATAAATTCCAACATCTTGCTAAACAAGCAGGTTTTTCTCTTGAGGCCATTTCAGAAGCACTTACTCATAGTGACATACAAATAACGAAGACTTATGTCAATACTACTGAAAAAGTAAATCAAACAGCAGGAGAAATAGCCTTTAGAAGTCTCAAAAAGCAATAGGGTGAACTTGGGGTGAATTTTGGGGTGAACTTTAGTTTTTTGAACAAAAAAAGACATCCAAGAATAAATTCTTGAATGTCTGTAAACGTTGATATAATCGTATTGATTAAC
Source organism: Streptococcus sp. SC1 (assembly GCF_030272855.1). Taxonomy (NCBI): domain Bacteria; kingdom Bacillati; phylum Bacillota; class Bacilli; order Lactobacillales; family Streptococcaceae; genus Streptococcus; species Streptococcus sp. SC1. The sequence continues at coordinate 81,269 of NZ_JAQCMU010000002.1, read as the reverse complement.
GTTTTGAGAATTGTGATGCTTTACGAGCTTTCTTAAGACCTGGTTGGAAACATTTCTATTTGAATAAGTTTCAAGATGGTCTTAAAATCAATGTTTTCCAACATTTACAGAAAACAGAATTTCATCTAATTTGAATAAATTTCAGTTGAATGGTGTGAATTTTACCCTGAAAATACACGAATTGAGCTAGATTTTACCAAAAAGTTCACACCATTTAAATTGTTATTGTTTTGTAAATTTTGTATTTATATTTTTTCAAAATCAGTTTGATGATATAATCGTATCTAGGAATCAGCTAGAATTGCTTTACAAGTATAGTCCAACTTAAATTTTCTACTTACATAAAAAATGAAAGAGCAAAACTTCATAAACATAGGTCTAATATGAATTTAAATTGTGAATTTCTTGAAAAATATCCTTTATATTCTCTAATAAATGTTCTGGATTATTATTTTTATAAATTACATGAAGATTTTTCTTGGCTCTTGAAAAAGCAACGTATAAAAGATTGCGAACTTCTTGAAATTGTGAATCAGAATCAATTGAAGTATTATATTTTTCAAAAAAATACTTACAATAATTTTCTTTTTTTGCAAATTTATCTTGTAGCACAACAACTACATTTTCAAATTCTAGCCCCTTTGAGCCATGCAATGTGTAATAGCCAATTCCTTCATTTTTCAAATTATCAAAAATATAATTATACCACTTGATAAATTGAGAAATATCTAGATTAAAAAATTCATCAACAACTGCCGTTTCTCTTTCCGATTCCTCCGAATCTTGAGAATAGTAAAAATAATCATAAGCACGATTCTTTATATTCAGTAGAATGTTGTCTGCTGTATCATCTATGGAAAATATTTTTCTTAAAATCTCTTTACCTGATATTTCTTCTTGAATATTAACGATTCTACTAAGACATTCATCGATTGTAAGTATTGATGGATTAATCTCTCTCAAATTGTCAATAAACTGTTTCAACACTGCAAAAGTTAGTGATGATTTAGACGTTGCTATAAATTGAATAACTTCCTTAACAGTTGAATTACAATCTGTTGATTTTTGAATAAAGTCTATAAAAATTAGAATTTCTCTCAAGAACCACCCCATATGTTGTAGATTTTTCTGTAGAAATTCACTGTTTACATTATCCCAGTTATTGCCACTAAATCTGGGGAACTTTTTCAGTACTGATAATAATTCATCAAATCCTCTTGCTTTAGAAATATCATCATTTTTCATAAGAAGGCAAGCAGTATTATTAATTAGTTGATTTTCCTGTAAAAAAGTATCTAAGTTAAACTCATCACCAGCGACATAAAAATTATAAGAACCATTATCAAAATCATTATATATAGACTGTTGACCAAAATTGTCATTTCTAATTTTTTCAATTAACTCGACAATCTGCTTAGAAGAACGTCGGTTAAATTTTTTTTCAATGATTTTATATTCATGTTTATTTGGAAGAATCCCCACTCCTGAACCATAAATATTTTGCAAGGAGTCACCAAAAAATCCTACTGCTAACTTTTTCCGAGAATTTGAATATTCCCTGATACTATCAATAATAGCAACAACTTTTTCATCTGTATCTTGGTACTCATCAATTAAAATATATGGATACCTATCCGAAAATAATCTCTTTAATATATCTTTATTGGTAATTATATTTTTACAGTAAAGTAATAATGTGTCATGACTAATGACATAATTTTCAAGTTTATCACGGTTTTGAACTGGATTATAAATGATTTTTTTAGATTCTTTATCTTCAATTTCCTTTAATGTTATTTCGAGTTTATACTTTTTATTAATATCCTTAACTAAACTGCTAAACTTACTAACATTACTTAAATAGGGAGAAAAGTATTTATCATGCTTTCTTATAATAGCTTTAAAATTCTCTGCAGGAGAACTAGGTGTATTGTAGAAAATTTTCATAAATTTATCATCATTAATCTTATTTTGGAAATCAACTAGATTAACACTGTTAGAAGGAGAATTTTCATTTATTTTATAATCAATAGCATGGAGTTCATCAATTATTTTATTCTTATGTTCTATAGTCAGTAACTCTTGCTGAATAGAAATAAATCCCCATAGAAATTCATGAATTGTGGAAACTATTACCGAAGAATTTTTTCCAAGTCGAGCCAGAATCTCATCTTTTGCAGCATTAGTATATGTAATACATAAGATTTTTTGATTTCTTAACTTTAAATTTTCTCCCTCACTCTTCAAAATATGTTCAATTGATTTTTGAAGTGCATAGGTCTTCCCTGCACCAGCACCAGCATCAAAACAAAAACTCTCAAAGTTATCTAAACATTCATTAATTTTTTGCTGAATATCTAACTCTAGTTGTTTATTTTCTGGACTAATCGTATATGTCATATTTTACTCCTTAAAATAACTACAAAGTGAGTTCAAACCTGATTCAATATACTGAGGTTGTTTAAGGCTGAAGTCATCATCAGTTACAGATAAATATACAATCCCAGTAGAAAACCTTGATTTTCCATCAGATAATTTAACTTGATACATATAAGATTTATCGGCTATTTCTGATGTTTCATCAATATCACCAAAATACCTCATATTAGGATGGACATATTGTAGTGCTTTAATCAAGGATTTCTTGTATTTATTTTCATCTTCGTTTCCTGCATTCGTTAAAACAACTGCTTCCTCAAAGCTAGTAGCATAATATCCATTTATTTTACCTTGCGAGAACATAGTGATGTTATTGTAATCAATAATCAATTCTTCATTGTTATTAAGCTTTTCGATTATCTTGTTATTAATCTCACCATATTTAGCTTCTTCATCTTTTAGCTCTTTTTTTATAAAATATTGCAGAGTACCATTCGTACTCAAGGAGCTCGTTGCAGCTGCATATTTACTCTCTAAATCTGATATGTTTTGTGGAATCACATCAGGATCAGGATCATCATTATCTTTTATATCAACTTTCTTTTCAGATTCAGATCTTTTTAAATCTAAATCTGTAAAAATAACAGTTTTAATTTCTAATAAGTCCAATAAACTAATAAACTGGTGAGCGTATGCTCCATCAATTCTGTAAACTTTAATATGATGCTTCTTCAATATTGGGTGTTTATCAATCTCATATCTCAGGTAAGTTTCTTCAGAAACTCCCTCAACTAAAACAACTGCATCAGCAAAGAAAATATCTGATACCTCTAGTCTTAAATATTTTTTGATATATTCATAAGCTTTTTTATCAATATTTCTACCAGATACTATTGCGTCATCACTTATGTTCTTTATGATATTATTTACACCTGCTTGACCTAGATAACTAATATTATTAAGTGTATTTCCTGATTGAATCTTACTGTTCAAAATATGTGTTGAGTGAGTCGTAATGATAATTTGAAATGTATCTAGCTGCTGTTTTTTTCCTAATAAGGTAGCGATTGCTTTTGAAATATTCTTTATAAACAGCTCCTGCATCTGGGGATGCATAAACGACTCCGGTTCTTCAATACAAAGAATATTTACTGAACCATTAATATCTTTCTTGCTGTATAATTCAATGTAGTCAACAATCTTTGCAATAATAACCATCAAGTTTGTATATCCCATACCAAACTGGCTTTCAGGTATATTATTATTTCCCTCTTGATACTCATAAATAATACTATTTGCAAAAATTTTCTCTAAAGTTACATCTGGATGTAAATTCATCTTTAAATTCTTAGTTGATTCAATGCTTGATACTGCACTCTGAAGAATATTCTTGATATTGGTATCAACCATATCCTTTACTTGATAATTAATGTCACCAACTAATTTATCAATTGTAGCTATATCATTATTTTTTATATAAGTTGAGACTATTTTATTGTAAGCTTGCGAAAGTGTCTTGTCATTTTTAACCGTATTTGCCTCTATTGTTTCTACCTTTAGCAATGAAGATAGAGAAAATTCTTTAGCAGGCTCCTCTTTTCCTATAGGATAAAAATTTAATACAAAATAATTACTGCTAAATAAACCTAAAAATTGTCGATATTGAATCTCTTTTTTATATACGATATTTTTATCTTGCTGATTATCTGTTTCTGAATTACTTTTTTTTAGTTTAATAAGCTCTTCTTTAAAAGATTTCTCATCCGCCACTTCATACTTAATATCGATAGTTACTTCCGCAATATCTTGATTTTCTTGAGTTTCTACTGTTTTTATACCACTTACAACTAATATATCTTCGAAACTTGAAATCAAATCATTTCCATCATCGATTCCTAATATCAACTGAAACTCTAGTTTAGGAAAATAAGATTGATCAATACTTTCTATCTCTTCTTCAGATTTATTGTCAATATTTTCGTGATACCAATCTGATAATATTTTTAAATTAAAATCGGTATATTTAAAAACACTACGACTACCTGACTTACTATTTTGTAGTGTATTCAATAATTTGACAATTGTACTTTTACCAGAATTATTTTTACCTACAATTAATGACGAACTTTTTGATATATACTCTTCTGTTATATTTATTTTCTCTGTTTCATCTTCATCTTCTGGAATTTCCGGCCATTTGCTATGAGCGAAGTTAATTACCTGAACTTCTTCGCCATATTTTCTATAATTTTTTATTGATAAACTTTTTAAATACATAAAAATTCTCTCCTATTTTGGAGTTCTCATACCCAGCTCTCTCAACCGTTCCTGTCCCATCTTCAACATCTCTTCCTCCACCTTACTCCATTTTCCAAATAGGCATTCGTGTAGATGTTCTGCTGCTGAGATTTGATCTACTTCCGAATCATAAACACACGATTGATCTCTTTGATAAATTTGAATTTGATTAAAAATTTTGTCATTTTCTAACTCTCGTAAGTTATCAACTAAATATTCTACAATTCCATCATGGTGCTCTTTGGGAGTCGCTCTCGCTTGATTAGGATCTATGGCGTAGAGCTCCTCATAACGTATCAAGGTACTGAGATAAGATAATTCTGGCTTGGTCGCAATCAGTGCAAGTGAGACTTGATATCCTCTAGTTGCCAATAATTGGGCCGTTTTTCGGGGAACTTCTGTTGTTCTCAAGGTACCCTCGATTAACAAATGATAACCTTTTTTACTCAACTCATCTACAAGATATTCAACCATTTGTCCCGCGAATACTTTGGTATAATCCACGCTATCTTTGCCATACTTTTCCTGTAGACCAAGGTAGTTCGGATGAAAAGAGCGATAACTATCCCCATCAATGATAATGATATTACCTTGAAATTCCCTTTGTTTAATACGATGAATCGTTGTTTTCCCAGCACCACTCTGTCCACCGAGCAAAATAGCCTTAGGATGAGATGAGGTTGTTTTTCCACGAGTTAAAGAACGGATAAGCCGTTTGGAGGCTTGTTCAAAATTATCTTGACTAAATTCTTCTAGTTTCATTAAGCCACCACCAGATGACTAGCTTGTTCTAGCATACGTTCAATACCATCCAAATAGCCATTAAATCGCTCTATATCCTCAAAAGTTGAAACAAGATAAATCCTCGTATTAATCAAATCAGACAAATCATCGCTCATTAGAACCCAAGGATTAGAAGTATCATCAAATGCAATTCCTTGTTCATCTTGAAAACGATAAAGTTGCGCTAAGATATTCGCCCCTCGTTCTTTAATCACTTCAATTTTCAGAGTTAATTGATAATCTTCTACTGGTGTGAGCATTTTTTCCTCCCCTACGATATCGATATACGAAACATTAAATTTCTTGCAGATACGATCTATTAATTCTGTCGAAACTCGACTTGTCCCATTTTCGTAACGACTCAGACTATTTCTAGAGATACCAACAATCTTTGCAAACTCAGGCTGGGTTAATTTATGTGTTTTACGTAACGTTTTTATATTTTCTCCAATCATGTAACTCCTCCTTTTATTTATTTCTATTATAGCACAAAAAATAAAAACGCACCAAAAATGGTGCGTTTTTATTTAAACTAGATTCACAATTGTATAATCTTCGCTTTGCAGTAATTCCAAGACTTTTTTTACAAATTGCATTGACAGTAATCCCTCAATCTTAAGATTTAATTAAAATGGGATACAATCCCTATACTGCCGTTTCAATTATTAGACAAGCTAAGCAAATTATGGTACAAAAGGGGTATGCCTTTTATAATAATCGACGTTTAGGGCATGTTCCTATTGTTGCTGTTGAAGAAATTCTGGGTGTTTCACTTCACAAGGAGGAATAATGCCACAAAATCAACAGAAAACTAAATTTCCTGGAGTCTATACTGACAAAGACGGAAAATTTTTTATTCAAACCGAATTTGGTAGAGATAGAGTTACAGGGAAACGTGTACGAAAGAAATCAAGGGTAGATCAACACGGAAATCCATTTAATTCGGCAGCAGATGCAAATAAGGAATTAACCCGACTGAAATATGAATATCATCAATCCCAAGGTTATTCAAACTATCGCATGAAGTATAGGCAATTTATGGAAGAACATTATATTCCATATTACAGAACAACAGTTGAGCACAGCACATTTTCAGTTCGAGAGAAAAATCTTTTACAGCTTTGTGAGCGTTTTGGTGACACCACACTTCGTTCTATAACACTTGAGCAAGTCCAGATGTTTCGTACATGGTTACTAACTAGTAAAGATGAGGGTGGTGCCGGGTATTCTCAAGGATATGCTAGCCTTATCTTTGGCATGTTTAGGAAATCATTGGACTATGCTTTGCAAATGGGATATGTAGAAAAAAATATTTCTAAGCAATCTAATGCAATTCCTAAAGGGAAAAGCAATATCCCATATTGGACTAAAAGCGAATTTGAAGCTGTTATTTCGCAAATTTACATTGAAGATGTATATGAACATTTAAACTTTGTGATGATTTGGGTATATTTCATGACTGGCGTACGTGTAAATGAAGGCTGTGCCCTTCAATGGAATGATGTTGACTTTGACAAGCAACGCCTACGAGTTCATCATATGCTTATTGTTAAAAACAAAAAAGAATGGACTCGTAATTCCTACACAAAAACCAATGACGGGAAAAGGATGATTAGTTTAGATAAAGATACAATTGATGTGTTAAAAAAATGGCGTGAAGCTCAAAAAAAGATTGGATTAGGACACGAGAACGATTTTATCTTTTCATACGATGGCTTACCTATGCTGAAGTCTACAATCTCAAGGATTATTAAAAGGTACGCCAAGATTGCTCACGTAAAACCTATCCAAGCAAAGGGTCTCCGCCACAGCCATGCATCACTGTTAATTAATGAATTAAATGTTTCTGTACTTATTCTATCAAAACGTTTAGGACACTCTTCTCCTGAAATCACCTTGAAACACTACTCACATCTATGGGATGGTGCTGATGAAGTTATAACTAATGAAATGGTAGGAATTATTAATGTTTCTTTTCCATCTTCTAGCTTAGTACATTTCAACGGGAACCAATCAATTTCAAAATAACATTCCCACCAAAAACCCCACCAAAAACCCCACCAAAGAATTACTAACTCCTCAAAAAGCCTATTATATAGAGATTTACAAGGAGTCTGCAACCGTTGAGTGGGAGTAAGAAATACGCAAAAACCAGCTAGATTTTAGCTGGTTTTTTTATTTATATTTTTAAAGACAGTCTTATTGACCTAGTAACCCTTTAAAGAAATTGACGATTGCATTCCAGATATTGCTAAAGAAATTACCGCCATCTTCAAGAAGTCCGTTTGCGTCAAAGTTAAGATTGATATTATTGAATGTGTCACCGGCCTTTGAAACAATACTGTTTTTTAAGTCGGTGAGTGTTTTTGTGAAATCAGAATTTGTAATGACTCCGCTATTTGAAAGATTGACAGCAAAGTTAATAATCAGATTGATTTGGTCAGCTGTGACTGAACTACTGAGACCGTAGTTTTTCAGTGTTTCTTCAACGATTTTACGGACATCAGCTTCTGTCAAGTTGCTGTTATTCTTTTTAGCATTGGCAACAGCTGTTTTTATATCTGTCAGAGCCACATTCAGCTTATCAGCATCGTAACCTTCCTTACCTTGGTTCTCAGCGTTGATATTTGAAAGTGCGGCTAATTCTTCCTGAGCCAGATCTTTATTTTCCTGAGGAACGCTCGCTCCATTTTCCTCCAGCGAGTAATAAATACCAGCTAGGGCACTTTCTCCAGTTACAGGGATAGGTGCTGCTACTGTAATTTCTGCATGCTGTACGCCCAAGGTAACTGCTGCATTGCGATACATATCCTCTGTAACCTTAGTGATGTTTTGTGGTGTAACAATCTTGACTTGAAGCGGCTTCTTATTGCCCAACTTCTTAATCTTAACAGAAGAATATAGCTGCAAACTAGGATCATTTGCTACATTCATAATCTTTGAATAGACATCAGGTGTCATTGTTTTCAGAGGTTTAGAATCACTCGATGCATTGTAGCCTAAGAGCTGAAGTGTTTGCTCTTTTTGGCTGTCATCCAAGGAATAGCCCAAGACATACTCAGGCTGAACATAGGTTTCGTCAATGACTTTTTGAACGTTAGTATCAGCAGTTGCTGTGGATACGGTAAAGAGCGTAGCTAGAAAAGCTCCTGCCGTTAGTAATGTTTTCTTAAATTTCATTTTACTCCTCAATCTATCTCTAAACAATAAGGTTTTAGAGAAGCTTCGATTATAATCAGCGGATTGCGCTGTCACATTAAATTAGGAAAGGAAAACTTTCCATAGAACAAAATAGTATAAAATGCTTAAAGTTTTCTTATAGACGAAGAATAGCCTGCATTTCTTAAAATTATTTTCCCCAAAGAAAATAAATCAATAATCGATCTACTTCTGGATTTTCATGCAGCTGGCTATGCTGAGCCAGAGGCCCAGTCACTCGTTTTTCCTGATAGGACTTGGCATTGTCAATTACAAGATACTTAAGACTGCGAGAAGAAACGTTTAAGACGGAACCATCCGATTCATTTTTAAAATCTCCATAGATATTAAGCACATCCACTTGATCTTGCGGATAAATTTCGCGCAAGCCCAGAAGTTTTTGATAGCTATCACTCATGGCGCTAGGCTGCCCTGTATGGTTGTCTAGAATGGTCAAATTAGCTGGTAGATCCCTACCCTCCAAACCATTGACATGATTGGCGATATTTACCTGTTTTTGTAATTGTGGAAATTCTTCATTTTGAGCATGCTCTAATAAGTAAAATAAAATAGCCATATTTCCCATAGAATGTGCGACAAAATTTATCTTTTTAAAACCATATCTTGCTTGCAACTCTCTAACAACTGCTGCCACATACTCTCCATCCTGAGCATAATTGGCATTTCGATTGTTCTCGAACTCAACCATGACAATTGGATTAATGGCATCTTTCGGAATATCTCCTTTAAGAGTTACTTGAGCGTGACGATCAACTGTAGCTGTGATGATGGTTTGAGTAACTCCAGCTTGTCTGGCTGCCTCTACCATATGCTTTTCAGCATTAGCACTTGAGCCATAACCATGGAAAAATAAGGTCGGAGTCCTTGACTGAATATAGTTACTACTATTTAACTCTCTTGTTTGTAGCTTGGACCCTAGAAATAAAGTGACAAGAGCAATAAACAGAAAAGTTGAGAGTGCGATGATAAATCGTTTATTCATTTTTCACCTCCTATCCTCTATAGATTAGTATTATAACATTTCTGGTATTTGTAAACAAACAAAGGAATTATATTCATTTTAAATCATACCGCGCTATTTAAATTGAATTTATATAATCATAAGTACGTTTTATAACGAATCTATTAAGTTGCTGTGCTACTTTGTTCTATTTAAAACAAAATATGATTGATTTGCGGGACTTCCAGCTTATGCAAGCTTGTCGTCATACCTTCTCTTATAAAGCTTTTTGGCTTTTTGCGTGTACTGCCTGATGAAATCAGTTTTAGCTGCCGTATAAGCATCACGATTGTGCTCGTACTTTTTCCATAAGATTAATTTCAACTGCTCGTAGTCTTTGGCGACAGCTGGATGGTCTTGCAGATAGTCTCGGAAATAGAGTTCATCATGGTCTCCATGGTAGCGCAGATGCAAGTGGAAAACGCGCTCCGCAAAACCTTGCAGTGTATAGCCCTTGTTAAAAGACATGCGACCTTCTGACTCTGACATAAGCAGGTAGCCCTGCTCCAGCAATTCGCTCTTAATGCTCTCCATATCTTCACTTCGAGGAATTTCTAAAAGAATATCAATAATCGGCTTAGCCCATATTCCTTCAATAGACGTGGAACCAATATGATGCATTCTATACAACTGATTTGCTGGCAAAAAACTTTGTATTCTCCTGCTTTCCTCCACATACCAAGCTGACCAGTCCTTATTGTGCTCCTCTAAGAAAATTGGGAACAGCTGCCATAATTCTTCTAAAGACATATCTTCTAAGTTTTCGGCCACGTGCCTTCTCCTTTCTTTATAGAAAATAAGAATTAAAGTAAAGACTGGGAATCATATCCCAGCCCCAGTTTTTATTACCAATAAAGCAAGCCATAAGTCAGTAAAACGCTGATCATGCTAAATAGTGAGCCAATCAGATAGTATTCAGCAAAAGACTGGCTTTCAGAAATTTTATTATAACGAGCAATAGACTTAGCCGTGAAGACTAGACCAATCGCTGTAAATTGCCCGAAAATAAGAGACAGTCCCATAATTAAGCGCTCCAAAATCCCAATCATGGCCCCCGCCCCCGCAATAGTCTCTCCGCTGTCTTCCCCTGCCTGATACTTGCTGAAGAAAAGTTTAAAGAGAATATTGACTGGCTTGCCAGTGAGGGCAAAGAAAAAGAGAGCCTGCAGCATGAGATAGCGCTCAGACAGCCAATTAGGAGCAGGAATTTACTGCTGTCCTAAGAGGAAATAAAGAGCTAAAATACTCATCAGATGCAAGATCTGATTCAATAAAAAGGCAGACTTTTGAGCATGGCGACGGACGATCAAAGAATTCAGCCTATACTTCAAGAAATCAATAAGCGCATGGCTGAGCCAGACCAAGGCGAAAAACAAGAGACGCTGAGGTAAGAGCAAACCTAAGAATAACAAGGGCAACAGAACAATCACCAAATGGAGAATCAAAAAATTCATCCGCCGGCTTTTGAGGTCGGCCATTTTCTGACTTTGAAGCTGAAAATCAGCTAGCACATGAGCCAGCAAAGTCAAAATAAGAATCGGATTCTGCATGAAAAATTCTGAAAATCCCATGAAATTTGTCATTGTTCAGCCTCCTTTGCTGCCTGTAAAATCATTTTCATAGCTAAACGGCGATTTCTCAGATAGACCTTCAGTCCAGACGACTTGAGCCGCTTACTAAGCGCACTGGGACTAATCTGCAGCAGCTCTGCCATTTCCCCGTGAGAAAAATTTTCATCATAGATATATTCCATGAGCATCCGCTCGAGTACCTCTCTCTGGCTAGCATTCCACTTGCTCTGGATAAAGGACGCAGCCGCCAGCACTGTATTAACTGCCTGACTGAGCTCGTCATCGCCTAAGGATACCGCCAAGCGACTGCTGCCATAATCATTTTTCTCATGGACTGCGTTAATAGCTGCGCGTGCCCTCCAGTAGGCTGGACCGTCAGAACCAATACTTTGCTCGCGATTGATCTCGGTCACAATCTCACCCAGACCAAGGCCAAAGCGAATCGGGTGAGGAAAGCCTAAGGCAATCTGATCAATGAGCCGCATGACTTCAGGATTAGGGCGCAACAAAGCTTGAAACTCATCTCCAGTCGTAATGGTAAAAGGCGACACCAGATAATCCTGATAATCCTGATTTAGCACCGCCATCATGTCCTGCAGGTCCTTCTGGGCCTGCTTACGATTTTTTAGCTGTTTGGATCCTATTAAATCTCCAATAAGAGCAATATAAAGCATAGCTGATCAAACCTCCTTTAAGTCCATTATAACGGAAAATTATTAAAATGTCTATTAGAACGGAAAGTTTTGTAAATATCTATTAGAACAGAAAAACTATTTTTTCTTTTTAGGTGCTGGTAAGGCAGGGTAGGCCGTTTCAATCAAACTACAGAGAAAGGCAGCATCTTCTGTTTCTTCTATATGAAGCATTGGCTTTGCGCCTGGATAAGGAGTTTCATAGACTGGATTTTCCAAAAGATCGAGAGCTGGCTGGACTGCCTTAAGAAACAAGCGATTGTCATAAATTCCGCCAAATAAGCGCCCCCGATAATAGAGCAAATACTCTCCCATCATCTTGCGAAAGCTAATTTCTTGGCCTAAGCCCTGCAGCTGCTTCAGGATCAAATCCAAATATTCTTGACTAGATGCCATCGGAACACCTCCATGAATTGATACTTTATTATACCAAAAATGGATGAAGATTTCCTGACTAAAAGATAAACACATCTCCTTCAATCCGTATTCTGTCTATCCTCAAGTAAGCAAAAAAGCTAGACCTTACAAGTCTAACTTTTTTGCTTATTATTTTTTTAAAAGTCCTTCCTTGACCAGATAATCACGCGCAACAGCTTCCGCTTTTTTACCTTCAATGCCAACTTGATAATTCATCTGACTCATCTGGCTTTCCGTGATTTTTCCAGCCAGCTTATTGAGAATACCTTCCAACTCAGGGTGTTTTTCTAGCAGTTCAGCCTTCAGGAGAGGTGCCCCTTGATAAGGAGGGAAAAGATGTTTATCGTCTTCTAAAACTTGTAAATCATAACGCGCAAGTTCTGCGTCAGTCGAATAGGCATCTGTGATTTGAATATCACCCGACTGGATAGCTTGGTAGCGAAGGGCTGGCTCCATGGTCGCTACATTAAGATTAAGGCCATATAGAGATTGCAAACCCTTGTTTCCATCCTCACGGTCGTTAAATTCTAGAGTAAAGCCCGCTTTGAGTTTATCCTGAACCGCCTTGAGGTCGGAAATCGTTTTAAGATTGTATTCTTTGGCGATAGTCTTTGGAACTGCAATTGCATAGGTATTCTGATAAGCCATGTGATTGAGCAAGACTAGATTGTCCTGTTTTTTGATTCCATCACGTGCTGCTTTAAAAACTTCTTCAGCATCAGTACTGGCTTTTGGAGCAGGCTGCAAGAGAGTTCCAGTAATCGTACCGGTAAACTCAGGATAGATATCAATATCGCCTTTTTTCAGGGCTTGATAAAGGAAGTCTGTCTTACCAAAATTAGGTTTGACTGTCACAGTCATATCCGTATTTTCCTCAATGAGGAGTTTATACATATTCATAAGAATTTCTGGCTCTGGACCTAATTTCCCAGCAATAACCAGATGATCCTTTTCCTGCTTGGGAATTAGACTCGGTGTATAAGAAGCGCCTAGTCCGAGTATTAAGACAGCAAAAGCTGTAAATACAGTCCGAAGCTTGGCCTTTTCCATCCATTTAAGGAGACTGTTGAAAAGAATTGCTAAAACTGCGGAGGAAATTGCTCCAATCAAGATCAGACTGGCATTGCGGCGGTCAATTCCTAGAAGGATAAAAGAACCTAGTCCACCAGCTCCGACGAGGGCTGCTAGAGTTGCTGTTCCGATAATCATTACCGTTGCTGTTCGAATTCCAGAAACGATGACAGGCATTGCTAGAGGCAGTTTAAACTTTTTGAGTCGTTCCCACTTGGTCATCCCAAAGGCGATTCCAGCTTCTTCTAAACTAGGATCAATCCCATTCAAGGCTGTGACAGTATTTTCTAAAATCGGGAAAATAGCGTAAATCACCAGAGCAGTCAGTGCTGGCAGTGTACCAATCCCCATGAGAGGGATAAAGAGTCCCAGCAAGGCCATTGAAGGAATGGTTTGAAAGATTCCCGCAATTTGCAGCACCCAATTGGCTACTTTTTTATGACTATGTAGATAGATAGCGAGCGGAATGGTCAGGAAGATGGCCACTAGTAAAGTCAGAAGAGACAGCTGGAGGTGTTGCCCTAAGGCTACTAACCATTCACCAAAGCGCTCCTGAAAGGTAGAAAACAAATTATCCATGTTGAACACCTCCAAACAAATCTGCTACGAAGCTGGTTGCAGGTGCAGATAAGATTTCCTCAGGCGTCGCCACTTGACGAATCTCCCCGTCCTGCAGAACAGCAATCCTATCTCCTAATTTCAAAGCTTCGTCCGTATCGTGGGTGACAAAAATGGTCGTCATCCCAAACTCATTATGCAGTTGCTTGATCAAAGTCTGCAATTGTTTTCTAGAAATAGCATCTAGCGCTGAAAAAGGCTCGTCCATGAGTAGGATCTTTGGCTGACCAATCATTGCACGAACAATACCCACACGCTGCTGTTCCCCACCTGACAGCCCACTCGGCAGTCGATGACCATAGTCAGCTACTGGCAAGCCAACTTTTGCCAAGAGCTCTTCTGTTTTCTTGGCAATCTCTTCCTTGCTCCACCCCTTCATCTCAGGAATCAGAGCAATATTTTCCGCAACCGTTAGGTTTGGAAAGAGGGCAATTGCTTGTAAGACATATCCTGTAGAAAGGCGCAGCTCACGTTCATCATAGTCTTTGATGCGCTTGCCATCCATATAAATATTTCCATCAGTGGGTTCCAAGAGACGATTAATCATCTTAATCATGGTCGTCTTACCTGACCCAGAAGGCCCAACTAAAACCATGAACTCTCCATTCTCAATTCGTAAGTTGACATCTCTCAAGACATCTTTTTCTGTATAGCGTAGCGCTACATTTTTGTATTCAATCATTGTTTGTCCTCAATTTTTACGATAACCTTGCCAAAAGATTGGCTACTTTCCAGATAAGCATGCGCGTCCTGGATTTGATCAATAGAAAATACTTTTTCAGGTCGTACATCTACCTGATAACGCTCCACAAAATCCACCAAAGCTTGTAGCTTGTCCTGAGACACATTGCCAGAAGCAAAGGTAGTCAAGTAGAGATTGCGGTAAAGCATTTCAATAGGATCAAAGTCTGGAATAGTCCACTGACCGCCCAGCAAGCCACAAGAACAGATAATACCACCTTCTGCCGTACGAGCAAATGTATCGAGAATAGCACTCGGACCGACAAGATCCAAGACCTTGTCAAACTGCTCTTCCGTCTGTAAGACGCCATCCTTGTCCAAAATCACCTGGTCAAATCCTGCCTCTTTTAGTTGCTCTTCCTTGCCCAGACTACGGCTACTTCCCGCTAAATAGACATTTGGAAATTGCCCTTTGAGAAGTTTTGCAAAAGCAATCCCAACACCACTAGTCGCTGCCCGAACCAGAACTCGGTCTCCCTCCTCAATCTTGAGATTGAGATAAGAGCCAAACGCTGTGTAGTAGGTTTCAGGCAGTGCGATTAAACTTTCCAAAGCAAGCTCTGTCCTCACAGGATAAACCTGTTCGTCTGGTAGCAAAACATACTCAGCATAACCACCATCAAAAGCGCGTCCCATTTCTCCCATGATGGAGATAACTTGTTGCCCGACCTGCAAATCGGGACGACTCGTCTCCTCTACAAGTCCCACACATTCAATCCCTAAAATCCGTGGAAATTGAACGGAGGGGGATAATCCTTGACGAGTAAAAATCTCGCTATGGTTGATTCCAAATCCTTGTACCTTGACCAAGGTCCAACCTTCTTTAACAGTCGGTTTTGGAACTTCCACAACCTGCAGAACTTCTGGTCCTCCAGCTTCCTTGACAAGCACAGCTTTCATCTTAGTATCTCCTTTTAAAACTTCCCTCGATTGGTTAAGTCTTCTATCTTAGGCATGACTTCTTTATTGTCCCAATGCTCCACAATCAAGCCATTCTCCAAACGGAAGATGTCATACTGAGCATAAGCAACCCCATCGATCTGAGTCTGCCCATAGCTGACCACATAGTTTCCTTGTCCCAAAAGCTGGAAAACAAAGTCAAAAGAAACCCCGTGCTCAGCTACATAGTCTTTATAAGCCTGACTTCCTTGTCCAATCTCATGATTGTGCTGAATTAAATCTTCTGCCACATAATCACTCCACTGCTCTAGCTCCCCGTTTTGGAAAATTTCTGTCAAGAAACGACGAACGGTTTTTTTATTTGCTACTGTCTTGTCCAAATCCTTGATCTCAAAATCTCCAAAAATCTGGTCTAATTGCCCGTTTTCAGGTGTTCGATAGTAGTCAATAACATCCCAATGTTCTACGATACGGCCATTCTCATCCGCACGGAAAGTATCCGTCGTCACCCATTGAGCTTCCCCGCCATTGAGATATTGATGAACATGGACGAAGACTAGATTACCATCCTCAATGGTGCGAACAATCTTCATCTCACACTCGGGATGGCGTTCAAAGAAATTTGCAAAGAAAGCCGCAAAACCTTCTTTCCCATCTGGCACACCTGTCGAGTGTTGAATGTAGGTATCCCCTACAGACTGGGCTTGAGCCTCAGCAACACACCCGTCTTGAATGGCATGAATATATAAATTTTGCGCATTTTCAACTTGTTTTGACATGATTTATGCCTCATTTGCTTTCTCTTTCAGATTGGCTAAAATACGTTCCTGATAACTTTCAAATTGGCAAATTTCTTCCTCTGAGAAGCCTTTATAAAAAATAGCATCCAACTTTTGACTGATACGATGGCCAACTTCCTTCTGAGACCAACCCTGCTCTGTCAACTTGACATATTTTTTTCTCTTATCTATTCCACATGGACTGATGGTGATCAGATTTTGCTCCTCAAGCTTCTTAATCATGGTTGTTAGCGTATTGTTAGCAAGACCAGTCGCAAGCGCAATATCTGTCGCCGTAGCGCAACCTGTCTCACTATTCCATAAAACAGTGAGAATCTTGCCCTGTTCACTCCGATAAAGAGCTTCAGGCTCCTGGCCCAGTAACTTTTGAAAAATCCGCCCATTCAACAAACGAATATGATAGGCTACCAAATGACTGTCTTTCATACTTCCTCTAATTTATTTCTATATCGAATTGATTTCTTATTTATTGTAACATTTATTGTTTCATCTATCAAGAATTTTGTTCTATTTGGAAATAACTTTAAACTGAATAAAGATTTTAAACTAAAAACATCAAACAAAAAAGCCCAGTATAAAGAGGAAATCCCCCTCCCACACTGAGCTTCTTTTTACCTTAATAATATTCACCCTGACGGTAATCCCATGAGTTGAAAGTATCGGACAGGTGCATCATGATTTTGTCGATGTCCAAGCCTTTGCGGATGACCACTGGGGCTGGTGAGATGGAACGTTGCCCACCTTGTTCTGGAATCAGTTTTCCATCTCTATCCACCATAGAGACCATAACGCCTTGCTCGTAGCGAGTTTCAATGGTCTTGTCTGGCTGGATAGAGGCTACATAGTCATCTGCTTCAATAACCAAATCAACAGCATTTTCGATGCGATCGCCAATTCCTTCGACCTTACCGCGGTTTCCTTTACCAGATGGGTTGGCTGAGGAAGCATAAACCATCTTGCCTTCTTCCCAAAGCTTAGCTGCCAGCTGCTCGCCCGCCTTACCAAACTTAATAACAAAACAGCTAGTGCCACGAACATCTGTCATCAGCTCTTCCCGACCGTCACCATAGGCTTTGAGCTTTTCAAAAGCTTCTGGCTTCCATGGAAGGATACAGCCCAAGAGGATGTCTTCGTCCCAATGTTTTTGGTAAAAAGCTTCAATTTCTGGATTGAGCTGCGCCAAAGCACGGAGCTCATCCATACTACCACAGAGGACAACACCTGGCTTATTACGGTTACGGGCCTTAGCTTCGAACTTACGCTCCAAACCTGCCTTATCACTAGTCATAATGATGTAACCCACCTTGGTCGGGCAAACGATACAGCCGCCATCGCCTTTCAGGATGTCATAGCCTTCTTGTGAAAGAGTTCCGTTCCATTGAATGTGTTTTGTCATAAGTTTCTTCCTTTTCTATTAAATTAAGATTTATTTTACCATATATTTTTATCGGAGACAAGATGTTTTCAGAATTTTCTTAATATATCGAAAACAATTTTACTGCCAATAAGAGGGACGATTTTTTTCATATTCTGTAATCAAATCCTCATACTGAAGCGTAATGCCGATATCATCCAAACCGTTGAGGAGCTTGTGCTTCCATTCTCCATCAATGTCAAAGGAGAATTCTCCCACTGGTGAAAAAATCTTCTGCTGCTCCAAATCCACCGTCACTTGATCCGTCGGCTTCAGATTAGCCAAGGCTTGCCGCACTTCAAGCGGCTGGACGATAGGCAACATTCCGTTATTAAGCTCGTTATTGTAGTGAATATCTCCAAAAGATCCAGCAATGACTACCTTGAAGCCATAGTCAGCCAAGGCCCAGGCAGCGTGCTCCCGAGAGGAACCAGCCCCGAAATTATCCCCTGTAATCAGAATAGTCGCCTTGCGATACTCCGGTCTGTTAAAGACGAAATCAGGATCTTCGGTGTACTGATTGTCCAGATAGCGCCATGCGTACATGAGGTACTTGCCAAAACCTTTTTTATCAATCAACTTGAGAAACTGCTTGGGCAAAATCTGGTCTGTATCAATATTATCGTTCATGAGGGGAACCGTTGTCCCCGTATAGATTGTAAATTTTTCCATAAAACTTCCTTACTGGACCTCCGGTAGCTGGCGGACGTCTACGAAGTGCCCGGCAATAGCTGCCGCTGCGGCCATAGCAGGACTGCAAAGATGGGTCTTAGCGCCAAATCCCTGACGATCCTCAAAGTTCCGATTGCTGGTTGAGGCACAGTGAACTCCATCTGGCACCTTGTCTGGATTCATTCCCAGGCACATGGAACAGCCCGGATCGCGCCACTCAAAGCCTGCATCCATGAAAATTTTATCCAGTCCCATCTTTTCAGCAGCCCGCTTGACCGGACGAGAGCCTGGTACGACGATAGCTGTCAGATTGGGAGCAATATGCTTGCCAGCGACGAACTTAGCTGCCAGCTGCAAATCGCTGAGTCTGGCATTGGTACAGGATCCGATAAAGATATAACCTAGGTCAATATCTTCTGCTTTCTTACCCGGAGAGAGGTCCATGTAATTATAGGCCCGCTCGTCGTTCATATCGCGAATTTCTGGGAAAGCCGCGCCAAACTCTACTCCCATAGAAGGATTGGTTCCCCAAGTCACCATAGGTGCCAACTGGGAAACATCCATCTCAATGACCTTATCATAGACAGCATCAGGATCACTGACCAGAGTCTTCCAATCAGCCACTGCCGCCTCAAAGTCCTTAGGTGCTCCCGGCCGCCCTTTAACGTAATCATAGGTCTTCTGATCAGGATTCATAATGCCCATCTTGGAGCCAAACTCAATGGACATATTGCAGATGGTCATGCGCTCTTCCATGGTCAGATGCTCAATCGCATCACCAGCATATTCAACCACATGACCGACACCTGCAGCCACACCATATCGGGCAATCAAAGCCAAGATAAAGTCCTTAGAATAGACACCTTTCGGTGGCACTCCGGTAAATTTGACTAACATTTTCTTTGGCTTGACCTGCCAAATGGTCTGCGTGGCAAAGACGTGCTCAACTTCCGAAGTACCGATTCCAAAAGCAATGGCTCCAAAAGCTCCGTGAGTAGCCGTGTGACTGTCACCGCAGACGATGAATTTGCCTGGCTGGGTCTTGCCCGTTTCGGGTCCAACCATATGGACAATCCCCTGAAGTTCCGATCCGTGAGCCGCATGCTCGATGCCAAAATCCTTGACATTCTCAGAAAGCTTATCAATCTGAGCCTTGGAAATCACATCTCGGATATCATAGATATTGACCGTAGGAACATTATGGTCAAAAGTTCCAAAAGTTAAGTCCGGTCGTCTAACCTTGCGACCCGCATCTCGAAGTCCTTGAAAAGCCTGAGGGCTGGTTACTTCATGAATATAATGCTGATCCACATACATAAGCTGGGGTTGACCTTCTTGGCCTGTTATCACATGTCTTTCCCAAATCTTATCAAAAATTGATTTTCCAGCCATACTAGCTTCTCCATATGTAATACAAAATTCCAATTTCCACTATTATTCCGCAAATCCAAGCTAGCCAGAAATACCATTTTCTAGTCTTGTGATGAAAGAGGCGACCGCCTAATAAAGCACCTAAACCTCCAGCTGCCAGAGCTGACAAGAGCAAGGTTTTCTCGGGAATGCGGTAGTGATTTTTCTTAGCCTTACGCTTATCCCAGCCATAAAAGAGGAAAACTATAAGGTTACATAGCAGGCAAATACCTGTTAATATCCATTCCATAAGTTATTGATAATGGCCTCCGTCATTTGAGTTGTTGTCGCCTGACCACCCAGATCTCGGGTTAAAATCCCTTGAGCCAAAGTCTTCTCAACCGCTGCTTCAATCGCTTCTGCAGCTTTAAGCTCTGCAAAACTATCCCGCAGCATCATGGCCACAGAAAGGATCATACTGATAGGGTTGGCAATGCCTTGCCCTGCAATATCTGGAGCAGAACCATGGATAGGCTCGTAAAGACTTGGTCCAGCTGCCGAATGACTGGCCGATGGCATAACTCCCAGCGTTCCTGACAAGACACTGGACTCATCTGAGAGAATATCCCCAAAAAGATTTTCCGTTACAACAACATCAAACTTAGCAGGATTGGTGATCATGAGCATCGCAGCGCTATCCACCAGCTGGTGCTCCAAGGTCACATCTGGATAATCCTTGGCCACCACATCCGCTACTCTGCGCCAGAGTTTAGAAGTTGCTAGTACATTTTGCTTGTCAATACTGGTCACGCGCTTTCTGCGACCACGCGCAATGTCAAAGGCCTTACGGACAATTCGTTCCACCTCTTCATAGCTGTAGTCGTTAATATCACGCGCAGTTCTGTCCTCCAAAATATGCTTACCAAAGTAAATTCCACCAGTCAGCTCACGTACGACCACGAAGTCTACACCAGCAATTCTTTCAGCTTTCAAAGGCGACAAATGCTTAAGAGCATCAAAAATCTTAACTGGACGAAGATTGGCATAGAGTTCAAGCTCCTTGCGCAGAGCCAGCAAGCCTTGCTCCGGCCGAACTGGAGCATTATCATACTGGGGACTGCCGATAGCTGCTAGGAGAATTGCATCTGCTTCCTTGGCTGCTTCTAGAGTAGACTGAGGGAGAGGATGACCTTCCGCATCAATACCAGCACCTCCAAAAGCTTTCTCCGTGATATGATAAGTAAAACCGAACTTGTCCGCAACAGCAGCCAGCACTTGGAGACCAGCCTCCATGATTTCTGGGCCGATACCGTCACCCGCCAGAGCTACAATTTCTTTTGTCATATTTGCTTCTTTCTAATTATTTGCAGGCAGATCGTGGTAGGATACCTGATGGCCGATTTCACCAGCATTTTCCTTTTGCACAAAGGTGTTGGCATGGATATAGGCAATGGCGCTGGCCTTAAGAACATCAAAGTCAATCCCAGAAGAGTTGAAAATCGTATCTGTATCTGTATTTTCAACAGCTACCAAGACGCGAGCCTGAGAGTCAATACCGTCCGTTACTGCCTCAATATTATACGTCAAAAGTTGAACAGACTGGTTAAAGAATTGGTCAATGGCATTAAAGATGGCTTCAACGCTTCCCTTGCCTTCTGCCACACAGTTGACTGTCTCGCCGTCGCCATTAACCAGCTGCACATCTGCTGTGATGGTATGATCGTCATTGGTCGTCAGCTGCAGATCATTAAAGTGGAAGCCTTCTGGATTTTCAACTGTCGTCCCAGCAATCAGAGCCCGAATGTCAGCATCTGTAACTTCATTTTTCTTATCAGCCAAGACCTTAAACTTAGCAAAGAGATCATCGATTTCAGATTCTTCAAAGTCCAGAGACAGCTCTTTGAGCTTTTCAACAAAGGCGTGGCGACCAGACAGCTTGCCAAGCGGAAGTGAATTGCTCTTGACTCCAACCAGCTCTGGTGTGATGATTTCATAGGTCAGTGGATTCTTAAGGACACCATCCTGATGGATACCGGACTCATGAGAGAAGGCATTGCCGCCAACGACCGCCTTGTTCTTAGGCACCGGAATACCTGAAAAGCGGGACACCAGCTCAGAAGTGTTGATGGTTTCATTAAGGACGATATCTGACTCAACCTGATAATAGTCCTGACGAATCTCTAAAGCAACTGCTACTTCTTCCAGCGCAGCATTACCAGCACGCTCGCCAATACCATTGATTGTGCCTTCCACCCGTCTAGCTCCGTATTTGACCGCAGACAGGCTGTTAGCTACCGCCATTCCCAAATCATCGTGACAGTGAGGACTATAGATAATCTCACGTTCCGTTTGGACATTGTCAATCAGATACTTGAAGATATTGCCAAACTCTTCCGGTGTGGTAAATCCGACTGTGTCTGGAATGTTAATGTAGCTCGCACCCGCATCAACTGCTGTCTGGACAACTTGAAGCAGAAAATCCAGCTCTGTCCGTGTCGCGTCCTCGGGTGAAAACTCAACAATCTCAAACTTAGAGCGAGCATAGGAAACGTGCTCCTTAATAGCTTCTAAAATCTCTTCCTTGGACTTTTTCAGCTTGAACTCTCTATGGATGGGGCTGGTCGCAATAAAGACGTGAATCTGCGGATGTTTGGCATCCTTGAGTGCCTCGTAGCAGGCGTCGATGTCCGATTTAACCGAACGCGCCAAGCCAGTGACAGAAGCTTTTGTAATGACTTTGGCAATCGCCTGCACCGCCGCAAATGAATCTGGACTAGCAGCTGGGAAACCAGCTTCAATAGCAGAAATTCCCCATTTTTCTAGTTGTTTAGCAATGGCAACCTTTTCCTTAATAGAGAAGTTCACTCCTGGTGTCTGCTCACCATCCCGAAGGCTGGTATCAAGAAACTCAACTTTTTGCATAGACTTTCCTCTTTCTTTATCGTTTAAAATAACTATAAAAATCAATGAGAGATACAACTATGAAATGAACTTTTAGTTCGCTTTTCTCAGTATATCCTAGCAAAGATTTTCGTGGAGAATAAAATAAAAACATCTCGCTGGAAGCCAAGCGAGATGTTGATTTACTCCCGCTTGGTAAGCCAAACAGGACTAATGCTTTCGCACTAGCCCGAGTAACGCAACAACAAAGCAAAGTTTGAAAATTGAGTTGACTTCATGTTTGACTGACTCCTTTTGAAATGTTATTGATTAGTATTTTAGCACAGTATCATTCGACTGTCAACAGATAATTCGATATTTTCTGAAAATTTTTAATATACTGGATTATTTTGTGGTCTTATTACTATAAATGCGAGAAAGAAAAGAAGCAGGCCAGCTTCTTCTTATAGTATTATATTGATTATAAAGTTAAACTTTAGCTAACCAGTCATTCTTATCCTTTAGAAGGGAATCATACGCGGCAAATCTGCCATTCTTATGCCATTGCTGATCCCCATGCTTTCCAAATCAACTTTTACATCTTTGATTTCTATATTACTTTTCTTTTTCTAATACTTTTAAATATTTAGTTTTTTTAAATTGCCCAGACAGGAGCAAGAGCAAGAAACAATACCATGTCACAATCGTCAAAAATAAAAGTAGGAAACTACCAAATAGAAGATAAAGCCAAGAGAAAATAGCTGAAATCAAGGCAAAGAGGAAAATGAGAGCATAGGTTTTAAGACCGTTGGATTTCTGGGTGGCAAAATAGTCTATGGGCATCTCATAAGGCACTACTTCAACCACTGATTTCTCCCTTCTATTTTTAAACTGGTAAAGAGTCAGTAAAAACATGAAAATGAAGGAAAAAAGTAAAGGGAACAAACCTCGTACAGTCAAATTCTCCGTTAATGCATACAAGGCATAAGATAAACCAGCACTTGGTAGAAAAATCATTGGAAAAGGCACACTTTTCCCTACAAAAAGCTTATTTCGCTTAATATCATAAAGCACAGTCCTTTGGACATTTCCTTGATCTGCTCCAAATTCGATAAAATCAGACAACTTCCTAGTAACTACCAATGCTGACTTTGGTTCTTCATGCAGCTCATCTTCAATGACCTCCAACTGACCAAAAGCGTCCAGTTTCCACAAATCTTCCTTAGGCAGATGTGGTATTTTCCCTTCAAGATGTTCTTGAATAAATTGCTGGAATTGACAGTTCTTCCGCTTACTTCCAATTAATTTCAAAGTCACTTTTTGACTTCCGCCGTTTTTAGTCAAGGCTTCCCCTACAATAAATAAAGGCCATTCATAATTCCCACGATAAGCGTGTCTATTCTTGCCGAAGTAAAATGTAACCGAAGAAAGAGGAAAGCGATAGTATTTAAAATTTCGGAAAACAAGCAAGTATTGACCATCAAGCTGAATTTTTCCCATGAAAGCAAAGGCCATCCAACCTACTGTGAACAATAAAGCAACTGTTCCTAAGAAATAGAAAAGATTTGCTGACCGATTTTCTTCTAGAAAGATATTAAAAAAACTGGTCACCACCATTAAACTAAATAGACTAAGCAATCCTAGTGCTGATCTTTTATAGATAACAATCGATGGTTTTTTTATCAATTCGCATCCTCCTCTACCGCCTCGGCAAACACCACTTTCCCCTGCTCATACTTCCGCACGGCTAACAACCAGCGGATGGGGTTGTTTTGGAATAAGAGTAAGTAAGAAACAGCAGGAAAGAGACCTCCTAAAGGCGAGAAAACGATTTGTATATCAAAAGGCTCTTGCTTATTGAATGAGTCAATAATACCTGGGATGACAGCAGCAAATATTAGTATAGTAGCCATAAAAACTAGTAGCATAACAATCATAAAAGCCAACATTTTCGCAAACGTCGCTTTTTTATCGCTGAAATTGTCCCAGATCAAATTTGAATAAACTGCTTTTTCAAATTGTTGTTTTGTTGCGCCTCGAACTTGCTTCACTTCTTTGTATAAGGCGACTTCCATCATCCATACAAATCCAAATATAATAAATGAAAGACAAAGAATAAAAATAGGAACCATCGCACTATTATAACGAAAGCCTGAGAAAATTGGTATAGCAAGAAATCCTCCAAGCAAACCTAACAAAGAGAATATTGCAATTAAAGGAGCAATCGACCTATTCGACCTTCTTGCACCTTCTGTATCTAAGAGGGCACTTTTGTTCGCCACTAAGGCTTCTTTTGTCCTCGTATTATAGTAGATAGCCTCGTCACCGCTCTGTCCGATAAAAATTATTTTTCTCATTTCTCTTCTTTTTTAATAATTTACAACTAAGGCTTCTTCATTCTTTAGCAGCTTCGTCTTTATCTTCGTACATACTGAACCAAGCGGAACATCATGAAGGCAAATAGAATTCCTGCAACGATCCAAATCGTTCGTAAAGCGTAAAATTGGAGCAGATAGGTCGAAATAATGGCTCCGATGACAAAGCTTCCTAACAAAGCAACAAAGAAAATGCCCTCTTTCAAGTATGGTTTTTCCTGCGTTCGCACAAAATTTCCAAAAGCCACCATCGTTTTCTTGATATTTCCTGTCATAAAAGAATTGTTGTAGACTATACCATCTACTTCGCCAAAAGCTGTCGCAACGACTCCCATACAGAAAGCAATCGGAGGAACGATCAGCATATTTGGCACAGTACTTGGCATAAAACCTACCAGAGTACAAATGAGCACCATTGGTGAAATGCTACTTACTCGCCATATTGACTGCTCAAAAAAAGGACGGAAAACTGTTATCAGAAAAATTCCCAGCATAAAGGCTAGCATGGTAGCTAGTTTGACTTCAATCTCTCCAGTCTTGTGATGAATCAGCTCAACGGACAAAAAGACGACGTTTCCTGTCTGGCCCGCAACCAATGTACCCCCGCGCTCCATGAAAGTGTAAGCATCCACGAAACCTGCGCAAAAGGTCAGCAAACAAGCAAAAAACTTTGATCGAGAATGGAATTCCCTTTTGACGAACTTTCTCATAATTTACCCAAAAAGCCCAGTGTAACACCAGACTTCCTTTCTATCCTTCTCTAGCTTCCTCCAAAATCTTTTCAATCTTTGTGGTAATCAAATCAATTGCAACTTTGTTCGAAGCGCCCTCTGGAATGATGACATCCGCATAACGCTTGGTCGGCTCGATAAACTGATGGTACATAGGCTTAACGACACCCAGATACTGCTCAATGACACTATCCAAACTGCGCCCACGCTCTTCCATATCCCGCTTAATCCGACGAATAATCCGCACATCATCATCAGTGTCGACAAAAATCTTGATGTCCATCAAATCGCGGAGGCGTTGGTCTTCCAATACCAAAATTCCCTCTACAATGAAGACATCCTGCGGTTCTTGACGATAGGTTTTATTACTGCGCGTGTGCTCTGTATAGTCATAGGTCGGGATGTCCACTGGACGGCCAGCCAAAAGCTCCTTGATCTGCTCAATCATGAGGTCTGTATCAAAAGCAAAAGGATGGTCATAGTTGGTCTTGACCCGCTCCTCAAAGGTCAAATGCGACTGATCCTTGTAGTAAGAATCATGCTCAATCATGGAAATCTTTTCGTTTGGAAAATTATCTAAAATCGCCCGAGAAACACTGGTTTTTCCCCCACCAGAGCCACCTGTAACACCGATAATAATAGGTCTGTTTTGCATTGTTTTCTCCATTACTTGTTATCTTATCTATTTTACCTCAATTCATGATATAATGAAAGGGTGAATCAAGAAAAATTCAGGAAAATCATTTTAAAGGAGAAAGTATGTTACGACTCGGTATTATCGGTACAGGAACCATTTCCCACGAGTTTATCAAGGCAGCCCAACTGAGTGGCGAGTATCAGTTAACAGCTGTTTACTCGCGCACCTTGAGTTCCGCGGAGCGTTTTGCGCAAGCTTATAAAAACGTCGCACTCTACACCGATATGATTGAATTCTTATCTGCCGACCTAGATGTGGTTTACATCGCCAGTCCCAATAGCCTCCACTTCAACCATGCCAAGGTAGCCATTTTGGCTCGAAAACACGTCATTGTTGAAAAGCCGGCTGTATCAAGGCCTGAAGAATGGCAAGAATTGGTCAAGCTGGCAGCTGAACATCAGGTTTATATCTTTGAGGCAGCCAGAAACTACCATGAAGCAGCCTTTGCAGTCATTCGTGACTTCCTAAAAGACAAGAAAATCTGGGGAGCCAATTTCACTTATGCAAAATACTCCTCCAAGATGGGAGCCCTGCTGAGTGGACAAGAGCCCAATGTTTTTTCTGCTAAATTCTCAGGCGGTGCTCTAATGGATCTGGGAATTTATACGCTTTATGCAGCTGTCCGTCTGTTTGGTGCTCCACAAAGCGTTTGCTATACAGCTCAACAACTGCCAAATAGCGTTGACCTCAACGGTTCAGGCAGTCTGATTTATCCTGATTTTCAGGTTCGTATCCAAACTGGAAAAAATATTCATAGCCAGTTGCCAGCTGAAATCTATACGGACCAAGGCACTCTGACCCTAGATGGTATCGAGTTTATCCGCTCTGCCATTTTCCAAAAGCTGACTGGAGAGACGGAAAGTCTAGCTATCCACCAAGCAGAGCACCAAATGCTGGAAGAGGTTCAGGCTTTTGCTCGTGTGCTTAAAGGCGACCAGGAAGAGCTTTATAGCGACTACCTGCAGGCTACTACTACTGTGCATGAGTGTCTGTTTGCCATGAGAAAAGATGCTGGCATTAGATTTGAGGTTGATCATGATTAAAGAAACATTTCCAACAGTCTGGCAGGAACAGCTAAATCAGCTCGGTTTTGCTGAACTAACTGCCATCCAAGAAAAGATATTCCAGCCCATTTCTCAGGGAGAAACGGTGCTAGGCATCAGTCCGACCGGTACGGGCAAGACATTGGCCTATCTCTTTCCTAGTTTATTGAAATTAAAGCCTGAAAAAGCGCAGCAGCTTTTGATTTTAGCTCCAAATACAGAGCTGGCGGGACAGATTTTTGATGTTTGTAAATCTTGGGCGGAGCCTTTGGGCTTGAGCAGCCAACTCCTCCTCTCTGGTAATAGCCAGAAAAGGCAGATTGAGCGACTCAAGAAAGGTCCTGAGATACTGATTGGTACACCTGGTCGGATTTTTGAGCTCATTAAGCTCAAGAAAATCAAGATGATGAATGTTGACACTATTATTCTGGATGAATTTGACCAGCTTCTTAGTGATTCCCAGTATGCGTTTGTTGATAAGATTCTGCATTATGCACCGCGTGACCACCAGCTGATTTACATGAGTGCTACGGCAAAGTTCGACCAAGAGAAGATCGCCGAAAATACCTTGCGCATCAGCATTGACGACCAGACTTTGGACAATATCCAGCACTTCTATATGCAGGTGGAGAAACGTGATAAGGTTGAACTCTTGCGCAAACTATCCAATGTAGAAGAATTTCGTGGACTAGTTTTTTTCAACAGCTTGTCAGATTTGGGCAGCGCCGAAGAAAAGCTTCAGTATCGAGGAGCTAGTGCGGTCTCTCTAGCCAGCGATGTCAATGTAAAATTCCGCAAGATCATTCTTGAGAAATTTAAAGATTACGGTATCACACTCTTGCTGGCGACTGACATAGTTGCACGTGGCATTGATATTGATTCTCTAGAGTGCGTGGTCAACTACGAAGTGCCGCGCGATTTGGAAACCTACACCCACCGTTCTGGCCGAACAGGTCGCATGGGCAAGGAAGGCTATGTCATCACCTTCATCAGCCACCCAGAAGAATTAAAAGCTCTCAAAAAATATGCCTCTGTTCGAGAAATTATCCTGAAAAAACAAGAACTGTATGTGTGTCCTTAAGCAAGAATTATGGTCATCAATATTTTTATTTGATGGTAGCAAAGCAAAAAGCATTGGAAATATTAAATTTCCAATGCTTTTTTTAATTTCTGCTGTAGTAAATCTGATGTGGTTGAAGCTGATTTTCTAGTAGTTCATCAACTGTCACCAAAGTATAG
The DNA here is from genome assembly GCF_030272855.1 of Streptococcus sp. SC1. NCBI lineage: Bacteria > Bacillati > Bacillota > Bacilli > Lactobacillales > Streptococcaceae > Streptococcus > Streptococcus sp. SC1. The sequence goes on along the minus strand of NZ_JAQCMU010000002.1, from coordinate 52,379 downwards.
CCGTTGTTCTTCAGATAGTCAAGGACGCTTGGCAGAGCATCGATGGACGTCTGATGGATATCGTGCATGAGGATAATAGATCCTGGCTGGGTCTTCACGATCTCCTGCATAATAGCCTTTGTATTACGCGTTTTCCAGTCGAGACTGTCCACGCTCCACATAATAAAGGACTGATCGACAGCATTTTGAACCGTAGAGTTGATGGCTCCGTAAGGCGGTCTTGTGATCATAGGTCGGATACCAGTCGCCTTATAAATGGCTTCCTGAGTGTCTAAGATTTCCTTTTTGGATTGATTCAGAGGTAACTTGGTCAAATCTGGATGGCTCCATGTATGGATGCCGAGTTGATGGCCTTCATCAAGGACACGTTTAGCCAGTTCTGGATTGGCAGCAACATTTTGTCCCACCATAAAGAAGGTTGCTTTAGCATTGTAGCGTTTCAGAATTTCCAAGGCCTGAGGAGTCGTTTTACTGTCGGGACCGTCATCAAAGGTCAGGGCAACCATTTTCTCATGCCGCTTGGTTTCATACTGCTGATAAGCTTCCAAATCAGCTCCCTGCAAATATTCTGGACGGATTAGGTCATAAAAACTAGACAGAGGCACTGTCAAGCTCGTCACACCGTTGATTTCTTTGGTCAGACGAATGGAAAATAAACTTTCCTCATAGTGAAAATTCCACTGGCTCAGCTCTATTTCACGGAGGGCGTTTAAAGCTGCTGTTTGCTGACTTTCCTCCACCTGTCTAAAGGTTAGCTGACTGGTCAACTCCTTCAGGAAAATTTCTTTGGCAGCTTCTGGATTTTGAAACAGCTTGTCTAAAGTGACCGCTGCCCCTTCTTGATTGATATAAGTCGAGGCTACTTCTCTTGCCTCCTCAGACTTGATGTCTCTTTTTGAGATGCTGTAATCTTTTCGCTGAATGACTACTTCCTTGGTATTGGCCAGACTAGTTGACTTTTCTTCCGTGTAGTAAAAGGTCAAAGCCGTCAAGTTTTCCTTTTGCTTCTTATCATCTGAAATGCTCTGACTGTCCTGCAACATTTTATCTTTGACACTTTGAAGAGGCTGTCCATTCATAAGAGGATAAAAAGCTGCCACATAATGGCTGCCAATCCTACCGGCCTGCTTCTCAGCATTGTCAGCATGTCTTTGCTCTTCCTTGGCAATCACTTCTGTAATCTTTTTCTGGAATTCCTGCTCCTGAAACATTTCATAGATTCGCAGTCCACCAAAAATAAGAAATCCTAAGAGAAGCAGATTCAGAAGACTGAGAACCAGTCTGTATTTTCGTCTACGCTTCCTTTTATGTTGTCTTTTCATTTATTATCCCCTAAGCTATTGTCATAAAATGATTCTAATGTTAAAAAACTTGTATCTTACAAGTGCTAAAATACAAGTTTAATTATTTTTAAAGACTTTTTTCTCGAATCACTTCAACCTTGTAGCCATCAGGATCTTTGATAAAATAATAATTCGATGGATTTCCAGGCAGCCCTTTTGGCTCAGTCACTTCATAGCCCTTAGCAGCATGCTCAGCGTGCAAACCTTCCAAATCAGGCGTGCTAAGAGCAATATGAGCAAAGCCATCACCGATTACATAAGGTCCGTGGTCATAATTATAAGTCAATTCAAGCTCATAATCATCGCCATCCAAACCAAGATAAACAATGGTAAAAGCATGCTCTGGAAAGTCCTTGCGGCGCAATTCCTTAAAACCAAACGCATCTTCATAAAAGGCAATCGAAGCCTCTAAATTTTCCACTCGTAAACAAGTATGCAACATTTTTGATATCATAGTTTTACCTCTCTCATTTCTTTCTTTTATTATACCGCAAAAGCAGTCAAATTTGAAATAATATGAAAAGTTTTTCAGCTTTTGCTAATTCGTTTTCTAATATCTGACCTAAGGGGAACTTTGATTTCAAAGATGGTTCCACGCGGTTTGTTGTCTTTGACTGTAATGGTTCCTTTTAAGGCGTCTACAATTTGTTTTGCCAAGGATAGGCCTAGTCCAAAACCACCCTTTTGACGAGTCCGAGCCTTGTCCACCCGATAAAAACGATCGAAGACTTTTTTCTTATCATCGCCCGCAATCCCTGGACCATTGTCAGAGATCCGCAAGGTCAAGCTCCGATCATTGGCGGAAGCCACGAAATAGATCTCTCCATCTTCTTCCGTGTATTTGATGGCATTATCAAAAAGGATGGTCATAACCTGCTTAAGCAAGACCTTGTCTGTCGTGATTGATTTTGAAACAAGATTTTTGAAATCAAAGACCTTGTCGCTCTCCTCTGCAATAATAGCATAGTTAGAAAAAGCTGTCGTGAAGAAGTCTGGGGTGACTTCACCGTATTCTGGCTTGATACCGTCATCGCGCCGAGCTAGGTTAAGTAAGTTGGTCGTCAACAGACGCATATTTCGCACTTCCTCTAAACTAGATGCGATGCTCTCACTAGACTCCATAATCGTGGCCTCAGGCTTACGGAAGAGAGATTCCAGACGATTTTGCAGCACAGCTAGAGGCGTCCGCAATTCGTGGCTGGCATTCTCAACAAAAGACTTCTGCTTTTGCATGCTGTCCAAAAGAGGCTTGACACTCATCCGCGCCAGATAGATACTAGCAATCAAAGAAATACCCCAGAAGCTAATCATGACAATGGCAATCAGCTTTTCATGCTTTTCGCTAGTCTGCTCCAGCTGGCTGATACTGGTCATGACAACCGCGTATTTGACATTTTCAATTTCATCATCTGGATCAATATCAAACATATAGGCCCGATAACTCTCGACCTGTCCGTAGCTATTGGTCAGCTGAATTTGCTTGATTTGATTAAGAAATCGTTTATTAAATTTAATCGCATCAAAGTTCAAAAAGCTATTTTTTGCCGATACATTCTGATAATCATCATTCAAAAGAATAGCTGAAGTATTGGCGCTAACATTTACCCTACCCGGTTCCTCAATCTTGATATCATGAGCTTGCACAGACTCTGAATCTCTGTTCTCTGAATCCTTATTCTCTGGCTCTTGGTATTGCCGGCCTGTCGTCCGATAGGCTAGATTGGCTACCCAGGCGGGATTTTGACTGAGACTTTTGAGATTATCATCAACTGTCGTGTAAAGGCTAGAGCGCATGACTTGGATAATAATGAGCGTCATGGCCGAGAAAATCAGGGTGAATACACCAAAATAGCGAATGAAATAAGAAAAATCATCCGCATATAAGGTTTTTTTGAGTTTATTCAGCATTCTTTAAAATGTAACCGACACTGCGAAGGGTTTGAAGATTATTCGCAAAAGCCGTTCCTTTCAATTTTTTCCGAATCTTAGATACGTAGACTTCCACCACAGAAATCGTCGTATCGCTGTCAAAGCCCCATAAACGATCGAAGATCTGAGTCTTAGGCAAAATAACATTTTGATTCTGAAGGAAGTATACCAACAAATCAAACTCTTTACCCAGTAGCTCAACTTCCTTTCCATCTACCAAGGTCGAATTGGTCGAAAGATTGACCATCACATCGCCATAGGAAAGGGTGTTTTCATTAAACTTACCAGAGCGTTTAAGCAAGGCCTGAATCCGCATCTTCAGCTCTTCCAGATAAAAAGGCTTAGTCAAGTAATCGTCAGCACCGAGTTCAAAACCATGGCCTTTATCATCGATGCTTTCCTTGGCAGTCATGATGAGGACAGGAGTGGTTACCCCTTTTTCACGCAATTCTTTGAGTACTTGGAAGCCGTCCTTTTCAGGAAGCATCAAGTCCAGTAGAATCAGGTCATACACGCCGCTTTCTGCCTCGTATAGTCCTTCTTCGCCATCAAAGACCTGCATGACATCTGCAAAATCATCTAAAAAATCAAATACTGAATTTGACAGACCAAGGTCATCCTCCACTAATAGAATCTTAATCATCCTGTTCCTCCCTTTCTAGAAAAAGCTTATGCTGTGTAGTTTAAATAGAGACATGGTAAACACTCTCATTCTATCTTCACTTATCTTTTTCTATTATATCATGACTTGTCGAAAATGCTTTAAGAATTTGTTGTATTCGAGTTATTTTCGCTATTCTTATCATCTTTTGTTGTGCCATCAGCGTTTGATGGCTTCTTTTTTGATTGATTTCCTTCTTGGGGTCCCCCTGGCTGACCATTTCCTTGTGGTGGCTGACCTCCGCCTCCAGGACCGCCTTGGCCATCTTGACCGTTTTGTCCCCCCATCTGTGGTGGCATACCATTTTCATTTCCCTGTCCCTGACCTTGAGGAGGTTGACCACCTTGACCTGGCATCCTGCCATCTTGCTTGTTTTGCTGAGGCATAGTGGCTTGCACTGAACTCTGTTGCGGGCTTTTCTGGGTCAAAGCACCAATTCCATAGCCACCAATCGCTCCGACAGTTAAGGAAGCACTAGCTACTGCTGTCATCCACCATTTGGTACTCTTTTTAACTACAATCATTTTTTCCATATCCATTTTAAAGTTTTCCTCTTTCTAAATTTTATGTTTTCATGGATTTTAACACTATGAAGCAATATAAATTTTGATTACACAAGTTCACATCTTTTCACGTGCTAGAGTTATTATAGGGAGTTTTGCTTAAACGAGACTGAATTTTTTCTTAAAGAAGGCTGAAATTATGGGATTCTAAGCAACAAAAAAGACCAGACTTTATAATCTGATCTTTTCATTAGGCTAAACTGATGCCTTGATTGCATTTTCCACCGCTGCTTTTTCACGGGCAATCAAGTCAACACGCGCTGCGATTTCCTTAATTCCCATGCTGATATTACGGCTGATAGCCATATCGTCCAGCTGTGGCTCAAAGAAGGCCTTGTATTCTGCTAGTCTTTCTTCTGTCTTGAAAGCATTAGCTGGATAAATGACGAATTTGTCGAAGCTCATGTCGCCACCCAGAGCAGCCTTAATCCAATCCCAATTCTCACGCGCCCAAGTCCAAGAAGTAGCTTGAGTAAATTGGTGATTCAAGAGAGGGAAATACCAACTCATGGCCAAATCTTGTGGTTTCACAATATCCTTGTTTTTCAAAGATTCCAAGATACGAGCAAGTGTCTCTGCGTCCTTAGTGTAAGCCAAAGCAGATGCCAATTGGCGTTTGAAACTGCCGTCAACTGTTGAAACATAATCATTCAAGTATTGGTCAGCCAATTCTTTGCTCTCATAATGCTTGATTTGATTGATGAGAATATGCAAGCGAATAGCTGCAGGCAATTTCTCCAAGTTCTCTTGATGAGCAGCAAAAATGCGACTTGCTTCTTGACTTGCTGCTTGATCGTCAGCTGCAATCAGACTTCCTACAACAATCTGACGAACCAAATCATCTTCATCACTTTCGCCTTCTTTTGCCTCAAAGCCTAGGCGGTCAAAGTTGAATTTGCTAAGTTTAACTACCAATTCATGATAGGCTGTCTCGCACTCGCTTCCTTCGTCCACAAACAGCTTGAGACCATTTAGAACGGCTTTGATTCCTGAGACAACCAAATAAGAGGTTTCTTCTGTTAGTTTTTCAATAACTGGAACCAAATCAGCAAATGAAATGCTGCCTGCTTCAGCCAAAAGACGGCGCTCTTGCACCACCTGAAGCTTGCTGGTGCTATCCAAGTCTGTAATGGTATCTAAAATCTGCTCAAGCAAGACACCTTGATAGTCCGTGATATAGTGGGCTGTATTTTCAGTATTAAAGCGCAGGGCACCTTGGTTTTGAGCAGCCAAGGCAGAATAATTTGGAATTTCCAGGGTTTCTGTTTCCAGCGTATCTGGCAAACCTTTCCAGTTGCTATTTAAAGGCAAGACCCAAGTGCGTTTCTTATCTTCGTGCTCTCCGATAAAGAATTGTTTTTGAGAGAGTTTGAGGGTATCGTTTTCTACTGTAGCTATCAAAACAGGGTAGCCTGGCTGTTCCAACCAAGAATCCATAAAGGCTGCTACATCGCGACCAGAAGCAGCTCCCAAGGCGTTCCAAAGGTCACGACCGATAGTATTTCCATACTGGTGTTTAGCAAAGTAAGCATTCAAGCCTTTGGCAAAGGCCACATCTCCCAACCAACGACGAAGCATGTGCATAAGGCGGCTTCCCTTGGCGTAAACGATAGCCGGATCAAACAAAGTATTGATTTCGTCGGGGTGCTTCACCTCTACATGGACAGACTGAACTCCGTCTGTCGCATCGCGCTTAAGGGCCAAAGGCACACCTGTGGTTTGGAAATTCTCAAAGATATTCCAGCTTGGTTCAATCGCATTGACACAGACATACTCCATCATGTTGGCAAAACTTTCGTTGAGCCAAAGGTCATCCCACCACTTCATAGTGACCAAGTTCCCAAACCATTGGTGAGCCAACTCATGAGCAACGACAAGTGCTACATCTTGACGGCTGGATACCGTAGAATTTTCATCTACTAAGAGATAAATCTCACGGTAGGTCACCAGACCCCAGTTTTCCATAGCACCAGATGAAAAGTCTGGCAAGGCAACATGCAGTGACTGAGGAATCGGATAGTTGACACCGTAATATTCTTCGTAAAATTCAATAGAGCGAACCGCAATGTCCAAAGCAAATTCTAAGTTGCTAGCTGGGTGAGCCTTAGTTGCATAAACACCAACCAAAGTACCGTTTTTAGTTTTAGCAGTAATACCTTGCATATCACCAGCAGCAAAGGCCAAAAGATAGGAAGACATGCGAGGTGTTCTTTCAAACTTCCAAATGCCAGTCGCTTTCCGGTTTTCAACGTCGATTTCAGGCATGTTAGACAAGGCAAGTTCACCTTCTGCTTGGTCAAATTTCAAGGCCAGATCAAAAGTTGCCTTAGCTTCTGGCTCATCCACGCTAGGAAAGGCTTCACGAGCAAAATGGCTCTCAAACTGCGTAGAAATGATCTCTTTTTTCACTCCATCTACTGTATAGTAAGATGGGTAAATCCCTGTCATATTATCTGTAATCTTACCTGTATAGGTCAAGGTTACTTCCACAGGGCCTGCTGCTTCCAACTCAACATAAAGAGCTTCATTGTCATTATCAAGAGTGAAGGGACGAGCTTGTCCATCTACTTCTACGGCCTCAATCGTCAAATCCTTTTGGTGCAAGGAAATTTTCTCAGCTTTAGCTTCACCGGTAATGGTAACTTTCCCTGAGAAAGTCTTATCCGCACGATTTAAATCCAAAAAGAGATCATAGTGCTCTGGAACAAAAGTATCAATAAAATGTGCAACTGCTTGCATGTTTTTCTCCTCATCTAATTGAAGGGGCTGGTATTAAACCAACCTCCATTCAAAATTCATCTCTTACTATTCTACCATATTTAGTGACTTTATACTCATTCCAACTGACCCAAAATTGATTTTTGACTTCAAACATAAAGTAATCATTTTAAAGCCATCCTGTCATTAGCTTTTCTTCTCCTCAAAACAAAAAAGACAAGCTTAGCCTGTCTCTTTAACATATATTATAATTCAATAATTTTACCCGTTTCAAAGTAAACGACCCATTCGCAGATGTTTTTGGCATAATCGCCGATACGTTCCAAGAAAGAAATAACCTGGAAATAATCACGGCCTGTAACGATGGCTTCAGGATTTTTCTTGATTTCTTCCGTAGCCAGATCACGAATGCTATCAAAATAATGGTTGATTTTTTCATCCATGGCTGCTACTTCATAGGCTTGATCTACAGAACCATTCAGGTAGAGATCAAGGGCAGCTTCAACGAAATTTTTCACATCGCGACCCATCTTTTTAATTTCTTCCTCGACAGCTGGAATACGCTGCTCGCCCTTCATACGAATGGCTGCTTTTGCAATGGATACCGCATGGTCTCCCATACGCTCTAAGTCTGAAACAGCCTTGAGAACAGTCAAGACAGTGCGAAGGTCTTGAGAAACAGGTTGTTGGAGGGCAATCATTTCAAATGATTTCTTTTCCAATTTCACTTCATATTCATTTACTTCTGCATCATCTTCGATGACTTCCTTTGCCAAGTCACGGTCATGCGTGACAAAAGCACGCACCGTGCGGTTGATTTGTGAGAGCACTTCTTGTCCCATTGCATAGAACTGATTGTGCAATTTCTCCAAATCTTCTTCAAATTGTGATCGTAACATCATTCAACTCCTTATCCAAATTTTCCTGTAATATAATCTTCTGTTTCCTTATTTTGTGGGTTGAGGAACATCTCCTTAGTATCATTAAACTCCATCAAATCACCACCTAAGAAGAAGCCTGTTTTATCCGAAAGCCGAGAAGCCTGCTGCATGGAGCGCGTCACCAAGAGCATGGTATAGGTGTCCTTAAGTCCATAGAGAGTTTCCTCAATTTTACCCGCAGAGATTGGATCTAGCGCTGACGTTGGCTCATCCAAGAGGATAATTTTCGGACTGGTAGCCAAAACGCGTGCTACACAAATCCGCTGCTGTTGACCACCAGAGAGACCAATAGCGGAATCATGTAAACGGTCTTTCACTTCATCCCAGATAGAAGCCCCAATCAAGGATCGCTCTACCGCTTCATCTAAAACCTGTTTATCCTTGACACCGTTGATGCGCAGTCCATAGACAACATTTTCATAAATGGTCATTGGGAAGGGATTAGGCTGCTGGAAAACCATGCCAATCTCTTTGCGCAACTCCACCGTATCTGTCCGAGGGCTGTAGATATTGTGGCCGTTATAGATGACTGTGCCTGTCGTAGTGACTTCAGGATTCAAATCTCCCATGCGGTTGATAGCCTTAAGCAAGGTAGATTTCCCTGAACCGGACGGTCCAATCAAGGCAGTGATTTCATTAGGCATAAAGTCCAAGGAGACACTATTGAGTGCTTTCTTTTTATTATAATAAACCGACAAGTCCTTGACTTGCAAAATAGGTTCTGTCATAAGTTCATTCCTTTAGTTTCTTCACCTCTAACCAAAATGACCAGAAACATAGTCATTGGTCGACTGCAGTTTGGCATTTTGGAAGATATTGGCAGTCTTGTCGTACTCAATCAAATCTCCCAGATAAAAGAAGCCGGTGTAGTCACTGGCCCGGGCAGCCTGCTGCATATTGTGCGTCACGATGATAATCGTATAGTCCTTTTTGAGCTCAAACATGGTTTCTTCTAGCTGCATGGTCGCAATCGGATCCAGCGCAGAAGCCGGCTCGTCCATAAGCAAGATATCAGGCTTGACCGAAATAGCTCGGGCAATACAGAGCCTTTGCTGCTGGCCGCCTGACAAGGTCAAGGCTGATTTATGAAGATCGTCCTTGACTTGGTCCCAAAGCGCGGCTTGCTTGAGCGAAGTTTCAACAAGCTCATCCAAGATCTTTTTATCTTTTACACCTGCACGTTCATGGGCAAAGGTAATGTTACGATATATAGACTTGGCAAATGGATTGGGCCGTTGAAAGACCATGCCGATGTGCTTACGCATTTCGTAAACGTTGATATCAGGACGATTGACGTCTATTCCTTGGTAAAGAATTTGCCCTGTTACCTTAGCAATATCAATCGTATCATTCATACGATTAAGACTGCGGAGATAGGTCGATTTCCCTGAGCCAGACGGACCAATCAGAGCTGTGATTTTATTCTTTTCAAACTGCATATCAATGCCCTTGATGGATTCTTTTTTACCGTAGTAAACATGTAAATCCTTGGTCGAAAGGGCTACCTTTTCTTCAGGAAAAGTAATGATATGTTTTTCATTCCAATTATATTCTGTCATTGCTTCTCCTTTATGCAGAGGTTAGTTTCTTGTGCAAGTAGGAACCGAGTTTGCGGGCTCCAAAGTTGAAAATCAAGATGAAAATCAGAAGCACCGCTGCTGATCCTGCTGACACCACAGTGCCATCAGGAATGGTTCCTTCACTATTGACCTTCCAGATATGGACAGCAAGAGTCTCCGCCTGCCGAAAAATCGAAATCGGGCTGGTAATGCTAAAAATGTTCCAGTTAGACCAATCCAGAGCTGGCGCAGATTGACCCGCAGTGTAAATCAGGGCAGCTGCTTCACCGAAAATCCGACCAGAAGCAAGGACAATCCCTGTCACAATCCCTGGCAGAGCCTCTGGAATAACCACATGCAGTACCGTTTCCCAGCGGGAAATTCCCAGAGCCAGTCCTGCTTCACGCTGTGTATGGTGAACGTGGCGTAAGCTATCCTCGACGTTACGAGTCATCTGAGGCAAATTGAAGACAGTCAGCGCCAAGGCACCAGAGATGATAGAAAAACCATACTCAAACTGGACAACGAAAATCAAATAGCCAAAGAGTCCGACTACTACCGAAGGCAGTGAAGACAGAATTTCAATACAGGTACGGACAAAGTTGGTCACTGGTCCTTTCTTAGCATACTCTGACAGATAAACCCCAGCACCCATAGAGAGAGGAACAGAGATAATCAAAGTAATCACCAATAAGAAGAAGGAATTGTAGAGCTGAATCCCAATACCACCTCCAGCCTGATAGGAAGAAGATTTTCCAGTCAGGAAAGACCAAGAAATATGCGGCAAGCCTCTTACCAGAATATAAAGAATCAGAGAGGCAAGGATGGCAACAATGATACCAGCTATCGTGTAGAGGATACCAGTCGCCAATTTATCTAATTTCTTAGCGTGCATAGTTTTTCTTACCTCTTTCTTTTGTAATCAGTTTAATGACACTGTTAAAGGCCAAGCTCATCATCAAGAGCACCAAAGCCAGAGACCAGAGAACGTTATTGTCTACTGTTCCCATAACGGTATTTCCGATCCCCATGGTTAAGACAGAGGTTAGTGTAGCTGCTGGCGTTGTCAGAGAGGTTGGGACCACTGCAGAGTTACCAACAACCATCTGAATAGCCAGGGCTTCACCGAAGGCACGTGCCATTCCAAAGACCACTGCTGTAAAAATACCTGAGCGAGCAGCCTTGAGTGTTACCCGCCAAATGGTCTGCCAGCGCGTTGCGCCCATAGCTAGACTAGCTTCACGGTAGTGACGCGGCACAGCACGAAGACTGTCCGTCGTCATAAAGGTTACTGTCGGCAAAATCATGACAAAGAGCACAAAAATACCAGACAAAATCCCAAATCCGGTACCACCAAAAACAGTCCGAACAAAGGGAACAACAACCTGCAAGCCGATAAATCCGTACACAACAGACGGAATCCCGACCAAGAGCTCGATCGCAGGCTGAAGAATCTTAGCTCCTTTAGGCGATACTTCAGTCATAAAGACGGCTGCTCCAATAGCAAAGGGAGTTGCAATCAATGCTGACAGGATCGTAACAATGAAAGACCCCAATATCATCGGCAGGGCACCGAATTCCTTACCTGACGGATTCCAAGTGGAGCCAAATAAAAATTCAAACACATTGACTCCGTTGACAAAGAAGGTCGACAGCCCTTTTTGTGCTACGAAGATTAAAATCATGGCTACAATCAGGACGATTAAAGACAGGCAGGCAAAGGTGATATATTTACCAAATTTTTCCAGACGAGAGTTTTTCGAAGGGGATAGTAATTTTTTTGCTAATTCTTCATTTCTCATTTGCTATCTCCTTTTAAGCTCGTAACATTTCCATCAGCATCCTTGCTAACCTGCATTTCCTTGATGGAAATATAGCCCATTCCTGAGACGATTCCATCCTGAACCTCATCTGACAGCATGTAGTCCAAAAACTCTGCTGCAAGACCAGTCGGCTTACCCAATGTATACATATGCTCATAAGACCAGAGTGGCCAAGCATTGGTCGCAACATTCTTAGTCGTAGGCTCGTAGCCATTGAGCTTCAAAGTCTTGACAGAATCATCCACATAAGCAAAGGCCAGATAAGAGATGGCTCCCGGTGTTTGAGAAACAATGGACTTAACCATCCCATTTGAATCCTGCTCCTGACTTTGAACGGCTGATTTACCATTCATGATGACACTGTCAAAAGTAGCTCGGGAACCAGAGCTTGCCGCACGGTTGATGATGGAAATCTCTAGATTTTTCCCGCCCAGCTGCTTCCAGTTGGTCACTTCACCAGTAAAAATCTTCTGCAGCTGCTCTGCCGTTAAATTATTGACGGATACTTCTTTATTGACAATCACGGCAATTCCAGCAACTGCTACTTTGTGGTCAACAAGGGCTGAAGCATTAATCCCTTCTTTTTCCTCAGCAAACACATCTGAGTTGCCAATTTCGACCGCACCAGACTGAACCTGAGACAAACCCGTACCTGATCCGCCACCTTGAACATTGACCGTTTTTCCAATATTGGCTGAACCAAACTCATCTGCTGCTGCTTCAACGAGCGGCTGAAGGGCTGTCGAACCAACGGCAGTCATGGACTCCCCTCGGTCAATCCAGCTGGAGCAAGCAGAGAGGCTGACTGCAGCTAGAACTAGAACCGCTGACAAAATCAGCTTATATTTTTTCTTTACCATTTTTCTCCTCGAAATCTTGAGAATAATAGTGAGATGTCTATCGTAAGAATCTGAAAATCCCACTATATCCACTATAACATAGAAAGAGGGCTTTGCCTAGTCTTTTGAACGAAAGCGAAGCCCCTTTGGGAAATAATTTTTTAAGGTATTTCCAGTAACTTTTGCAAACCCCAGACCGTTGCCTTGGGCAAGCACTTGATACCAGCCATTTGGATAGTTTTGAGAGAGTTGAACGGTCTCTCCTGCTACATATTTGCTAAAGGCCTCATCATCAATCTCAAGGACTGAGACGACTTCACTAGGCCTCAAGGCTAAACCTAAGGCAAAGCTCGGTTCAAAGCGATTTTTCTTAAATTCTCCTAGATGCAGGCCATTGCGAGCAATTTTTAGTTTGGAGATATCTGGCAGTCCAGCTGGCAGCAGATATAGATTGTCCCCAAAAGTATCTAAATGTCCTTCTAGCTCAATTTTCAGATGCTTTTTCTGGAAATCTTGCCAGAGTTTTCTCTGCTCTGGCGTCAATTTATTTTTGGTTGCCTTGATTTTTTTAGCAGACTGACTGCCTGTAAAGCGAAATTTCGCTACAAATTGTCCTTCTCCTTTGAAATGGTGGGGATACATACGAGCTGTTTCTGGGAAATCAATCCCTGCCACCATGCCATTGATCTTAGGTATTTCAAGCAATTCCAAGGGGAAATTCTCTAAAAGCCAAGCAACAATTTCTTCATTTTCTTCTGGCGCCCAAGTGCAAGTTGAATAAACCAACTGCCTGCCTGTCGCCAACATCTTGACAGCGTCCTCTAGAATTTCTCGCTGGAGACGCGCACACTGAGCCGGATATTCCAGACTCCAATACTGAGTAGCATCTGGCTGCTTGCGGAACATCCCTTCGCCAGAGCAAGGAGCATCCAGAACAATGAGATCAAAATAGCCCTGAAAGACCTTAGCCAATCGATCCGCAGATTCATTGGTGACAAGGACATTTCGCGCTCCAAACCGCTCAATATTTTCCACCAAAATTTTACTGCGTTTGGCATTGATTTCGTTAGAAACAAGCACTCCTGTATTTTCTAGATAAGAGAGTAGATGGGTAGATTTCCCACCTGGTGCAGCCGCTAAGTCCAAAACTTTCATGCCCTTTTGCGGTGCTGCAACCTGAGCGACCATTTGCGCAGCTGGCTCCTGGGAATAAACTAACCCCGTGACATGTTCCATCGACTTCCCAGACACTTTTCCGTAATGTCCCCAATCTGTGTTCGGGATAGCATTCACAAAATCTTTCTGATTCTCTTTTAAAGGATTGCTGCGAAAAGCTGAAATCGGATCTTGATCAAAAGTCGCAAAAAAAGCCTCTGCTTCCTGACCCAAGAGCTCCTCATACTTTTCCTTAAAACCTACTGGAAAGTCCATACTAGCCTTTTCCCTTTCGTAAATACTCTTGTAATTCGTCTAATTTACACTTTGGTGCAATCATAATCGGCTCTTGAGTCTGAAAATTTGGCTGATTGCCATCTAGAGTCTGAATGACGAAGCCCAGTTTGTCAGCCATCACATAGGCCGCCGCATAGTCCCAAGGCCAATTATAAGAGAAATAGGCAACTAAACCACCAGCCAAGGTCTTAGCAAAACTAATCCCAGCACTGCCATAGACACGCACTCCCAAGCAATCACGAGCTAAATCAGCTAGTCCCCAGTGATTATGCTCCAGCATACTAGCATTTGAAGCCATAAGATATTGCTGTAAGGGCTTATCGGTAAAAACAGTCAACTTTCTGTCATTGCAGTACACATCAAAAGCCCCGCCTCCATGAAAAAGCTGGTCTCTTGTCACATCGTAAATTAAGCCGAATTTGCCCTCCCCATTTTCAAAATATGCCAACATAATAGCAAAATCAGCCCGCTGTGTAATGAAATTATTGGTGCCATCAATGGGATCAATCACCCAGACATTACCATCCGCAATGTAGTGTCGCAGGTCATTTTCCTCAGCCAAAATCGCATCGTCAGGATACTGAGTTAAAATTTTCCTGACCAAGTCATCCTGGATGATCTGATCCATTTGAGTCACCAAGTCAGTCGGACTGCTCTTTTGTAGGACATCCAAGTCATCATAGAGATGCTCCCTTAAAAAAGCGCCTGCCTGATAAACCATTTCTTTCGCAAAATGAAATTTATTTTCCAAGAGAAATCATTCCTTTCCCTTTCCTTTTTGCCTCCTGAACAGCCCGATAAAGAGAATAGCCACTGACCGTCTCAAACTCACGGCCGAGTCGCTTCTCTTCTCCCTTGCTGGGAACAACTTTCTTGAAGACTGCATAAGACTGGAGCAGTTTCTCCGCTTGAATCTTCTGTTCATAGGCTTGCTCTACATCATTAAAAAAAGAAAGCACTGAAGCAAGCTCTTCAGTGCTCCACGATAAGTCTAGTGGGTAACTATAATTTTTTTCCATATTTAAATATCAGCACGCATAGTTGCGGCTCTGAGTTCTTCTTTCCGATAGCCTCTAGGCAAGAAGGCACGGATTTCGTCTTCATTAAAGCCGATTTGCATTCGTTTACCATCAAGGATAATTGGGCGACGCAAAAGACTAGGATTTTCCTCAATCAGCTTAATGAGCGTTGAAATCGATAAATCCTCTACATCTAAATCTAGTTTTTGAAAAATTTTTGAGCGGGTTGAGATGATGTCATCAGTGCCATTTTCTGTCAATGAAAGAATGTGTTGCAATTCTGGAGCAGACAGAGGACTCGTCATGATATTATGCTCCGTAAATGGAACTTCATGACCAATCAACCAAGCACGCGCCTTGCGACAGGAAGTGCAGCTAGGCGATAAAAAAAGTGTAATCATGCTGTTCTCTTCTTATTTTTATATAGTAACTAACTCTATTATACTAAATTTTATCTCTCTTGACTAGATATTTTTAAGAATCGGCTCGAAATACTAAGAAAAATATTAAAAACTGACATTTATTCCGAACGTTCCCAATTTCTTGCCACTTCTTCATCACTCTTTAATTGAGTCACTAGCTCCTCGATACCATCAAATTTGACCATATCACGAATCTTATCCAGCCAGATAATTCGAATCGTATCGCCATAGATTTCCTCCGCAAAGTCAAATAGATTGGCCTCAAACCGAAGTTCATCTCCTTCAAAGGTCACATTTTTGCCAACGCTAGCCATGCCACGAAAAATCTTGCCATTTTGCTCAACATCTACCACATAGACACCATCTGCTGGCAAAACCACGCGATCCAATGGTGCTAGATTGGCCGTTGGATAGCCAATGGTGCGCCCTCTAGCATTGCCATGAACCACAATTCCTCGAGTAGAGAGAGAATAGCCTAATAGCTGATGCGCCTTGGCAACATCCCCATTTTGAATGGTCTCTCTAATCCGAGTAGAAGAGATTTTTTCCTCATCTTGATTGACCGATGAGACAATGACAATCTGACCATCGAAATAGTCTGCAAGCTCCTCTGCCTTTCTCTTGTCAGATCCAAAATGGTAATCAAAACCTGCCACAACTGCCTTTGCTTTAAGCGCAGCAACGTACTTATCAAAAAATTCTCGGGCTGTATTTTTAGAAAAATGGCTAGTAAAGTCAATCAAGTAAAGGTAGTCCACACCTAAATTTTCTAAGTGAGCAGCTCGTTCCTCCGGATGATTCAAATGCAACATCAACTCTGGCTGATAACGGACAAAAGCTAATTTTGGTGACTCAGGAAAAGTCAGTACCGCAATCTTCAGTCCTTTCTCATCTGCAATTTTCCTTGCTTCCTTAAAAAGTGTCTGATGTCCCTTATGCAGGCCGTCAAAATAGCCCAAGACCAAGACCGTATCTTCTTCCTGCTTTATCTCTAATTCATTATTAATTCGTCTTATTTTCATCATTTTTCTATTTTACTATGTATCCGCTTTTTTTACAACAAATTAAATCTAAGAAAAAGAACTTTTAACACTCCAAGAAAACATCTTTTTTTAAAAGTAAAACTTCAATAATTTTAGTAAATCTTTACTTAATAAAATGATCACCTAATATTTACTAAAATCCTCTTTGTTATTTACTTGTTTTTGAGGTATAATAGCCCATATAAGACAATAGGAGAAAAAAATGGCTACGATTAAGGATATTGCCCAGGCTGCTGGGGTCTCTCCTACTACAGTTTCCCGCGTACTCAACTACGACCCAGCCATGTCAGTCAGTGATGGCACTCGTAAAAAGATTTTTGACATTGCTGAGCAGCTAAACTATAAAAAATCAAGAAAAACGAAGTCAAGTAAGTCACAGGCCTATCGTATCGGGCTCATTGAATGGTACACTGAGCAGGAAGAGCTTGATGACCTTTACTACTACTCCATTCGTTTGGGCATTGAAAAAAAGGCCCAAGAATTGGGTTATGAGATTCTCAGAGTGTTTCAAAACGATTCTCTTGAGCTATTGAAAGACATTGATGGCTTGATTGCCATCGGCAAATTCAGCCCAGCTCAAATCCAGCAGCTGGAGCAATACAGCAGCCACTTAGTTTTTGTCGACAGTGATACGCTTAATGCAGGCCACAGCTGTGTGACGGTTGATTTTGAGAATGCTGTAAGGAAGGTTCTTGAGCACTTCATGAACGCTGGTTTTGACCAGATTGGCATGATTGCTGGGCAGGAAAGAACCTCTGACCAAACTAGCCTTATCAGTGACCCTCGTTTGGCAAGCTTTCAGCAATATCTATCTGATAAAGGAAGCTTCCAAGCTGACTTGGTTAAGGTAGGCAGCTTTTCTTCGGGATCAGGCTATCAAATGATGACAGAGATTATCAATAAACACAAAGACCAGCTCCCACCCGCCTTCTTCATCTCTAGCGATGCTTTAGCAATTGGTGCCTTGCGGGCTTTGCAAGAACACGGAATTCAGGTTCCCCAAGATGTCAGCATTATTTCCTTTAATGATACCTCTATCGCTAAATACATCTACCCCAGTCTCAGTACGGTCACCGTTTTTACAGAAGAAATGGGCAAGCAGGCTCTGCACATTCTGAATCAAATTTTAACATCCGAAGAGGATTCCATCCCCTATATGGTCAAACTTTCTACCAAGCTGACCATTCGAGAAAGCAGTATTTAACAGAGAAAGAACGAATGAAAACCTACGAACAATTATTTACCATTCTCAGCCAAGCTGACGATTATGTAAACGGAGAAAGTCTGGCTCAGACACTGGGCATTTCCAGGACCTCCATTTGGAAAGCTATTCAACGCTTGGAAAGAGAAGGAATCCAGATTGATTCCGTCAAAAATCGCGGCTATAAGCTCAAAGCAGGGGATTTACTAATCCCAGAAATCATTGAAAAAGAGGCACCCATCAAAGTTTCCTTCAACCCCAACTGCCAATCTACTCAGATGGATGCCAAAGCAGGTCTGGAGGCGGGTGGCGAAGCAAATACCCTCTATCTAGCTGCTGCTCAATCCGCTGGTCGCGGTCGCTTCGGCCGAAACTTTTTCTCTCCAAAACAAGGCGGCTTTTACATGTCCCTCCATCTCAAGCCCAACCTGGCTTTCGATCAAATCCCTGCCTATACTCTCCTGACGGCCGGAGCCATCTATCAAGCTGTAAAAAATTTAACCCTCATAGACATAGATATCAAGTGGGTCAATGATATTTACTACAAGAATAGAAAAATTGCAGGCATTTTAACCGAGGCTACTACTTCAGTCGAGACAGGCTTAGTCACAGATATTATTATCGGGGTCGGGTTTAATTTTTGCGTTAATGATTTTCCAGAAGAATTGGAATCTAAGGCTGGATCACTCTTTACAGAGCGAGCTCCTATCAGCAGAAATGAGCTGATTGCTGAAATCTGGAGATGTTTCTACGAAAGCGATCCCCAAGACCTACTCTATCTTTACAAAAAGCACTCTCTAGTCCTCGGTCGCCAAGTGAGCTTCCAGCAAAATAATCAAACCTATAAGGGAATTGCTAGCGATATCTCGGACAGTGGCCAACTTCTAGTCCAGTTGGAGAACGGCCAAAATATCTGGCTCAACAGCGGGGAAATTTCACTAACTAGCTGGTAGTTTGTACAAAATTACATTCAAAAAGCACTTGATGTTCCATTCAAGCGCTTTTCTTTATAGACGACTGCTTTTCTTCCAGTATGATGTCGCTATTTAATCCCCAATGCAATCCGAGCATAACGACTCATCTTTTCTACTGTCCAAGCGGGGTACCAAACCAATTTGACTTCTGTCTTAGTAACCTCTGGAACATCTGACATAGCATCATAGATCTGGTCAGTCAGAAGATCCGCCAGAGGGCATCCCATAGTGGTCAAGGTCATATCGATTTCCGTTTCTCCAGTGGTCTCATCAAAACGGATCTCATAAATCAAGCCGAGATTGACAATATCAATTCCCAGCTCTGGGTCGATGACCTGCTCCAAGCTCTCCAAAATACGCGTTTTAATCTTTTCAACTTCTTCAGGGCTGTATTTTTTTTCTGACATGCATATCCTCCTTATAGATATAGCAGAAAGTTCAAGTTAGCTCGAGGGGGCTTTTGTTTTCAGCTAGGATTGCCTACTTGACACTTCCTACTGAAAGATTCCTGCCCCTTCTTGCTCTTCAGTTCTTAATCTTCGATAAAGTCTCTGAGTGGTTTGCTGCGGCTTGGGTGGCGAAGTTTACGTAGGGCCTTGGCTTCAATCTGGCGAATCCGCTCACGAGTCACATTGAAGACCTTGCCGACATCTTCCAGCGTCCGCATTTTTCCATCGTCCAGACCAAAGCGCAGACGCAAGACATTTTCCTCGCGGTCTGTCAGCGTATCCAAGACCTCATCCAGCTGCTCACGAAGAACGACACGAGTTGTATAGTCGACTGGATTCTCAATCACTTCGTCTTCGATAAAGTCACCCAAATGACTGTCATCTTCCTCACCGATAGGGGTCTCCAGAGAAACCGGCTCCTGAGCAATCTTGAGAATCTCACGAACCTTATCCGGTGTCATATCCATACGCTCAGCAATTTGCTCTGGTGTTGGGTCTTGACCCAATTCCTGCAAGAGATTGCGTTGCTCGCGGACCAGCTTGTTAATGGTTTCCACCATGTGGACTGGAATCCGAATAGTCCGAGCTTGGTCAGCAATCGCACGGGTAATGGCCTGACGAATCCACCAAGTCGCATAAGTTGAGAACTTAAATCCTTTGGTGTAATCAAACTTATCAACGGCCTTCATCAGCCCCATGTTTCCTTCTTGAATCAAATCAAGGAACTGCATACCACGGCCGACATAGCGCTTAGCAATGGAAACAACTAGACGAAGGTTGGCCTCAGCCAGACGCCGCTTGGCTTCCAAGTCTCCCTGCTCTACCAAGATAGCCAGCTCCTGCTCTTCTTCATTGCTAAGAAGCGGCACAACCCCGATTTCCTTCAGATACATGCGAACTGGGTCATTGACCTTGGCTGAATTGCTACCCAAGAGCTCTTCATCGGTCAGTTCTACTTCTTCCTCTTCAGTATTCAAGACACGCGCGCTGGGATTTCCTTCCTTATCCGTGATAGAAATGCCCGCATCCTGAATGCGTTGCAGCAAATCCTCAATCCCATCAGCGTCCAAAGTGAAAGGAATGACCAGCTGGTCATTGATTTCATCGTCTGTCGCTACACCTGTCTGCTTGTGATTGCGGATGAATTCTGCAATTTGAACGTCTAATGTTGTTACTTCTTTTTGTTTTGTAGCCATACCTACTCCATTCTTCTTTTTTGTGCGATTAAGCGCTCCACTTCTAATATAGCGGCATTCTCATCTCCAGTATGCAAAGCTTCTCGAATCTTTTTGCTAATCAGCTGATTATTCTTACGAAGCAATTCGCGTTCTCTGGTCAGCTCAACTTCTGCTAACTCTCCGTCTTCCATCTCCTCTGGCAAATCTTCCTCCAACATCCGATACCAAAGTTGCTGGACTCTTTCCGGTAAGCTAGATAAATCCTGCGAAGTCACTTCACCATTGGTCAGTAAAAGCTCGTATAACTCCTGCAGTTCCGCCGTATCAAAGGCAAAATCTGTGCGAAGCCGATAGCTATTTAAAACCAGCGGATTGTGTACCATACGATAAAGGATATGGATTTCTGCCTTTATCAACCGTGATAGCTGTTTAGACAGTGGAAGATCTACCAGTACAGGTCTTCTTAGAGATTCTGACTGCTGTCCGCTTCGACTACTTCGTTCAGCCAAACGACTATTGTTAACCGTATTCTCTACCTGCTGGTAATCAAAATCTGGCAGTAACTCAGCCAACATATAAATATAGGAATTCTGAGCTGTAATAGACTGCGTTTGAGCAATGATTGGTGCCATTCGCTCCACGAATTCAATCTGAGCCTGCAAATTTTCAATATTATCCGGTTTGAGATAACGCAAAAGGAACTCTACATCACTAATTCGCGTTTTAGTCAGAAATTGTTTCAATTCCTCGGCAGAATTTTTAGCAATAAATTCGTCTGGATCCATATTGTCAGGAAAGGAGACAATCTCTACCGACATATCCCGTAGCTCCTCTAAAGCTTTGGCTGTCGCAGCCTGACCAGCCCTATCTCCATCATAAGTCAGAATTATTTTCTTGCAATACCTACGCAGATGCTGGACATGCTCAGACGTCAGAGCTGTTCCCATAGATGCGACTGCATTTTCAACTCCAGCCCGATAAGCCGCGATCACGTCCATAAAGCCTTCCATCAGATAGACTTCATGGCTCTTCTTGATAACCGGCTTGGCCTTATCCAGATGATAAAGCTCATAGCTTTTATTAAAAATAGGGGTGCTGCGACTATTCTTATACTTGGCAGTCTGTGAACCAGCCTCCGAATCTTGCCAGATCCGACCAGAAAAGGCGACAACCTGACCCTTGTCGTTGGTCAAGGGATACATAATCCGGTTCTGAAAAGCATCATAGACCAGATTATTCTCTGCTAGATTAAAAAGTCCTGAGTTCATGATGGTAGACTCATCAAACTTAGCAGCCATGCTCTTATGAAGATAGTTGCCTTCATTGGGAGCCAGGCCGATTTGAAAATGCTTAATGACTTCATCCGTCAGCCCACGCTTGTAGAGATAAGCGCGTGCTTCTTCTCCTATCTTGGTCGTCATCAGAACTGCATGGTAGAACTTCGCTGCTTCTGTATGAATATCATAGAGCGCCTGATGCGGATGAGACTGTCTCGGTCGATCAGCGCTCGCTCTCTCCATCCCTAAGGAAATGCCCGCTCTGTCTGCGACAATCTGCACAGCATCCATAAAGGATACGCCTCGATAATCCTCAATAAACTTGAAAACATCTCCCGACTTGCCACAGCCAAAACAGTGATAAAACTGCTTGTCCTCTACAACGTTGAAGGAAGGCGTCTTTTCACCATGAAAGGGACAAAGTCCCAGAAAGTTTCTGCCAGCCTTGGTTAAGGCTACCGTTTCTCCTATGACATCGACGATATTGACACTATTTTTTATTTCAGAAATCATTTCTTTATCCAATAGACAATACCTCCAATTCATCACAGAATATCACTCTATATTTTATAATAATTTGACGCAAATGTAAAACATTTGATAGGCAAGTAACTTGAAATAATTGCTTCTTTAAGCTATAATATAATCTCAAATATTAAATTATTTTTTGAAAGGAAAAGAAAATGTTAAAGGATCTTAAAGAATTTTTGCTACGCGGTAACGTGATTGACTTGGCAGTCGGGGTTATCATTGCGAACGCTTTCGGAGCAATCGTCAACTCATTGATTACTGACGTTATCACTCCTCTCTTCCTCAACCCAATTTTGAAAGCTGCACAATTAGAGCAAATTTCTCAATTGAAATGGAACGGGGTAGCTTATGGTAACTTCTTGAGCGCCGTGATTAACTTCTTGGTAGTCGGTACCGTTCTCTTCTTCATCGTGAAGTCTGCTGAAAAAGCACAAAGCCTTGCTAAAAAGAACGAAGAAGCTGCTGAAGAAGCACCAGCTGGACCAACAGAACTTGAAGTTCTGCAAGAAATCAAGAGCTTGCTTGAAAAACAAAACTAGTATCCAAACAGCACTGAAAAAATCAGTGCTGTTTTTATTATGTGCTTCCCATTCAAAAGAAAAAAACAGCCAAATCGGCTGTTTTCTCATTCTATTGATTAGAATTTTTTACGTTTACGAGCTGCTTCTGATTTACGTTTGCGTTTTACAGAAGGTTTTTCATAGAATTCACGTTTGCGTGTTTCTTGAAGAGTACCAGCTTTAGTAACCGCACGTTTGAAACGACGAAGAGCATCGTCAAGAGATTCATTCTTACGTACTACTGTTTTTGACATTTTTTTCACTCCCTTCAAGTCCAAAATCTATATAATGATACCATACATAGAAAGCCGTGTCAAGTATTTTATGTCATTCGTATGTGTCTGGATTTTTGAGGTTTCAAAAAATATTGCTAGCGGAAATACTTAACTATCAGGCTTTATCCAATTTTTGAAAAGTTACAAAAACCAACTGTCTCAAAAAACAGTTGGTTTTTACCTTACAAGGTCTTTCGTTTTTTTGCTTCTTTCGAGAGGGAAATGTTCTTAATCTTTTCATAGCGTAAGAAGCGTTGGATGAGGCGCTGGTCGCTTACATCTGGTTTCAAATCAACCACATAGTCCAACTTGATAAACTTATTGTCAACTGACTGGACAGAGGTCAACTCAAAGCTTTTGCAGGCTGTTTCAAAGATTGCCTCAAAAAGAACTTCATAGTCTAATTCAGCAGGAATCTGAATTTGAACATAACGTCTGGTTTGGCTAACCGAACTAAAGCCCATCTTTTCAAAGAGCAACCAAAAGAAGGAAATGAGGAGTGTGAAAAAAACTCCTAGAGCTAAGAAACCCATTCCTGTCGTAATCCCAATCGCTGTCGCCATGAAGATGGCCAAAAGTTCCTTGGAACCTCCTGCAGCTGATCGGAAACGAATCAAACTGAATGTTCCTGCTACAGCGACACTGGTTCCCAGATTTCCATTTACCAAGAAAATGATAATGGAGATAATGGCCGGCAAGAGAGACAGTGTGATGACAAACCCCTTGGTGTAAATAGTTTGGTGCTTATAAACCTTGGCCAAAATGATTCCCAAAATCAAGCCCGTCACGAGGGAGGCTATTAGGGCTAGAGGGTTGACTTTGATTTCAGCCGAAGAATAGATACTGTTAAATAGTTGTGTAATCATTGTTTCTCTCCTTAAACCTTGACGGCTTGAGGAACCAATTCTTTAGATTTTAGGTAGGCTTTGCCGTATTTTGAGAAGGACTGATCTTCAAGGCCGTATTTGTTCAAAATTTCAGACATCCACTGAGGATATTCCCCTGGAATCTTGATTTCCATAATTACCATATCGTCCTCTAATAGAGGATAGCCGTGGCGTCCTGAGGTCAGGTCTACATCATAATCACGGAAGCGGATATTGGAATCAACCGTCACACGAACTTTTTTGTCCTCCAAGCCTTTCATCGAGTAACGGTCGTAGCTAATTACCATTTTAGCTTTTAAGCCTGCATAACGCTCCTGCAACAGCTCCACTTCTGTCTTGACCCGCTCATCAGAAATAGTCTGGTCTGCAAATCCTTTCTCAATATAATTAACTACCGAAGTCAGATTTGAAACTAGCCGATACTTGAAGCCAACGTCCTCCGACTTTTTCTTGATTTCCAAAAATACCTGACTATCCTTTGTCGGCTCCGCTGCATAAGTCCGCATCCGTAGCTTTTCACGGCCGCCTCTTCTAGCAATCGAGTCTTGGATCATTTGAAAATCATCATTGTCAAAATAGACATTTGAAATGGTCGAAGTTGCGTAATCATCCGGAATGAGGTAAGCATGCATTTCAGCTTCTAAACGAGCCAAGGTCGCACGGTCTAAAATGTACTTTGTTTCAACACGTCGGAAGTTCGTTTGGATTTGTTTTTGTTTCATTTGTATGCTCCTCTTTCTACAAATGTAGTTTTTGGTTTTAAAAGAAAGAGAGCCCTTGCTCTACTACTCTCATACTTTCCGGACAGTATTTTCAAAACTTTATTCTACACTTGTAGTTTTTAAAAGTCAAGAGGAAAATTACTAAAATTTAAAAAAACTTTAAAATTAACCTCAATTTATGAGTTGAAGACTAGATTCTACAAAAAATAAAGATAAAAAAATTCTACCAATCGCTGCTTCTATCAAGAAACCTCAATTGGTAGAATCTTTTATCTAATCGTCATCGTCATCATCATCGTCGTCATCGTCTCTGTCATCATCACGATCTTTATCCTTACTCTTTGAGGAGCTAGTTTGAGCAGGAGGTTGGACAGGTGCTGTACTAGTGTTTGTATTTGAATTTGTCACAGTATTGGTCGCAGGAGTCGGCGAGCTAACACTTCCCGTCTGACCTGCATTCCCATTCCCACTTCCACTATCAGCTGGAGTCGCTGCAGAAGACGATGATGGCGGAACTTCTTTTTCAACTGTCACTGTCTTTTCGACATGGTATGCTGCTTGGATTGGACGACTTTTCCAGTCTTGGCATTGACAAGCATCTTATGCGCCGTCTGTCCATGTGAAAAGAGAATCTTATAATTGCCTTTCTCACGTGAAATCTGCACATCCTTAATGTCCTTTTCAGCAAGAGAAAGTTCCTTCAAAACTGTTTCTAAAACCTGACGCTGACTAAGTCCTTCCGCTTTCTTCGACTCTGAGACAAGTTTACTATCTTGTGCGACTGGATTTTCTAAGGCAAAGACCGAGCTAGTCAAGAGTAAAAGTAGAGGAACTGCTACTACGAAAGAAGCAGACAGAAACTTTTTCGGCAGGCGGCTGTCCATGATACCAATAATCCGTCGCTTAAGATTAAACTTATCCAAGTAAAAACAAGTTGTCAAAGCAATCGGAGTCTTCTTACTCCGATCAATCATCGTCAGAATAGTCTCACCATAAAAAGTGCGATAAGCTGTGTCTTTTCTACTCAAAACATCGTAGTCGCAGTACATTTCTCCTGCTTCCTGAGTTTCCCGACAAGCAAAACGAACCACTGGATTAAACCAATGTAGGCTCTTGGCAAGAATCGCGAAAAGATTAATCAAGACATCATAGTGCTGATAATGGGTCAACTCATGCTGAAAAATCAGCTGCAGCTCCTCCTCCGTGTAGTCCAGCTCCGGTAGCACAATAAAAACATCCCTGAATCCCAGCAACATTGGACTCTGTGTCATAGGATAGTGGAGCAGACGAATCTTACTTTTAACGCCCATCTTTTCTTTGATCAAATGCAACTGGAACAAAGTCTCTTCGTCCTCAACCTCTGTCCCCCAACGTTGCAACATCTTTTTGAAACGAATATAAGAATAAGCATATTTGCCTAGGTTAAATGCACAACCAAGCAGCCAAATGACAAAGAATATTTCAAACTAAGGTAGGCCTAGAAAAGCCTCCCAGAGATTTGCCTGGCTAGCTTTTTCAGCTACTTGAGAAACAGTCTGCCCTCCACTTGTCTGGCCAGCTCTAACAGCTGTCTGAACAGTCGCCCCAGTACTCAGCCGAATCAAACCAGAGCCAAATTGAGGACGAATTGGGAATAGAAAGCTCAGCAAGATTAAAAACCAGATAAAATACTTGACCTTGACTGAAATCCTGGTCTTAAGGGCTGCAAAAAGAAGGCTCAAAAACAGAACCAAGATCGAGGTTGAGAAACTGGTTAAGAGGAAAGACAAAAGGAACTGTTTCATGGGTACTACCTCATCTTACTCTTTCTGATTCAGTAAATTACGCAACTCATCCAGTTCATTTTCTGAAAAAGAATTAGATGAAAAGAGAGTCTTGACAAATCCTCCTATGGAATGTCCATTGTAGCGCTTCAAAAAGTCTGACGTCTCTACTTCTAAGTATTCCTCTTCAGAAATTAAAGCTGTATACTGTCTTTCACGCCCCTTTCGAACACTTTCTAAAAACCCCTTTTCCGTCAAGCGAGCCAGAACTGTCAACAAAGTCTGAGGCTTCCAATGGTTATCTTCGCCCAGCTTTTCCATGATTTGGGCTGAAGTCGTTGGATTTGGCAAGTGCCAAATAATCTTTAAGATAGCAAATTCACCATCTGGTAAACGTTTAATTGAATGATTCATTATATTTCCATACTTTCTAAAGTCTTCTTCTGATTTTATTCTACACATGTCTAATAAAAAAGTCAATCATTATGTAAAAAAAGAGCGGGAAATCACTATTTCCCGCTCCTTTTTAGAAAAACAAACTCAGCAAAGTCAACATCGCTAGTCCGCCCTGCTTGAACAAAATTTTCGGATCGCTAGTCACTGCACCGTAAGCAGCTACCAAGATGATATAAACCATAAAAATCCCCAGCCAGACTGGATTAGGCTGCACAAAGGTCGCAATTAAAACCAAAATACCCAGCAGAGCATTATAAACTCCTTGGTTTTTAAAAAGGGTATTGACCGACTTCTGCTCCAACTCCTCTTGAGACATACCAAAGACCCGTGCTGTCGCTGCAGAAGTCGTTGCGATGGTCTCCAAGTACATAATATAAAAAAATTCCAAGGCAACCAAACTTGCCAAAATCAGTGTAAAAACAGACATTTTCTTCTCCTTATAGAAATTTATGACGAAAAAAAGTATAACATAGTGCAAGAAAAAGCGCTAAAATTTAGTTCCAATAAAATGGACGAAGTGTATTAAAATGTTTTAGATTGCATTTTTAAAATAGGCGTAGCAAAACTCAGCATTTTCCGACTAGATGTGATACAATCTTTTTTGAAAAATGGAGGTAAGTTATGTTAACCTATGATTTAATTGTCATCGGCTTTGGTAAGGCCGGTAAAACATTGGCAGCCAAAATGGCGGCTCAAGGAAAAAAAGTTGCTTTGATTGAGCGAAGCAAGGCTATGTACGGGGGAACCTGTATCAATATCGCCTGCATCCCAACCAAGACCCTGCTTGTTGCAGCTGAAAAAGGCCTGGCTTTCGACCAAGTCATGGCTGAGAAGAATGCTGTAACCAGCCGTCTCAACGGGAAGAACTACGCAGCAATCAGTGGAGCTGGTGTTGACATCATCGATGCGGAAGCTCATTTCCTTTCCAATAAGGTCATCGAAATCACAGCTGGCGATGAGAAAGAGGAACTGACTGCTGAGACTATTGTCATCAATACTGGTGCTGTTTCCAATGTCCTGCCGATTCCAGGACTGACTGAAACCGAACATGTCTATGACTCAACTGGCATCCAAAATCTGAAAGAACTTCCTAAACGCTTGGGAGTTCTGGGTGGCGGTAACATCGGCCTAGAGTTTGCTGGGCTCTACAACAAATTGGGCAGCCAGGTGACTGTGCTAGATGCTGCTCCTGTCTTTCTCCCTCGAGTAGAGCCTTCTATCGCTGCTCTAGCTAAGCAATACATGGAAGAAGACGGAATCCAACTCCTGCAAAATGTGCAAACCAAGCAGATTAAAAATGATGGTGACGAAGTTGTGGTTGTGACAGAGGATGGAGAATTCCGCTTTGATGCCCTGCTCTATGCTACTGGCCGCAAGCCAAATGTTGAGCCACTGCAGTTGGAAAATACAGATATCGAGCTGACAGAGCGCGGAGCTATCAAGGTCAACAAGCACTTGGAAACATCTGTACCTGGTGTATTTGCAGCTGGCGATGTCAATGGCGGTCTGCAGTTCACTTATATCTCACTGGATGACTTCCGTATCCTTTATAGCTATCTGGCTGGCGATGGTAGCTACACACTGGAAGACCGTAAAAACGTCCCTACCAGCATGTTTATTACACCGCCTTTGGCTCAAATCGGATTGACTGAAAAGGAAGCCCAAGAGCAAGGACTGCCGATTGCAGTTAAGGAGATTCCTGTCGCAGCAATGCCTCGCGGACATGTCAATGCTGACTTACGCGGTGCCTTCAAGGCCGTTGTCAACACTGAAACCAAGGAAATCGTCGGGGCAACTATTTTCTCAGCGGGAGCTCAGGAAATTATCAATATCCTGACTGTAGCCATGGATAATAAGATTCCTTACACTTACTTGAGCAAGCAAATCTTCACCCACCCGACTTTGGCTGAAAACCTCAATGATTTATTTGCTATTTAATTTGAAGCCCCCGACGGGGCTTTTACAATCCCTACGAAATTTAACTACATTTCAACCTCTTTTTGTGGTACAATAATGCTAGTTTATTTTAAAAAGATTGAGGAAAATTATGTCTGAACTGTATGATATTACGATTGTCGGCGGCGGTCCAGTTGGCTTATTCGCTGCATTTTACGCTCATTTGCGCCAAGCCAAGGTTAAAATCATCGATTCCCTGCCTCAGCTGGGTGGCCAGCCAGCCATTCTCTATCCAGAGAAGAAGATTCTGGATGTACCGGGCTTTACTAATTTGACTGGCGAAGAGTTGTCTCAGCGTCTGATTGAGCAGCTGGAGACTTTCCAGACTGAGATTTGCCTCAATGAAACAGTGCTGGATATCGTCAAATCTGATGAAGGCTTCACCATCACGACTTCTCAAGCCCAGCATCAGACCAAAACCATTATCATCGCCATGGGAGGCGGCGCCTTCAAACCTAGGGCTTTGGAGCTAGACGATGCTGAATCTTACAGTAACCTCCACTATCACGTTTCAAACATCAGCCAGTACGCTGGTAAAAAAGTTGTTGTTCTGGGAGGCGGCGATTCGGCTGTTGACTGGGCACTAGCTTTTGAAAAGATTGCAGAAACCAGCCTAGTCCACCGTCGGGATAACTTCCGAGCTTTGGAGCATAGTGTGGAAGAACTCAAGGCTTCTAGTGTTGAAATTAAGACACCCTTTGTACCTCATCTATTAATCGGCGAAAATGGCAAGATTACCCACTTGGAAATCAGCCAAGTCAAGGGAGAGGATAGTCAGCTTTTGCCTCTGGATCATCTCTTTGTCAACTACGGTTTTAAATCCTCTGTCGGCAATCTCAAAGATTGGGGCTTGGAGCTTAACCGTCACAAGATTTTGGTCAATAGCAAGCAAGAAACTTCCGTGCCAGGTATCTATGCAGCTGGAGACTGCTGTAGCTACGAGGGGAAGATTGATTTGATTGCGACCGGGCTAGGTGAGGCACCTACTGCTGTCAACAATGCCATTAACCATATTTATCCTGAGCAAAAAGTCCAACCCAAACATTCTACAAGCCTATAAAAAAACAGCTGCCGAGCTCAAGCTCAGCAGCTTTTATAATTCATCTGCAATTTTATTGATTTTTCTCAAGCGATGATTGACACCGCTCTTAGTTAGAGGTCGGCTCAGACTATCAGCTAGCTGCTGGATGGAGTAGTCCGGATGCTGGATACGAAGTTGAGCAACCTCCTGCAGGTCTACAGGTAAACTCTCAATGCCAATATTATCATTGATTTTGGCAATATTGTTGATGGTTTTCATACTTGCTGTAACTGTGCGAGCGATGTTCGCTGTCTCCGCATTATTGGCGCGATTGAGATCATTGCGCGCTTCCCGCATAAGCTTAAGAGACTCAAACTCAGCCATGGCTTCCATAGCACCGATGACAATGAGAAAATCCATGATATCCTCAGCCCGCTGCAGATAAGTGACAGCCCCCTTCTTACGCTCGATGGTCTTGGCATCCAGTAGGAAACGACGCATCAAGGCAGCCAAATCCTCAGCATGATCCAGATAAACGGATAAGATTTCTAGCTGGTACTTGCCTGAGTCTGGCTCCCGCATGCTGCCATTCGAGAGAAAGGCTCCCCGAAGATAGGAACGACTGGCTTCATCATCTGATAAAATGGCCTGGTCAATCCCGGCCTCGATACCAAAAAAGGAGTCAGCCAAGTGCAGGTCAGATAGGATTTCTTCCACTTTTTGATCTAGAAATACTGTATAAACGCGATTCTTGCGCAGATTAGTCTTCTGATGGTGGCGGATTTCTGATTTGACCTGATAAAGGTCCGACAGCAATTCATAGAGATGGCGAGCAATCTTGGCATTTTCTGTTGAAATGGATAAGGTGAGGCCGGTCGAAGAAATTCCTAAACTACCAGCCATCTTGATCATGGCAGCCAACTCGTTTTTGTCTTTTACAGATAAGCTTAAAAGCTCTTCTTTTACTTTTACTGTGAAGCTCATTTGCGCACCTGTATAATCTGCATCAATTCATCCACAAGTAACTCTCCATCATGGAAAGCTCCGCCATTTTCCAATCGAAGGAAATTCGATGAAATGACACGCGGAACTTGCTCTTGCAGCCCTCGAAAATTATGCTCAACTTGAACCAGATATTCATCAAATTTATTGCTATTCATATACTCGCGCGGAACTGGCTCGATATTGACCAAGACAGTATCAATGAACTTTTTGCCCAGATGACGATGCAATACTTGAACGTGGTCGCTATCTGAAAAGTGCTCGGTTTCGCCACGTTGAGTCATAATATTGCAAACATAGGCTACTTCTGCCTTAGTATCTAAAATAGCTTGTCCGATTTCTTCAATTACGAGGTTTGGCAAGATGGAGGTGAAGAGAGAACCCGGTCCCAGCACCACCATATCGCTATCCAAAATGCTCTGGACCACCTTTCTACTAGCAACAGGCTTTTCATCATCATAGGTATTGGTCACATAGACCCGCTCAATCATACCAGCCTTACTAGCTAGATTGCTCTCACCGACAACTTCTGTTCCATCTGTAAACACAGCATGCAGAGTCAGCGGAGTATCGCTTGAAGGGTAGATTTTACCTGTTGTATGGAAGAACTTGGTCAGAAGCTGCATGGCATTATAGGTCGAACCCTGCATTTCGGAAATGCCTGCAATAATCAGATTCCCAAGGGGATGACCTGCTAGAACGCCGTCTCCTTTGGCAAAGCGATACTGGAAGACCTTCTCATAAAACTTTGGCATATCAGACATAGCCACCAAAACATTTCGCAAGTCACCCGGCGGCGTCAGCTGCTGGATGTTCTTACGCAGCTCACCAGAACTGCCGCCATCATCTGCAACTGTGACAATGGCTGTGATCTCCACATCCTTTTTCCGCAGGCTGTTTAAAATAACTGAAATTCCTGTACCGCCGCCGATAACTGTAATTCTCGGTTTTCTCATGAGCGGTTCACCGTTTCCTTCCGGCGATTTTTGTCACGATGACTGGCATTGACTGGCCAGTTTTTCGCTAAATCATCCGCCAAACGCTGTGCAAAAGCCACACTGCGGTGCTGTCCGCCCGTGCAGCCAACTGCGATAGTCAGCACAGACTTTCCTTCCTTTTGATAGCCGGGCAAAATCGGCTCAATCAGGCCCAGCAAATGCTGGTAAAACTCTTCTGACTCCGCATGGTTCATGACATAATCAAAGACATCCTTGTCCAATCCTGTCTGATTGCGCAGCTCAGGTTTATAGTAGGGATTAGGCAAAAAACGTACATCAAAAACCAAGTCCGCATCCAGAGGCAAACCGTATTTGAAACCAAAACTCATAACCTCGATGCGGAAACTGTGCAGATCAGCCTGGTTTGAAAATTGTTCAGAGATGGTCTTTCTGAGCTCCCGTGGTGTCAGTTCCGTCGTATCTACAACATTTTGACTGAGATTTTTCAGAGGAGCTAAAAGTTCGCGCTCCAGTTTAATACCATCTAAAATTCGCCCGTCGGCGGCCAAGGGATGACTGCGTCTAGTTTCCTTATAGCGAGCCACCAACTCCTTGTCGGCCGCATCCAAAAATAGAATTTTAAAATCAATTTCCGTGCTTCTTTCTAGCTCATCCAGAATATCCTGAATCTCCAAAAAGAAGGAGCGACTCCTCATATCAACAACCAGAGCCAACTTATCATTGTCCTTTGTTCCTTCGACCAACTGCAAAAACTTTGGTACTAGGGTCGGCGGCATGTTATCAATGGTAAAATAACCCAAATCCTCAAAAGACTGGATAGCGACAGTCTTTCCGGCACCGCTCATTCCTGTCACAATCACTAATTGAATCTTGTGTTCAGCCATTCTTTCTCCCTTCGTCTAACATTTTATTTCTAAAAAAGGACGGGAAACTTCTCCCGGTCCCAATCATTTATTCTACGATCTCAGCAATGACTTCGATTTCGATTTTTACATCACGAGGCAAGCGAGCCACTTCTACTGCCGAACGAGCTGGAAACTCGCTTTTAAAGGCCGTTTTGTAGACCTCATTAAATGGCACAAAATCATTGATATCACTTAGGAAACAGGTTGCCTTGATCACATGGTCAAAATCTGTTCCAGCTGCTTCCAAAATAGCTCCTACATTTTTTAAAACTTGCTGGGTCTGCTCTTCAATCGTTGCACCTACAATTTCTCCCGTCTCTGGTGACAAAGGAATCTGACCACTTGCAAATAAAAGGTTGCCAACGATTTTTCCTTGGACATAAGGTCCGATTGCTGCTGGTGCTTTATCTGTTTGTACTATTTTTGCCATTGTATTCTCCTCATTTCTTTTATCTTACTTATTATATCATAAAGTCAAAAGACTGACTATTCTTGTCCTCCTTCCCATTGACTTTTAGGAAATTTTTCTTTATGATAGTAAATGCATAATTCAAAACACTTGTTTTGGACTGGTTCGCAAACTTCCCAGTATAAAAAACTAAGTACCCTTATATTCTAAAGTAATGTAATTGCGCATAGTTTTTTCTGGTGTCCTGCCACTTTGGCAGAACTAACTGAGAGGTTGAGACGGAGGTTTCAGCCTTATTTTATTTCTCAAAAGGAGGACCTATGAAAAGAAAAGTTATTATTGACTGCGACCCTGGCATAGACGACAGCCTAGCCCTACTCTATGCCCTGCAACACCCTGACTTAGAGGTCGTTGCTTTGACCATAGTCGCTGGAAATGTCCCAGTGGAACTTGGTCTTGAAAATGCCTTTAAGATCCTAGAAAGGCTGAATAGGCTGGATATTCCAGTTTATGTAGGAGCCGACAAGCCCTTGGTTCGTGACTTTCTCTCCGCCCAGGATACCCACGGTATGGATGGACTAGGGGAAAGTGGGATAACAAGAAATAGTTCCACCCAAGCCCAGCCACAAGCAGCTTATGATTTTCTAGCTGACTATTTCCAGAAAAATAGTGATACTTCCATCATTGCACTAGGACCTTTGACCAATATTGCCTTGGCTCTTAGGAAAAATCCTACACTTGGGCAACATCTAGACCGATTTGTCAGCATGGGCGGCAATTACAAATCGCACGGCAACTGTTCGCCCGTAGCTGAGTACAACTACTGGTGCGATCCACATGCAGCCCAAGAAACCTACGAAAAACTTGGAAAAAAGATTGAAATGGTCGGTCTAGATGTCACGCGAAAGATTGTCTTGACACCCAATCTATTGGAATATATGCGTTTTATCAATCCTGAAGTCGCTGACTTTGTCGGAAAAATCACTCGTTTTTACTGGGATTTTCATTGGGAGTATGAACATATCATCGGTTGTGTCATCAACGATCCCTTGGCCGTTGCCCATTTCCTGCATGAGGACCTTTGCCAAGGCTTTGACTCCTTCGTCGATCTTGCAACGGAAGGTATTGCCGTGGGACAAACACTAGTTGATGCCTATCATTTTTATGGTAAGCAAGCCAATGCTAAGGTGCTGACCCAAGTAAACACCCACCTCTTCTTTCAGGATTTTCTCTCCGTGATACTCAACACGTCAAAGGAAATTATCTGCCAAGATCTGGAAACTTTAAATTTAGGATAAAATTATGAAAAAAACAACACCATTTACCATCACATTTACAGCTATCTGCATCGCTCTAAACTATATCGGGGCCAACATCGCACTTTTTCTAAAACTTCCTGTTTATTTGGATACTTTTGGAACGATATTGGCCAGCCTCATTTTAGGACCTATTTGGGGAGTAGGAACAGCGGTTGCCAGTGCTCTTATTAGCGCTTTTACAACAGACATTTCTGCTATTTATTTCTCTCCAGTAGCCATTCTTTTGGCTCTGCTTGTCTCAGTCTTTTTCACTTCTGCTTCAAAACCAAGACTAAACCTTCTCTGGAAAACGGTTCTAGTTTCACTACCAGCTACTGCTTTGGCCTCTCTGATTACCGTCATTGTCTTCAAAGGAATTACCCCAAGCGGCTCTAGTATTATCGTTCAAGGTTTACACGGTTTAGGCTTAGATTTGGTCACCAGCACCATCATCGTCCAAGCGCTAACCGACTATGCAGACCGCCTCATCGTTATCGGAGTCAGTCTGGTCTTCATTCCACAACTCAAAAAAGTCAGCCCAAGAATCTTTGCAAAATCCAACAATGCATAAATCAAAAGAACTACTCAGAAACAGTGATTTCGAGTAGTTCTTTTTAGTTTAACATTTGTCTTTTATCCGTCTTTAATGTTAAGTTATAAAAAAGGAGTAGGCAGACCCTTCTAGAGTCCAATCCTACTCCCGAGCTACATTTGAGATTAGTTTCGTCCTTTGAGAACAGCCTCAATGATAGCCATTCTGACAAAGACGCCATTTGTCATTTGTTCTACAATCCGAGATTTTGGAGCTTCAACCAAATGGTCTGCAATTTCTACATCGCGATTGACAGGCGCTGGGTGCATCAGGATAGCGGTATCCTTCATACGATCATAGCGCTCTTGCGTCAAACCATGAAGTTTATGATAATTTTCCTTAGAGAAAATAGAGTTGTAGTCATGGCGCTCATGCTGTACGCGCAGGAACATCATCACGTCCACTTGGTCAATCACTTCATCAATGGTTACGAACTTACCATAGTCAGCAAACTCCGCACTTCTCCACTCATCTGGACCAGCAAAGAAGAGCTCGGCACCAAGACGTTTCAAGATTTGCATATTAGACTTGGCTACACGAGAGTGATCAAGGTCACCAGCGATAGCTACTTTCAAACCATCAAAATGACCGAATTCTTGGTAAATTGTCATCAAGTCAAGCAAACTTTGACTCGGATGCTGACCAGAACCATCACCACCATTTACGATAGAAGTTGTAATTGTTGGGCTTTCGATCAATTCTTTATAGTAATCCACCTCAGGGTGACGGATGACACAGACATCTACACCGAGAGCTGACATAGTCAAAATCGTGTCATACAAAGTTTCTCCCTTGTTGACTGAGCTTGTCTTGACATCAAAGTCAAGCAGGTCGCATCCAAGTTTTAATTCTGCTACTTCAAAAGCCTTGTGAGTCCGAGTTGAAGATTCAAAGAAGAGATTTGCAACGATATGCTGCTCATCATAATGAACCTTTGCGCCGTTTTTAAATTCAATCCCGCGCTTGATCAAAGCCATTACTTCTTCGTTCGTGAGGTGTTCCATAGATACAAGATTTTTAAGTGCGATTTGATTTGATGACATGATGTTATACTCCTTTTTTATTAAAAACTTTGGACAAATGTAGCAATCTCGTCAGCCTAATTTTTAGGTTCTGGCAGGATGAGGTAGAGGGCAATTCCGAGAACAGTTGACAAGGCAACTCCTGAAACTTGCAGACCTGATAGTTGCAGGGTCAGACCACCGATACCAGATACCAGAACGACACTAGCAATCAGCAGGTTCTTTTTGTTGTCAAAATTGGTTTGCGCTTCAATCAGAATTTTCAAACCACTGGAAGCAATTACCCCGAAGAGGGCGATGGAAATGCCTCCCAAAACTGGACTTGGAATCGATTGGAGCAGGGCGGATACTTTCCCAACAAAACTCATGATAATCGCCAATATAGCAGCACCAGCAATCACATAAACGCTGTAGATTTTATTGAGCGCCATAACCCCGATATTCTCACCGTAGCTGGTCACTGGCGGAGCACCAAAGATACCCGCGATGACCTGAGCCAGACCATCCCCAGCCAAAGTCTTATCCAAACCAGGCTCTTTAAAGAAATCCTTGCCTGTCAAGCTATTCAGAACCATCACATGCCCAAAGTGCTCTGTCATCGTTACAAAGGCGATCGGTGCCATTGTTAGAATTGCACTTGGATACAATTTAAAATCATAATCTATAAACGGAAGATTCATCGGCGGAACGTGGAACCAAGAAGCTTTTGTCACGTTGGCAAAAGAGATAATCTCCTGACCTGTCACCGCTCCGACAATCAGAGCGAAGATATAGCCAACAATCAAGCCCAGCAGTACTGGAATAATACCAACGATTTTCTTACCGTAGATGTTAAAGAGAATGACACAGAGGAGGGTTACCACCCCGATAGCAAAGTAGGTGATGTCGTAGACCTTCTGGTCTCCAACGGTCTTATACATCACATCGCCAACGGCTGTGCCCGCCAGACTCAGACCAATCACCATGATGATCGGCCCCACCACTACTGGCGGCAAAATCTTATCAATCCAGGCGTTTCCTGCGAATTTCACGATGAGGGCTACGATGAAGTAGACCAAACCTCCCGTGATAGCACCTTGCGCAACCGCAGCAATCCCATCTGTCTTCATTAGAATTTGCATGGCAGCGATATAAGCAAAGCTGGAGCCCATATAAGCAGGGATTTTGTACTTGGTCACTGTCAAGTGAGCCAGCGTTCCCAAACCACTTGAAAACAGGGCTACCGCTGGGTCAATTCCCACCAGAATCGGAACCAACACTGTCGCCCCAAACATGGCGAATAAATGCTGGAATGAAAGTCCTAAGAGTAAGCCAGGATTTGGCATATCATGGACATCGTATTTAACTTCTTGAATCATCTTGTCTCCTCCTCTACAATCAGAACTCGGTCCTGACCATCTTTTTCAGTCATTTCAACAATAATCTCTTCGCGGCGGCTCGTTGGAATATTTTTGCCAACATAGTCTGATCGAATCGGTAGCTCACGGTGCCCACGGTCCACTAGAACGGCAAGACTGACGCGTGATGGCCGCCCATTGCTGACAAGATTATCAATGGCTGCACGGATGGTCCGACCTGTATAGAGCACATCGTCAACGAGAATCACTTCACGATCAGTAATGTCAACTGGAATCACTGTCGTGTCTTCCTTGACCTTGATGTCGTCTCGGAAGGGCTTTGTATCCACTTCGCAAACTGGAATCTCAATTTTCTCTAGCTGAGCCAGTCTTTGCTGGATCCGCTTGGCAATGAAAACCCCTCTGGTCTTAATGCCTGCCAAAACGATTTGGCTTAAATCCTTGTTGCGCTCGATGATTTCATAGGTGATTCGCGTGATGGCACGATTCATAGTGATCTCATCGACAACTTCCTTTGTCTTCATCTAAACCTCCTAAAAACATTAAAAAAGCCTCCTTTTGCAAGGAGACCTCAGAAAATAGAGACAGGCTGAAACAAGACGCACTTGTCACACTCCACCCATCATTTTTACTTTGCTCCTTGCCTATCTCTCTGGATAGAATTAAAGGACTATTTAATTGTTTATAACTATACCACAATTTCAATTCCATTTCAAGAAAAAAATGAACTTTTTTCATGAGAAATTACTAGCTTTTTTAACAAAATAAAAAACAGAGAACATCTGTTTTCTATTTCCTACTATAGTACTCTAAGCTTTCTTCTTTGAAAATGAGATAGATTTGATTCCGTAGAAAACATAACCAAAGACTAGATAAGCCACAAAGATAATCAAGCACATCTTGATAACATAAGGCCAACCGTGCTTATAGACATTAAGGAAAAAGTAGGGAAAGGGTTTATCCTTAGCATTCGGAATATCAATTTTCAAGAAAAAACCGTTAATAAGAGCAAAAATCATGTAAATCAGCGGAACACTTGTCCAAGAAATGGGATCAAACCAACGATACTGCCGAGTTTTATCAAATACAAGAGTATCAAAGAAAAACATGAGAGGCACAATGTAATGGCAAAGGAAATTTTCCAAACGATAAAAATCTGTCGCAATCGGAGCTAGGAGCAGGTGATAGACGACGCAGGTAATCATGATACACATGGTCACACCGCCCTTCACGCGCAACAGCTTGGAACTCTCCCAATTATTGTCCGTCCACATTCTAAAAATGAGATAGGCGGTGAATAATAGAACCAGAAGATTAGACAAGACCGTGTAGTACATCAGCATTCCCACGCCAAGTTTAGCAATTTCCAGATAGACTCCTACAAAAGCCAAAACCAGAAGAAGAAGGCGATAAGCAAGAATTACTTTTTTATTCATAGCGCTTCTCAGATTTTCTTGACAAATTCCGACTTGAGCTTCATAGCGCCAAATCCGTCAATCTTACAGTCAATATTGTGGTCGCCTTCAACGATGCGGATATTTTTCACGCGCGTTCCTTGTTTGAGGTCCTTAGGAGCACCCTTGACTTTCAAGTCCTTGATTAAGGTAACTGTATCCCCATCGGCCAACTGGTTTCCGTTCGCATCAATAGCCACTGGACCAGCTTCTCCTGCCGCAACTTCTGCTGGATCCCATTCGTAGGCACATTCTGGGCAAACTAAAAGAACACCATCTTCATAAACGTATTCTGAGTTACATTTTGGGCAATTTGGCAAATTATTCATTAAATCATTTCTCCTTATAGATGGACAGACATTCAGAAAAAGAACAGAACCTGAATGACATCCATATTTTACCGTCTTATTATACGATATTTTATCTTATTTGACAAATGTGTAAAAAAATCACTTGTTTTCAAAAAACTTTCTTGACTTTTATGACAAAACAATGTACTATTCTAGTGTATATACAGTAGATAAAAGGAGTTTATTATGAAACCAACATCTAAAAATCAGTTTATGACCTTAACTGCTTTTTTGACAGCCCTAGCCATCGTCATCCCGCTGGTCATGCCGATTAAGATTGTCATCCCGCCTGCTTCCTTCACTCTAGCCAGCCACGTTGCAATCTTTCTGGCCATGTTCATCTCACCACTCATGACAGTCATTGTCGTTCTCGGCTCTACCATCGGATTTTTCATGTCCGGCCTTCCTTTCATCATCACCCTGAGAGCCCTGTCTCATCTGCTCTTCGGGACTATCGGCGCTCTTTACCTGCAAAAGCATCCTGGTATATTGGACAATCAGAAAACGGCCTGGATCTTTAATTTCGTGCTGGCCTTGATTCATGCCTTTGGTGAGGTAGTGGTCTGCATTCTCTTTTACACAACAACAGCCTATCCGGCTAATGCCTTCTATATCCTCTTCGGTTTAGTTGGATTTGGTACAATTGTCCATAGTATGGTGGACTTTGTCATTGCCAAATTTGTCTATCAGGCTCTGAAAAAGATTCGTTAAACCTTGAATCTTCTAGAGATTTGATTTACAATGAAGTTATGACAAAAAAACGAAGAAATGATCTATTAGAGCTTTTAAAAGAAGCTCGCCAACCTTTAAACGGACAATTTTTGGCGGAACAATTTCATGTCACTCGCCAGATTATCGTTCAGGATATTGCCCTGCTGCGAGCCGATGGCACTCCCATTATCAGTACCAATAGGGGCTATCTCTATAAAGAAAGTAATCAACCTGCTCATTTTCACCGTCTTTTTAAACTCAAGCATAAGGCGGACGATATCGAAGCCGAACTTTTGGCTATCGTTGATAATGGCGGACGGGTGAAAAATATCATGATTGAGCATCCTGTCTATGGGGAAATCCAAACCTATCTGAAATTAACCTGCCGTCGTGATGTGCAGCAATTTTTAGAGCAAGTCTCAGAGAGCGATTTTCGTGCCTTATCCGAGCTGACAAATGGAATTCACTATCATTTAATCGAGGCAGATTCTCAGCAGGACTTAGACTATATCGAGGAAGCCTTAGCGACACTGGGCTTTCTGCAAGAATAGGCACGGCGCAAATGTTCTAGATTGAACCAGTTTTGAAGGAAATTCAAGGCTGGTTTTTATATTTTGAATGAACAAGAAACTTTGTCAACTTCCTAGAAATAAGGTAAAATAAGAGAAAGAAATCTGTGGGGGGACAGAATGACAGCAAAAGCTAAATACCAAGTCATCATGGATAGAATTATCAGGGATATTGACAAGGGAAGACTTACTACGGGGCAAAAGATTCCTTCCGTCCGCAAGCTGGCAGACCGCTA
The DNA here is from genome assembly GCF_030272855.1 of Streptococcus sp. SC1. NCBI lineage: Bacteria > Bacillati > Bacillota > Bacilli > Lactobacillales > Streptococcaceae > Streptococcus > Streptococcus sp. SC1. Next base: position 11,952 of record NZ_JAQCMU010000002.1, on the reverse strand, counting down.
CCATTGTAGCAAAGATACTGCTCAGAAGGCCTTGATTGAGCTTCGTTATCAGAAGTACATTTATGCCGTGCCTAAGAGCGGCTACTATGTCTTGGAAAATGACCAAAATAAAAAGGAAGATATGGAGCTGGCTGTGACAGACGACCGCCACCAAGCCTACGAAGACTTCCGCCTGTGTGTCAATGAAACACTGATTGGTCGAGAAAACTATCTTTTCAACTACTATTCCCAACAAGAAGGACTGGAGGAGCTGCGACAGTCAGTCCAGCGCTTGCTTTTGGACTCTGCCGTCTACACTTCTGCAGACAATCTGATTCTGACTTCTGGTACCCAACAAGCCCTCTATATTCTCTCTCAGATTGATTTCCCAAATGGCAAAGAGACCATTCTGGTTGAGCAGCCCACTTACCACCGAATCAATAATTTACTTCTAAATCAGAAACTGTCTTATGAGACCATTGAGCGTAAACCGACTGGGATTGACCTGAAAGAGTTAGAGAGGATTTTTAAAACAAGGCGGATTAAGTTTTTCTATACGATTCCCCGTTTCCACTATCCACTAGGACATTCCTATAGCCGTCAGGAAAAGGAAGAAATCCTTGCCCTTGCTGAGCGTTATGATGTTTATATTGTTGAAGACGACTATCTGGCCGACTTTGATAGCAAGCGAGAACTGCCTTTTTACTATCTAGATGACAGCCAACAAGTTCTCTATATCAAGTCTTTTTCCACCAGCCTTTTTCCCGCCCTGCGCATCACTGCTTTGGCTCTGCCACCACAGATTCGAGAAACCTTTCTTTCCTATAAAAAAGCGGTTGACTACGACAGCAACCTCATCATGCAAAAAGCTCTTTCCCTCTATATTGACAATCTGATGTTTGAAAAAAATCGTCTGGCATTATTGAACCAACTGGAAGTTGAAAAGAATAAGACACAATTCCTCTTGGACGACCTTCATTTCCCTCTACCCCACCAGTTAACAACCGATGGCGTGATTTTTGACCTTCAATCCCTCCCATCAGTCAGCTCCCTCAAACATAGCAAGCTTCCGCTGGACTTTTTTGAAAGTAGCTACATTCAGACCTGCCCCTACCACTATGCTAAGCTAGGGTTTGATGATTTAAAGGAAAATCTGGAAAAATTGAGAGACTATCTAAAAAAGTTGTAGGCATATTGTCCTACAACTTTTGTTTGAATTTCTCCTTGTTTATCAAGCATCTAACATCCCAGCCTGTAACTGGTACATTTTCTTATACGTCCCATTTTGTGCTAGAAGCTCTTCATGGCTACCAGACTCAATAATGCGCCCTTTATCTAAAACGTAGATGCAATTGGCATCCTGAATCGTGGACAACCGATGGGCGATGGCAATAGTGGTTCGACCTTGCCGCATTTTCCGGAGAGAATGCTGGATCAGCTCCTCAGTTTCCGAATCGATATTGGCAGTGGCCTCGTCTAAAATCAAGATTTTAGGCTTGGTTGCGATGGTTCTGGCAAAAGCCAAAAGCTGTCGTTGGCCACTAGAGAAGGTGGACCCGCGTTCAGTAACCGGACTATCATAGCCCTGAGCTAGATGGCTGATAAAGTCATGGGCATCGACAAAGCGAGCTGCTTCTTCGACCTCTGCTTGCGATAGATTTTCCTGATACATGCGGATATTGGAGGCAATGGTGCCGTGGTAGAGAAAGGGATCCTGCAAGACAAGACCGATATTGCGGCGTAACTCTGCTTGACTATAGTCTCTGATGTCTCTGCCATCGATAAGAATCTTCCCTATCTCAAATTCATAAAAACGCAGGAAAAGGTTAATAATGGAGGATTTGCCCGAACCCGTTGATCCGACAAAGGCAATCGTCTCACCTTGCTTGACGCTAAAAGAGATATCCTTTAAAATCTCTCTCTTTCCGTCATAGGAAAAGCTCACGTGCTGAAAGTCAATATTTCCTGCCTGAATCTCAGGTCCCTCTTCAGCTTGTTCAGGCTCAAAGTCTCGACGATCCATGAGTTCAAAGACGCGCTCCGCAGCCACCATAGACGTCTGAAGAACAGAGTAATTTTGCATGACATCAATCAAGGGATTGAAAAGCTGATTGACATACTGGATAAAGGCATACATGACACCTGCAGTTACTCCAGCTACTTGCCAACTCAAGCCAAAATAAGTCAGAATAAGAGCATAAGCCAAGATTTTCAGCAAGGACATAGCTGGGCGCAGAAAGAGACTGTTCACATTCAGATAGCGATTGCTAAAGTCTAGGTGTTCCCCATTGATTGCTTCAAATTCCTCGATTAGCCGCTTTTCCTGACTAAAAGCTTGAATGATCCGCATCCCTTCAATGCTCTCAGAAAGTTTGACATTGAGGTCGCTCAGTCTGGCTCGAACTTGCTTGAGCAGGCGATTGGACAGCCGCTGATACAGGATAATCGAGCCAAGCATGATAGGCAAAAAGAGGACAATCAGCAGAGTCAGCCGCCAATTCAGAGCCAGCATAGTTGCAATTGTGACCACCAAGATAAGCATGGAGCTGAGGAAGTTCGAAAAAATACTGCTAAACATATCAGCCACTGACTGGGTATCGTTGGTCAAGCGGGAAACAATAGCTCCTCCTGCAGTCTGATCAAAATACGCCATCCCTAATTGCTGCATATTCGCAAAAGTCTCCTGACGGAGATCGCGGACAATGCTATAAGCCACTCGTGCAAAAGCATACTGCCCCAGAAAAGTAAGGAGCACCCGCAAAAGAAAGAGACCATAGTAAATTGCCAGCAGATAGAGACCACTTTGGGCTGCCTCTCGGCTGACAAACTGGTCAATATAAGAACGAGCCAAAAGTGGCAAGGCCGTTGTCACCAGAGTTGTCGCAAAAATAAAGACTAGAGCCAGTAGACTAATCCATTTGTAGCGCCACATATAACCTAGGAGGCGTCCAAAAGTTGATTGTTTTGTCATTTTGCAGACTCCTCCTTGAAACGTTCATATAGTTGTTGATTTTGATAGGTTTGAGCATACCAGCCCTGTGCTGCCAGAAGTTCTTGGTGGCTACCTCGTTCCTTAATACGGCCATTCTCCAGCACTAGGATCAAATCTGCATGGACAATGGCTGACAGACGATGGGCAGTGATAATGGTCGTCTTGTCAGCTCGTTCCTGCTTGAGATTTTCTAAAATCATATGTTCGGTCTTGGCATCCACTGCCGACAAGGAATCATCCAAAATCAAAATTTCTGGATTGGTGATGAGGGCTCTACTCATAGCCAAACGCTGCTTTTGACCGCCAGAAAGCGAGACGCCACGCTCACCAAGCAGCGTATCCAAACCATCTGGCATAGCCTTAATATCCTCATAAACACCACACAGCTGGGCTGCTCGGATGACTTGCTCTTCTGATAGTTCTGGATTGGCAAAGCGGATATTGTCCCGAATGGACAGGGCAAAGAGTATCTGATCCTGAGGCACATAACCAATCAGACCACGCAGATCCTTAAGAGCATACTCTCGGATATCGTGGCCATTCAGATAAATTACTCCTTCCTGAATATCCTGCTCCCGAAGCAAGAGGCGCAACAAGGTGGTCTTCCCAGATCCAGTCGGTCCGACAATCCCCAAGGTCTGCCCTTTTTCTAATGTAAAGTGAATATCCTTCAAAGTGGCTTCATTCTCATAAGCAAAGTAATCTATCTCATAGTCCAGTCGGCCATTTTGAATACTAGCAAGTGGCTGCTTGGCTTCCTCTACATCCGACTCCTCAGCCAGCAAGTTCTCAATCCGTTCATAGGAAACGGCTCCCCGCTGGCTGATATTCACTAGATAACCCATCGCCTGCAGCGGCCAAACCAGCATATCCAGATAAGTCATAAAGGTAACCAGCTCACCGACTGTAAATTGACCTTGAGAGATAAATATTCCCCCAAAAATCAGGGTTAAAACATATGATAAGCCAACAAAAATCAGCACCATCGGGTCAAACAGGGAATTGTACTTGGCAGCCAAGATGTTCTTTTGGTAGACTTCTTGATTGATAGCTGCAAAGGACTGAGTCTCTGCATTCTGATAGCCAAAAGACTTGGTCACTTTAATCCCCGCTACGCTCTCCTGAACTTTGTTGTTGAGATCAGAAAAAGCCTCCTGAGCCGCTTTAAAGCTCTCGTGATTCTTCCGACCAATCAAGCTGGTCCCCCAAGACAGAAAGGGCAGAGGGAGAATAGCAATCAGAGTCAACCGCCAGTCCAAGACCAAAAACATGGTGATGAGGGTCACCAAGGCCGTAATAGAAGCATCTACCGCTGACATAACACCACCACCAGCCACGCTGACTACCGCATTGATATCATTGGTCGCATGAGCCATAAGGTCACCCGTTCGGTATTTTTGATAAAATCTTGGCGACATCCGTGTAAAATGCTCAAAAAGCCGAAAGCGTAAGATGCGTCCCAGATTATTTGCTGTACCAAAGATATAGAGCCGCCAGACATACCGCAAACCATACATAATAAAAGCGGACAAAATCAAAAGAAGAAGATTATAAATAAGTTCTTCAGTAGTCAGACTTTGCCTAGCAATTCTATCTATGACCTGCCCAATGACTCGTGGCGGAATCAGATTAAAAACACTGACCAGAGACAAGGCCAAGATGCCGATCATATAGCGCCGCTTCTCCAGTTTAAAAAACCAGTCCAGTTTTCTGATAAGATTCATTCCGTTTCCTCATTCCAAACAAAGGACGGACAGCCCTTAATCCGACTGTCCGTTTCTCACTATCTCTATTATACGCCATTTCAGATAAAAATGAAACTCAGGCAAACTATGCTCATTTTTTCTTAGTTAGAGCAAAACTGGTGTCCAGCAAATCAAAAAGTTGCTGGTCCGACAAGGTTCCATCCAAAGGCAAGCTAAGCCAGTATTTTTTATTCATATGAAAGGCGGGATAAATTCCCTTTTGCTGAATAAGTTCCGCAACTCGGTCACTCTTGACATTTAGGACCTCAATCAGACCACTGCGCTCCTTTTCAAACTTAGTCCAATCGGTCGTCAAAAAAGCTCCGTACCATTTCTTGCTATCCTGATGGCGAAAAACAGCGGCTCTATTAGTGCTTTTCCGAGAAGAATTCTCCCAAAGATACTCCAACTGCCCCTGATAAGTAGTCGCCACATAGCTACTCAGTCGCTGACTTTGCTCATAAAGAAAGCCTACTTCCTCAAAGCAATGCTGCCGAATATCCAGCAAAACCTCCTGACAGGCCGCCCTGACTTGTCCGACAAATTCTCCAGCCATACTTTCCATCTTGACTTGTCGATATTCATCACCTGTATCCAAGTCAAGCACCTGAAAATCCAGCTTTCTATCGGAAATCAGCACATCTATCTGGAAGTCACCAGCCATGATCTCAGTCGAATAACTGTATCCTGCACCAGACCTGACAAAACCATAATCCAGCAAACTTTCTTCCTTCAGCCTGTATTTTTCAAATAAATCCAGCATGAGCTTTCCTGCTAAAATACTACTTTGGTGCCGTGCAATTGATCAACACCCAAAGTGTTAGCAATCTCAGCACGATTTTCTAGGTTAATCCCACCACCAGGTAAAATCTCTATCCGCCCTGCCGCATGCTCAATCAACTCATCCAGCCAAGCCAAATGCTCTAGAATAGACTCTGACGCTGACCCGCCATGAGTCAAAATCCGCTTAACACCGTGTTCAACCAGCCAGTCTAGCTCTCCGAACTGATATTCAGCAGGAATAGCGTCAAAAGCCATATGGAAGACTACATCCAGCCCCTGAGCCGCTTCAAGCAGCCGCTCCATCTTAGGATAATCAATCTCATTATTTTCCGATAAGACACCAAAAACGAGGCCATGGCTCCCTGCCTCACGTGCCTTCTGAATGTCCGAGAGCATTATCTCGATTTCCATATCTGAATAGACAAAATTTCCACCACGAGGACGAATCATGGTCATCACAGTCGCATTATAAGGCTTGACCATTCGTACTGCAGCCTCGATGACACCGTAGCTAGGCGTTGTTCCACCAACTGTTAGATTATCACACAGCTCAACCCGCTTCGCTCCGGCCTCTAAAGCCTTGTCTAGCAAGGTAACATTCTCTGCACAAAACTCATAAATCATGGTACTACCTCTTATTTACTATATTGATTTTCTACTTTTTATTATATCACAAAATTTCCTTTAGCATACACCTCTAGCATATTTGCCACTGTATTTTCTCAATCATTTTATATTCATAGGCTTGCAAAAAATCCTATTCTTCAAGCTTATAAGGCTTATTTTCAACTATTTCCATTGCGCTCATCTTCCAAGCCTTTTCAACTATAGAAATGGTGACTTACGGATGTCTTTTGTTCAAGATTGTGCTAAAATAGACTTAACCTATGAAAACAAGGAGCTTTTATGAAATACCCTAATCTTTTAGATCGTTTCCTGACCTATGTCAAAGTTAACACACGCTCAGACGAGACATCTACTACTACACCCAGTACCCAAAGTCAGGTGGACTTTGCTAACAATGTCCTCATTCCTGAGATGAAGCGAGTTGGCTTGGAAAATGTCTACTACCTGCCAAATGGCTTTGCGATTGGAACTCTGCCAGCCAACGACCCTAGCTTTACCCGCAAGATTGGCTTTATTTCCCACATGGATACGGCAGACTTCAACGCAGAAAACATCCAGCCACAGGTCATTGAGAATTATGATGGCGGTGTGATACCGCTTGGGCAATCTGGCTTTAACTTAGATCCTGCAGACTTCGCCAGTCTCCATAAATACAAGGGCCAAACTCTGATTACGACTGACGGAACAACCCTTTTGGGAGCAGACGACAAGTCAGGTATTGCTGAAATCATGACTGCTATCGAATACCTGTCTGCCCACCCAGAGATCAAGCATGGAGAAATCCGAGTGGGCTTTGGTCCAGACGAGGAAATCGGTATCGGAGCTGATAAGTTTGACGCGGAAGACTTCGATGTGGACTTTGCCTACACAGTGGATGGCGGACCTCTAGGTGAGCTCCAGTACGAAACCTTTAGCGCTGCTGGCGCAGAATTGACCTTCCAAGGTCGCAATGTCCATCCAGGAACTGCTAAGGACCAGATGGTCAATGCACTTCAGCTGGCTATTGACTTCCACAACCAGCTGCCAGAAGACGACCGACCAGAGAAGACCGATGGCTACCAAGGCTTCTACCACCTGATGAACTTGACCGGTACTGTCGAAGAAGCTCAAGCCAGCTACATTATTCGTGACTTTGAGACAGAGGCTTTTGAAAATCGCAAAGCTGCTATGCAGGCTATCGCTGATAAGATGAACCAAGAGCTAGGCAGCGAGCGTGTTATTTTGACCCTTAAAGACCAGTATTACAACATGAAGCAGGTCATAGAAAAAGACATGACACCTATCCATATCGCCAAAGCAGTCATGGAAAGTCTGGACATCCAGCCTGTCATCGAGCCTATCCGTGGCGGAACTGATGGCTCTAAAATTTCCTTTATGGGCATTCCGACACCTAACCTCTTTGCCGGCGGCGAAAACATGCACGGCCGCTTCGAATATGTCAGCCTAGAAACCATGGAACGCGCTGTCGATACCATCATTGGCATCGTCTCTTATCAAGAATAAATAAAAAACAGAAATTCATAACGAATTTCTGTTTTTTTATGACTTTAAAAACTAAGAGCCAAGCTAATACCAACTGCTCCAAGAGCAAAAAAGGAGAAGACCAATTGGTCCTCTCCAAAGTTTGGCATGTATCAGGCCGTTATACTCGACAAAAACTGTATTGACAGATTCAATTAAGCTTCTGTACCGTTAATGACTTCTATAATCTTCTCAATAATCTCATTATCTAGATACTGTTCGAACTGAGGTAAGTATTCATAATAGTTCTTATAAGTATCGGCCTGACCTGCCAGAATTAAAGCTCTGAAGCCTTGGTAGGCAACTTCAAAATTCCCTATTTTGACACCATTTTCTAACAATTCAAATGGAATCCAATAGTCATAAACCCTGTTCCAGCTGAAAAGACTATCCGGATTCAATTCTAAATCCTTAGCCATATAAGCATAAGCAAAAGCAATGTGATGCTGCCCTGCCTCTCTATATAATTTAGCTAATTGAGACCATGCTTCAGCGCGATTAGGGTTAATCTGGATGGCTTTTTCCAAATACTCCCGTCCTTCAAGAGCTTTCCCTTCATTTTCATAAATTTGCGCTATTTCTAGACAAGAATAATAAGCTTCCTCTGACCATCCATCCGTCATAACTGCACGTTTTTTGAACCAAGACAAGGCCTCCTGGTATAAACCTGCATCACGATAAGATCTCGCGCAATAAAAGGTATATCTAGGCTCTAAATCAGGGTCTTGATTATTATAAACAGCATTTGCAAGTACAGTTGCATCATGATAATATTTATCATCGTCTAGACTTCGTGCGCCTCTTGTTCTTGCAATGACTGAATAAGGTCCTACAAGATTTCCATAACTGGCACCTTCAGGCAATTCAATAAATTCATGCACGACTCCTCGCCAATAAATTTCTGGATTATTTTTAACAAGAGCTACACGACGAAATGAAAGAACTCCACTCTCATCTGAAAAATTGAGATAATAGGCATCTGCTTCAAGATCAGTAGAGATTTTTAAACTACCTTCAACGAAATCATCTGCATCAAAGATTAGAATATAGTCTCCCTTTCCTCTTGCATAATTTAGGGCTAAATTTCTATTATGTGCAAAGTTTTGCCATTCATCTTTGTGCAATTCTCCTGGAATCCCCACCTCACTAAAAAAGTTCAAGATGAGGTTTTCCGTTCCATCTGTGGAGCCAGTGTCAGAAATGACCCAGTAGTCAAATGTGATTGAATTGACCAAATTTTGGAGTGTTTCCAAAATTATATGGGCTTCATTTTTTACAATCATATTCAATACAATTGATGACATTCAATTCCTCCAAAACATTAATACAACAAAACTAGAGGCTAGTAGAATTTTAATAATCCTAATAGCCTCTGTTTTACTCTAAACTTGATATTGCTTAAATTTTATAAATAGAATATCTTAGAGTTCTTCTTCTTTTCGCTTAGAAACACCTAAGGCAGCTAGAAGTGCAGCTGATAGAAGTCCTGCGCCTACCAGACCTACTTCATGGTTGCTATTATCACCAGTCTTAGGAAGGGTTCCTGACTTAGCTACTACTTTGGTTGTTCCTGCAGGTTTTGTTGGCTTAGCTGGAACTGTTGGAGCTGTTGGAACTACTGGTTTTATTGGATTAGTAGGGCCAGTTGGACCTGTAGGACCGGTTGGACCAGTTGGGCCTGTAGGACCGGTTGGACCTGTAGGACCAGTTGGACCGGTTGGGCCGGTTGGACCAGTTGGACCTGTAGGACCAGTTGGACCGGTTGGGCCGGTTGGACCTGTAGGACCAGTTGGACCTGTAGGACCAGTTGGACCTGTAGGACCAGTTGGACCTGTAGGGCCGGTTGGGCCGGTTGGACCTGTAGGGCCGGTTGGACCTGTAGGACCGGTTGGACCGGTTGGGCCGGTTGGACCGGTTACACCCTTGCCATCTTTACCGTCCTTACCGTCCTTACCATCTTTACCATCTTTTCCGTCTTTGCCGTCCTTACCATCTTTACCATTTCTGATAATTGTAGAAGATGTTACTTCATCAGAATCAACCTTACCATTGTTATTCTTATCAATTCCAACAAGAATAGTAACACTACCATCTTCATTTTCAACGAGCGTTACAAGTGAGCTTTGACCATCTTTACCGTCTTTGCCGTCCTTGCCATCTTTACCGTCTTTTCCATCTTTAACGATTGTAGCAGAGGTTACTTCATCTGGATCAAGCTTACCATTACCATTTGTATCAAAACCAATCTTAATGGTGTGTGTTCCATTTTGGTTGTCAACTACTTCTGCTAATGGTGTCTTACCATCTTTACCGTCTTTCACGATAGTTGTTGAAGTCACTTCGCTTGGATCAAGTTTACCGTCACCGTTCTTATCGAGTCCAACTTTAACAGTATGAGTACCGTCGTTGTTGTTAACTACTTCAGTTAATGATGATTTACCATCTTTTCCATCTGCACCAGTTGCACCTGTCGCTCCTGTAGCACCAGTTGCGCCATCTTTCACGATAGTCGTTGAAGTTACTTCACTTGGATCAAGCTTACCGTCGCCGTTCTTATCGAGACCGACCTTAACAGTGTGCGTACCATCGTTGTTGTTAACTACTTCAGTTAATGATGATTTACCATCTTCACCCTTAGCTCCTGTGGCACCTGTTGCCCCAGCTTTGCCATCCTTACCATCTTTGATGATAGTTGAAGATGTCACTTCGTCTGGATCAAGCTGACCGTTGCCGTTCTTATCAAGTCCGACTTGAACAGTGTGAGTGCCATCGTTATTGTCTACAACCTTAGCCAATGATGGTTTACCATCCGCTCCTGTTGCACCGTCTTTAACGATAGTCGTTGACGTTACTTCACTTGGATCAAGTTTACCATCACCATTCTTATCAAGACCAACTTTAACAGTATGCGTACCGTCGTTGTTGTTAACTACCTCAGTTAATGATGATTTACCATCTTCACCCTTGGCTCCGGTCGCTCCTGTAGCTCCAGTTGCGCCGTCTTTAACGATAGTTGTTGACGTTACTTCACTTGAATCAAGTTTACCATCGCCATTCTTATCAAGTCCGACCTTAACAGTATGCGTACCGTCGTGGTTATCAACTACTTCAGTTAATGATGATTTACCATCTTCACCTTTATCGCCTTTAGCTCCGGTCGCTCCTGTAGCACCAGTTGCGCCGTCTTTAACGATAGTCGTTGAAGTTACTTCACTTGGATCAAGTTTACCGTCGCCGTTCTTATCAAGACCAACTTTAACAGTATGCGTACCGTCGTTGTTGTTAACTACTTCAGCTAATGGAGATTTACCATCCTTACCGTCTTTAACGATGGTAGATGAGGTCACTTCGTCTGAATCCAACTGACCGTTGCCGTTCTTATCAAGTCCGACTTGAACAGTATGAGTGCCATCGTTGTTGTCTACAACCTTAGCCAATGATGGCTTGCCATCTTCACCCTTAGCTCCAGTTGCGCCTGTAGCACCAGTTGCGCCATCTTTCACGATAGTCGTTGACGTTACTTCACTTGGATCAAGCTTACCGTCGCCATTCTTATCAAGTCCAACTTTAACAGTATGAGTACCGTCGTTGTTGTTAACTACTTCAGCTAATGGAGATTTACCATCCTTACCGTCTTTAACGATGGTAGATGAGGTTACTTCGTCTGAATCCAACTGACCGTTATTGTTCTTATCGAGGCCGACTTGAACAGTATGGGTGCCGTTGTTGTTGTCAACAACCTTAGCCAATGATGGTTTACCATCCGCTCCTGTTGCACCGTCTTTAACGATAGTCGTTGACGTTACTTCACTTGGATCAAGCTTACCGTCGCCATTCTTATCAAGACCGACCTTAACAGTGTGCGTACCGTCGTTGTTGTTAACTACTTCAGTTAATGATGATTTACCATCCGCACCAGTTGCACCAGTTGCACCGGTCGCTCCTGTAGCACCAGTTGCGCCGTCTTTAACGATAGTCGTTGACGTTACTTCGCTTGGATCAAGCTTACCGTCGCCGTTCTTATCGATTCCAACTTTAACAGTATGAGTACCATCGTGGTTATCAACTACTTCAGTTAATGATGATTTACCATCTTCGCCCTTAGCTCCGGTCGCTCCTGTAGCACCAGTTGCGCCATCTTTGACGATAGTTGTTGAAGTTACTTCACTTGGATCAAGCTGACCATTGTTGTTCTTATCGAGGCCGACTTGAACTGTGTGTGTGCCATTATTATTGTCGACAACTTTAGCTAGTGGAGATTTACCATCCTTACCGTCTTTGACGATTGTTGAAGATGTTACTTCA